>JAGHVB010000057.1 GCA_018064525.1 Candidatus Treponema merdequi | reverse complement strand
ATTTTTAATACACTAAAATTTCATTTTCATACACCTTTCTTCAAAAAAACGCTTTTTTAGCTCAAAATAGTATACAAAAAGTTACACTTGATTTATAAAATCTCCAAAAAGTCTACTTTTTGAGACGCTATATCAATATTAGAAGCTTTAACTGTTATCTTTTGGTTCAATTCCATCGGTTTTGAAGGAATCATGAGTGTCTGCTGTGCCAAAGATGGAATCATAAATATGCCTTCACGGCCTTTCTGTTCCACAAAAATGGCTTCTCCCGTCCAGTCAGGATTCTGCAGAAGATAAACAAGAGTCCAGTGCATGTTGCTTTTTCGCTCAACTTTCTTGCAGGCAATCGCAGCTTCATCCCCGGCACTTATTCTTTCAAGCATTGTATTTTTATCAATCAGTTCCCGTCCGTCAAGAAATGCCCTGAGCTGTTCATGTGCAATCAGATCTGAATAACGGCGGAGCGGGCTCGTTACCTGGCTGTACATTCCGATACCGATTCCTGCATGTGAAGATGGAGTTACACCTACACTTCTTTTGTGCATGGACTTTACCATCTTAAAATCGCCTGCAAGTCCTTCTGGAAGTTTTGATGGAATGTCCGGCGCTTCCTGACTCACAAACGGAAAAGGAATATTATTTTCAAAAGCAAAATGTGCAGCGCCTTCTCCAGCGAGAAGCATCATTTCACGAATGACATTTGCTGAATCATATTCCACTATCGGTGTAATAGAAACTTTTTTTGTTTCAGGATCAACTGTAATATGAACTTCAGGAAAGTTGATGTTTACAGCTCCGTTTGCATTTCTTCTTGCTTCGTTCTTTGCAGCAATTTCAAAAAGCACTTTCAATTCAGGACTGTCCCTTCTTGCATCGGCTTCTTCATAAGTGATGCATTCAACATCAATTGAAGTCTTAAAAACTTTGCATTCTTTTATTGCACAGTTTTCATCAAGTAAAAGTCTGAAAGAAAGAGCAAGACTGTTTCTTTTAAGTCCAAGTGCATAGTCACTTAAAGACTGTTCGCAAAGCATTCGGCTTGCACCTTCGGGAATATAAAGAGTTGCACCACGGTCCCGTGCGGTTTTATCAATTGAACTGTCTGGCATTACTGTACTTGCAGGATCTGCAATGTGAACCCAGAGATAAGTTCCGTCAAAGCCTACAGCATCATCAGGGTCACTCGACCATTTGTTGTCGATTGCGTAAAAAGTTCCATCAACATGAAGACGTTCTTCTTCTGGAGGAGATGCAAGTCCTTCTTTTGCCGACTGGACAGAAAGTCCCCATCTGAAAGGATATGGATTTCTCGTAAAATCCCAGATACCTGTATCAATCAAAAGTTTATGAGCTTTTTCAATATCCTGAGAAAAACCTGCTTCTGCAAGTGTCTTTGATTTATCTGTTTTTCCAAGTGCAAATGCTTCGACATCTCCCATAAAAATCGAATCTTCAGGATTTAATTTTTTCTGTTTTAAGCGTTTGATAAATGATTCGCGCTCTTCTTTTTCATGAGCTTTTTCATTCTGTTTTTTTGAAAGTTCTTCTATTTCTGCTTTTTTTCGCGGAATGAACATAAGAAGATTTTTCTCATCCGGTTGATTGAACTCAACAGAAGAAGAAAGCGTGCTGTAAAAATTCCATGCAAAAAGATCTTTATAGTCAGAGTCAATGAGTTCAGAAAGATCAAAAAAAGTGATTGCTTCATTTGCAGTACTTTCGTCACTTGCCAAAAGTTCCCAGGCTTCAGAAATTTTTTCTGAAAGTTTTGAATCATTCTGCTTAATAAGAGACTCAAGTGAAATCTTTTCCGGGTTTTCGTTTTTTGAAAGAAGAATGATATCTTTTTCGCGGACTTTCTGCTCTGACGGTAAAAAACCTTTTGAACCGAACTTTTCAATATTTTCTTTTGAAAGTGCAAACGGACAGAAAGAAATCACATATTTATCGCCTTCAATATCATTAACAACAGCAGCCTGATTTTTATACAATACAATCGCATTTTTTCTGATCATGAAAAAAATATATCATAAAAACACTCAGAAGTATATAAAAAAATCCTTTCAAAAGAATCATCTTTGAAAGAACAAAAAAAAAACGGACCCCTCACGGAGCCCGTTTATAAAACAAGACTAAGAACGGATAATTAAATTACCATTCTTTTTTAATATCTTCTACGATATTGATTTCGCCTTCTTCACAAGAGAAGAACTTAGCTTTATCCATATTAGGGATAAGGTTAACTGTTTCTCCAAGACGGAACTGTACGTTTGCATTTGTTTTTGCAATAAGATTCTGTCCTTTATTTGTTGTAAGGAAGAGGTGTGTTTCAGCTCCAAGTGGTTCTTTGTTGGCAATCTTCATCTGCATAGCATCTTTTGAAGGTTTTTCTGAGTATGTAACATCTTCCGGACGAATACCGAACCATACTTCCTGTCCAACAAATGCCTTGAGTCTCTTCTGATGATCTGCGTTTGGAGTAACATCGAAAGATCCTTCTTCACAGATGATCTTTCCACCCTTTTCGAGAACTTTTACTTTGAGGAAGTTCATTGGAGGTGTTCCGATGAATCCTGCAACGAATTTATTGATTGGGTTGTTGTACAAGTACAATGGAGCACCGATCTGCTGGATAACACCGTCTTTCATTACAACGATTTTATCACCGAGTGTCATAGCTTCGATCTGGTCGTGTGTTACATAGATCATTGTAGCCTGAAGTCTGTTGTGAAGAGCTGCAATTTCTGAACGCATTGTTACACGGAGTTTAGCATCGAGGTTTGACAATGGTTCGTCAAACAAGAATACTTTTGGATTACGAACGATAGCACGTCCTACAGCAACACGCTGTCTCTGTCCACCAGAGAGAGCCTTTGGTTTACGTGTAAGATACTGTTCGAGGTCGAGCTGTTTAGCAGCAGCTTTAACACGGCGGTCGATTTCGCTCTTGTCCATCTTGCGGATTTTAAGACCGAATGCCATGTTGTCATATACTGACATATGTGGATACAAAGCATAGTTCTGGAATACCATCGCGATATCACGATCTTTTGGTGGAACTTCGTTCATTTCTTTTCCATCGATGAAGAGTTTTCCTTCAGAAATATCTTCAAGACCTGCTACCATACGAAGTGTTGTTGATTTACCACAACCTGATGGTCCTACGAAAACACAGAATTCTTTGTCTTCGATTGTGATGTTGGCATTACTTACAGCACGAACACCGCCGTCGTAAATCTTACCAATACCTTTAAGTTCTACTTTAGCCATTATTGGCCTCCCGTTTTAGCCCGTTACCGGGTAATTTATATTATTAGGAATATTTTACGACACTTTATGTCAGAAGTCAAACAAATTCTCGGTTTCTTCTATACTTTTTGAAAATATTCAGATCTTATTTTTTCTGAACAATCAAAAGGACAAGATCATGATTATTCGGCACGTTATTTGTATAGTTCTGGAACATATTCAAAATATATTCGAGACGGCTTAATGAAGTTCCACTTCCCGACTGTTTAAAAGCCTGCTGAATTCTTTGGGCAGAAAAAGGTTCATTTTCGGGATTTTGGGAATTTTCAAAAGTTCTGGAATATAAAATTACGGCATCCCCCGGAAGCATTGTAAATCCAATTCCACTTCCTTTATTTTTATCTTCCGGTAATCTGACAGGAACTGCAATGCCGGTTTTTGAAACCCTGTAATAAGCAGTCGTGTGAAAACTGTTTACATATTCTACTTTACTGTCTGAAAATCTCAAAAGTGATCCTGAAATCTGATTATCAGAAATATTTTCTTCTGCAATTTTTCTTAATATTTTTTCCATTACTTTTGGAAGAGAAAGTTTTTTACAGTCATTAAAAGTTTTTCCTGCAATCTGTTTTGCAAGCATTATAAGATTTGTACTGTCGCTTGAATTTTTTAAAGTTTCAAAAACTGCAATTCCCTTTAATTTATTTTCTTCAAGAAAAATATCATACATCAATTCCTTTACACCGCGTGCACTCTTAAAAAAATAAGCAGCCTGAAAATTTTCCGTATCAATAATTTTGGGAATTATTCTTGAAAATTTTAAATCTTCTGCAGTTTTTAATGGTTTAAGTTCTCTTATCTTTTTAGAAATAAGTACAAAAAAAATACAGATTAAGCAGACTGGAAAAGAATAATATGATAAAACAGGAACAAAATTATATTTAAGACCGTAATGAAAAAACAGATCAAGAATAATAAAAAAAGGAATTACAAAAACCGAAAACAGAATCTGTAACTTATAATCATGATTTTTTTTGATAAAAGAATAAATATAAAATGAAAAAATAATGAATATGGCTGTAGGCAGGCAATAATGAAAAATGAGACTATATATTTCATAATTGATTTTCTCTAATGAAATATAAGGAATGTCATTGATGAAAAAATAACTTAAATTGACAGCCGTCAGAATTAAAATGATGCAGAAAACTGCAACTTCACTCTTATTATAAAATCTTGAAATCTTAATAATCAGAAAAAGTGAAATAAAAAACAGAATTACACTTAAAGCGAAATATAGAAGTTCAGAAAAAAATCTGTCGGAAGTATATGCCCTTTTTGCTTCACTGAAATATGAAATGAAACAGTTTCCCCTTAAATACCCATAACGATTTACCTGAATTTCTATGATGATTGTATTTACACCAGGGACTAAAAGCTCTTCCGGAATTTCGTAATAACGCGGAACATTGAAAAAAGAAAAAAAATGAGATTCTCCGCTTGTCGTGTTTCCGATAAGATAATGATTTATATAAGTCTTATCAGAAGATGCGATATGACCAAGATAAATTGAAATGTCTTCTTTCTGAAGTTCAAGTGGAATTATAAAATCTTTTTTCAGATATATGGTACCTGATTTTTCAGGAATAAGAGTTTTAAGATTGTTAAGGGCGGCGTCAGGCAAAAGTTTAAAACTGCAGTCGTCACGGTCTGGATTTACAGTTGAATATTGCCAGCCCGAGCTCAAATCAATTTTTGTAATTTCATTTTCTGAACATGAAAAAAGGAGAAAACTTAATAAAAAGACTGTAAACACCCAAAACCGGAATTTCATAATCAAAGTATATAGGATTTAGCGGACACTTTCCACAGTCCGTAAAGATTTTATCTTTTTTTATCGGGTAAATACCGCATTAATTATGTCAATTTTGATGTCTATATGGCATATTGTTTTTTTATCTGCTATATTTTTTAAAGTTTTAATTTATATACATAAAAATTACATTTTTATAAAATTCCACTTAACTGCTATTTTAAGGAGTTTTACAGATGACTAAAATTTTAGACTGGAATAAATATATTGAAAAATCAAGGGAAGTAATTCGTGAAGGATGTGTACTTCTTGAAAATAAGAATCAGGTTTTACCTTTAAAGAAAGGATGCCGTGCAGCTGTTTTTGGACGCATTCAGCATAATTATTATAAAAGCGGTACAGGTTCCGGGGGAATGGTAAATGTAAACCATGTCTATGGAATTACAGAAGGACTTAAACTTTCAAAAACCGTAACTGTCGATGAAGAACTTGAAAATATTTATAAAGAATGGGAAAAAGAAAATCCATTTGTTACAGGCGAAGGATGGGGTGCAGAACCATGGTGTCAGAAAGAAATGCCTTTAACAGATGAACTCTGTAAAAAGATAAGCGCAAAAAATGATGTTGCCATAGTTATTATCGGAAGGACTGCGGGCGAAGACAAAGACAACTTTGAAGGAAAAGGTTCATGGTTTCTGACTGATGAAGAAACGGATATGATTAAAAAAGTCAGAAATGCGTTTAATAAAGTTGCTGTCATTTTAAATACAGGAAATATCATCGATATGAATTTTGTAAAGGAATTCAATATCGATTCAGTTTTGTATACATGGCAGGGAGGAATGATCGGCGGACTTGGAATTGCCGATATTCTGACAGGAAAAACAAGTCCATCAGGAAAACTTTGCGATACAATAGCAAAAAAGATTTCTGACTACCCTTCTTCAAAAAACTTTGGCGATGAATTTGAAAATGTCTATGCAGAAGATATTTATGTCGGATACAGATATTTTGAAACAGCCGGAAAAGACAGAGTTCTCTATCCGTTTGGTTACGGACTTACCTATTCCAGATTTGATTTTGATTCTGAATATTTTGAATTCAATGCCGCAAAAGAAATTCCGGAAGTAAACTTTGATGTTGTCGTTCAGAACACAGGAAATTTTAAAGCAAAAGAAACCATTCAGGTTTATGTAAAACAGCCTCAGGCAAAACTTTCAAAACCAGAACTTGTTCTTGCCGATTTTAAAAAGACAAAAGAACTCAAACCAGAAAAAATTGAAAAACTTTCTTTTAATTTTGATCTTTCAAGAATCAGATCTTTTGATGATACAGGAATTACCGGAAATGTCGATTGCTTTGTCTGCGAAGACGGTCTTTATGAAATTTTTGCAGGTACCAGCATAAGAAATCTTGTTAAAGTCGGAGAATTCTCTCTTGATAAGACTATCGTTTTAGAAAAAGTTTCTGATGCATTAAAACCTGTAAAATCTTTTGAAAGACTTAAAGCAAAAATACAGGAAGACGGAACTCCAGGTTTTGAAAACGAAAAAGTAGAAGCAATAGTTCCATATCAGAACATACATCGCGAAGAAGAACTTAAAAATATCAAAGACTTTACAAAAAGAAATGATCTTGATAAAGAAATTGTTTCTGTTCTCGAAACACTTGATGACACAGACCTTGAAGTTTTAGTGCGCGGTGAAGGAATGGGAAGCCCGAAAGTTACTCCTGGTACAGGAGGTGCTTTTGGAGGTGTTTCTGAAAAACTTAAGGCAAAAGGTATTGCCGTTGCCTGCTGTACAGACGGTCCATCCGGAATCAGAATGGACTCTGGAGCACAGGCATTTTCACTTCCTAACGGAACTCTTGAAGCATGCACTTTCAACCCGAAACTTGTACAGGAACTTTATGAATATCTTGCACTTGAAATGCTTTATAACAAAATTGAAGTACTTCTCGGCCCTGGTATCAACATCAGACGCCATCCTCTCAACGGAAGAAACTTTGAATACTTTTCAGAAGACCCTTACCTTTCCGGAGTTTTTTCCGCATCAATCATCAAAGGTCTTGCTTCTCAAAATGTAACCGGTTCATTAAAACATTTCTGCTGCAACAATCAGGAAAAAGGAAGAAGAAGTTCCAATTCAACAGTAAGCGCAAGAGCATTAAGGGAAATTTATTTTACACCTTTTGAAATGGCTGTAAAAGCCGGAGCAAATGTAATCATGACTTCTTACGGTTCTGTAAATGGAATGTGGACAGCCGGAAATTTTGATCTTGATACTTTAGTTCTCAGAAAGGACTGGGGTTTTGACGGAATTCTGATGACAGACTGGTGGGCAGTCGCAAATGAAGAAGGCAAAGAACCGCAAAAGGCAAATGTCGCACAGCAGATGAGAGCTCAGAATGACTTATACATGGTTGTCCCTGAAGCAATCATCAATACGATGAACGACAATACACTTGCCTCTCTCAAAGACGGCTCAATCAGCCACGATGAAGTTTTACGAAGTGCATACAATATCATAAAGTTTGTAAAAAAATCAAATGCCCAGAAAAGAATGAACGGCAAAAAAGACAAAGTTAAGATCATCCACAGACCAGAAATGGCAATGGATAAATCAGCAGACAAAATTGTTTACTATGATTTGTATGACGGTCTTACAATTCCACTTGATAAAGTAAATACATCACGCGGAAATTCATTTGGATTTGGTGTTTCAAACAAAGATGAAACAAAATACAGAATGGAACTTATTGGAACTGCAAACGGAAACGAAGTTGCACAGATTAATGTAAGCCTTTTGTGGAACGGTGTTCACATTTATACTTTTGCATTTAACGGAAGCGATGGTAAAGAAGTTTCTGATAAAATTGAATTTCAGAGGCAGCTTCCGCGCTTTTTAATTCTAAGCCTGTTCTTTGCACAAAGCGGTCTTAAACTTAAAGAAATCAAATTTACAAAAATCTGATAAATATCAGTGAATGATTCTGCAGAATGTCACAATAAATGTCTTTAACTTTCTGACATTCTGCAAAGTCAGTCCTGATATTTATTTTAATTTCCATTCGCCATATTCATCAAGAATTTCTGTCTTCATACTGTCCATTGGCCGCCATACAATCGAAATGGAAAAATACGGACTAAAGTCATAATTCTGTTTTCCATTTGAATCTGTTATAAGACGCGGTTCAATTTTAAATTCACTTTTTAAATCCCAGTCATGAAGATCATGAGTAATCGTAAGATTAAATGATTTTAACTTAAATCCACTGGCTTTTCTAAGACGCTCATCATCAAATCTGAAAGAATTGCACAAGTCTGTAAAAATATTCTGTTCACCAGGAATTCTATCAGGATATCCAAGTGCAGACTGAACATATCTGTAAAGCACATCATTTCTGGAAGTCGCACTGAATGTAATATCAAGAAATTCATTAATTCTGAATGTTATGCCTGGTGAAAAAATAAAATAACTGTTTGTCGGTCTGATAAAATCAACTACTAAACTTGTAGAAAGATTTGGAGCAATACTGATTCTGTTTTTCCATGTCTTAAAAGTTTTTGACGGAGTTGAATATGCAAGACTTGCAGAATACGGCAAAAAATCCTGTTCTGTATTCTGAACCCAGCCTGTAGATTCAAACCGGTATGAGTTTGTATATTTCATTGTGTATGCGGCCTGTAGTCCTGCATAAGACAAAGACAATTTCAATGAATCATACTGCCCTTTCTCCAGATCATAATTATAGCTTTCAGAGAAATTAAGTTTATTATTAAAAAGGGAAACTGTAAGTCCCTGTCTGAAAGGTTCTTTTTTCCATTCCCTATCTGTTTTACTTTTCTGACTTACACCACAGTCAAACGTCGCATTTACAAAAGGAAAATCAAGTTTTAAAGTTCCATAATATTTCGAAATCTGAGGTGGAAGTGTTGATGTGATTGTAAGACTCTGTTTAAAATCACCGTCAAGTTCTGTTGCGGCAAGAGTAAAATCAAGAGAATGCTGGGTTATTGAATCTTCATTTTCCCAGTCTACTGTAAGTGTATCCCACTCAGGATTTTTTTCATCACCAATAAATTTTGTTCTTAAAAATTTAATTCCAGTGTTGTATGAAATTCCAGAATCCTTAAACATATTATAATAAGCAAAAGGTTTAAATGAAATTCTGTTTGTATTTGAAATTTCCATTGATGTTGCAGAATAATCTGATTTTTTCATTGATGCGATTTCGGATTCAGAATAACCACCGTATTTTGAATCTGTTGAAATATACGGATGAGTCTGATACACGGGAGTAAATGTAAATGAGTTTGTCATCGAAATAAAATTATTTTTAATTGAAAGTGTATCATTTAATGTAACCGGTACTTTTACAGCAATATATGATGACTGAATCTGATCCCACTTAAAGTCTGATCCGACATTTAAATTTACCGGTGAATATGTAAGCTGTGAAACAAAGTCCGGAGAAATCGAATAATTTAAATCAAAAGATATATCCTGAGTAGAAGTTCCAGTTACATCAGGTGTAAAATCGATTAAAGGCATTCCGTTAACTGCGTAATCAAATCCTTTATTTTCATTTTGTATTTCATTTGAACTTTCTTCATCTTCTGATTTATTTTCATCTGCTTTTTTCTTAGAGTCCGGAATAAGTTCTGAAGAAGGTTTTAATTCTACAGGGTAAGTAATTTCTTTTGTCTGCCTGGATTTTGAACTGCCAATCGAGAAAATGGTTCCGCTTATATTCATGCTTGTCTTAAAAGGAGTAATCTGTGAAGGATAAAAGAATTTTCTTTCTGGCGTAAACTGATAGATATCATTTGAAATATATCCTTTTGACTGATCTACAGTTTTTGTTGCAAAAACAATCGCAGAATTGAAAGATGAAAAAGAAAGTGTATTAATATATGGTTTTAAAACTTCCGGAAGATTTACAGAATAATTTCCCGTTAAATCCCATGTAAAAGAAGTAATTTCTGCAGCATCAAGTTTCTGCTGTTCCGTAATTGTTGTATTTTCAGAAAGAGGATTATTCAACAGATATGAAAACCAGTCCATTGTTTCTTTTCTGTCGCCGTAATCATAATTAAAAAACGGATCAGAATAAATTGGCAGAGAAAGAGTCAGTGAAAAAGGTTCTGAAATTCCAATTTTAAAAGCTGCCCGATATCTGAACGGAATTTCAATTCCCATAAAATTTGAATTGTCATAATGTCTTACACCTTTTGAATCAAAAGGAAGATAAACAGCTGGATTTCCAGACTGGAAAATTGTATTTCCAAATCCAAGCATAAAACCTGCTTCAAGCTGGTTTAAAATCTTTTTCGGTGTAAATTTTGTATCAAGACCTACACCAAGCCCAAGATTGGAATACCAGTCAAGCATTATCTTTGCATACGAAGAAGTATCGCCTGTATAAGGAGTATCAAGATTATGAAGTACAATACCCTGAAGTTCCTGATTCATAAGTCTTGTTGGTTTTACAAAATTAAAATATTTTGCCAGATCTTCTTCTGATGAAGTTGAAGTCGAAGTTGAAGGCTCTTCAAGAGGTTTTCTTCCGTAAAGATATGTTGTAGTCTGAACTGTAAATCCCTGTCTGTTTTTGTATGCAAACACCGGATTAAAAATCAATTCATCTTTCGGGTAATAAAACGCAGGAAGATAAAATACCGGTATATGGTCCATATATAAAACTGCATTGAAAAAAGCAAATTCATTTCCTGGCAGAAGCCAGATTCTTGAAGCCTTGATTTTCCAGTGCGGATGTTCGTCATTACAGAAAGTAAGTTCGCCTTTTTTGAAAGCAATTGTTCCAGAATGATTACGGGCAAAAACTTCTGAGCCTACAACTAATGTTGACCCTGAAGGTAAATTAAGGGAATTTGTTTCTGCCTGAATTACTCGACCGGAATCGAAAATTCCTTCGAGAGTTGATGTATTAAAAAGAACACTTGTTGCACTGATGTCAGAAACTGAACCGCTTTTATCTGTCTGTTCAAGATTGACATTTCCTTCTGCATAAAGCATTTCGTGCTTGCGGCTGTAACTTATGGTTTCTGCGCTGATGATTGTTTTTGTCTGCCCTTTTTCAACAGAGATTTTAACATTCCCTTCAAAAAGAATAAGATCATCATCTTTATCTTTTCCCTTTGAATTGGAAGATTTAAGCGCATTTAAAATCGTTACGACAGTTTTTTCTTCAACAGCTTCAGTCTGTTCATCAGATTTCTTTTTAGAATCCTTTTTACCCTGAGCAAAAAGCCCTGCAGAGCAGATTACCCCCGCAAGCAAAAAGCAGATTATCTTTTTGCCAAAACCCGAGAAAAATCTATTCCACCATTCAGCCCTTTTACCCTTCAAAATCCTTTCCCAATTCCTAATTCCTAATTCCTAATTTCCAATTCCTAATTCCTAATTTCCCTTCAAAACTTCTTTTACAAACTGCCCTGTATAACTTTGCTTAACTTCAGCCACTTCTTCAGGAGTTCCAGTTGCTACAACTGTTCCACCTCTGAAACCGCCTTCAGGACCAAGGTCAATCAGATAATCAGACTGAGTAATGACATCAAGATTATGTTCAATCATCACGACAGTATTACCCTGATCAACAAGACGCTGCAAAACACCCATGAGCTGCTTTACATCTGCAAAGTGAAGTCCTGTTGTCGGTTCATCGAGAATGTACAGAGTCTTTCCAGTTGATACGCGGGCAAGTTCATTTGCGAGTTTAACACGCTGAGCTTCTCCACCCGACAGAGTCAATGCAGACTGTCCAAGCTGAATGTATCCAAGACCAACGGACTTTAGCATTTCAAGTTTTCTCGACAGATGCGGAATGTGTGCAAAAAATTCACACGCATCTTCAATTGTCATATCAAGAACATCAGTAATACTTTTTCCTTTATATAAAATATCAAGAGTTTCTTTGTTAAAACGCTTTCCGCCGCAGACATCACATTTGATGAAAACATCAGGCAGAAAGTTCATTTCGATTGTAATGGTTCCGGCACCCTGGCAGTTTTCACATCTTCCGCCTTTGACATTAAAGCTGAATCTTCCTTTTTTGTAACCGCGTGCTTTTGCTTCAGGGAGAGATGCAAATAAATCTCTGATCTCATCAAATACACCGACATAAGTTGCAGGGTTTGAGCGCGGAGTTCTTCCGATCGGACTCTGGTCAATGTTGATTACTTTATCGATGTTTTTGAGTCCGTCGATTTTCTTGTATTTTCCGACTGGTAAAGTGGAACGCATAAGGCTGTTTGACACGGCCGGATAAAGAACATCACTGAGCAAAGTTGATTTTCCGCTTCCACTGACACCAGTAATGCAGGTCATCGCTCCAAGCGGAATCGAAATATCTACATTTTTCAAATTGTGTTCACTGACACCGGTAATAGTCAGAAAGTTTCCGTTTCCTTTTCTTCTTTTTTCTGGAAGAGGCATCGTAATAAGACCTGCAAGATAGCGGCCAGTAACGCTGTCTTTAACTTTCATCACCTGCTCAGGAGTTCCTGATGCCATTACTTTTCCGCCGTGAACACCAGCGCCAGGACCGATGTCTACAATCCAGTCTGCAGTACGAAGAGTCTGTTCGTCGTGTTCAACAACGATAACAGTATTCTTAAGGTTTCTGAGATACAAAAGAGTATCTATAAGTCTCTGGTTGTCGCGCTGATGAAGTCCGATTGAAGGTTCATCAAGAATGTACATAACACCTGTAAGAGCCGAACCGATCTGAGTTGCAAGTCTGATTCTCTGAGCTTCTCCTCCGGACAGAGTTCCGGCACTACGGTCGAGAGTCAGATAATCGAGTCCGACATTTTTCAAGAATGTAAGTCTTGATGTTATTTCTTTTAATATCTGATGAGAAATTTCTTTCTGTGTTTTTGTAAGCTTTAATTTTTCAAAAAACTCAAGTGAATCACTGACAGAAAGTTCACAAAGTTCATTTATATTTTTATTTCCGACTGTAACGCCGAGTGCTTCAGGTCTTAATTTTTTTCCGTGACAGCAGGAACATTCTTTGTGCGACATCCACTTCTGATAATATTCTTTCATGTTGTCGCCCCACGCTTCTGCATAACGGCGTTTCAATTCACTGAACATTCCAGGCCACGGCTCATTGTATTCAGAAGTTCCGGTGCCGTTTGTCTTGATGTATTTCCAGTGAAGGACTTTGTCACTTCCGTTTACGATTACATCAAACTGTTTTTTTGTAAGTTTATTAATCGGAGTGTCGAGAGTAAAACCATATTCATCTGCGAGTGCCTGCATTAAAGTTGTAATCCAGACGCTCGTCGGTTTATACGGGAGAATTGCATTTTCGTTATAAGATAAAGTTCTGTCTGGAATGATGAGGTCAAGATCAAATTCCATTTTTTCACCAAGACCCGTACATTCTGGACACGCACCGAAAGGATTGTTGAAAGAAAATAATCTCGGCTGAAGTTCAGGAACAGAAATACCACAGTCAGGACACGCGTTCTTCTGAGAGAACATCGTCTCGCTGTAATCATCGCCTTCTTTACCAGTTCCACGAGTAACAAGAATAATTCCGTTTGCACTTGTTAAAGCAGTCTCTACAGAATCTGAAAGTCGTTTTCTGATGTCTTCTTTGAGAACGATGCGGTCAATTACAAGTTCGATTGTATGTTTTTTCTGCTTGTCGAGTTTGATGGAATTATCAAGTTCTGCCATCACGCCGTCAATCCGCGCTCTCGCAAAACCAGACTTGATTGCATCTTCAATAACTTTCTGATGCTCACCTTTTTTTCCACGGATTACAGGAGACAGAATCTGAATCTTTGTTCCTGCCGGCCACGAAAGAATCGTATCAATAATCTGATCGACAGACTGTTCATGAATTTCTTTTCCGCAGTTAGGACAATGCGCAGTTCCAACTCTTGCATACAAAAGTCTGTAGTAGTCATATATTTCTGTCACAGTTCCAACAGTGGAACGCGGATTTTTATGAGTCGTTTTCTGTTCAATTGAAATTGCAGGAGAAAGTCCTTCAATAAAATCAACATCCGGCTTGTCCATAGTTCCCAGAAACTGGCGCGCATACGACGAAAGACTTTCAACATAACGCCTCTGTCCTTCTGCAAAAAGCGTATCAAATGCAAAACTTGATTTTCCAGAACCAGAAAGACCGGAAACAACAACAAGTTTATTGCGCGGAATTTCAACATCAATATTCTGCAGATTGTGCTCGCGTGCCCCGCGGACAACAATTTTTTCACCATCAACCGGATTTATGTTCATAATGTGATATTATATCAATTTTACTTTATTAATACTATATGTTTATTGAGTGGGAAAAAATGAAAATCGTACATTAATATTTCAATTTCGAAAAACTTACTTCCGGTCAGAAAACTTAAGCCCGGCACCGCTAGCTGGCGTCGCTGGACATGAAAGTCGGCAAGGTAACTATCTTTCCGCCTTTCAAGTCCTGCCGGGCTTAAGTTTTCTTCCCTCTCGTAATTTTTAGACATAAATTATTCGTACGATTTTATTTTACAATCCCGCTTTTTATTTTTATAATAAAATTATGAATATTACTAATGAAACTAAAATCGCGCTCTTCAAAAAAGCGTGCGACATGCTTAATTTTTCTTACACACCTTATTCAAACTTCAAAGTCGGAGCTGCCCTTTTGTGTCAAGACGGAACTGTATACGGCGGCTGCAACATTGAAAACGCAGCTTACGGTCCGTCAAACTGCGCAGAACGAACTGCATTTTTCAAAGCTGTCAGCGAAGGACATCTCAAATTTGATGCAATATTTGTAGTCGGCGGTCCTGAAGGAAAAATAAAAGATTACTGTCCGCCGTGCGGTGTGTGCCGTCAGGTTATGATGGAATTCTGTAATCCCGACACCTTTTCAATTTTTCTCGGAAAATCAGAAGACGATATCGTGGAATATAAATTAAAAGACCTGCTTCCACTCGGATTTGGAAACGCAGATCTGAATAAATAAAAAAGCTGTTCAAACTCCGGAGAAAATATGTGCAGAAAATGTGGAAAAGAAATAACTGAAACAAATATTACAAGATCATCCGCCTGCCCTTTCTGTGGTGCTGATCTTCACTCATGCATCAACTGTAAATTCTATTCGCCGGGATCTCACTACGACTGTCACGAAACAATAGAAGAACTCGTAAAAGATAAAGAACATTCAAACTTCTGCGATTTTTTCAAACTTAATCCGAATCCGGCTGGAGCAGATTCCACACAAAAAAAGAGCGCCGATGCAAAAGCTGCATTCAACGCCCTTTTTGGGGAATGATAAAAAACTGCTGATATTTTTATCAGCAGTTTTTTTTTACCAGTTAAATGAAAAACCGAAATACAGTGTACCTGTTTTTGGAAAAATCAGATCAGATTCAGTTTTTAATGAATATTTTTCTTTATTTTTTTCTTTTCTTTCAGCTGAACATTTTCCACCAATACCGATTGAACATCTGTAACCGATGAGCGGACTAAAGAAACTTGTCGGAAAAAGCTTTAACTGAAGGTCTGCACCTATTCCAGCCGAAGCAAAGAATGCTGTATTTGATTCTGAAAAGTTTTCAAAATTATTGCTGTCATACACAACAGAAAGATTGGAAACTACACCAACTCCAAGACTCAATTTCGCCAGTTTCCAGATCTGAATACCGAATGCAGGACCAATAAATATTCCACCTGATATTGGAGAATTATGTTTAACATCATTATTAAAAACATCCTGAATACAGCCTGCAGACCAGCTGTCAAGAGAACCAAATCCACCGTAAATATCTGTAACAAATCCAAGACTGAAACAATTATTCAGATCCCACATATGCCATGTTGCAATTTCAAAACCAATCTGTTTTGTATCATATTTTTTTTCGATTAAATGATCATTTCCGTCATTGTGGTGAAGATAAATTTCTGAAGAAGTTCCACCTGTATGAAACTGAATATCACCATGATATCTTCCGCTTGCAAAAACCACTGAAGATAAAAAAAGTATTGTTGAAAGAGCTACCACCAATTTTTTCATAAATCAACTCCTGTAAATTTTTATACAGCACAAATCCACTGTATTTATTAGGGATATACTAATAGAACACATGTAAACAATATTTCTGTTACCTTAAAAAATTTTTTTTAAAATCCTGGATTTTTAAGATTTTTTTACTTTTCAGAGAATCCGTGCTATAATTGTGGAATGAACAGAATAACAGTATCACTTCCCAACGGGAAGACTTTAGAAACAGCTCCCGGCTCGAGAGCTATTGATTTTATTGATGCTTTATCAAACAACCCGGATGAAGTTTATGCAGTAAGAGTGAACAATCAGATATGCTCACTCAACAAGTCAATCGTTACAGATTGTAAAGTGGAACCTGTAGTTGCCAGAAGTAAAGATGGCGCGGAGGTTTATCGCCGTTCATTGTGCTTTGTAATGGAAGCTGCAATGCACGAAATCGATCCAAATTACCACTTATTAATCGGTCACTCACTTGGCTACGGCTATTACTATACGCTGGCTGACGGAAATTCCATTCATCCGCCTTTGATTGAAAAGCTTAAGGTTCAGATGCAGGGATTAATAAACCGTAATCTTCCGATTACAACTTCTTCCCTTTCGTATGAACAGGCAATTGCACTTTTTGAAGAACAGGGACTTACAGACACAAGAAACCTTCTTCGTTACAAGTGTCCTCCAAGAGTCGAAATCAACGAACTCGGTGACTTCAAAGATTACTACTACGCTCCGCTTCTCGTCAGCACAGGCTATCTTAAAACCTGGGAAATAATGAAATACGGAAACGGATTCCTTTTAAGATTCCCTACTTCTTCAGAACCTGACAAACTTCCGGAATTCAAAGACATTCCGCAGCTTTTCAACACATACGAACGCTATAAAAAATGGGGAAAACAGATTGGTGTCACAACCGCTGCATCTCTTAATGAGCTCGTATCAAAAAGAAAAATCAATGATTTTATCAATGTTTCAGAATCATTCCAGCACAAATGTATTGCCGACATCGCACAGGCAATTCAGGACAAAGGCAAAGTAAAACTCGTTCTCATTGCAGGACCATCAAGTTCCGGAAAGACAACAAGTGCTAAAAAACTTGCCCTTGAACTTTCAGCAATCGGATACAATCCTAAAGTAATCAGTCTTGACTGCTATTATGTAGGACGTGATAAAACTCCAAAAGATGAAAACGGAAATTACGATTACGAATGTCTCGAAGCATTAAATGTTCCGCTTATCAATCAGAATCTCATTGACCTCTTTGAAGGAAAGACAATCACTCTTCCAGAATATGACTTTGCAACAGGCACAAGCCGACCTGGAAAACAGCAGCTTTCACTCGGAGAAAACGATATTCTCATCATGGAAGGAATTCACGGTCTCAACGACAAGCTCACTCCGCTTGTAAAACCGCAGTTCAAATTTAAGATTTATCTTTCAGCTCTTACACAGCTTAACTTCAATGAACACAACAGAATTTCAACAAGCGACAACCGCCTCATCCGCCGTATTGTAAGAGATTCTCAGTTCCGCGGAAAATCAGCATCAGAAACAATCGCAATGTGGGACAGCGTTCAGAAAGGTGAACGACTTCACATCTTCCCTTTCCAGACAAATGCAGATGCAATCTTAAATACTGCTCTCGACTATGAACTTTCAGTATTAAAAATCTTTGCAGAGCCGCTTCTCAAAAGAATCACTCCGCTTGAAGTGGAATATTCAGAAGCATGCCGTCTCTTAAGATTCTTGGACATCTTCCCGACTATCGACCCGACAGATGTTCCTGACCGTTCAATCCTCCGCGAGTTCATCGGCCACAGTGCGTTTAAGTATTAAAAAACAACTTGATTTAATACAAAAATCAAGTACTACCGCCAAAAACGCAAACTCGATTTCGCGCGTGCGGTTTTCGTAAATAAAAAACCAGATTTCTAAAGAAATCTGGTTTTTTATTTGCTATGACAAGTCAACTCTTACGAGTTCAATCAAGTTCGCGTTTTAGGCGTGCGTACTTGATTTTTCATCCATTCAAAAGTTTTCAATACTTAAATACATCCATGTGGCAGCTAACACTTTCGGCTGATTTTTGCTGACATTACTTCATCAACGATATCTTCGTTTTCCTTGTCTTCTTCTTTAGCGTAAATCTTTTTCTGTTCTTCTTTTAACTTTTCAAGACTCTGAACTTTCTGCATTGCCTTTTTAAAAATTTCACGCTTTGCATCAGTCAAGATTTTTGCCTGTGCAAGGTCTTCCAAAAGACTTTCCTGCTGAAGTTTTAAAAAACTGAAATACTGCTGTCCCTGAGTAATCTGAAAAAAATCTGTAGAACCTTTTAATTCTTTTTTTGCTGCAACATTCTGCATCGCAAGAGTATTAAGATCATTTTGAATTCTTGTTTCTTCTGAAACCGCTTTACCAAGTTCTATCTGAGCCTGATCCTGTTCAAATTTTCTGAGAGATAAAACATCTTCAAGTTCAAACACAAATGGTTTCATTTATCACATCCGGATTTATGAAAGAGATGAAGCTGCTTCAGATTGTGCAGACTGTTCCTGTGCGATATCTGCTTCTTCAATTGCAGAAATTTTGTCATATTCTTCAGATGGAATTTCTACGCCCGAAATATCTGAAAGCATTTTAAGTGAATCATTCATCTTACATCTGTCAGTTTTTTTCTGCATTAAAAATTCTTCAATCTGATCATGCATATCAATTGCATAATCAATCTGAGTAGAAGTTCCTTTCTGATATGCCCCAGTTGTAATCATAAGTTCATTCTGAGCATAAATTGCAATTGACTTACTGATTTTATTTGCGGCTTCCAGAACTGTCGGTCCGTTAACTTTGTCAAAACGGCGGCTTACGCTCATCGGAATATCAATTGCAGGATAATGTTTCTGGTCAGCAAGTTTTCGGCTTAAGATAATATGTCCGTCAATTGTACCGCGGACATTGTCTGTAATCGGTTCATTAAAATCATCGCCATCAACTTTTACAGTATAGAAAGCAGTAATCGAACCTTTTTCATTTGTACCGGTGCGTTCCATCAGTTTTGGAATTAAGTCAAACACTGTCGGCGGATATCCTTTAAGTGCCGGTGGTTCTCCATTTGCAAGTCCTATTTCTCTCTGTGCCTGAGCAAAACGTGTAACAGAGTCAAACATCATCATTACATCTTTTCCCTGGTCACGGAAATATTCTGCAACTGCAGTCGCAACATAAGACGCACGAAGTCGGCTGATTGCAGGCTCATCACTTGTCGCAACAACAACAACACTTTTTTTAAGTCCTTCTTCTCCAAGATCTTCATAAATAAAATCTAAAACTTCACGACCTCGTTCACCGATAAGAGCAATTACATTTACATCTGCATTTGTATTTTTTGCAATTGTTGCCAAAAGAGTTGTTTTACCGACACCAGTTCCGGCAAAGATACCCATTCGCTGTCCTTTACCTACTGTGAGCAAAGTATCTACAGCGCGGACTCCTGTTGTAATTCTTTCTACGATTGGTCTTCTGTTCATTGGTGACGGAGGATCAGCCATAGCAGGATAATATGTTTCTGGAACGATATCACCCTTTCCATCAGCTGCGCTGCCAGTGGAATTTATAATACGGCCCAAAAGACTTTTTCCAACCGGAACTTGAAGAGTTGAACCTGATGCCACAACATCACATCCTACTTCGATTCCACGGGTTTCTCCAAATGCCGAAAGATGAACTTCTGTATCTTTTACGCCGACAACTTCTGCTTTTACTGATGTTTTTAAACTTGGAATTTTTATTGTACAGATTTCTCCAACTACACAACGCGGACCCTGACTTACAATTTCAAGTCCGATCACTGAAGTGACTTTTCCGATATACAGAATCGTCGGAGTTTTTTCAACGCGGTCAATATATTTATTTAAATCAAATGCAACATTATATGAAGATTTCATTTTCCCACCCTATAAAAACAAAAAGACACGAAACAAGTCCCACCTCATTTCGTGATATTACATTTTAAGCTGTTGGAATATCTGACTTTGCAACTGTTTTAACAGGAGATATTTCAAGAATCTTCTGTTCAAGTTCTGTAAGCTGGCTGGAAATACGGGCATCAATTGCACCAAAGTCCGTCTCAACGATACATCCGCCCTTTTCTACAGTTGAATCTTCCATTACGGTAATTCCCTTTACAGCCTCTACTCTTTCAATAAAGTCGTGAACATGATCAGTTGTAAGTTTAATATCTGCAAGATTAACTCGAATTGTAACATCTCCACGGCCTTTAACTTTTTTAAGAGCCTGGAGAACATTATTCATGATTACAGTTTTCTGATTTTCTGAAATAATTTTTACGACTTTACGAGCCATAAGAACTACAAGTTCTACAATCTGGTATTCCGTTTCATTTAAAATTTCTTCACGACGTGCCATTACAGCATCAAGAACAGTATGCATTCTTTCTACAAGACGTTCTGCTTCTTTATTTCCGTCCTGATAACCAGATTCATAACCAGTATCGTACCCCTGCTTTTTAGAATCAGCAATTATTCTGTCGCGTTCTGCTTCTGCTTCTTCTATTATTCTCTGAGCTTCTTCTTCTGCCTTCTTTTTTATCTGAGCAGCTTCATTCTCTGCATTTGTTTTTATAATCTGAGCCTGATCTGTCTGGCGCTTTACTTCAGCAAAAGCAGCTTCTTCTGCTTTTTTTACAATGGCATCAGCATCCGACTGTGCCTTTGCAAGCATTCCGTCTTTTTCAATTTCGAAATTCTTTTTAAATTCTTCTGCTTCGCGTCTAAGGTCATCTGCAGTTGGTCCTGTATATTCAGGAACATCTTCTACAACTTCTTCAACAACGGGAGCATAATCATGAAGTAATCTTAACTGAAACTTCTCTTCTTTTGTTTTAATTTCATTCTGACGGAATACTGTTTTTGCCATTTTCCTTTCCTAAGAATTTTTTCTATTCAATCATAAGCACAAACTTTACGCCACATCATGTAACAAGCTCGTCTTCTCCAGAGCGGGCAATAACGATATCTCCCTTCTCTTCGAGACGACGGATTGTAGATACGATTTTCTGCTGTGCTTCTTCTACGTCCTTCAAGCGGACAGGTCCCATAAATTCCATATCTTCTTTAAGCATACTTGCGGCACGCTTTGACATGTTTCTGAAAATCTTATCCTGTACTTCAGTATCAACCGATTTAAGCGCTTTTGCAAGTTCCTGTGTATCGACTTCGCGGAGTACTTTCTGGATAGAACGGTCGTCGAGCATAACGATATCTTCGAATACGAACATTCGTTTCTTGATCTCTTCTGCCAAATCCGGATCTTCTTCTTCGAGAGATTCGATGATTGCCTTTTCAGAAGAACGGTCAACAAGGTTGAGGATTTCAACGATAGATTCAACACCACCGGCAGCAGTGTAGTCTTCTGAAGAAAGTGTAGAAAGTTTCTTTTCAAGAACGCGTTCAACTTCACGAAGAACATCAGGAGAAGTACGGTCCATTGTTGCAAGACGTTTAGAAACTTCAGGCTGCATTTCTTCCGGCAGGTTCTGCAGAATGATTGCGGCTTTTCCCGGTTCGAGGTAAGCAAGAATCAAAGCAATTGTCTGAGGATATTCCTGCTGGATAAAGTTGAGCAAATGCGCAGGGTCTGTACGGCGGATAAAATCGAACGGACGAACCTGAAGACTTGATGTAAGTCTGTTGATGATGTCGATAGCTTTCTGTGAACCCAAAGATTTTTCGAGGAGTTCGCGGGCATAATCGATACCACCGGTTGTGATAAAGTTCTGTGCATTCATGAGGTCCTGGAATTCTTCGAGGACCTGATCTTTTATTTCTGCGTCTACAGTTTCGAGACGAGCAATTTCAAATGTTAAAGTTTCTACTTCATCTTCACGAAGGTGTTTCATGATTTCTGATGAAACATCACTTCCGACAGATACTAAAAAGATAGCGGCTTTCTGACGGCCTGTTAAGCTTTTGAAATCCTTACCTTTTTTTGATGAAGGACTGGATGCAGGTTTTAAAGTTCCCGGTTTCGGAACTGGTTTTGGATTGCTTTTTGGTTTAGCTGCTTCGTCTGCCATTTACTATTCCTCCATCAACCAAGTACGTATGAGCATAGCAACATCTTCCGGATGTTCTTTTGCCATAGCGATTGCATTTTCCTGAAGTTCTGCCCTGCGGCGTTCTTCGACAGACATTGTAACTTCCATACCTTCGTTCTGTGCATCCTGGAGTGCCATAATACGAGCCATTTCCTGGCGACGGCGTTCTTCTTCTGCCTTGATACGTCTGCGGCGTTCAATTTCACGACTGATAAATCTGTAAAGAATAAATACAATCAATACAGCTGCAATACCAATCAGAACAAGTATAATTGTAATTCTTGTCTGACGAGCTTTTCTTATTGCTTCATCTTCTGCATCAAATTCATCCTGGTGATTAATTGCAACATTTTTTACAACTACAAGATAATTTTTTGCCTTGTCATATCCGATTGCAGCTTCAACAAGATCTGCAATATCTTCAAGTTCTTCTTTTGGAACAGGAGTATAAATTCTCTTTATGCTTCCATGTTCATCAAAAATCGGATTATGATCTTTGTCATAATCTTTTGTCCATGTTCCATCAACGTTGACAGAAACTGTTACCCTGTCAATTGTAGGATGAACAACTTCTGATATATTATCGGAATTTACCAGGAAATTTTGAACAGAACTTGTTTCTGTAAGTTTTCCGATTACATTTGAATCTTCTGCATAAACAGGAGGATTATTACCTTCTGGTCCTGTAGGTCCTTCAGGATTAAAACCTGTTCCCTGCCATTGACGGGTTACAGTCTGAGCAGATTCAACTACAGAATCTTTAATTACAGAGTCATCGTACGGAGTATCAGGATTATCTGGCTTTAATACGAAAGGCTGATATTTTTTTGATTCAACCTTTTTCTCTGACATATCCATATCAATTTTAATATTGATATCAGGAATACGCTTCATACCTTTAATGGACTGAAGCTGTTTTAAAATCTGTGCACGATAATAAACTTCAAGTTTCTGAATTATTTTCTGCTCGCGTTCAATCTGAGAAAGACGCTCATACTCTGCCATTCCGGCATCATCATTAAGCTGGTTTCCTTCGACATCAGAAATTACAAGATTTTCTTTTTTAAGACCTTCAACAGCTGCCATGATAAGTCTTTCAACAGCCTTGATCTTTTTCTTGTTTGATGCCATGTCACTTGTCGGGGTAAAAGTAAGAATGACACTTGCAGAAACAGGATTCTGTGCAGATTTGAATAATTTATCTTCTGGTAAAACTAAATCGACATTTGCTTTTGCAACATCATCAAGTGCTTCGATATGCTGTTCCAATGTCTTTTTAATTGCAATCTGTTTTTTTACATTCTGATCAGCATCTGTTGTTGACCAGCCTCTGTCAAAATATCCTGCAAAAGGATCAATATTTGACGGAACAAGACCTTCTGTAATAAGAATGTCTTTTGCACGGCGTGCAGTCTGTTCATCATCAACTCTGATAAAACCTGCACTGTCAACTTCTGCCTTAATATTTTCTTTATCGAGACGAGTTAAAATCTGAGACTGAGCATCTCCTGTTACAGGAGCAGAGAAAACTTTAACAGTTGTCGGTTGCGCTGAAAATTTGAATCCCAATACAATCGCAATAATGACTGCAAGGATTACACCGATAAGAATTCCTTTTTGTAATATGGACCATTTTGCCCATTTTTCCTTAACTGTGGAAACGAGCTTCTTGAACCATTCGTTCATCTGACCCCTCCCGTGAACGAATAATATAAACAATTATAATATTATAGTAATTATTTAAAATTATACCATATATGTGGAATTCTGAAAAGAGATTTTTTTTATTTTTTTTAATGAAGAAAAGTGATGAGTATTTTATTCAGGTGGAATTTACCTCACCGTAATTTCGCGGTACTGCAAATTCCACTTAAGCTAAATTATCTTGTTGTTGTAATTTCATTCCAGCCGGTAACAACACGGTCTACTACAGTCTTTGCAAGACTTAAAGACATCTGTGCTTTTGCCATTGCTGTTGTAATGTCATGAATATCAACTGAATCAGGATCTACAAGAGCCTGTTCTTCGAGACGGTTAACATCAAGCTGCTGTTCATTCATTTTGGAAACTGCTTCTGCAAGATAATCTCCAAATTTACGGCTTGATTTTTCTACAGCTGAATCTGCCGCAGTTGTAAAATTATTGAAAGTTGTTTTTCCAGTCTGTAAAAAAGTTTCTGTGTTTGAAAGCTGTCCAAGATTGTTTACTGTCATTTGATTCCCCTTTAAAATTCCACCTGATAAAATTTTAATCTAATTTCAAATCAATATCAAGTATTATTTTATAAAATCAGAAATTATCTGCCGATTTCAAGTGCTGCAGAGAACATTGACTTGGCACCTTCAATTACTGTTGTGTTTGCTTCGTAAGCGCGG
The DNA here is from genome assembly GCA_018064525.1 of Candidatus Treponema merdequi. Taxonomy (GTDB): domain Bacteria; phylum Spirochaetota; class Spirochaetia; order Treponematales; family Treponemataceae; genus Treponema_D; species Treponema_D merdequi. The sequence continues at coordinate 31,421 of JAGHVB010000057.1, read as the reverse complement.
CTTGATGCAATAAGATCAACCATTTCGTTTACAATGTTTACATTAGGATATTCAACATAGCCTTTTTCTGGTCCAGACTGAATTGCGTCAGGATGAGTCGGATCATATACCAATGTTCCGCGGCTTGTATCTTTTACAATTTCTTTAACTTTAACGCCTTTTCCAGGTCCATTGTCGAGAGTTTCCGGTAAATACGGAGTTCTGAAAATAGGTTTTTCAGCTGCCGGTTCAAATACTACACGCGAACGTTTGTAAGGTCCGCCGTCAGCTGTTCTTGTTGTCGAAGCGTTTGCGATGTTATCTGAAATTACGTCTGATTTTAATCTTTCTGCGGCAAGTCCTGTAGATGCAATGTTAATACTGGTAAAAAGTCCCATGGTTTATTCCCCCTTTGTTATCCCACCAAAGAATTGTTTACTTATCTGATGGCAGACATTGCTGTTTTCACCTGAGAAAACTCGTGATTTTCAAGCAGAGTGAACATCTTGTACTGCATTCCGATTTTAACAATGTTCATAGCTTCTGTTTCTACGTTTACATTGTTACCATTCGCCTTTTCTGTTGAAACATAGTCGACAGTGCGCTGAGGTTCAACTGTTTTATAATCTATTACATTATTAATCTTAAAATGGCGTGCTGAAGAAGTTTTAAGCTCAAACGCATTTTCTGCATTTTTTTCAGAATCAAACGCTCTTTTAAGTTCACTTTCGAAGTTTACGACTGTACGCTTGTAATCCGGCACATCTGCATTAGAAATGTTGTTTGCAGACACCTGATAGCGCAATGTGTTAACATCGAGAGCCCTCTGTAATAAATCAACTGATCGTGTAAAAGAATTCATACTATAATTGTCGGATTTCTAAAAAAAAACATTAGAAAAAAAAAGAGCTCACCATCAGGCAAGCTCTCTTTCAATCACCCTTAATTCCTAATTCCTAATTCCTAATTACAGAATATATCTTGAAAGATCTTCGTTATTAGCTACTTTTTCGACTTTTTCGTCGACATATTTGGCATCAATTGCGATTGTTTCACCTTTGTGGGCGTCGGCTTCGAAGGAAATTTCGTCGAGGACTTTTTCCATTATTGTGTGAAGACGGCGGGCACCGATGTTTTCGCTCTTGGAATTTACTTCTTCTGCCATGCTTGAGATGCGGTCGATTGCTTCGTCCTTAAAGTCGAGGGTTACGCCTTCTGTTGCAAGAAGTGCTGTATACTGCTTTATAAGTGCATTTTTCGGTTCTGTGAGAATGCGTTTAAAATCTTCTTTACAAAGGGAATCAAGTTCTACACGAAGCGGAAAACGGCCCTGAAGTTCCGGGATAAGGTCGCTTGGTTTTGAAAGGCTGAATGCACCTGCTGCAATAAACAAAATATGCTTAGTGTCTACGACACCCCATTTTGTATTTACATGACAGCCTTCTACAATCGGAAGAATGTCACGCTGAACACCTTCGCGGCTTACAGCAGGTCCGTGGCTTTCACCGTGAACTGCGATTTTATCGATTTCATCAATAAAAATAATTCCAGACTGCTCTACTCTTTCTTTTGCAATATCTGCAGCTTTATCTGCATCTACCATACTGTCGAGAATCTGTTCTGTAAGGATTTTTCTTGCTTCTGCAATTGTCACTGAGCGCTGCTTCTTTCTGGCACCGTTCATCATTTCCTGAATATTCTGCATAGCAGACTCGATGTCATCCATCGAACCACCGGTCATAATGCTCATAGAACCCTTTGGCATTGCATTGACAGTGATTTCAACTTCGCGTTCTTCAAGTTTTCCTTCCCTTAACATCTGACGAAATTTTTCGCGGGTTGCACTCATTTTCTGAGCATCGTCTGCAGCTTTATTTTTTTCTTCTTCAGACTGAGGTTCTTCCTTTTTTGCATTAAATCCAAAAATATTTCCGAGAACAGCTCCACCTTTATTTTCTTTTGATTCACTTCCAGGTAAAAGAAGGTCTAAAAGTTTTTCTTCAACTTTTCCTTTGCATGATTCTTTAAGCTGTTCTTCCATTTCAAGTTTTACATTGTTGAAACCTACAGCCATAAGATCACGGACCATTGATTCTACATCACGGCCGACATATCCGACTTCTGTATATTTTGTAGCTTCAACTTTAAGAAAAGGAGCTCCGCAGAGTTTTGCAAGACGGCGGGCAATTTCTGTTTTACCAACACCTGTAGGTCCGATCATAAGAATATTTTTCGGAGTTACTTCTTCACGGATGTCATCAGCAAGTTTAAGGCGGCGTGTTCTGTTTCTGAGGGCAACGGCAACAGCCTTTTTTGCATTTTTCTGTCCGATGATATAAGCATCAAGTTTTTCTACAATTTCACGTGGAGTAAGATCCGCCTGTGGTTTTACAACTGCAATTTCTTTTTTCTGATTGTCAGCCTGTGGGTTTACAAGTACAAAGTCACTCATAATAAATCCTTATATTTCTTCTACTGTAATATTTGAGTTTGTGTAAATACAGATATTTCCTGCAATTTTAAGACTTTTTTCTGCAATTTCGCGTGCGCTTAAAGTTGATCCGTCTAAGTACGCAAGAGCTGCTGAATAAGCATAATTTCCGCCAGAACCGATTGCAAGTACATCATTTTCAGGTTCGATTACGTTTCCGTCACCGCTGATAAGAAGAATTTTTGTTGCATCAGCAACAATAAGCATTGCTTCAAGTTTCTGCAGAGAACGGTCTGTTCTCCATGCTTTTGCAAGTTCCACCGCACTGCGTGTCAGATCGCCGTTAAACTCTTTGACTTTAGTTTCAAATTTATCAAGCAGAGTAAAAGCGTCTGCAACACTTCCTGCAAATCCTGTTAAGATTTTTCCGTCATATATTTTGCGGACTTTTCTGGCATTTCCTTTGCAGACAGTCTCGCCGAGTGTTACCTGACCATCTCCGGCCATTGCAACTTTTCCATCTTTGCGAACCGCAATTACTGTTGTACTGCGGATTTTTGTTTTAGACATTTATTTCTCCTTAGACTCACCGTGAGGGTGTGCTTTTCTGTAATCATTTATAATTTTATTGCGCGACACATGAGTGTAACGCTGGGTTGTCGAAATATTCGAATGTCCCAGAAGTGCCTGAACTTTTCTGATATCAAGGCCTTCGTTGACGAGTGCAGTTGCAAACGCGTGGCGAAAATCATGCGGGGAAAAATGATGATTGATTCCCTCGGCACTCGTATATTTTGTCAGAATAAATCTGACACCACGCGTCGTAAGCGGAGCTCCGTTCTGGCTGATGAAAATCGCATCAACAGATTTCGGGCTCTTTGAAGTGACTGCGGTTTTTGAATTGACTTCTGTATTCAAACTGTCCGCGGTCTTTGCAGAGGTCTGCGATTTTTCTACAGCCTTCTTTTTCAAAAGTTCTTCCCTTTCTTTTAAATAAATCTTAAGGGCGGCCCGCGCATCTTCTTCAAAAAAAACGATGCGATCCTTATTCCCTTTACCTGTGATTTTTGCTTTTGAAAAATCAGGGGAAAAAGATTTAAAAGTCAGGGAACATATTTCACTTACACGACAGCCAGAGGAATACATCATCTCAAAAAGAGCCGTATCACGGGCAGGCCACAAAAGTTCCGTGTTTTTAGGACTTGTACAGACTTTATACATTTCTGTATCAGTAACAACCTGATGATAAGGCTTGTCGCTCTGAACTGTCTTAAGTTTTAAACTCTGATTATCTTTAATATAATCAAATTTCCTGCAATAGGCAAACAGCGTTCTGACCGCTGCAATATACCGGTTGATTGTCGAGGGTTTTGCTTTCTGTTCTGATAAGCATGGAATTGCATAACGCAAATCATTGAACGTCAGTTCATCAATATATTTTTCTGCACCACAGAAAAACTTAAATTTTTCAAGGTCATTTCTGTATGATGTGACAGTGTTCTGTGAATACCCTTTTATAGTCTCAAGATACAGCAAAAATTCTTCTACTGCATCTTTGACTTTTATTCGTTCCGGCATTTATTTATCTTTTTCAGATTCCTCATCTGTCGAGTGTAAATAATCACAATCCGGGTTGATACATGATTTATAAGATCCGTTTTTCTTGTCGTATTTTTCTACCATGAACCAGCCGCACTTTGGACAAGTTGCGTCGATTGGTTTAAAGTGAGAAATAAAGTTACATGTCGGATAATTTGTACAACCGTAAAATTCTTTTCCACGGCCCTTTGTCTTTCTTGCAACGATTTCTCCGTCGCAGCCTTTGACAGGACATTTTGCAAGTGGAATTGAACGAGTATTGTGACATTCTGGAAAGCCTGAACATGCTAAGAAGAATCCGAATCTTCCGAGTTTTTTAACCATCATCTTTCCGCACTTGTCGCAGACTTTATCAGTTTCTTCATCCAAAAAGCCTTTAACGCTTTCCTGTTTTTCCATTACTTCGTCAACGCGTTCTTTGAAAGGCTTATAGAAGTCGCCGATCATATCGTTCCAGACAAGTTTATCCTGTTCAACTGTATCAAGATTATTTTCTACTTCTGCAGTGAATGCTTCGTTGATGACAGTCGGGAAAGATTCCACAAGAATCTTGCAGATCATTCTTCCAAGCTGAGTCGGAACAAGCTGCTTATTGACACGGGTTACATAATAACGGTCAAGAAGAACTGAAATGATCGGTGCATATGTTGAAGGACGACCGATTCCTTTTTCTTCGAGAGTCTTTACGATTGAGGCATCTGTAAAGCGTGCAGGTCCCTGAGTAAAGTGCTGTTCCGGATAGAACTTAGTTGCAGAAAGTTTTTCTCCTTCTTTGAGTGAAGGCAATGTTCCGGTTGAATCTTCTTTTGATGAGAGAAGATGAATTACATGATAGAAACCTTTGTCTACGATTTTGCTTGCGCTTACTCTGAACACAGCGTCTCCAGCCTTTATTTCTGCAGATGTTGTACGAGTCTTTGCATTGTTCATCTGTGATGAAACAAAACGTTCCCAGATGATTGTATACAAACGGAGCTGGTCGCGAGTCAAATATTCTTTAACCGAGTCCGGTGTATATGTAACGTATGTCGGTCTGATACCTTCGTGGGCATCCTGAGCACCTTTTCCAACTGCATACTGAATCTGTTCAGGTGGAAGATCTTCCGGATGATTTTTTGTAATCCAGTCGCGGACTTCGTCAAGTGCTGTCTGAGAAATACGGACAGAGTCTGTACGCATGTAAGTAATCAAACCGACACGGCTTTCTCCGATGTTGACACCTTCATACAACTGCTGTGCAATCTGCATTGTTTTTCTTGAAGTAAATCCAAGTTTGTTTGCAGCTGACTGCTGAAGTTTTGAAGTTGTGAACGGGGCTTTTGGTCTGACAACTTTATCTGTAAATTTAATTCCGATTACTTCACATTCTGTGTTTTTAATTTCATCGATAATCTGATTTACCTGTGCTTCGCTTTTTAGAGTCGGCTTTTCGCCTTTATATGTAACAAGCTGTGCTGTAAAAGTTGATTTTCCTTTTACGAAATCTGCATCGAGACTCCAGTATTCTTCCGGTAAAAAGTTTTCTACTTCTTCTTCACGTTCGCAGATCAAACGCAAAGCAACAGACTGAACGCGTCCTGCTGAAAGTCCGTTCTTTACTTTACTCCACAAAAGAGGACTCAGGTTATAACCTACAAGACGGTCAAGAACACGGCGTGCTTTCTGAGCATTAACTTTTGCTTCGATAATTTCTCCAGGATTCTTTACAGCTTCCTTAATTGCAATCGGAGTAATTTCGTTGAATACGATTCGTCCGATTTTAGCTTCTGTCTTGTCTGCAATTGCATTTCTAAGATGCCATGCAATTGCTTCTCCTTCGCGGTCATTATCGGATGCGAGTAATACAGTATCTGCTTTTTTTGCGTCTTTCTGAAGTTCCTTTAATAATTTTGCCTTACCACGGACAGTGATATACTCAGGCTGAAAGTTATTTTCTACATCGATTGCGATTCTCGATTTCGGAAGATCAATAAGATGTCCCATCGATGCTTTTACTGTAAACCCTGGCCCGAGATATTTTTCAATAGTCTTTGCCTTTGCAGGAGACTCTACAATTACTAAAGTCTGTGATTCCTTTTTCTTACTCTTTTTCGCTGTCTTTGCTTCTTTCTTTTCTGTAGCTTCAGCCATTTTGTCCTCTTTTGCCAGGTGCCTCATGAAGGCACTTTATAAAATCGGCATAATCTTCAATTATCGGTGCTCCGTCATCAACGAAAAGCGCCGGATCATTTTTTAATTTATTCAAATTGCTTTTGTTTTCTATCGCAGGATTTGATAATCTTGCTTTTTCAAAAGCACTGATCCGCATACTGCTTTCAGAAAAAGCAGCTTTGTGGAACATAACCTCACGGTCATACTCTAATGCAAACTCTGCCGTAAGCATTGCCCCGCTTCCAGGTGGTGCCTGAATTACGACAGTCGCTTCAGAAAGGCCTGCAATAATTCTGTTCCGTTGTACAAAACGAAAAGGCTCAGCCCCAACCCCCGGAGGATATTCACTTAAAAGAAGTCCCCCGGAACGCAGAATATCAAGCGCAAGTTTTCTGTGCGAGACAGGAACAATCTGATCGATTGCTCCCGGAAGAACAGCTATAGTCCTTCCGAGTTTAGAAGCATCTTCTGCTTCATAATATGCAGCAAGCGCACCTTCGTGAGCCCTCTTATCGACCCCAAACGCAAGCCCGCTTATAACATTTACACCATCAAGACACGCGGCTTTACAAAATTCCACACATGCAGAAATTGAATCACCTGTAATCTTACGTGTTCCAACAACCGATACGCCCGGATTACTCAAAACCGAGATATCACCACGATAATAAAGTAAAAACGGCGGGTCGGCAATCTGTTCAAGGATCTTCGGAAACCTTTTGTCCCCGTATAAAAGCCACGAAATTCCAGTCCGTGACATATATTTCTGATCCTTTTTTGCCGAATTGATAACAAATCCGGCATCCCAGCTGGCCCTTAACTTACGGTTAAAAACATTAGAAATATCTTCTATAGACAGTATACTAAGCGCGTGCAAACTGTCAAGTTTATTTAATAAAATAAATTTTTCATTGCAGTTAAGAAAAGTCATCCGGGATAAAGACAAAACTACAAGCTCGAAATCTTTATCAGTAAATAACATGTGGCCCCTTAAGGCCATAAAGGCCTATTCAGCGTAAATTTCTTTAGCTTCGAGCACCTGATCTTTCAATTTCTGTGCCTGTTCCTTTCGTGTTTTGTTATTTGTAGTTTCAATAATTCTGTCGTAAGTTGCTGCCGCTTTATCAAATTCATAAGTTTCATAATAACAGCGAGCAAGCAGTACCAGTCCGTCAATATTCTTAGTTTCAATTGTCAGAAGTGTCTCAAGATGCGGAATTGCAAGTTCTGGCTCTGCAAGTTCCATATCATACAAAACAGCAAGCCCAAATAAAGCTCTTGCATAACGAGGTTCAATGGAAATTGCACGTTTATAGGAATCTTCTGCAAGCTTGAGATAATTCATCTTTTTAGTAGTATTTCCAGTTGCATCATAATCAAGTGCTGTGTGAGACATGTAACCTGCACAGACACCTACATAGTAATAAAGATTCTGGTTATCAGGATAATACAGAAGTGCTTCCTGAAAACTTTTTAACGCTTCTCCATACATTTTCTTATCAAGATATCTTGAACCGACAATTTTATGCCATATTCCAATCTGAGCCTGTGCAAGCTGAATGTCGGCAACACGCTCTTCATATTTTTTGATGGCATCTTCATAATCTTCAATAGTCTGCGGGTTAGAAACACCTTCTTCAAAGTGCTGCATTCTGATTATAGTTTTATTAGATTTTGTACACGAAAAAACAGATAAAACAAAAATAAAAGACACTGCAAGTGTCAAAAGCTTTTTCATTTTTCCTCCCACTGAAAAACACCTTATTTAAATATATTGTGAGTTTTATAAAATGTAAAGCATAAAATAGTAGATTAAGAAGATTTTTTTGGAATTTTGCATTACGCGGGGACTGTCCCCGTGAAAAATGCCGATTATGCTGCTTTGAGGACTGTCCCACTGCTTTAAATTATCTGTCAGTCACATTTTTATGACCTGGAAAGAAGTTTTTATGAGAATCTTCAAGATCACGGTCCGTAACATGAGTGTAAATCTGGGTTGTTGAAAGACTTGAATGGCCAAGAAGTTCCTGAACACTTCTTAAATCGGCTCCGCCCTGTAAAAGATGCGTTGCAAAACTATGACGCAAAGTATGGACCTTGACATCAATTCCAATAAGTTTCTGAATTTCCTTAAATTTTTTCCAGACGCCTTTTCTTGAAATGGGTTCTCCACGGTAATTTACAAAAACTTCCTGAACTATTTTTTCTTTTACAAGAAAAGGACGGACAATATTCAAATATTCCACAAGTAAATCATAAGCCCTGTCGCCAAACGGAATAATGCGTTCTTTTCCACCCTTTCCTTTTACAAGAATAAATTTTTCATCAAGATGAACATCTATTACTTTAAGGGAACAGCACTCAGAAATTCTAAGCCCGCATGAATAAATCAATTCAAAAATGACTTTATCGCGAAGCCCAAGAGGAGTTGAAGTATCAATTGAAGAAAGAATTGTTTCAATTTCTTCTACAGAAAGAACAGCAGGAAGCGACCGGGGGGATTTGGGGCGGTCAAGAATAAGTGCAAAGTTTTCTGTCCATATATTCTCTCTTACTAAAAATTCACCGAGCGCTCTTAATGCAGACAAATCTTTTGCAAGAGTTATTTCTGAAATACCAAGTGTCTTTCTGTAAACACTATAATAAAAAAGTTCTTTTGTTGTAACTGAGGCAAGCTTTATTTTCTGATTTTCAAGCCATAAAAGAAATTCTCCGGCAGAAAGTTTATAAGTCTCGGCCGTGAGAAGTCTGTCTCTCTCGGCCATTAAAAGATCTGTATAAAACTGATTAAGAAAAACTTCTTTCTTGTCTTCTGGCATTTTCATTCTCCAGAGAAATTAAAACCTGCTGTCAGACTTTCTAGTCTCTGAGTTTAATTTCGCGGCTTAAATTTCTCCAGCATGCAGGCTGATTAATATCATTTGAACCATCAAAGTCAGCAGGAGGAGTAATTTTTCCAGAAGGATTCTTTCTGTATGAAGCAGCTATAGCATCACCCATTGATGTTACATTTGAATCTTTAATTTCTGAATCAGAAGAAGTTAAATGTGATGTCAACGATGAACTGAATGCAGAATCTTCATCTTCTGAATAGATTTTTGTTTTTGGAGTATCAAAAGACATTGCTCCGGCTTTTAAGATATCGTCAAGTTCATTAAGGCTTACAACATTGTCATTTCTTCTTTCTTCTTCGTAAGATGATGATGAAGATTTTGAAGAAGGTGTATCAAATCCTGTTGCAATAACAGTAACAGAAATTTCATCTTCTGCCATATTAGGATCAATTACATGACCAAAGAAAATCTTACACATTTTGTCTGCAGAAGCAGAAACAAGATTTTTAATTTCACCAGGTTCCTTAAGTTTAAGATCAGAACCTGCAGTAACATTGATAAGAAGAACTTTTGCACCGTCAATGTTGACATTTTCAAGAAGCGGATTGCTGATTGCCATCGTAGCAGCATCAACAGCACGGTTTGTTCCTTTTCCGGTTCCGATTCCCAGAAGGGCATCTCCCTGACCTGACATTGTTGCTTTAACATCTGCAAAGTCGATGTTGATTGCACCATATCCATGAATAATATCAGAAATTCCTTTAACACCCTGCTGTAATATGCTGTCTGCTTTTCTGTATGCTTCAAGCATTGTCAGATCTTCTGAATCGCGTTCAAGTGCTTCATTTGGAATTACAATCAAAGAGTCAACATGTGGCTTAAGTTCATCAATTCCTTCTTCTGCAAGCTGCATGCGATGTCTTCCTTCAAAACTGAAAGGAGTTGTAACAACGCCAACTGTAAGACATCCAAGTTCCTGTGCGATGCTTGCTACGATTGGAGCAGAACCAGTTCCTGTTCCACCACCCATTCCGGCTGTAACGAAAACCATATCAGCTCCGGTAAGAGCATTCTTGATTGTTTCTCTATCTTCTTCAGCAGCCTTTTTACCGATTTCTGGATTTCCACCGGCACCAAGACCACCTGTTAATTTCTGTCCAATTGGAATTCTAACTGGTGAATTAGATTTATTGAGCGCCTGTAAGTCTGTATTTAAAACCATAAATTCTACATTCTGCATGCCAGACTCAATCATTCGGTTTACAGCGCTTGAACCACCACCGCCACAACCAACTACCTTCAAAACAGCAGGTGAAGGCTGTGCAAGCTGACCATTATTAGAATTTACAACTTCATGTTCCATCATTTTTAATTTTCCTCCCAAACCCCATTAACTTTTGCAATTTCCCCTATTGCAAAAAAAACTTAGAACAATTGCTTAAATATTTTAGTAAAAAAGTTTTCTTTATTATTTCCTTTTGAACCAGTCTTTCTGCTGCTTCTATCAGGAACTTTATACTGATTTTTTTGAGCCTGAATCAATCCGATTGCAGTTGCATATTCAGGCATACGGTAATCTGATTCTACACCGCCAAGACTTTCCGGAATACCAAGACGAACAGCTGTAGTACCGAAAACAGTCTGTGCAAGTTCCACAATACCCTGCATCTCTGCACCACCGCCAGTCAGAATAATATTTCCTGAAAGACGCTGCAGATCAGTTTTATGAACAATTTCATCTCTTACCATTCTGAAAATTTCTTCTACACGAGGCTGAATAATTTCGCAGAGTTCAACCTGTGAAGAAAGTTCATTCGGTCTTCCACCAACACCAGGAATAATTACTTCCTGATTTTTTTGAATTGAAGGTAAAAAACAGCATCCTGATTCAATTTTAATTTTCTCTGCTGCAGGAATCGGAATTCCTTTTACAATTGAAATATCATTAGTTACTAAATTTCCACCAACAGGAATTGAAAGACTGCAGACAGGAGCGCCGTCAACAATTACAAGTGCATCAGTTGTACCAGCACCAAGGTCTATCAAAATTGAACCCATTTCAAGTTCATCTTCATGTGCAACAGACTGAACCTGTGCGAGAGTTTTTAACCATACTTTATCAAGTCCGTAACCTGCACGCTGTACACAGGAACATACGTTCTGAATTGCAGTTTTACTTGCAGTTACAATATGGACATCTGTTTCAAGTCTGACACCAAGCATGTGAATAGGATCTTTTATTCCGCTTACTCCATCGACTGTGTAATCACGTGGAATTACATGAAGGAATTCTCTGTCGAGTGGAATTAAAGTTGCACGTGCTGCTTCAAGTGCGCGTTCCTTATCTGCTTCGTTAATTTCTCTGCTTGGTTGATTTTTATTAGATACAGCGGCAAGACCTTTTGAATTATAGCTCTCAATCTGAGCTCCGCCGATTGCTGTTACACAGGAAAGAACTTCACAGCCTGCATTCTGTTCTGCCTGTTCGACAGTTTCTTTAATAGCTGCGATTGCTGCTTCAATATTTACGATGGAACCATTGCGCAGTCCTGCTGACGGACACTTTGCAAGTCCCAGAATGTCTACTGTATTTTCATCAATTATTTCGCCAATTGCAACACGAATATTACTCGTGCCAATATCAAGGCCGACAATAACATCAGTCAAGGTTTTCTCCTCCCACACCCTTATTAACAGCAGTTCTGTAAGAAACAGAGTCGTAACGCAAATCAATTTCAGTTACATTTGGTTCAATTGAATTAACAACATCTAAAACAACCATCATGTACTGTAAAGACTCTTCGTTAAGAGAACGTCCAGTTAATACACGAATACGCGAATTAACAGGAATAAGCATCAATTCATAGTTTCCAGAAGCCTTTGGAACAACACAGATTTCAGAAACAGCTGCAAAATATTTTTGTGGCAAACTCTGTATCTTTGCAATCTGGTCAATCAAAACACGGTATTTGGCAGGAAGTCGCATGCCGCTTTCCAGGTGTTCCACAGGAATTCCAGAAATAATAGGAATTGATCCGTCTTCTGCAATTTCACTGTTAATATTGTTAAATAATACACCATTTTTGTCAATTTGAATAGGTACTGTGCGACCTTCTTCGTTAAGAAAAATCATTGCCGCACTTTCACGTTCTACTACAGAAATTCTGATTTTATCAGGAAAAACCTTTTCAATATTTACACTTTCAATACCGGAAACAGAAGAAAGTCTTGAAGCAGCACCTTCTGTGTCAAATGCAAAAAAGTTCTGATTATATAAATCTGAAATGACTTCTTTTAGATTATCATCAGTATAATTCTTATTTCCAGAAAAAACTATTTTTGGAACATTTAAACTTGGATTTACTATTTTATAAATTGCAAGTTCAAGTACCAGAATTGCAGCAAGTGCACCGATTAAAACTTTAATCCATTTGAAAAATCTGGCATCACGCTCTGCCTTGTACTTGTCACTAACCTCAAAAGAATCAAATTCTGCAAGTAAGCTTAAATCACTCATTTGTTTTTCATCCCACCCTATTTAAATAAACTGGCATCAAGCGTTTCAAATTCCCCCTGAGACGCAAGACCAGAATAATTATCTATTTCAAATGTGTCATAATCACATCTTGATGCATTAATAATAAAACCGCACATGCAAAGTGTTACGATTATCGAAGATCCTCCACTTGAAAAAAATGGAAGCTGGATTCCGGTTGTTGGAACAATTCCGCACACAACACTTACATTCATAAGCGACTGAAAAAACAGAACAGCTGCACAACCAAGAGTGCCAAATGCTGTAAATCTGTCCGGACATTTAAGTGCAATTTTTACAGCCTTTACAATAAATATAATAAGAATTGCAAAATATAAAAGTACCCCAATAAATCCCATAGCTTCAGCCCAGCCTGCAAAAATATAATCAGACTGAACTTCTGGAATATTATTCAGTTTTTCAAGTCCATCACCAATTCCCTGACCCCAGAAACCACCAGTTGTAATCGCACGTTTTGACGCAAGCCCCTGAAAGTTATATGACTGGATGTATTCATCAGGATTGAAAAAAGCAGCAAGTCTGTTTACACGATATTCTTCTGTAAAAATCATAAGTGCAATTGCAGGAATTGCAAGAATGCTGAATGGAAGAAGCCAGAGCATTTTCGCTTTTGCAATATAAAACATAAAAAGTCCGATAAACAGAATGAAAAGACCAGTTGAAAAATCTTTCTGTGCAAAAACAACGGCAACAAAAGTAACAAGAACAATTACAGAAGGAGCAACACTCTTTTCATCATCAGTGTCACCTTTTCTTATGTACTTATCAAAGAAATTTGCAAAAAATAATACGATTACAAATTTCACAAGTTCAGACGGCTGGAAAGTAAAGAACGGCATTTTAATCCATCTGTGAGCACCGTTTCTTTCATATTTAATTCCGGGAATAAATGTTAAAATGCAGAGAAGTAATGTTGAAAAAACCATTACAGGAATAAGTTTTCTCTGTGTATTCAACGGACAGACTGCAAAAAATAAAAGTCCGATAAAACCGACACAGCTTGCAATAAGCTGTCGTTTTACAAAATACATTGAATCACCGAGAGCAGCTTTTGCATACGAAGAAGAACATACAAAAAGAGTAAAGATTCCTATTCCCCACATGAGAATCACAGAGATTATAAAACTTGTATCACTCTTTCGATAAGAATCGACAGAGCTTTCAGGAATGAATTTATACTCGCTCATATCAGTTCTTTTCAACCTGTTCCTTATCTACAATTTTTTCTATAATTTTTTCCAGGTGCATTCCGTGTGATGCTTTTACAAAAACAAAATCACCGTCGTTAAGTTTATCAAGCAAAGATGCTGTAAGTTTATCAAGATTTTCATCCTGACTGTTTTCATAATATGTAACATGGTGTTTACCTGCGAGCTTTGCGGAATTAGCACCATTTTCCATATCACGGCCAATAAAAATCAATTCCTTTGCTGTAGAAACTGCAGCAAGAGCTCCGATTTTAGAATGAGCTTCTACAGATTCCGCACCAAGTTCAAACATATCACCAAGAATAAAATATTTATTTCCCTCAACTGATAACTTTGAACACATATCAACTGCACTTTCCATTGAATCAGGATTTGCATTATAACAGTCTTCAAGAATTGTTATTTTTTTTGAAACACCAGAAGAATTTTTTACAGTATTAACTTCACGAATATTACTGCGGCCTTCAGGAGCTTTTAATTCTTCAATTCCCTTCACAATCTGTTCTGATGTCAAACCTAAAACTTTTGCAAGAGCAATTGCACCAAGTGCATTCTGATAATTATAACTTCCAGGAATTTTAAGAACTGTTTCAATTCCATCAACAGAAAAACGAGTTCCGTTAATTCCAAGATCTTCAATAAATTTTACTCCGCTTTCTGATTCGGGAATATCTTTTCCGAAAAAGACAACTTTTCCTTCAACACCTTTTGCAAGATAATCCTTAAAATCATCATTCTGTGGAATAATGGCAGCACCATTTTCTTTTACATAAGAAAAAATCTTTTTCTTTTCCTTTGCAATATTTTCACGGCTTCCAAGAATTCCAATGTGGGCTGTTCCAATGTTGGTAATAATGGCATAGTTTGGTTTAAAGACACGGGCAATTTCACCGATTTCATTTTCACGGTTCATTCCCATTTCAAAAAGACCACATTCGTGCTCTGCTCTGATGTTAAAAACAGAAAGTGGTAAACCTGTTTCAGAGTTAAAGTTTCCGACTGTGGCAATAAGATTATATTTCTGACGCAAAATACTTGCACAGATTTCTTTAGTAGTTGTTTTTCCGCTTGAACCTGTAACAGAAACTTTTACAAGATTCTTAAATTTATTTACATAACAGCGGGCAGCGTCCTGAAGAGCTTTAAGATTATTTTCTACAACGATGAATACAATCTGATGATTTTCACTCAAAAGATTCATATAAAATTTACAGTTTTCTTCATAAACACTTAAAGTCAAAAAGCAGACAGTTGCACCTTTTTCAATTGCCTGCGGAATATATTTATGTCCGTCCTGAAATTCACCAATAAGAGGAATAAAAAGAGTTTCTGGAACAACAACACGACTGTCAGTTGCTACAGAAGTAAAACAAAAGTTTTTAAGATTTTCTGCAAAACCGCACACAGTTCCATGTACAGCTCCGCTTAATTCTTCAATAGTCAATAAACTTTCTTTCTGATTCCCCATACCCATTTTTCAAATCCAGCTTTCTATTTATTTTTTTTCATTTCAACACGGACAACTTCATCACTTTCTGCTTTATGCATGCCGAGATCATTTTCTGCAATCTGACTTATTCTTGTACTTGATGACAAAAGGCTTATGTCCGTAATTAATTTTTTATTTTCTTCAACAAGTGCAACCTGTTTTTTTTCAAGTTCTTTTATCTCGCGCTCAATTTTCATATAACGCTCAGCCTGAACTGCATTTAAAATCAAAAGCCCGGGAATTAAAACTGCAACAATAATGTAAAAGATTTTTTTTAACAAACCTGAACATTTTTTCATATACTAAATCCCCCTAAAATAAAATCCGCAGTCCAAATTGAAAATCAAAGACTTACGTCACGCAAATGAAGCTCCGTTGCATCACATATCTTTCTTACAACTCTGAGTTTTGCACTTCGTGACGGCGAATTTACCTTCACCTCATCATCAGTCGGCCCCACAGGCTTTCTCGTAATTATTTCTGCCTTTGGCGATCCGCCGCACTTACATTCAGCAAACTCCTGAGGACATACACATTCCTTTCCGAGATTTCTGAAAAAGTTTTTCACGATTCTGTCTTCAAGCGAGTGGAATGTGATTACTCCCATTTTTCCATTCGGTTTTAAGCAATTGAATGCGTCAAACAATGCCTTTGGAAGATGTCCAAGTTCATCATTAACAGCAATTCTAATTGCCTGAAAAGTTCTCGTCGCAGGATGTATAGGCCCATGGCGATATTTTTCAGGAACACAATCGTAAATAATATCAGCCAGGGCTTTCGAAGAACTTATCTCCCCACCCGCTCTGGCTGAAACTATTGCCTGAGCGATCCGACGGCTTAATTTTTCTTCCCCATATAAAAAAATTAAATCCGCCAGCCGTTTTTCCGGATAAGTATTGACGATTTCAAACGCCGACACAGTTCCGTTTTCATTAAGTCTCATATCAAGAGGTTCATCATAACGAAAAGAAAAACCGCGTTTTGACTTTTCATAATGAAAAACCGAAATACCTAAATCAAATAAAATTAAATCTGGTTTTACAAAATCTGCAGGATACGAAGAATAAAAATCATTAAACCAGCCGTTGTAAAACTTAACGCGTTCCCCATAAACGCTAAGTCTTTCTCTAGCACGAGCCTGAATTGTCGAGTCTGCATCAAGACCACAGATTTTAAGTCCCGGATATTTTGCGAGAAACGCATTTGTGTGACCACCTTCTCCCAAAGTAGAATCAATCATAAATGCATCATTTTCATACGGTTCGCCGACCGGGCTTAAATATTCCAAGCACTCGTTAAGCAATACAGGTGTATGAACAATTTCCAAAATAATCCGCCTTAAAATTTAATAGCGTTAAGTCCTTCTGCTGCATCAAGAAACGAACTTTCAGTTTCAGAAAGATAATTTCTGTAAGCTTCGGCATCCCAAAGTTCAACATACTTATCAATCCCCAAAAGAACACAGTCCTTAGTCAGACCAGCATATTCCCTTAAACTCTGCGGAATCGAAAGACGTCCGGATTTATCAAATTCCACCTCCTGAGCCGGAGCTACAAGACGACGGAGAACAAGTCGATTTTTAGCATCAAACGGAGAAGCCGATTCCATCAACTTGGTTGATAAATTTTTCCATTCTTCCTGAGTAAAAAGCCAGAGACAATGGTCCAGAGCCTGAGTAACAATGAGAGTTGTTTCATTAATCTGCTGACGAAGTTTTGCAGGAAAAGAAATTCTTCCCTTTTCGTCAAGCGTATTATTGTACTCGCCTGTTAATAACTCCATACCACCATTTACCACTTTTACCCACTTTTTCCCACTTATCTATAATTTTACCCGAGAAATTCATAAAGTCAACCACTTTTTATGCCGAAAATAGGGAGAATGAATTTTTTTTTATAAAAATACATTTAATTCTGAATAGTAGTAATATGTACGTTTTATGAGGACTGTCCCCCTGTACTGCGGGGACTGTCCCCGTGAACCAAAAGGACTAAGAGGACTGTCCCCCTGCTCACTTACGGGATATCAAAATGATCAACACTTACAACGAATCACAGCTTCACAAAACCCTCAAACTCTTCTTTGCAGCGCGCACACACGGCACAACTGAAGTTCCATATAAAAACTGTATTCTCGACATCGTCGCAAAAGACGGCAGCATCATCGAAATCCAGACAGCCAACCTCTCTGCCCTCAAAGAAAAAATCCGCCTTCTTCTTGCAGACAAAAAGAAAGTCACAGTCGTTACTCCCCTCGTCATCGAAAAACGCATAGACACCTATTCCACAGAAAATCCGGAACTCTGGTCTGACAAAACTCTGTTTTCATCACGAAAAAGTCCCAAAAAAGAAACTGTTTATTCAAAATTAAAAGAGATGACAGGACTCGTGGAATTTTTAACGGCGCGGAATTTTGAAGTGATATTTGTTGATGCAAAAGTTATCGAGCAGCGTATTCACCAAAACGAAAAAACTGACACCCCGAATAAATCACGCAGATATTACAAAGAATGGATAAAAGCCGGAAAGCGTCTTGCGGAATTTGAAAGTGAAACAAGCTTTAAAGGAAAGAAAGCATGGTTAAGTCTTATTCCAGAAAAACTTCGTGAAGTGGAATTTTCTTCAAAGGATATCAAACGGGAATTGAATAAATCTGATGGCAAGTATGCCGGAGTGCTGCTATGGGTGCTTTCAAGAGGCGGTGTGATTGAATGTATGCGTACGGAAGGTCGGTTGAAGATATATTCTGTTAAAAAAAACTGATTAAGATTAAAAATATATAAAGAAATAATTATTGATTTAATATCTGAAGAGTTTTCACCTTTACATATCCAATTCCTTCGAAAGATTCTGAATAATTTTTTCCCTTAATAAGCTGCCAGTCCATGGCAAGTTTTCCATAGCGCTTAATATTGTTATCAGTAATTATGTGCAGAAGTTTTTGATTTATATAAATTAAAAGTGAATTATCTATATTTCGAACGACTTTGATATTATTGAAATCTTCTTTATTTATTTCAGCTTCAGCAGCAAGAAATGATTTAATTGTCGTTACAGTCGTCTTTTTAGAACTTGTATCATAATGACTGAATTTTATTACAAATTTTCCATCGTTAGTTAAATAAAAATGGTAATAATCATATGAAGTCCAGTCTATCGGATTTCCACCTGCATATGCTGTCATGACCGGATGCAATTCAAAACCAACAAGAGAAAGATTTTTTCCGCATTTAATTTCAGCCTCAAAGCCGCATACTTTTTCAATATTACCCCACATATTATTTGTTAAAGCATTACCTGCATTCTGTGTTGTATTGTCACAGATTTTAATATAATTGTCATTTGTTCTTGAAAGTATATTTTTCTGTGCCATTCCAAATTCATAAGAAGAATAATCTTTCCATTCACCATTATATGCATTGTTGCTTGGCGAAAATTCAGAATATTGACAGGATACAAATGAAACAAAAATTATAAACATTAATCTGATAAAATTTCTCATAACTTTAATTTTACTCCATTTTTCTTCAAAAATAAAACAAAAACAAACTTCATCACCTCAAATCTGCGTATATCTGTGTTAATCTGTATCTAAAAAAACTACACCTATCTAATTTGTTCCAGTTCATCGAAATTCCATTTATTCACAAAAAAAAGCCCCGGAAAATCCGAGGCTTTTCTTAAACAAGATATCGCTTAAAGTATCGATTACCAGTTGTCTGGCATATCGTCTTCGTCGCGGTTCTGCAATTCGAAGAGGTCTGTTACAACACGGAGATCATCGAAGTAGATGAAATATGTTCCGCGAGCAAGCATCGGATTACAGTCAATTCTGAAACCGAGAATGCGGAGACCTGGTCTGTCGCCATAGTATGCACTTGACTGAACGATTCCGTGTTCTCCATCCGGGCTCGGTGGAACTGCAAGAGTCATCTGTTTCCAGCCTGAGAATCCGAGGTTTCCAAGATACAATTCATAGTTATGTCCGAAATAGTCCTGAACAAGTACGAAAATATCATGATCCTGGTTACGTCCTGCAACCCACATAGAAATAGTCTTTGTTGTTCCTTCTACAGCGAGAGGGCGAACAGATGTGATATAAATTGAATTTACACCACGACGGAAGAACTGAACTTTTACACCAAGTACATGTGTATCAAGATCTTCCTTATCTTTATCTTCTTCAAGAGGCTCTTTTGCAGCCGGGCTTCCTTCGAAAAGACGAACAGAAGCTAAACCTGCATCTGGAGAAATATGAACGTTCCATGCACCGTCACGTTCAAATTTTTCAATTGAAACTTCTCTTAAAGCACTTGCAGCAGATCCTGTACCAACATCATTAGGATCAGGTTCTGCAAGACTCTTGTTCTGTGCAAATGCTACTGCTGCTGTAAGAAGAACAGCTGCTACTGTTAAAATATACTTTTTCATTACTGACCGTCCTTTTCAGCTTTGTTATCATCACCGAAGTCTGCTTTCTGAAGTTCATAACCATCATAGATGTATGCGAGAGCTCCAGTAGAATATTTAAAGTGATCAAGATAAACAACATAGTCATCAACATATTCATCTGGATCAGTTGTAATTCTGAATCCTACAAATGTCATCTGTTCCGGACCTGAGCGAAGACGTGAATGCTGGCGGATATATGTAGGAACTTCTACAACAATATTTCTCCATCCGTTAAATGCAAGATTTCCTGCATGAATAATATGAATACGACCGTCTGCATCGCGAACGAGAAGATCGAGGAAATACAAGTAATTTGCACCCCATACCCAGAAATCAAGAGTCTTTACGTTTCCCCTGAATGGAATTTCGTATGGTTTTCCATCTTTTTCTGGATAGATTTCCATCCAGTTATCACCTTTGCGGTCAAACTTAACTTTTGCACCAATTACTTTGTGTGTTTCATCAGCTTTTGCTACTGCCTTAAGACTGTTCGGCATAGCTTCAAAAGTATTGATAATAGGATAATCTTTTGTAACAAAACGGCTTGCCTGAACATTCCATGTCCATGTAACATCCGAATCATTTCCATCAAAGTTATCGATCATCACTGTCTCTACACTTCTAGAAGGAGCCTGGCTAAATGCAGGGGATCCAACAGCAAGAAGGAGAGCAAAACTAGCAAAGACAATTAAGCCCTTTTTCATTAAAAACTCCTTATAAACTATCACCGTTAAATGCAGAGATAGTTACATACTTTTATTATCGGAAAATTATTAATTCTCAATAGTATTTAATACATTATAATTCGCAGAAAAGTGTTTGTCAAACTCTATTTTCATAATTACTTGAAAAAAAAACGCATTTATCGTAGTATTATGTCAAAAGAAGCGTTTTTCTGAACTTTCTTTATTTTAACGATTTTCCCTAATTAAGAGGTAATTATGGCTAACGTAAGTTACAAAGAACTCGGTCTTGTAAACACAAAAGAAATGTTTGCAAAGGCCATCAAAGGCGGATATGCAATTCCTGCATATAACTTCAATAATATGGAACAGATGCAGGCTATTGTTCAGGCTGCAGTAGAAACAAAGTCTCCAGTTATTCTTCAGGTTTCTAAAGGTGCACGCGCTTATGCAAACGGAACTCTTCTCCGCTACATGGCTCAGGGTGCTGTAGAATATGCAAAGGAACTCGGATGTGCAAAACCACAGATCGTACTTCACCTTGATCACGGTCCTTCTTTTGAAGTTGCAAAAGACTGTATCGACAACGGATTCTCATCTGTAATGATCGATGGTTCAGCTCTTCCATATGACGAAAACGTTGCTCTCACAAAGAAAGTAGTTGAATATGCTCACGCTCGTGACGTAACAGTAGAAGCAGAACTCGGAGTTCTCGGCGGTGTAGAAGATGAAGTTGCTGCTGAAGAATCTAAATATACAAAACCAGAAGAAGTTGTAGACTTCGTTACAAAAACAGGCTGCGACTCTCTCGCAATCTCAATCGGAACATCACATGGACGCTGCAAGTTCACACCAGAACAGTGCACACGCGGAGCTGACGGTGTACTCAATCCACCACCACTCGCATTTGATGTACTTGCAGAAATCGAAAAGAAAATCCCTGGCTTCCCTATCGTACTCCACGGATCTTCTTCAGTTCCACAGGAATATGTAAAAATCATCGAACAGTTCGGTGGAAAAATTCCTGACTCAGTTGGAATCCCTGAAGAACAGCTCAGAAAAGCTGCAAAATCTGCAGTATGCAAAATCAACATTGACTCAGACGGACGTCTTGCTATGACAGCAGCAGTTCGCAAACACCTTTCAGAAAACCCGGGTGACTTTGACCCACGTCAGTACTTGAAACCAGCTCGTGACGAACTCGTAAAAATGTACTCACGCAAGAACAAAGAAGTTCTCGGATCTGCTGGTCACCTCGATGACTAATTCAGATTTCTGATTTAATCTGATATCTAACGAAAGCGGCTTGATTTTTCAGGCTGCTTTTTTTTATGGAATTTAAAAGTTTTTGTTTTCTTTTTGAGTATTATTCTATATACTTTATTTATGATTAATTTTTTACCAGAAGCAATGCCATGGATATGGGTTGCATTATTAATTATTTGTGGAATTATCGAAGCAAGTACACTCTCGCTTACGACAATCTGGGCTGCAATCGCGGCGATTCCTATGATTTTTATCTCAAAGACATCGCTTTCCCTTGCATGGCAGCTTTTAATCTTTGTAAGCCTTACTTTAATTCTTCTTCTCGCAACAAGACCATTGGCAGTAAAAATGATTTACTCAAAAAAAACTAAAGACGTTAATTCTCTTGTCGGTGAAGAAGTAACAGTTATCAAAACAATTACTGCACATGAAAAGGGTCAGGTCAAAACTTCAAACGGCGTTACATGGAATGCAAAAAGTTCTGACGGAACAGAAATTGCAGAAAATTCAATCTGTAAAATTACAGATGTACAGGGCAATACGCTCACAGTACAGATCAATTAGTTATTAAGTGGAACTCTGACAGTACAGATTCCACCTATTATAAAAAAGGAGAAAAAAAATTATGACATTTTTAATCGCAGCAGTTATCGCAATCGTAATTCTTTTGATTATCACAAACATCCGCGTTATTCCACAGTCAACAGCAGCTGTAATCGAAAGACTTGGGGCTTTTCACTCAACATGGCAGGTTGGTCTTCATGTAAAGATTCCGTTCATTGACAGAATCGCAAACAGAATTTCACTCAAGGAAAAAGTTTTAGACTTTGATCCTCAGCCTGTAATTACAAAAGATAATGTTACAATGATGATTGATACTGTAGTTTACTTTCAGATTACAGATCCTAAACTTTACACATACGGTGTAGAACGCCCGATGAACGCTCTCGAAAATCTTTCGGCAACTACTCTCCGTAACATCATCGGTGATCTCGAACTCGACGAGACACTCACAAGCCGCGATGTAATCAATACAAAAATGCGTGCTATTCTTGATGAAGCTACAGACCCATGGGGAATCAAAGTAAACCGCGTTGAAGTTAAAAACATCGAACCACCAAAGCCTATCCGTGACGCAATGGAAAAACAGATGAAAGCTGAACGCGAACGCCGTGAACAGATTTTGATTTCTGAAGGACACAAACAGTCTGCAATTCTCGAAGCAGAAGGTAAAAAACAGTCTATGATTCTTGAAGCACAGGCTCAGAAAGAAGCTCAGATTCTTAAAGCCGAAGCTGACAAAGAAGCTCAGATTCAGAGAGCTCTCGGTGAAGCAGAAGCTATCCGTGAAGTTCAGTCTGCTAAAGCTGAAGGTCTTAAAATGATTAAAGACGTTAAGCTTGATGATGGAACTTTAAAGCTCCGCTCACTTGAAGCTTTCGAACAGGCTGCAGACGGACAGTCAACAAAGATCATCATTCCATCTGACATACAGAACATGGCAGGTCTTGTTTCTTCTTTGACTGAAATTACAAAAGCCAGCAAAAAACAGTAATAAATACTGTATAAAAAAAATCAGTCAGTTAAAGGCTTTCAAAAGAAAACCTGAACGCTGACTGATTTTTTTTGTCTGATAAAATATATCTTCAGATTAAAGAGTTTTTAATTCTACACTTTCAACTGCAAAACAACTGTCTTTTTTTACGATTTCTACAACCGCATATTTTCCTTCTGCAAGACTTCCGGGATTTACAACAGTTGTATTTCCGATTTTTTCTACGGCACATCCTTCGTGAATATGTCCTGTAACTACAAGTACCGGAGAATGTTTCATGATAAAATCAGTAAGCATCTGGCTTCCTGCATGAACACCTGGAGCCGGACTGTCGATTTTTTCTGCTTTCGGAGGATTATGTGAAATGAGAATAAGATTTGACCATTTACCGTTTTCGTCACCACATGCTTCTGTTGAATTTACTACGATTTCAAAATCCGAAATTAAATCTTCTTCTGTTCTTTCATTTGCTGTTTCATTTGTAAAAATTGAACCGCCTGAAGAACCTGCTATTGCAAGACCATCATGAAATACAAGAGATTTGTGAACACTGATATCCTGTTCTTCAAGTTCATCATTGAAATCCATTTCATCACAGTTTCCGCAGACTGCAAAAACAGCTTCATGTTTTACAGAAAGTTTTTCTAAAACAGGTTTTCCTGTATCCGGTTTAAAACATTCTGCAAAATCTCCGGCGCAGAAAACGCCTTCAACTTCTTTAAAGACAGAATCAAGTTTATCAATATTTTCTGTGTTTCCGTGCATGTCGGAAATTACTAAGTATTTCATTTTTCCTCCGCGGGCAGCATTTTTTTTCGGAACACCTGTTTTATGTGCCCCTATTTTGATTAAAGTCTGTCCATGATCTCTTTTAATTTATTCATCTGGTCCTGAGTACCGATTGTGATTCTCAAATATTCTTCGATTCCGGGAGTGTCAAAGCGGCGGACGAGAATTCCATTCTGCTTGATGAACTCGTAAGCCTTTTTTCCATCAAGTCCGTCTTTTTTAAGGAACACGAAATTTGTTTTTGAATCATTTACAGTATAACCGTTTTTTTTCAAATACGAAATAAAATCTGTTCGTGTGTCACAGACTTTTTTTGCACATTCCACATAATAAGAAACATCACGACAGGCAGCCGTTGCTGCAACCTGAGTCACTGCATCCATCGGAAAGTGATTAAGTGAATTTTTTACAGTTGTAACGGCATTTACGAGATCCGGATCTGCAACGATGTAACCGCTTCGCATTCCCGCACCGCAAAGCGATTTACTGAATGTTCTTACAACGACAAGATTTTTATAATCTTTCAGAAGTCCGATTACACTTTCACCGTCAAAATCAACATAAGCTTCGTCAACTACAAATACTTTATCTTTCGGACTTTCATCGAGCATTTTTTTTACTTCGGCACGAGTAAGCAAAAGACTTGTCGGTGCGTTTGGATTTGCAAAAATTGTGCTTGAATTATTTTTGTTTGAAAGCTCTGTCATTTTTTTGACGTCGAGCGTCCAGTCAGAGTTTAATGGAACCGGAAGGCGCGGAATGTCGTAAAATCCGCAGTAAACAGGATAAAAGCTGTATGAATGTTCCGGGCAGATTAACGGTCTGTCTGAATCAAAGAATGCGTAAAATACGAATGATAAAACTTCGTCACTTCCGTTTCCGGTATAGATCATATCAGGAGTTACAGTGAATGGAAGCCTATCTTTCGGGTCTGGAGTTACGTCTTTTCCGTTTACATGACAGCGTGAAAGTACGCCGCCTGTTTTATTAAGCATGTCAGCGATTGCCGCATGAAGTTCTGAAGAATCTGGGTCTGGATAAAGTCCGAGTTTATTGAGATTACCTTCAATAAAGTCTTTTACAGATTTGCCAACTTCAGGACTTGGCGGATATGGGTTTTCATTTGCATTGATTTTGATGTATTCCCTGTCTTTAGGCTGCTCACCCGGGACATAAGGCTTAAGGTTTTTCATGCGCTGTGCTAACATTTTTCAGCTCCTTTTCAGAGTTATTTTATTCACAAATCTTCATTTAATCAATTGTATTAACTTTTTAGTTTAAGGTGAATTTTTAACTAAATTCACCTTAAAACCATTTCTTTTTTCTTGTTTATTGGAGAAATTTGAGTTAAAATAAACTATTATGCCAGTAACGTCGAATATATCAACATTATTAAAGTATTATGCCACAAAACAAAACTCTCCTTTTGTTCCTTATAAAGATTTCTGCGAATACATTAAACGCTATGCACAGCACAATGTAGAAGAACAGGCAGAATTAGTTACATATCTCGGAAACCCGGAACCTGCAATCGAAAAAGAACTTATTCCGCTCGTTGAATCAAAGCAGGTTGCCATAAATGATAATAATCCTGCAAAGAAAGTAATTTTTGTTACCGGCTTTTTTATGACTAAATTTGCAGAACGCTATAAAGAGATTATGGCAAATCCTTCAATTCCATTTCCGACAACTACGGATATGCCGAAACAGGCACCACTTGAAGTTTTAAATAAACAGGACTCACAGGATTTAATTTTAAAACTGATGGCAAGTCAGGATAAAGGTGACAAACAGCTTTACGCAATTATTCTTCCTAAAAATGTTCCGCCGGTAATTTTACCTGGAACTGTACCTGTAAAAATTTTAATTGATGCAGTAATGGAAAAAATCAGAAGAATGCTCAAAAAAGAAGAGTACCATGATTACTATCTGAAAAAATTAAGGATTTCAAATCCAGGAAAAGAAATTTCTTCAAAAAACTTTTTCAATTCTTTCTTAACAAACCCGGATGCCGCACTTCGTTCACTCGAAAGTTCTGGAGACAGTTTCTATTTCTGGAACCAGCTCTGCTACTTTATCAAACAGGATTACGAAAAAGTAAAAGATTTTACATCTGAAGATATAAATGTTTTACAGTCTGTATACATTGCAGAAATTGTAATTTCCTTTTATAAAAATGAAGCACAGCAGAACCTTCAGCGTGAATCTGCTATTAAAACATTACAGCTTTGTCTTACAAAACCACCGTACTATTTTACGATGGATACAATTTTGAAATTTACAGACACAAAAGGGATTCCTCTTTACGGACAGTTTACAGACAAAGATTTAAAAGACTTTTTACAGAAAGAAACAACAGATGCACCGGGCAACGATCTTCCAAAACTTTTAGTTTTCAAAATCGATAATGGAACCCGTTACTTTATTTACAAAAATAATGTAATTCCTTTGATTGTCCGTCTCGCAAGTGATGCTCATTCTGCAATTGACGAAAGTTTAACAAAAGACTGGTACAAGAGACTTCATAATTTTGAAAAACTTCCTGAAATGACAGATGAAAAAGCGTTTAATGAAAGACTTGAAGATGAACTCAAAATTTCTTCTCCAGTACTCTACTCTCTTTTAACTTCAAGTTTCCTTCCTATTTTGAATATGGAAATGCAGGAATCATCTACAATGGGAGCTCAGGGCAGCATTTTTGAAGGTGATGAACTTATGAGCTATTCAGGAATTTTACAGCTTAATAAAAATGAAATTCTTGAAAATGCAAAAATATTGCTTCCTATCTGGTATACAATTCCATTTATTTCATGGATAATAGCTCTCTTTACAAAGAAAAAATCAGATAAGAAAAATAAATCAAAACGATCTTCTAAATCTCAAATGATTGTTCAGACAGACGAAGTCAACGAAGAACTTAATTCAATTGAAGGTCAGAAACAGAAAAATCCTGTTTCTAAAAAAGATTCCCTTGTAAAAGCGGCAAAAGAAGTTGAATCAAATTTCGTACCGAGAGGCTCTACTCTTGAAAATGAACTTGTTACATACCGGAAACAATGGAATAAGATGATTTCAAAACAGGCAAACAATGATTTAACTGAAGATGTTAATTCATTAATCAGGGATTACATGAGAAAAGTTCTCAGAACACTCTCAAGCAAAAGTTTTACATCAGAAAGAATTTCAGAACTTGCAGAAACGCTCAACGGAACTCCAAACATGCAGAAAATCTCTGAACATGATGCACTTCTTCACTACATCGAACTTTATATAATTTATCTTGTAAAAAATATGTAATTTTTTTTAATTATTGGATATATTTTTAATAAACATTCGTACTATATAGGTGTCAGGCTTTTATGTCTGTCACCTTTTTTTGTCCGGCCGGCAGAAAAATTATATTATACGAGGTTTTTTATGAATAACATTAATTGTTTAATTGTTGAAGGCAACATCACTCAGAATGTTGAATTTAAGACTACTACACACGGATACCCAGTCTGCAAAATTCCAATCGCAGTAAATCACTATTACAAAAAAGCAAATACTGATGAATATGTAGACGAAGTTTCATATTTTGATATCGAGACATTCGGAAAACTCGCAGAAATCTGTGCAAAATTTTCTGAAAAAGGACGCGGGGTAAGTGTTGTCGGAAGAATCAAACAGAACAGATGGAAAAGTGATGACGGCAAAAATCAGAGCCGTGTTACAATCATTGCAGAAAAAGTTGAATTTAAACCAAGATTAAACGGTTCTTCAAATTCAACCAAAGATGTTGCAATTGATGAAAATATCGACAAAACAGAACTCGATGCAAAAACAAATCTTGCAGAAAAAGCTCTTGAAAGCACGACTGCAGAAGACAAACAGGCGGTGACATTTTAAGAAATAAAAAAAACTGATTATTGATTGTTCTCCTGAAAAAAAATGCACGGGTCAAATGAAAAACACCTGCCCGTGCATTTTTTTTCTGTGTTTATAAAAGAATCACTATTTCAAAAATTCTGAAAACTATCTCTTTCTGTTTCGTCCTTTTGAATAACCGTTTCCTTTACCTCGTCCTCCATCATCAGATGTAAAACTTTTTCCTCTTCCCTTACCGGAATAGTTTCCTTTTCTGCCGTCTTTTGAACCAGAGTTTTTCATTGCCCTGCGTTCATCAGCAGCCTTGAAGTTTTCAAGTTTCTCAGGGGAATAGAAACCGTCTTTCCAGTTGAAACGGCTTGTTTCAGGAAGAAACTGTTTTTTAAGAAGTGCCTGGTAAACCTGTTTAAAGTGAGTCTTCTGAACTTTTGTCTTTGAAAAATCAATGAGGATTCGTTTAAAACCAATTCCACCAAGAAAATCAACTTTATCAATAATTGAAAAAGGAGTTTCAGGCATTACAAAAGAACCGTCTGGTGTCGAGTTGACTTTAAATCCGACATTTTCTTTATCAGAGAAGAAAGTAAAATCATATTCTTTCGGAAGCTTGAAACGAATTCTGAAAAGAGCAGGATATGCAAAAACCGGAACAAGCACACGCTGACGGAACTGCATGTCATAAACATCTTCAAGATTATGGCGCGAATTTTCATATGGTGAAACAAATGCGCCGATATCCTGGTTTTCAAGCCATGAAACTGCCCAGCGGTTGAATGTATAAAGATAAGGACCTGCAATAATATTAACGCCTTTTCCTTTTAACATCGAAATATGAGCAACATTATTTGCAATAAACGTTTTATATCCAAGTTCAATGAGCGTATCAATTATTGAAACAAGTTCATCTTCATTTGCAGCAGCACAGAACGGATCAAGAGACAGAATGAGCTGTTTTTTAGAAAGTGGAATTACAGTCTTCTGCTTTGTGAGATCTGCGATTGTTGTTTTGTTCAGTTCAATGATGACGCGAACTGGATGTCCTGATTGAACTATAAAAATATCTTCAATTGAAGAAACCTGAATGTAAACGCCTTCCGGAAAATATGAAAGTTCATTTTTTGCAACTGGAGTCAAATCAAGTATCGGAAGCTGTTCGTCGCCCGGCTGTCTGAAATATTTTGAAAGATCATTCGGTAAAACATGTGCGTAACGCTTTGACATCGCTTTTGTCTGTAAAAGATAAACACTGTCACCGGATGTAAAGTTTGAAGGAACATCAATCCAGCGGTTTCCTTTTTCATCAGTGTCTAAAAATCTGACTTTGTGACTTTCGCGTCCAGTATCATCTTTTTTGTGAAGTCGGATGGAATCTCCAGGATCGGGATCATACGAACCGCCTGCAAGAGTTACCATTTTAAAATCCTGAGGACCGGGCTTTGTTTTATCAATTTTTCCGAGATAGATACCTGTTCCACCAGCCTGTTTTGGATTTAATATCTGAGAACCTGCGCCCTCAACACCTTCATCAAGTGTCTTAAAATTATACCAGTAAGAAGTTTTTGCACGGGCAAAGTCTGTCGAAAGCATTCTCTTTGCAGCAGCAACAGCTTCTTTTTTATTTTCAGTGTAATGGTCCATTAAATATCTGTATGCCGAAACAACACTTCCAACATATTCAGCAGACTTCATCCGTCCTTCAATTTTAAAACTCTCAACACCAGCTTCCATCAAATCTGGAATCTTATCAATGAGCTGTAAATCACATGGAGAAAAATAATATCCCTGATCAATTCCACCTGGAACTTCTGCTGTATAAAAACGACGGCAGGCCTGTGTACACATTCCTCGGTTGGCAGACTTTCCGCCTAAGAAACTTGAAAACAGACACAATCCTGATTCACTTACACACAATGCGCCGTGAACGAAAACTTCAAGTTCTGTATTAGTCTTTGCTTTAATCGCTTTAATTTCTTCAAGACCAAGTTCGCGTGCAACGACAACTCTCTTGAATCCTTCTTTACTCAAAAGATTGACACCGGCTGCACTCGCAACATTCATCTGTGTACTTGCATGAAGAACAAGGTCTGGAAAAAATTCCTGACACATGCGGATTACTGCATAGTCCTGAACGATCAAACCGTCAGGACCGATTTTATTGAGATAAGATAAAAATCTGTAAAGTCTTTCAAGATCACGTTCTTCACTAACAGTATTTACAGTTACATAAATCTTTTTATTCTGTCTATGAAGTGAATTAACGGCTGCTTCAAACTGATTCCAAGCAAAGTTAGTTGTTCTTAAACGAGCATTAAAACTCTTAAGACCAAGATAAACTGCATCAGCACCTTCGCCGATAGCCGCATCCAATGATTCAATGTTCCCCGCAGGGGCTAATAATTCTGCCATACGGAGAATTTAACATAAAATGCGATTAGTTTCAATTTGAACGACCTGGAGTTGACTGTGTTTTTGTTATTCGAAGCCAGTTATCACGGGTATTTTTTTGATTTTCAGTTAAAAGCTGTTCACAGTTTGTGCGCATGACATAAGAAGTTGATTTAGCCTCGGTGCTGTATACAGCATCAGAAGGCATACAGTTTTTACCCCAGAGACCTTTTTCTTTGCAGACAAGTGCAATATTTTGAAGTTCATCATTTTTCCATACTTCATTCTGTTCTGAATAATCACGTGTACAATACATTACACAGTCTTCAATAATACTTTGAGTTTTATTTTTTAATAATATGATTTCTGCAGTGGAACTTAAAGCACTGTCATCAGAAGTAAACCAAATATCGCGTGCATCAGAAACAGAATCAGGCGCTTTTGACAGATTCAAGTCATTTTCCAGTTCTGATACACAAAGACCATTTGTATCAGATCTTCTCAAATGAACTACAATGTACTCACCTTTTTTAACCTCGCAGCACGGAAGTTTGTAAGTCTTACCATCACTTGCCGTATAAAGTTCCAGCCCGAAAAGATTTCCAGACGTAAGACAGAACAATTCTATATACTCAACAGTCTGCTTAGCTTTATTATAATTATCTCCTGCTTCAGAAATTATTACTTTTGGAATATTTTTATTTTCTCCATAAAATGGAATCGTAAAAGAAAGACTGTTTCCATATTCATCTTTGACACTTGCAAAAAGTTCATAATTTTTTCCAATTTTTGTTTTTTCTTTTACTTCAAAAATAATGTTTTTTTTATCTGTTTCACTTGAATAATCAACCAGAATTTTTTCTTCTGAATTGATAAAATTTTCAATGGAAGTTTTAGTTTCATCTGCCTCTACAGCAAAAACTTTTGAAATATTTACTTCCTTTGAAAATGAAACTTTAATAAAAGGATTTTCAACATTGTAATCAACAATCCGGACACAAGAAGCTCCATCACTTATAAGAGTTATTCCTTCAGGAGTTATCTGACAGGAAGAATGATACATGCAGACTGCCACAAGTAAAACAATACCAAAAGACATTGCAAAAGGACGAAAAAGTTCAAAAACTATTTTTTTCATATCTGAATCTCCACACATAAACATCTTTTTTTTTAATATT
>JAGHVB010000069.1 GCA_018064525.1 Candidatus Treponema merdequi | reverse complement strand
TGAAGAAAAACATCTGCAAAAGGGTCAAATACTTTTCCGAAATCGCTTACAGCGTTAGTTTTTCTCGCATAAAAACCGTCAAGAAAGTCTGTAAATTCCATAAATCCTAAAAGAGGAATCATAATCCATCCTGTTATCATGGAAAATGTCTTGAATTGTGGAAAAAAGACCGGGATTATATATAAAGCCAGAAAAACTGGTGATAATAGTATTCTTGTTAAAGTAAATTTGTCTGAAAGTCTCATATCAGAATATTACCTTTTTACTCTGATAAAATCAAGAAAGTTTGGTTTATTGTCGATAAAACAGCAGGAAAAAAAAGTAAAATTATTAAAAAGTTGCAAAATTGTAATATTGGCATTATAATGAAGAAATATAGTGCAGTATAAAATGGAAAATCAGTATATGTTTTGTACTGGATGTAAATTACATTAAAATTTCTACATAAAGAGGGTTTTATGGAACAGCAGGAAAAGAAAAAAAAGCTTTTAGTCAACGTATTGTTGATTGTTGGAGTTGTAGTTGTAGGTCTCTTTGCATTTTTAATCTGGTTTTCAGTAAGTCGTGCGAGAGCCGTTATTGTTGAAAGTACAACCGGCGATATTCATATGATTACAAAAAGCTATTCAGAAACAATTTCAAACTGGATTTCTGAAGGTCTTGAGTCTTTGTCTATGTATACAAACAGTGATGTTGTTTATAATGGTGAAAAACCTGAAGACATTGGAAAATGGCTGACTGGAACAACAACCCGCCGTTCAGAGAGTTTTGATTATGTTCTGTTTATCGATGCTGACGGAAACAGTTATTACGACAGCGGTAAAACAGGAAATCATAAAGACCGTGCATACTATAAAAAAATATCATCTGGCCTTGCAAAGGAAGTAATTGAAAATCCTACAGTAGCTAAGGCAACTGGAAAAGTTTCTGTAATGGTTGTAAAAGGTGCTTATTCAAAAACAGGTAAGCTTGTCGGAATGTTCGTAGGTATTCACTCGCTTGATTACCTTCAGAGTACAGTTTCAGAATTTAAGATGGGTGAAACCGGATATGCCTTCCTTCTTGATGGAAACGGTGTTGTTGTAAGCCATAAAAATAAAGATTTTGAAATTGTTAAAAACTTTGTAACTGATGAATCCCTTTCAGAAGATATGAAAGAAATTGCAGCTAAGATGGTTGCTGGAGAAACAGGCAGTGGATATGCTTTTAAGGGAACTCCTCAGGAAACATTTGTTTCTTTTGCTCCAGTAGCAGGTACACCTTGGTCAATTGCTATCTGTGCTGATAAAGATGAAATTAACAATACAGCAAACCGTTTAAGAAAAATACTTGTAATCGGTAATATCATTATTGCTGCAGTTATTTTAATCGTACTCTTTACAATTCTTACAGTTTCTTTGAGACCTCTTGGAATTGTAGTTGATACAGTAGATGGAATTGCTACAGGAAATGCTGACTTGAGCCAGAGACTTCCAACGATGACAAATAACGAAATCGGTCAGGTAGTAGGCGGATTCAACCGCTTTATTGCAAAGATTCAGGATATTATCGTAAAAATCAAACAGTCAAAAGACAACCTTGTATCTGCAGATACTGATCTTGCTGCAGCTATCGAAGATACAGAAAGTTCTATTACAGAAATCCTTGCAAATATTGAAAGCGTAAAGACTCATATTACAAAACAGAATGTCAGCGTTCAGGGTACAGCTTCTGCTGTAACACAGATTGCTTCTAACCTTCAGGCCCTCGAAAGAATGATTGAAAATCAGGCAAGCGGTGTAACAGAAGCTTCTGCTGCTATTGAACAGATGATTGGTAATATTGGTTCTGTAAATTCATCTGTAGAAAAAATGGCTTCATCATTTGAAGAACTTCAGACTAATGCACAGACTGGTTCTCAGAAACAGATGATTGTAAATGAACGAATCGAACAGATTGAAAGCCAGTCTGTAATGCTTCAGGAAGCCAACGCTGCTATTGCTGCTATCGCAGAACAGACAAACCTCCTCGCTATGAACGCTGCAATCGAGGCTGCTCATGCAGGTGAAGCCGGAAAAGGATTCTCAGTTGTTGCTGATGAAATCAGAAAACTTTCTGAAACTTCTTCTAACCAGTCTCGTACAATTGGTGAACAGCTTAATAAGATTAAAGAGTCAATTGAAGATGTAGTACATTCTTCTTCTGAAAGTTCTCAGGCATTTGCAGATGTATCAAGCAACATCGAATCTACAGATGAACTTGTCCGTCAGATTAAAGCCGCAATGCAGGAACAGCAGGAAGGTTCAAAACAGGTTCTCGAATCATTGCAGCTCATGAGTGATACAACTCAGGAAGTTCGCTGTGCTGCCGGAGAAATGTCAAATGGTTCTCAGTCTATTCTCCATGAAGTTACAACACTTAAAGATTATACAGACGAAATGGGAACAAGTATGACAGAAATGGATGCTGGTGCAAAGAAAATCAATGAAACTGGTGTTGCACTTCATGAGATTTCAACTCAGATGAGAAGTACAATTACACAGATTGGAAACGAAATCGATCAGTTTAAGGCTTAATTAACAGTCTGATATAAAATAAAAAAGGCTGTCAGTTTATAAAGAATTTTCAAATGAAAAACTTTTGAAAATCTTTACAGACTGACAGCCTTTTTTTTCGTTCAACAAAAATAAGTTTTTTACATTAAAGAAGAAATTTACTTTTCAAGTTTTTTGATATTCTTTTCAAATTCAATTCCAGATACGGTTCCTTCCGGGTTAAAGTTTTCTCCATCAGGTAAATCCATAAGACCATATTCAATACAACCTATAATGGCATCAAAATCTTCACTGCTGATTTTTACATCACTTACAGGAGATGTCATTCCAGGTTCTGAATATGCTGTCGAATAGCGTGTTCTGAGAGCCGGTTTGTTTTTCTTATTGCAGTAAAGATTCCAGAGAAAGCGTGCTTCTAAAGTTCTTGTCAGAATTGTGTAAGAATAAGTTTTTGCAGGCGGTTCTGTTTTTGGAACTGATGTAATCAATCCTTTTTGAACAAGTTTTCTGAAGAGCTGGTTTTCTGAAAATTCATTGCCTGCTGTGTAAGGATACAAAACAGATGGAATGCTTTGAGTAATCATCATCATCTGACCGATCGTAAGTTCTTTTTTTGCAAGATATGCAGAAACAGGAGAAGTTTCTTTTATGGTTCTGAGTTCCCATGATTTATCACGAAGTTCTTTATATGAATCTTTGTAATAACTTTCTGCATTGATGAATGCTTCATCAAATTTTGCTACAGCAAACATATATTCTTTTGATTTATAAAAGTCTATTGCTTCTTCAATTAAAACCAATGGTTTGTCCTGAGATACAAAAGTTGCATTTGCAAGATCCTGTGTAAGTCCGAGCCTGTGAGAAAGAATTAATGTCTGAATGTCGCCTTTGTAAGCCTTGTCAGAGAGCTGTAAATATTCTTTTGCTTTTGCAGAATTATTTTTTATAAGATAGGTTCTTCCAAGTATTGCGTAAAGTCTGGCCTTTACAGAAAGAATTAAATCTTTTTTATTTAAAAGCTCATTGATGTCTTTAATCAGTTTGTCACAGGCTTCGTTTTTCTGTTCAAGTTCCTGTGGTGCAGGATTTTCATTATACGAATAATCTGAATCAAGATGAACAAGACGAAATTCAAAATTACTGATTTCATTTAATTCTGAATTCTGATCTGTTGTTACGATTACATCCTGCTGTAATGTACTGCAGGATGTAAATACTGCACAGGCAATAATTCCTGCACTTAAAATTAGTTTTGTAATTTTCATACTGTTACCTCAAATTCCAAGCGTTTAATTTATTATCTATTGTTAATGCAAAGCAGTCTGGATAATTATCTCCATTTACATCAGCAAATGCAGGTATTCCCGTGCCGGCAACAGGAAAGCCGGAAATTAATTCTAGATTTTCATTGAAAGCATAAATTAAATTTCCATCAATTGAAACTGTAATAAACGGACTGTTGTTGTAAACCTGTATATTTAGAATACCTTCTTTAATCGAAACATTATCAATCTGAACAGAAGTAACTTCGCCTGTCTGTGAATTGATTTTAGATACAAGACCTGTAGAAGAAACTGCGTAGAAGAATCCATTGTATGCCTTGACATTCATGTAATAGACTCCGTCAAGCTGAACAGACTGTGTCATTGAAATATTTTTATTTTCGATTGAATAAATGTTAAGTTTTCCTGAAAGTGAAATAAATGCTGCACAATATTTGTTTGAATCAATCTTAAATATTGCTGGATGTCCGTTTCCGATTTTATCAAGAATTACAGGATCATCTATGTTTATGCATTTTTCATCGATGAGAACATACATCTTTCCTAAGAATCCGCGTTCATAAATAACACCACAGTTTCCATCGTAATAAGAACAGAGATTTTCATCTTCAAATTTATCAAGATCGAAATTTAAGAATACAGTTTTTCGACCGTTGATTTTCCAGAACATTCCATCATCAAGCGGGATATATGATGTTGTTGCAGATAAGAAAGCATCGTCAATCTGTGTTCCCTTAAACTTAACAGGATATCCAGATTCGAGTTCAAGTTTTTCATTAAAGAGATAAAATTCATTTTCTTCTGTCAGAGCTGCAAGCTGTTCGCGCTGTTTTGAAGAGACTGCTTTGATGATTGCATTTTTTGGAAGTTCGAATGAATATGTTTTTGTTTTTTTGATGTCCATTGCTTTTATTGTCTGACCATTTTCAATCCAGAAAATTGTTGTTGGTTTAGAAACTGGACACGAAGTTACTATATTTGAATGAGATTCTGCAAGTTTAACTGGGAAGCCTGGAATATTTTTGAGACTTCCTGCATTTTTGCTTGTTGCTTTTAATTTGAATTTTATTAATCCGTTTTCAATTGAAATATCTGCTTTTCCGATTGTATAAAGTTCAAGAATGTTTGAAAGTGCAGAATTGGAAGTTATAAAGAATGGTCTGCTTCGTTCAAGATCATAGAATAGACTGATTGAAGCTTCATTCTGTTTTGAACCTGAAACATTTTTATAATTCGGATTGAATGAAATATTTGTTCCGCCGGAGAAAGTCTGATAAATTGTTGAGATTGATTCTGCAGACTGTGAAAAGTACATGTAATTGTTGTATACAAGATAGTAAGGTTTAGGAAGTTCAATTTTAAATGAATTAAGAAGTCCCTGTAAAAATCCTGGAAGTTCAAGCCGTGGAATTCTTACGCCATTAAGAATAAGGCTTTTATTTTCATTTAAGAGAAATGAAGAAAAAACAGAATCGAAAACTTCTTTTCTTTTTGCTTCATTTGTAATTTCAATTGCAAATACAGGATCGTTTAATCCTTCTATTCCAAGCATCGCAAGTTCTTTTCCTGTCCATGAAAATAAAAGGTCATCAAGTGATACATTAAAAAGAGGTTTGCAGAAAGAGTTTCCTAAATTCCAGAGTTTATCAATATTTTTTTCCGGCATTAAAGGAACAAAAGTATTTTTTAATTCTTCAAGCGTTCCTGCATTTAAGATTGTGTAATACTGGATTGCGCTGCTCATTTTAGAAACTATTTCCGGAACAGTTGAATTTGATGTAATAAGTTTTACGGCATTTGCTTTTGTTTCATCATTTAAAACAGAATCTGGAACGGTAGTCGCAAGATCTACATTAAGATTTATTTCTCTGTCATTTATTCCAAAAGAAAGAATGCTTAAATCATCTCCGCTTATTACAGAAGAAAGTTTCTCAAGAAAAGGATTGTCCTTTGTAAAATTTGTAATGAGTCCTTTTGCATCAATGATAAGTTTAAAAGGATCTTCTGTTTTTTTATTTATTATTTTGAGCTGTTCTTCAGTGTAGTCTGAATCGTTGTTTCCTTTTATTGCCTGAATAAAATAATCGTAATTGTTACTTGCAATTAAAAGATTTCTGTATGCTTTTGCATAGAAAATGCTCGTTCCGTTTTTATATTCGAAATAGGTATTTCCGCCGGCAGAAATATATGAAAGACCTTCGACTGGTAGTTTTGGTAATACAAGAGAAGATAGTCTTGTGGCACTTGATAAAACTCCGAGGTCGATTGCAGCGACAAAGGTGTTTAAAGTTCCATCTGAAGAATAAACTGCTGCATCAATTTTTCTGGAAACTAGATTTTTAACAATAAAATTATCACGCCATTCAGATTCACGAAGCATCATGAAAATTCCTCTGATGTCAGACATGCTGTCATCAGAAAGAAATATTTCTGCTGCCCTCAAATCTAAAAGCGGTCTTACGCAGTCATAGAGTGAATCTGTATGAAGATAAGCTGCGTATCCCTGAGGAATCATTCCGAGTGATTTTTTCTTATCTAAAGCAGAAAAAGTACACCATATTGCTATAATCAGAATTATTGAAAGAATAAAAGAGAGAAGTCCAAGAAAAAATTTTACAGCAGGGTTTTTCTTTTTTTTAGTTTCTGTCTTTACTTCTATTTCCTGCACATTTTCATTTTCCATATAGTCCGCCTTTTTGTATAAATTGTTTCTATATATTGCAATTATTGAAATTTATCATAAAAACCGCTAATATTAAAGATATGAGTACTCAAAAAAATATCGATGAAAAAACATTGGAAAATCTTCTTTATCTTTCCCGCCTCAGTCCTGAAAGTACAGATTTACAGACTTTAAAAGCACAGGTAGATGACATCGTCGGATATTTTGAAATCCTTTCAAAATTTGATGACAGCCAGAATCCTTATGATGCATATCCTTCTACAAAGGCCGAAAAACTTCGCGAAGATCAGGTTGTTGAAGGCCTTGATATTCCTGATGTTAAAAAAGTTTCAGAAAATTTCATGGACGGATATTTTCAGGTTCCAAAAGTTTTGGGTGAAGGAGCATAAAAAATGGCATTTTTTTGCATTAATGATACAGTTAAAGCTCTTAAAGATGGAACCTGCACAAGCGCAGGTCTTGTAAAAGAAGCAATCGAAACATTTGAAAAAGATAAGGCAACTGACATTCCGCTTAACGCATTTCTTGAAATGTACAGCGATGCCGTTTCAAAAGCAGAAATTGCAGATAAAGAAATTTCAGAAGCAAAAGCCAGCGGAAAACTTGATGAATTATTCGCAAAAAAGCCGCTTTTAGGCGTTCCATTTGCAGTAAAAGACAATATTTCAGTAAAAGGTCAGAAACTTACATGTGCAAGTAAAATCCTTGAAGGCTATGTTGCTCCATACAATGCAACTGTAATCAACCGTCTCGAAGCAAAGGGTGCAATTCCACTCGGACGCTGCAATCAGGATGAATTTGCAATGGGTTCTTCAACAGAATATTCATGCTACGGACCTACAAGAAACCCTGTAAACCGCGAATATGTTTCAGGAGGATCTTCTGGAGGACCTGCAGCTGCTGTCAGTGCAAATCAGGCTCTTTTTGGACTTGGAACAGAAACTGGTGGTTCAGTTCGTCTGCCGGCAAGCTACTGCGGTATTTACGGATTAAAGACAACTTACGGTGTTTTGAGCCGCTGGGGTGTTGTTGCATACGGATCGTCACTGGATCAGGTTGGTCTTCTGGCTCACAATCCGGATGATATTGCAAAAGCTCTTTCTGCGATGGCCGGTGTAGACATGTATGACGACACAAGTGCAGATTTAAAAGACGCAGATAAGCTTGCAGATCTTAAAGCATTTACTGATGCAGAAATTGCACAGTTAAAGTTTGCAATTCCAAAGCAGTTCTTAGAAGCAAAAGGTCAGAGTGATGATGTAACTGCAGTTTTCAATAATGTTCAGGAATGGCTTAAGTCAAAGGGTGCAAAAATCGATGTCGTTGATCTTCCTGTTCTTGATGCATCAATTGCAAGCTACTATGTAATCGCTCTTGCAGAAGCCGCATCAAATCTTTCACGCTTTGATGGAATCCGTTACGGACGACGTGTTGATACTGGTGACGGATATGATGAGCTTTATGTTCATACAAGAAGTGAAGGCTTTGGACCAGAAGTAAAACGAAGAATCGTAATCGGAAACTATGTTCTTTCTGAACAGTTCTCCGGAGATACATACAAAAAAGGAATGACAGTCCGTGCAAAGATTCAGGCAGAAATGGCTAAACTTTATGAAAGCTATGATGTAGTTCTTTGTCCTGTATGCCCGACACCTGCATTCAAGCTCGGACAGAAAGTTGACAGTCCTCTCGAAATGTATCTCAGTGACTTGTATACAACTTTCGTTAATCTTGCACGTATTACTTCAATTTCTGTTCCAGCTGGAAAAACATCGGAGGCAAACGGCTCAATGCCAGTCGGCATTCAGTTTGCAGGAGCAATGTTTGAAGAAGTAAAGATTTTACGTCTTGCAGCAGCTTTCGAAAAAGATCATCCTGGCTGCGGTATTCCGTTAAAATAAAAAAGATTAAAAAACTACTGATAAAAAAAACTGTTCTGAAAGTTCATTTTGAAG
The DNA here is from genome assembly GCA_018064525.1 of Candidatus Treponema merdequi. Taxonomy (GTDB): domain Bacteria; phylum Spirochaetota; class Spirochaetia; order Treponematales; family Treponemataceae; genus Treponema_D; species Treponema_D merdequi. Next base: position 39,229 of record JAGHVB010000069.1, on the reverse strand, counting down.
TGTACTTCAACCTCAAACTTCAGGACAGTTTTTTTTGTCTTAATAAACTCCAAGAACAGCCGGTGTATTCCAGAAACTTGAGTAACTTGTTATGTCACTTGAAGCTTCTTCCCAGATGCTTTGAGCTGCGTACGATTTCTGGATGTTTACGGTTTTTCCGTTTGAAATTGCATTCTTTACGGTATTGAAACCTTGTGTAAATAAGATATGCTGTGCATCCAGATTTCCAAAATAGTATTTTGCTGGATTGCTGTGAGCAGTAAATGAATTGTATTCAAGGCCGGCTCCTAATGCAGGATCTGCAGGAACCCATCCAAAGTCATCAAGATAAAAGTTAACCCACCAGTGAGGTTTTGCAAGTTTGTCTGCGTCAATTAAAATTCCACTCATGAGTTTTGCAGGAACTCCTGCTGTTCTTAAAAGTGCTGCATATAAAACTGCAAAGTCGTATGCGTCACCTTTTTTTGAGGTAAGCATTGAAAGACTGTTTGAATCATTTTTTCTTGGAGTTTCTTCAATCTTGTAATTTGCAATCATATATTCGTAGATCAACTTTGCCTGGCGGTAAGGATTGATTGACTGATAAATAATTGAAGGCAAAAGTTTTATAAGTTCTGGTGTGTCTGCAGGAATCAGTTTATCTGCTTTTGTATAAGTTTTATAAAGCATGCGGCTTCTGTCTTTTGGAATTGCAACATTATCAATGTCAATCCAGGTTTCTACAGAGCGGACTGTGATTACATGGTTTTGAGAAAGTCTGATTTTTTCAAGCTGAGCGTAAGAATTTTTTCCTGTTTTATCCATTACAATCTGGAATACAGAAGTATTATCGTAATTTTCAAGTAAAGGTTTTGGATCGCTTTCTGTAAGTACTACAGCCGGCTGGTCTCCAGTTGTCTGCGGAAGAGGAAGACGAAGACTTAAAACAGAATCTTTTGTTCCTTTAATTTCTTTAACATCTGCGCTTACCTGTACAAGATAAGAATTTTTAGTTCCATAATTCTTTACACCTGCACGCTGTAAAACAGTCAGAGGATGTTTTACAGACTGTCCGTTTTCATTTTCAACATAAACATAACCTGTAAATGCCCCATCCGGAACATACACTTTGATTTCTGATTCACTCCAGTATTCATAATCGAAATCTATGTCTGATGCGTGAATGTATTCAGTACCTTCTTCGAGCGGGTTTCCTGCATTGAGAGAATTTTCTGTAATCTGCTGTTCTGTTTTCTTTGTAGAAAAGAAAACCTGTGAAGAAGCTTTTTTTGAACCGAAGTTTTTTCCGTTGATGGTAAGCAGCTGACCAACGAAAATTTTTTCTGCAGAAAGGGAAGTGATTACAGGGTTTGTAAAAATTGTGTTCTGCGGAACAGAAATTGGAATTGCACTTCTGTTTGCAAAGAAATCCGGATTGGAACGGCCTGCGGTAGAAACAACATATACAAGTCCGTCCTGTGTGTTTGCAGGAATCGTAATGATTATTTCATCATCGTTCCATGAAACATAAGAGCTTTCTGTCAGTCTGTTTCCTGCAATTTCTACAAATGAAGATTCTTTTTTATCATTAAAAAATTTCCCGCGGATGGAAATTGTATCTCCCGGACTTCCGATCTGCTGTGAAACAGAAAGAATGACAGGTTTTTCTTTTACTGTATAACTTATTAAACTTGTAAATCCAATTACTGCAGCACAAATGACAACAAGACAGACTGCTCTTGCGAGTGCATATTTTCTGATTATGTAAAAAATATTGTGTTCTGAATCTAAGCGCATATTAATATTCCATTGTTAAACCTTATTCTATTTGTTTAACGATGAAATATCAACATATGACGGCATATAAACCTGAAGTGCGTTTGCTTCTTCTGTTCGAGTAAAATCAGGTGTAAAAAAGTCATCCTGCAAAAGAGTATGAACTGTCTGGTTTGAGCCTTTGTACTGAGTTATGACAATAGTATTTGTTGCTGAAAGCGGGTTGAAAGTATAAAGGGTAAATGAGGAATTGGCATCAAGGCTGCTGTTGTCCTGGTTTTGAGAAACAAGGTTGATAGGGAAAGCTACATTTGTTGCACTTGGAAAAATTGTTCCGGGTTTAACAGAAAAGTCTGTAGTTCTTTTTATTTCATGAACCTGTGCAACAGGAACTGTCATATTGATTGTTTCTGTCTTTTTGTTTGCCATACTGAACGGAAGCATGACTGCAAAAACAACGGCAGCAGCGACTGCAGCCGGCATATATTTTTTTGCTTCTTCAGGGAACATGAAAACTTTTTTTTCTTTGACAGGGGCTGCATTTTTGATGTAGCGCATTTTTAGTGAAAGTCTTTCAAAGCTTTTATCGAGAAAGTCATTATCTAAAGAAATTGAACTGGAATCAGACTGTAAAAAGTCATGAGTTTTTTTAAGAGACTTGAATTTTGAACTGCATTTTGGACAAGAGGCAAGATGTGCTTCAAATTCTTCGGCTAAGCCCTTTGGGAGTTCGTTATCGAGATAGAGTGAATGAATTTCTGTATCAGGACATGTAAACATCGTCTTCTCCTATGAGTCTGGCAAGTGCTTCTCGTGCTCGGAATACACGAACTTTGACATTGCCTTCTGTAATACCAAGAGTTTTTCCAATTTCTTTATAATTCAAATCTGCGTATTCGCGCAGTATAAGAACTTCTTTTAAATTTTCTGGAAGCTGGTTTAATGCCTCCTGTGCTTTTTTAATTGTTTCATCACGAAGCAGATCTGTTTCACCACTTGTCTGAACTCGGTGGTCTTCATACAGCGCTCTTTGATAAGCTTTTTGTTCGCGACCTCTTCTTTTTACATAATTTAGAGAAGCATTTTTCACAACACGGATGAGCCAGTAAGTGGCATCATTCATACTTGGAAAGACCATTCCTTTTTCACTTGCCTTGATGTATGAATCATGAACAAGGTCTTCTGCGACTTCCTGGTCGTTTACAACTTTGTAAGCGACTTTAAAAAGAACAGTCATTGTTGCATTATAAATTTTTCTAAAATCAATCGGATCCGCGGCTTTTAATTCGTCGCTTCCGGTCTGATTTCCTGCTATATCCTTAACCACACTCGCTCCAAAAAGTTACGATAAATATAAAAAAATACTGAAAAAAAACAGGAAAAATTACTGTCTTTTCCAGGTTGGACCTGTAGGAGTATCTATTATTATAACTCCTCTGGCAGCCAAATCGTTACGGATTTTGTCAGCAGTTGCGAAATCTTTTGCTTTTTTAGCATCTGTGCGCTGTTTTACGAGTGCATCGATTTCGGCAGCTTCTGCGTCACCTGCATGATCATCACAAGCCGGATTTGATGCCTTTTCTGCTTCTTTTACGAGGCTGAGTGAAAGAACAGAGTCCATTTTATTGATTAAGAAAAGAATTTCAGAAGGTTTTAATTCTGAGTCTTTGATTGCCATCTGAATGCGGCTCAAAGCCTGTGGTGTTGAAAGGTCATTTTCGAGATCAGATTTGAAAGAATCAAGGTATTCTTTTGCTTTTTCTGAAAGTTCTGCTTCAGAAGCGGCTTTTGAACCGGAGTCTTTCAATACTTTAACAGTTTTATTTACGAGAGCCTTTCTTGCGTTTTTAGCTCCTTCGAGGGCATCAAAGCTGAAAGTCAATGGAGAGCGGTAATGTGCTCCTAAAAGGAAATATCTGTAGTCGAGAGGTTCGTAGCCTTTAGACTTGAGAGAATAGCCTTTTTCTGCCGGAAGTTCTGCCTGAAGGGTAATGAACTTACCGTTTGATTTTGACATCTTTCCGCCTTCAAGAATCAAAAACTCGTTGTGCATCCAGTAGTTTACCCATGGACCTTTTGCGCGTTCTTCTTTGTCAAAACTTCCTTCTGACTGAGCAATTTCGTTTGTATGGTGAACAGGAACATGGTCTACGCCGCCTGTGTGGATGTCAAAGTGTTTTCCGAGGTATTTCATGCTCATTGCAGAACATTCGATGTGCCAGCCCGGATATCCGCGGCCCCATGGAGAGTCCCATGTCATTGCCTGGTCTTCAAATTTTGATTTTGTAAACCAGAGTACAAAGTCGCCGGGATTTCTCTTGTTTTCATCGACAACGACAACCTTTCTTTTTCCGGCGCCGGCTTTGAGTTCGTCGAGGTTGAGGTTAGCAAGCTTTCCGTAATCGTCGTAGGTTGAGATGTCGTAGTAGAGGTTTCCGCCTGCCATGTAAGTATGTCCCTGTTTTTCGATTTCTTGGATGAGGGCTATCATTTCAGGAATGTGTTCTGTAGCTTTACAGATTACATCAGGACGGCGGATATTTAATGCATCGATGTCCTTTAAGAAAGCGTCTGTGTAGAATTTTGCAACTTCGAGAACGCTCTGGTGGCGTTCTGCAGCTGTTTTTGTCATTTTGTCTTCGCCGTCGTCAGAGTCACCAGTCAGGTGTCCGACGTCAGTGATGTTCATTACATGCTTGATGTCATAGCCGAGGTAAGTGAGTGTCTTGTCGAGGATGTCGAGAAAAACATACGCACGGAGGTTTCCGATGTGGGCATAGTTGTAAACTGTTGGACCGCAGCCGTAAAAACCGGCATAGCCTTCTTTAATCGGTTTGAATTCCTGAAGGGATTTTCCCATTGTATTGAAAAGTTTAAGACTCATTTATAACCTCGTCGCGGCATTATAAATTCCACCTGAAAGTAAAAAAATATTACTCATTGAAGTATCTTTATAAATTCCGCAAAATATATTATAGTATAATAATGAATAATTTACGGGAAATAGCACAAAAATTCAAGACGATACGCGATATTATCGTGACAGAAAACGAGGAGATGTCGCGTCATTTTTCGTTTAAGGTGGGCGGCGTTACGCCTTTGCTCGTGGAACCTGAAACTACGGAGTCTTTTTTAGAGTGCCTCAATCTCGCAGAAAGCGAAAAAGTGCCGTATTTTATTCTCGGTGGCGGAACAAACATCGTTTTTTCTGACAGCGGCTTTGACGGAGCCGTAATTTCGACCGGAAGGCTCAACAAGGTAGAAATCGTGGCTTCTGAGGGTGAAAATGTGACTGTACGCGCGCTCTGCGGGGCTCAGATGAATGCCATCGTTAACTTCTGTACTAAGAATGGACTTTCAGGTCTTGAAGAGTTCTGCGGGCTTCCTGGAACGTGCGGAGGCGCTGCTTATATGAACGCACGCTGCTTTAACAGAGAAATAAGCGATGTTGCAGAAAATATCGAATATGCGGATTTGTGCGGGGCAAATTCCACTTATACACAAAAAATTTTGAACCCGGACAAAACGCTCTGGAGCTACAAAAAATCACCTTTTACAGATACAAAACGCGTCGTATATGCAGTCGAGTTTAAGCTCACACGTGAAGACGGCTCAAAAGCATCTCAGATTGCCGAAAAAGCTGCTTCTTTTATGAAAGAACGCGTTGACAAGGGACATTTCAAGTTTCCGTGTGCAGGAAGCGTTTTCAAGAACAATCACGATTTCGGGGCGCCGACAGGTCAGATTATTGACGGGCTCGGACTTAAGGGAACGGCTGTAGGGGGAGCTCAGGTTGCACCGTTCCACGGAAATATAATAATCAATACGGGAGCTGCTTCTGCTTCTGACATAAAGGCTCTTGTGGAACTTGTTAAAAAAGAGGTCCGCGAAAAGAAGGGGTTTGAGCTTGAAGAGGAGATAATTTTTAAGTAGCGTTCTGAGGCTGCAGAACTGGTTTTGAGCTGACTTTTAAGTTTTTGGTTTTCAGAAAGTGCTTTGAGCGTTCCGGACTTTTTTTGCTAATTTTAATTTTTTTTATTCCGATAATTGAAAAAAGGTTAAACGTATATTATTATATATCAGGTGGGGACAACAGATGCTTCAACTTTCGTTTGTTAATTTTAAGAAAGGATCTTTTCTCGTAATTGAAGGCCAGAATACAGGTGACCGTTTTTATATTATTCAGGTTGGTCATGTTCAGGTTGCTCATGAGTCAAATGTCCCTACAGATAATACAAACAGCATTTTAGGTCCAGGGGACTTTGTCGGTGTAATTCCATGTATGTCTAACCATCTTCAGATTGAATCTGCTGTTGCTATGACAGATGTAGTATGTATTTCTGTACGCCGTGATCAGTATCCGGAATTAATCGAAAGAAATACTCCTGTTGCTATGAAAATTATCCGCACCTTTGCAAACAAGATGCGTCTCTTAAACGAAAATCTTACAAAACTTACACTTAACAATGTTGTTGCAGAAAGTCCAGAACAGATTTTTTCAACTGCAAAAGTTTATGAAAGCAAAAAAGAATTCAACATTGCGATTTTCAGTTATTATCAGTATTTAAAAGCAAGTCCGATGGGACCAAACGCTGCAATTGCAAAACAGAAATTTGTTCAGTTAAAACCAAAGACAAAAGCTGTATATTTTGAACCGACACCGGATCTTCTTCGCGTTTATCCAAAAGGAACAATGATTTTTGCAGAATGCCAGGCTGGTGCCGACATGTTCATCATTCAGGAAGGATCTGTAAGAATTACTAAAGTAGTTGATGGTCAGGAAGTTATTCTTGCCGTGTTGAATAAAGGCGATATGTTTGGTGAAATGGCTTTGCTTGAAAACAAGCCTCGTTCGGCAAGTGCAATTGCGCATGAAAACTGCCGTCTTATGACTGTTAACCGCAAAAACTTTGACCAGATGGTAGCAACACAGCCTCAGCTTATTGCACGTCTTACTACAACTCTTGCAGAACGACTTTGGTCAATGTACAGACAGCTTGCAAATACTCAGCTTAAAGAACCGATAATGAAATTGATAGATATGCTCGCACTCCAGATGGAAAAAGCAAAAGTTCAGATTACAGCAGGCGCAAGCTGGCAGACAGATTTAACTGTTCAGAATGTAATTGATATGTGTGGAATTCCTCAGGCACAGCAGGCACATGCAGCTTACCAGTTTCAGAACGACCCACATATAAAAATTCAAAACTTAAAAATCTTTGTTCCTAACTGCATAGAACTTGCAAAACAGGCTGCATTTTATCGTAAACAAATACGAAAATAATTCCGATATTACGATTGATGAAGAATTCAGTTTTTACAAAAAAGATTCCCGTTATATTTTTATTATTCTCTGTGTGTACATTCTGTTTTGCACAAAGTGCTTCAAAGTCAAATACTAAGTCCGGGGCACTTCCAAAAGGTTACGGCGGAGTTGAACTTGGAATGTCTGTAGACAGTGCAAAAGATGCGCTTAAAAAAAATTCTTCATTCGGTTACAACGGTGACAGAGATGTTTCTCTTTTGCCTGGAGAAAACAGAACTTTAATTGAAACAGATGCAAGGGATTTTTCACGCTGGTCATATCTTGAACAGTGCTGGTTTCAGTTTTATGAAGATCATCTTTATGTAATCATGCTTAATCTGAACAGAAAAAAAGTTGATTATTACAGTGTATTCAGTTCACTCTGTAAAAAATACGGAGATCCTGTTGAGTTCAGTCCGGAACGCGCAGTGTGGAAAAACGATGATGTTCAGATGAGCCTTGAGCGTCCGCTTGTATTAAAGTATATCGATTTGAAAACATTCAATTCATTGCTTGAAGAAAGCCGGGTTGAAAAATCAGCAGGCGAAAAATTGAGAGACGATTTTCTTGATAGTCTTTAATATGACTGGAAGATTTTGAATTAAGCTGCGGCCTGTTTTGAAGGGCCGCATTTTTTGTTTTAAAGTTGTGGAAGTGAGATTTTGTCGCCGACTTGAATGCCTGCCCGTTTAAAATATCCCTGAGGAACTTCGAGAGCATAGCGTACTGAATGAGAACTTGAAACTGCAGCTTCACTGAACGGAGTCATGTCATGAAATTCTTTTATGATTCCGTCTTTGTCGATGTAAGCAATTGTCAGAGCATGGGGAGTGTTTTTCATCCAGAAGTTTAATGTTCTGTCAGCGTCGTAAATAAAAATCATTCCTGTTCCGTCCGGAATATTTTTACGGTGCATGAAACCCTGCTGCTGTTCTTTGTCGGTTACTGCAAGTTCAACTTTTAAAACTACAGAACTGTTATCTGCCCGTGTCACAGTGATTTCAGTTTTTTTAAATCCTTGTGAACATCCCAAAAACATTCCGAACAAAAAAGTAAACAATAAAAAATATTTTTTCATAAAACTTCCTCAAAAAAATATCCGCGAAATCAATGTCAGCTGCACAATCAGATTTGCTGTGAAATCGGTGGTCGCTTTACAATCTGTGGTTACTGTTCCAGTTTACTCAGTTCGTGAAGTGCGATTTTATCATCGGGATCAATTTCGAGGACAGTTGCAAAATATTTCTGAGCTTCTGATACATTGCCTTCTTTGAGTGAAAGATATCCGAGATTTGAAATGATTTTTGTACTTTCAGGATCGATTGAAAGTGCTTTCATAAGAGATTTTTTTGCATTTTCAAAGTCATTCATTTCGAGATAGCAGATTGCCATTTCGTTGTAAGTATCAGAATTAGTATCTCCGCCGTATTCAAGGGCTTTGTTGAATGCAGTGATTGCATCGTTATAACGGGTTATTCTTCTGAGACCCCAGCCGAGCATAAACCATGCGTTCCAGACATTCGGATTTTTTTCGAGAAAGAGACGGATCTGTTCAAGACCTTTTTCTTCTTCGCCGTTTGAAATTAAATCATAAGCAGCTTTAAATCTTGCGTCGTCCATATTCTGATTTGAAATTTTATTCAGAAGTTCCTGCGCACGTTCACGCTTGTAAATTCCATTTTCACCAAGTTCTTCATCCTTGATGTCACATGTCAAAGTTACATAAGTTTCGAAAGCTTCTTTCGCATTAAAATAGTCATTCTTTTTTAAGTAGTAAAAACCGGCATTAAAAAAAGAATCTGCTACAGGAGGTTCTGCAACCATTGCTTCTTTGTAATAGTAAAGTGCATTGTCATCGTAAGCATCTGCATCTTCAATCAATCCAGAACGTCTGTAACTGTCGGCTCTCTGGTCAAAGAAAAGTGCCATATTCAAAGTGATGGCTTTATCTTCCGGATCAAAGCCCTGCAATGCAAGAAACATTTCTTCTGCAATTTCGTAATCTTCATTTTTTGCTTTTAGAATAGCTGCTTCTGAAAGTTCCTTTTTGATTTCCGGGCGTGCCTGTTTTAAGACTGAACGGTAGTAATCAAGATGTTCATTTTTTTTATCATAGGCTAGAACTGTTAAAAGTCCTGCGAGAATCTGTTCCTGAGTAAGTTCTTTTGGATTGAATTGACCTGGAGCTTCGCTGTCTTTTTTCTGAACAGGAAGAGGAATTGTCGGGTCAATGTGCATTGCGTTTTTTGAAAGTTCAAAACCTTCTGGTAATGTAATAAAATAAACTGATTCAAGAGGACTGTTTGGTTTCATTTTTGTTTCCTAAAAAAATTGAATTATGCGTTTGGTGTTCCGGCTGCAGCTTCGGCAGGTTTTTCTTCAGCGGCGGCATTTGAAGGCTGTGCTTCTGAAGTTTCTTCTGCAGGTGGTTCGAGTGTTTCTGCAGCAATCGGGTTATCCTGTGAAGAGCCGTTTTCTGATTCCGGGGTACCAGAGTCTTCTGCGGCTTTTGCAGCTGCTGTTTTCTGCGGTTCAAGATGCTTTTTTTCTGTATTTTTCTGAGCGTCTTCCTGTTCCTGTGAAACAGCAGAAAGAATATTTTTACGCACTGTTGTGAGATAAGTATTAATCCTGATCTTATAAGATGTAGGAACTTTAGCCTCATCAAACTGCAGACAGGCATAAATAATTTCTGGTCTTTCTTCTACAGGACTTGTTTTTACAACATGTCCTTCGAGAGTAATAATTTCATCAGGTTCTTCGAAGTGGATTCTTAAAATAATCTGCTTCTGGTTGATAAACTTTTCGATTCCGAGAAGAATTACTTTTGCACCGGAGAATGAGATATCTCTGAGGATACATCTTCGCGGAACATTCTGAATGAAAATTATTGTTTCGTCTTTTGAAATGAAAAGACGGCGTTTTGTGTCATCTGTAATTATGATGCGTTCTTCTTTTCGTCTGATTGCGTTGGAATTTGCTTCGAGCATTGAACCAACTCTTTCAATTAAATCATCTGGTGGACGCTGTGAAAAAGTTATTGTGATGATTGCCAGTTCTGTGGAATTCATATATTGAGAAACTTCTGTTACACGGCCAGTTACGAAAAAACTTATCGGCTGGTCATTTATCTGTGCAAAAAAGAATCTCAAAGAAACCGGAGGAGGATCTTTTTTTGCCATTGCAGCAAAAGCACCGCCTTTAGTTCCAACAATGATTCTGGCATTTATAAAAGAAGTGGAATTAATAATACAAGGCCATTGTGCTCCGTTACATTTTACATAAATCTGGCGTGGGTCAACAGCAAGAGTTCTTAAAACATCTTTTGTGTAAATAACTTCAGTGTCGCGGAAAATGTCGTAATAATTCTGTAATTGCTGGCTTGTAGTAATTCCCATATTCCTATATTTTAGTTTATGTGCATTTATTTGTCAAATGTGAGTTTGGAAAAGCACAGAAATGAAGGCAGTTTTGGATTTTTTTTGTATGAAAGTACATTTTTTTTATTAATGAAAAGGGTTGTGGAACTTCCACCGTCAAATTCTATTGCGTTAAAAGAACCCATTTTAGAAAGGATTTCAGCACATTTTTTGTAAGAAAGGCCTCGTGAACGGGATTTTCGTTCTCCTTCTGCTATTAATATGTAAAGTGTTTTCTGGTCTTTTGAAATTCCAAGTGATGTCCTGCTGGCTGAAAATTCCCTGAAATTTACGATATCTGAATCTGATAAAATCTGCCAGAAACCGCCGGAGATAAATTCTGCATTTTCCGAAAAGTCACTGATATTTTTCTGAGAAAAAATTCGTACGCTGTACGAATTTATATTTTTATAAAAAGCAATTGCGTCATATTTTCTGTCTGCGGGTGAAAAGTCTGTTCCATTGTTCTGAATGATTCCGACGGGGACTTTTTCTGAGATTAATGGAATTTTCTGTGACCATTGAGTTGTGTTTATGACAATGTCATTTTTTTTTGCAAGTGAAGAAGCTTTTACAGATTTGATTTTAGTGACATTGTTTTTTTCTGTGATGGCTGTACTGTCAGGGTAAAGCGAAATTAAAAGTTCTGGTGAGGTGAGGTCAATTTTTACAGCGTGACAGATTGTCTTTTCATCTTCAAGAAAAAAATCGCATGTATAAAAGTATGAATCTCTTTTAGTCCAGAAATCAGATTGATTATCATTCCATAAAGCAGAAAAATTATCTGCGTGTTTATGAGGCTGCTCAAACTGCGTTGTTCTGCATGAAAAGAGTAATAGTGAAGGTAAAAGAAAAAGTGCAGTTAAAAATATTTTTTTGTACGGAATGAACTTCATTTAGTTTTCTTGTATTTTTTCAGATACCTTTTGTACATTTTCTTTTATTACATCCATTCTGCTGCCTTTGTAAATAAGTCCGAGAACAGAAACAGAATCTTCTTTTACATCAGTGACAAAGACAGAAGTTTTCTGTTCGTTTTCAAAAGGATTTCCGTCGTAAGGAATTGTTTTGGAACATATTTTATTATATCCGTCAAAGGTTTCTTCTGCAGAATCTTCGTGAGGCTTAAACTGTTTTGAGTACAGAATGAGTGTATTGTCGTTTGTATTTTTCTGAGCTTCTACAGAACAGAGGGAAATTACAGAAGTCAGACCTTTTTGATTGTCAGGACGTACACTGATTCCAAGATTGATTTCTGATTTTTCATCGATATTGATTACTTCTTTTGGGAATGTTAAGGAAAAGAAATCTGTTTTCAGAATTGTTTCATTTTCTGTCTGCAAAAGAGAAGCATTTTCTAAAACTTTATGACGCGGATAAACTTCCTCTGGAATATTGAGATATTCCTGCATTTCTCTGTAAGTTGATGAATAACCTGTTAAGACAAAGTCTGATAAAAATTCCATATCAAAATTAAATCCGCAGAAAATATGATGAGTCGGAGCAATTCCTGTCATTGAATAAATTCCATCAGGGAGAGGTAAAGAAAAATTATAAAGTGCGTAATCTGCAAAAGGAATTGTAAACGCACTGATGAGCCATGTCCTTCCGAAAGTATCTGTATGAGTTGAAGTGTAAGAAGGCTGTCCGAAAGAAGTGATGTTGATTTTTTCAGAACCGACAGGACGGCTTAGTACAAAAACTTTTGCAAGTGTATCGATAAGGAGTTTTGGATTTTTGATATATTCTTCGACAGAAATATCATCAGGTTTTTTAAGTTTTGTCATCACAAGACCAAGCATTCCGCCGGCAGTAATTTTTGAATTTTTATCAAGTTTAAGTTCGCTTGTTTCTGACGGAGAATAGCATCCCCATTTGTTTTTTTCGTTGAGACAGATTGTATAAGGAAAAGACATATTGTAGCTGTTTGTGTAAATGATATTTCCTTTGTCTGTATGTGTAAAACTTTTTTTACCTGAATATTTATATTCGGCAGAAGTTTTTTCTACAAATTTTTCTGTGTAGTCATGAAAAGCGTTGTAACAGATGTTTCTGACTTCTTCGATTGATTTTGGCAAATCAATTTCAAAATCAAAACTGTGATAAAATTTCTGAGTTGAAATATTCGGAAGATTATAATAAAGCTCTGAGTGGATCTCGCCTTTACAGTCACTGACATTTTTTGTTTCTTTTATTGGAAGTGCATAGTTTAAGTTTTCTGAAGAATTTTTCATTGCAACAATTCCAATGACTTTTCCCTGTGGAGTAACGAGAGGACCGCCGGAGTTTCCGGGACTTGCTGCTGCAGAGAAGCGGAGCCATAACCAGTTTCCATGACGGCTTTCCGGAGTTGTGCTTGTAAGAAGGCCGTTTCTCATTACGATTCCTTCTCCCTGTGCATTTCCTACTGCAAAAACAGATGAGTTTGTAACATAGTTTTCATCAAAGTCGAGGCCTTTTGCTTTTGGTTCATTAAAATCTTCAACATCAAAAATTACAAAATCTCTGTCTGTGGCAAATTTTTCTATGTTTTTAATTTTATAAATATTTTTGTTCTGTGTACGGATATAGAATTTATCTGCCTGAGTTTTGTTCTGAAGATTCAGTACATGAGCCGCAGTATAAAACTTGTGGTCTTTTAACAGAAAAGCAGTTCCGATTGAATCGTATTTATCCATTCTTTCTGCATACGGAATTCTGTCTAAAGGAAGTTCCTTTTCATACGAAAGTGGATCTTCTTCGATTTTAAGGTAAACAATTTCAAAAACATTGAGTGAAAGTTTTTCTGCAATTTTTGGTTTTAAAACTTCCTGTGCAGAAACATTAATTACACAGCTCAATAACATTATCAGAATAAAAAGTTTTGAAAATTTTTTCATATTCATCCTCTTTAATAATAAAGTCTGTATGCGAGAAAATGGTTACATGTCAAAAAAATGAATTACTTGTTAACAAATCTTTGAGCAGGTGTTACGACCCAGATAGCCTTTAATTCTTTGTCACCTGTATTTACAATTACATGTGGAGCTGCAGCACTGAAAGTTACGCTGTCGCCTTCGTTTAATTCGTAAACATACTTTTCATAATGAAGTTCGCATCTGCCGCTGAGAATAAATCCCATTTCGCGGCCAAGATGTCCGTAAGAACCTTTGTGTGTTTTTTCTCCTGCCGGAATTGTGATTGTGTATGCTTCGAGAGTATTCTGTCCGTCTGAGTCATCTGGTTTGACGATTTCTTCATATTTGATTGAATCGTCTTCTGAAGTTCTTCTTTCATTTTTTCTGATAACCTGAACAGGATGTTTTCTTCTGTATTCTTCGAATAAAAATTCAAGATTGATATCGAGTACATCAGCAAGAGCAAGAAGCGTATCAATTGCAGGGCTTACTCTGTTTCTTTCAATCTGAGAGACAAGACTTTCTGAAACACCTGCCTGTGTTGCAACAACTTTGAGGGTATAACCTTTTCTTTCACGGACAGTACGCAGTTTTTCTCCAAAGTGATATGGAATTCGTTTGTCCTGTGAATCGTTCTGATTTTCATTCTGAGTCATGTCATTTTGCGAAGCTGTCATTGTTTTGTTTCTCCTTGTTCTGCTCCATTACAAATTGGATAAAGTAATCTTCGATAGTTTTATGCGGACCAGAGAGTCCCATTCTTGCGCGTACGCGGGCATTATCTCGTCTTAATGTATACATTGAATAAAAGTCTCGGTAGTCAAGACCGGCATCGGCTTTAATGTGAACACCTAAGAACTTTGAAACTTCATCACGACCGATTGCCGGAATTCCTTTTGTACGGAGAATATCTTTTAACTGTAAAATCTGTTCGTGTGAAATTCCAAACAGGAATTCTTCCATTGCCTGAGCAACGCCTGAGTCACCGAGTTTTGCTTTGATAAAAGTTGTCCACTGGTCATCAAGCTGCATTGATAAGAGAAGAAGTTCACTTGTTCCCATCATTGTACCAAAAGCAGGCGCAAGTTTACGGCGTGCAGTCCAGATTTTTAAAAGGGTCGGTGCGATGTCCTGAATATTCTGGTCAGAGCGGTGTTCCCAGAGAAGTAAAAGTGATGTTGCAAGTTCCTGTTTAAATTCCAGCGGAATTGTTTTGTCATGAATAAGGTTAAGGTAAACATCTTCTGCAAGAAGAGAGAACATCATCGAGTTTGTTTCTGATTGAAATTCAAGAGTTACTTCTTCCGGTTCTTTGATGGCTTTTGAAAATTTAGCAAGTGAAGAAAAGGTGTGAATTTTTGCAACGAGAAAACCTTTTCCCAGAGTTGCTTTTGAAGGAAGCTGGAGAGTGTAATCTCCTTCTGCCTGATGTTCAATTAATGATTCGATTAATGACTGCGGAGTTCTTTCGCCACCTGAAAGATTGTGGCGCTCGAGAAGAGACGGAAAGTTTGCAATTCCTTTTGCAAGTTCCTGAAGGTCACGCATTCTTTTCTGGAAAACTTCATATTTTTCAGGATTTATTTTCTGTGCTTTTTCAATCAGGCTCTTGTACATTTCGCGCTGACGCGGAGTTAATACAACAATGCCGTAATCAGAATCCTGCGGTTTTTCTGACTGACCGAAAAATTCTGAAATATCAACAGAGACAAATCCTGATGTTTGCGACAAATTCTGACTTTCCACAATAATAAATTATAACATAAATTATACTAAAGTTCTATCCGATAATTAAAATATGAAGAAATCTGTAATTTTCTGGTTGTTTTGTATAGTAAAAATTCTTTTTTTAAGTGGAATTTACGCACAGACTGAATCTGATTTAAAGAAACTTTCAGTTGGTCCGCAGAATTTAAAAGTTGTAGAAGAAAAAAATGCTTCTTCAAAAGAAATTTCCGGCTATCATCTCTATATCGAAAAACTTAACGGAATTGAATCTGTAATGCTTACAGAAACAACAAAAGATCCTTCGGGACAGGAACCGAATTACGCATATCGTGCAAAAGAATATAATAAAATCAACGGTGATGAAATCAGGATGCTGAACGGAGAAAAACTTGATTCTCCTCAGGCAAAATATTCACTTGTTGATTCGACTGTTGAGTCTAATGAATATTTTAAAGAATGCTTTCATATTTTTATTCCATCTGAAATTGTTTACGGTTATTCCTGGAGCCGGAATGGAACTGTAAAAATAGGAAAGGGTACTTTTATAAATATCCGTACTTTTGAAAAAAAATTCTGTGATTATACGGGACGGTTTTCGGACAATCCGTTTATGTTTGATTTTGCGGTAAAGAAAATTCCTGCAAAAAAGAAAGCAGTAAAAAAGGTTGCTGTGCCGGAACCAGAAATTATAAAAGAAGAGGTGCCGGAAGTAATTCTGACAGATGCTTATAATCCAATGGCGGCACATACTTTTGAACAGATATCTGATTTTATGATTTTTTCAAAAGGACCGGAAACAATCATTGATGACATAATGAGTGCAATAAAAAGCATTTCGCCTAAAGACAAAGCAGATATTGTTTTTGCAATAGACGCAACAGGAAGCATGAAAGATGATATTCAGAAACTTAAGGATGAATGGGTCCCGTCGCTTCTGGAAGGTCTGAAAGAATTTAATGATGTCAGACTTGGACTTGTCTTTTACCGCGATTATGGAGACAGCTTTAATTACAACGGACTGCCTGTAAGATGGTATGCTTTTACGACGAGCGTAAATGAATTTGTAAAAAATGTCCGTTCGATTTCGATCAGAGGAACTGAAGGCGGTGATGTGCCGGAAGCAGTTTATGAAGCGCTTTATGCTTCGATGGAATTTTTTGCCTGGCGTCCTGATGCATACAGAAAAGTTATTTTAATCGGAGATGCAGAACCTCATCCTTCTCCGAGAAGAACCGGAAAGTACAGCAAAACTCTTGTTGAAGACATTTCTCATAAAAAAGGAATTGTTATAAATGCAATCATTACACCAGAGGATAAAGATAAAAGAAAATAATTAAAAGATTTATGTGACTTAAAAAAAGAAAGAGTTATTTACTTTTGTTTTCGCGTTTTGCTTTTTTTTCGGCTTTCTTTTTTTCTTCTGCAGCTTTTTTATCTTCGATTGCTTTGATGCGTTCTAATCCGAGTGATGCTAGTTTTTTGTATTTAGACTGAACCTGGTAAATTGCATTAGGATCATCAAAAACATTTACGATTTCTGTATACATTTCTTTTGCAATTTCATATTTTTTCTGTTTGAAGTTAGACTGAGCAAGTTCATAGCGTGCTTCTACATAAGTTTTTAAATTGTCTTCGTAGCGTTCAATGCAGGCAATGTAATAAGCGTCTGCAGCTTTATAATTCTGCTGTCCCATTGCATCCTGCCCGCGCTGAATCAGCTGTAAAGCAGAAAGGTCTTCCGGAATAACTTCTGGAACCGTCTGACATGCGGATAAAAATAAAGCAAATGCTGATATAGATAATAATTTTGTGACGTTTTTCATTTTCATATTTTTCATAATTTTTATAGTATCAAAAGTTTTCTGAAACAACAAGCCTGTTTTTACCATTTTCTTTTCCGATGTAAAGATGTGCATCTGCATCATTTAAGATATCATTTGCAGAAGCAAGTTTTCTTGAAGAACTTATTCCGTATGTTGCAGAAACATGAATCGTAATACCGTTATAATAAAATGGAGTCAGTGAAAGAAGTTCCCTTATTGTATCAAGTTCAAAAATAGTTTCCTGTGTAATTTTTGGAAAAATGATTACAAATTCTTCGCCACCCCAGCGGCTGATTTTATTCTGATGCGGAAGGCGTTTACGTAATTCCTGAGTATAGCTTTTGAGAACAAAGTCTCCGCAGTCATGTCCGTAAAGGTCATTTATTTTTTTAAAATCATCGATATCAAGGATTGCAATTCCATAATCAAGACCTTCGTTGGTTTTTCTTGTTTCGCAGTTTGAAAAATAAGTAAAGGCAAGATATCTGTTCATTAAACCTGTAAGAGTATCGTGACATGTTATGTATTCAAGTTTTTTCTGAGTGACTTCATTTTTGAGTCTTATTTTTCTAAGTGAAAGTGAAGAAGAAATTGAAATTAAAATTAATTGAACTGAAGTCAGAATGATTGTAGATAAAGATTCAACTTTTGAAAAAGTAATCATGTTGTCGGACATTGCAGAAAGCGGAAGAAAGTAAACTGTTTTGACGGAAAAACTATGGAACATTGTAAGGACAATAAGCAGAATGGAAAAGAAGTATGGAACTTTATAAACTTTGATATCAGTGCTGAAAAGATAAAAAACAGAAAAAAATGAGATAAGCAGAATTTCGTAATTTAAGCTTGTGTGATAATAAGAAGTTGAAACAAAAATCCTGCAGCAGGTTTCAAGAATATAAAACATAAAAAGAATTATTTTATTTTTCTTTGCAAAGATTGTACCGAGTGCAATATAAATGATTGAAGAAACTGTTCCCCAGAGAAGAACGAGATCAAAATAACTGTCTGATTGGGAAATATAAATTATGTTTTTTGCAATGCTGAGAAATGCTTCAAAAAAACAGATGTAAGGAAATGGATTTAATAAAAGTTTGTAAATGGGAACCCGCTGCTTCATTGTTCTGATTCTCCTCTTACAATTTTATTTTTTCCTGTGCGTTTACCGATGAGAAGATTGTTGTCTGCATCGATAAGCATTTTCTGAAAGTTATAAGATTTTTCTGAACTGCTCAAGCCGATTGTAATTGTAATTTTAATTGCTTTGTTAAAGTACCTGAAAGAATTGTCTTCTATTCTTTCACGAAGTTCATTTAAAATCTGATATGCGTCGTTAGAAGTTCCAATAAAAAGAATTAAAAATTCCTCACCGCCCCAGCGTGCAAAAACTGTATTTTCCGGAAGACTTCTGTGAATTAAATCTGCAAGAAGTTTGAGAATTACATCTCCGCAGTTATGACCATAAGTGTCATTGATTTTTTTAAAATTATCGATGTCAAAAATTGCAGTAGTAAAAATTGTATCTGCGTATTCTGCGCTTGAAGTATAGTTGCTGATGATTTCTGAAACATGTCTTCTGTTGAGGGCTTTTGTCAATGAGTCATGAGTTGCAGAATAATTGAGGTATGCAGTTTTAATTCTTGTTTTTTCTCTGAAGCGGTAGAATTTTTTCTGAATTACATAACAGATAAAGCATATTGTTAAAACGCTTGTTATTGAATAGGTTGTGTAATGAAAAAGGTAAAAACTTTTTGGAAATGAGACAGCGTTTTTTGAAGGATAAAAATTTAATATCTGAAGTATGAGGACAACAATAATTGTGATTGTGGTTGGAAGAATTGTTGAGTAAGTTTCTTTTTTTGATGAAATTACAATCATAAAAAGATATGTTAAAAGCGTCATTGGAAGGATGTAAGAGCCTGCATTGTTTCCATGCATTATGGTAACTATAAAACAGTAGGCAATTGATTCCAGATCGGCCATTGTAAAAAGAAATAGAGGCGGAATCGCTTTTGACATCATTATCATTATAACATAGAGAATGGAACAATATGTATGGTAGCGTGACAGAAAATCAAGGTGATAGTAAAAGCAGACCGGTGACATTATCATGTGAAGTGCTGAAATAAGTGCGCAAAGTACCGAAGTGTCTTTTCTTATGAATAAATACTGAATTCTCTTCCGAAGATTGTACATAATTTTATTATAACCCTTATGCTTTTATTAAACAATGTTTAGGTGCGGAATTTGCAAATTATTTGCATTTTCATATTGCAAATAATTTGCAAATTCGTTAAATTACAGATTATGAGACCGGTTGAATACAAAACAAAAGTCGGAGAAGAGATTTTATCTTTTCTTGAGGCTAACAGAGATGTCGCTGTAAGCGTAAATGACATCTGCAGCGAACTCGAAAAAAGAAAAATAATTACAAATATAACTACAGTTTACAGACAGCTTGATAAACTTGTGAGTGCAAAAAAAGTGATTGTTCATTCTGCAAAGGATGGCAAAAACAGAATGTATCAGTGCATAGCAGGAGAAGAAAACTGTCTTTCACATCTTCATATTCAGTGTACGGAATGTTCAAAAATCATTCATCTTGATTGCGACGAGTCTGCCGAGTTTACAGGTCACATTGAAAGTGAACACGGCATTGCGCTCGATTTTTCAAAAACTGTTCTTTATGGAATCTGCAAAGACTGCCGTAAAGCTAAAAAAGCGTAAGTGGAATCTGTGCGTTAGTTTTGTATGTGGAATCTGTAATTTCCAAAATTGAGGTAAAAATATGAATTTAAATAATAAGAAAACCGGGTTAATCCTTTTGAGTGTGTTTATGATGGCATTCTGCGTTTCTTTTGCGGGCTGTTCAAAAAACGAGAGTGCAGGTGGAATTTCTAAAACCGGCATTTCAGGTTTTAACTCTGTTTCAAAAAATGATTCGTTGAAAAAAATAAAAGTTGTTGCGACAGTTTATCCGTTTTATGAATGGACAAAAGCAGTTGCAGGAGATGCAGCTGACGTTGAACTTTTAATAAACGGTGGAACAGATTTGCATAATTTTACTCCGAGTGCAAAAGACATTATTAAAGTTTCCGGAAACGAAACTGATTTATTTATCTATGGCGGTGGGGAATCCGATTTCTGGATTGAAAAACTTTTGCCAAAGATGAACGCAAACGGCGTTGCGCCGCTTAACTTAATGGAAGTAAATAAAGAAATTCTCATTTCAGAAGAAGAACATCATCACCATGATGAAGAACATTGTGAAAACTGTGAACATGAACACGGGGCGGCCACAGATGACACTGATTGCACAGATGATTGTGAGGAAATGGAATTTGACGAACATATCTGGATGTCTGTGAAAAAGGCTTCTGCGTTTGTTGACAGTATCTGTAAGAAGATGTGCGAAGCTGATGCAGAAAATGGTGGTATATATAGAAAGAATGCAGAAAATTATAAAGCTAAGCTTGATGAAATTGCCGGAAAATTTGCGGCAGTAACTGCTGAAACTGTAAGACAAGAAACATCGGAACTGATTTCTGACAAGACGGTTATCATTGCAGACAGAAATCCATTTACCTATCTTGCAGAAGACTTTGGATTAAACATAGTTGCAGCTTTTCACGGATGTTCGGCAGAAACAGAAGCCAGTTTTGAAACAATCATGAAACTTTCGCACGAAGCAGATGAACACAATGTTAAGGCAATTGTTATTACAGAAACAGGAAATGATAAGATTGCAAAAACTGTAATTGAAAACTGCAGAAACAGAAATCTTGAGATTGTAACGCTGAACGCAATGCAGGGAAAGATGAAAGAAGACCAGACTTATCTCAGCGTGATGGAAGATAACCTGAAAGTGATTGAAGAACTTTTGAAATAGCCGGGATTTCTGCTTTTGTAGGGACGGCAGTTTTATTATGGATGGCCGGGCGGGCAAATTCCACCCGCTTATTGTTAAAAACCGGCATTTTTGATATATTTTCTATTTATATAGGAATAGAAAAATGGCTATTGATAAATACGAAATTGTAATCGGATGTGAAATCCATACTCAGCTTTTGACAAAGACTAAGGCGTTCTGTGCGTGCGAAAACCGTTACGGTGGTATGCCTGATACACGCGTTTGTCCTGTATGTCTCGGACTTCCTGGTGCAATGCCTCGCGTTAGTAAAGGTTATGTGGAACTTGGTGCAGTCGCAGGTCAGGCTCTTAACTGCAACATCGCTCGTTTTACAAAGTTTGACAGAAAGCACTATTTTTATCCTGACCTTGCAAAAGGATATCAGATTACACAGTATGACATTCCGCTTTGTTATGATGGATTTGTTGATTTGCCATTTAAACATTATCCAAAAGATGAACAGCCGGGCGGAGAAAAATGCAGACCTCAGAACTTTAAAGGCGAAGACTGCATCATCGAAAACGAAGGCTCAAAATATCGCCGCGTAAGAATTGAACGCATTCATCTGGAAGAGGACGTAGGTAAGTCACTCCATATCGAAGGAAAACATTCTTACATTGACTATAACCGCTGCGGAACACCGCTTATCGAAATCGTAACAAAACCAGATATGACATCTCCTGAAGAAGCAGCTCTCTTTATGCAGACAGTTCAGGAAATCTTGCGCTATGTAAAAGTTACAAAGGGAAATCTCGAAGAAGGTAACATGCGTTGCGACGCAAACATCAACTTGAATGTCTGGGAAGACGGAAAACTTTATCACACACCGATTTCAGAAATCAAAAACTTAAACTCATTCCGCTCGATCAAAGAAGCATGCGCATACGAAGCAAAACGCCAGCTCGATGAATTTATCAACGACCGCCAGGAATTTAATGCAGGCTTCAAAGTAACAATGGGTTGGGACGAAGTAAACGGAAAGACAGTTGTTCAGCGTACAAAGAACTCTTTCGTAGACTACCGCTTTACAACAGAACCAGATATCAAACCATTCACAGTAAGTGATGAACTTGTAAAAGAAGCTCTCGCAAAAGTTGGAGAACTTCCGGAACAGAAGAGAACAAGATTTAAGAAACAGTTTGGGCTTTCTGATTTTGATGTTGAAACTTTGACATCAACACGCGAACTTGCACTCTGGTTTGAAGAAGCATCAGAAAAAGCAAAGAGTCCTAAACGCGTTGCAAACCTTATTCTTTCAGAACTTCTTGCAAAACTCAACGAAGAAAAAAAGACAATTCTCGACATCGCACTCACACCTGCTCACATCACAGAACTTGCCGATGCCCTCGAAGATAAAAAGATTACTTCAAAGCAGGGAAAAGAAGTATTTGCAGAGATGCTTTCTTCTAACAAACTTCCATCTGTAATCATCAAGGAAAAAGGAATGGAAGTTGTAAGTGATACAGGCGCAATCGAAAAAATCGTAGACGATGTAATTGCTGCAAATCCAAAAGCAGTCGCTGACTTTAAGAGCGGAAAGACAAATGTTGTCGGCTGGCTCATGGGTCAGGTAATGAAAGTGAGCCAGGGCAAAGCGAACCCGGGTCAGGCTACAAAATTGATCAACGAAAAACTTGCAAAGATGTAAGTAAAGAACATAAACCGCGGCACGCAAGTAGCCGCGGTTTTTTTTTCGAATGATGCCGGTTAAGAAATGAATTACACACAAAATAAAATCTCCTGATTCTGAGTTCTGATGACTCTTTGTTATTTAATCACTTGATATTAATACAATCATCGCGCTCAGCCTCTGGGTAGGAAAATCATACTAATTAAATAATTATTTACAGAGTCATCAGAACTCAGAGTCAGGAGATTTGTCTCTTGGATGATTTATTTCTTAAAGTCGGATATTTAACAAAATCGAACCAATTTGTGAATCAGTTTTTGGTATTACATGCATCAATCGTTGAAAAATCATGTATTTGCAATTCCGTACAGACTCTGGGGGAGATGTAGGTACTATTTTGAATTTTTCAAATACCCGCCTGCTTTTCGGATGGACTGTTCGAGAAGTGGGGTGTATTGGCGTTTCATGGAATCGAGGTCTTTGCTTTTGAATTCTTTTACGTAGCCGCCGAAGATCCATGCGTCCTGAAAGTCGAGGCCCATGTCGTCGCAGCCATAGGCTGTAATCATATACCATGGTGCTGTGATGCCGTCGATTGTTGTCTTTTCAACTGTTTTGGCAATGATTGTGCAGATTTTTCCGGCGTATTCTACAGAGCGCGTAGTAGATGAAAAACCTACTTCGTTGTCATAGCCTGTTACCGATACTACTGATGAAGATGTTGTTGGCATACTTCTGAGTTTTAAATTTTCGAGGAGGACAATGTATCCTCTGTCTCCTCTGCCGGCTTGTTCGTCATCCCATGTTGGATATTTGATGCACTTTACTCCGTCTATTGTGATTATGCTTTCGTCTGTTCCAGGTCCAAAATCAGGAGCTTTCAATGACCACAGTATCATTTCTGAGTCACTTGTATTAATGAGTGCACCCTGATAGTAGGCGTTCTGAATTTCAAAATCGATTATGTATTTTCCAGGAAGTTCAAGTTTTTGTGCGAATGATTTTCCGTATACAGGAGTTTCAAAATGTTTTCCGAGAGTTTCAAAAATTATAATACCGTTTTTAACAGAATATGTTCCTTCGCCGCTTAGTACTTCGCCTCCGCCTTTTTGTGAGTAAGAGTAAGTTCCATCAGCATTAAACTTAAAACAGTTAAATCCGTTTGTAATAAGATAATCTTTGATTTCTTTATCTGTTTTTGGAGTCTGACTAAACATACAGAAAGCAGAGAGACAAACAGCAATAAAAATACAAAACTTTTTCATATAAATTCCACCTGAAAAAAAACTAATATGTTTTTATAGTACAAGTGAAATACATAGGAGTCAAGTTTATAAATTCCTGCCACACAGGACTGTGAGTTATTAATTGTATCATTGGTATAATTTTCCTACCCAGAGTCTGAGCGGAAGTGCAAATACATTCTGAGCCTATTTGCTATCGCGCTCAGACTCTGGGATGGATGTTAGTATTAATAAGGATAAGAATTATAAAAACTCACAGTTCTGTGTGGGGGCGAAAAGATGAAGTTTTTTCAAAATTCCACCAAACCGTGATAATATAGAAATGTTAATCTTGTGAGGGATTTTATTACAGTAAACCAGTTCCGGTTGATGAATACGAAAAACTTTTATAAAAATAGATGTACTTTTGAAGCTTGAGAATTGCGTGGCGGAATTATTTTTTGATAATGGAATTTTTGAAGTTCGCGTATTTTTTGTCTGAAAGAATTTTCTGTGTGTTTGAAATGTCTTCTTTTGTCGGAAGAGTATAAATTGCTGAAAGAATTCCATAATCTTTTTTTAACTGAACGATTCTCATTGCAGCTTCTGTGAGACGGGCTTCTGAAAGAGAGCCGTCTTTGACTGCAAGTTCAATTTTCTGATAAAGGTCTTCGAGGCGCAAAAGATCTTTCTGTGAAATAATCTGAATCGGATTGCAGAGCATGTCGGCACCTGCGTTTAACGCTTCGATTACAGCCTGACTTTCTGTAAAGTTTTTTGAAATGGCGCGCATGTCGAGAGCATCAGTGCAGATGACTCCTTCAAAACCGAGCTCACCGCGAAGTAAATCAGTCAGTATTTTTTTTGAAAGAGTTGCAGGACGCACAATCATGCGTCCTGTTTTTTCTGCTTTAATCTTGGAACTGTCGAGTGCCGGATACTGGATGTGCGCACTCATGATTACAGGAATATTTTCTGAAATAATTTTTTTAAATGGAACTGCTTCGCACAAGTTCCACTGTGATTTAGATTTTTTGATTATTGGAAGACCTAGATGGCTGTCAGTGTCTGTGTCACCGTGTCCCGGAAAATGTTTTGCACAGGCGATTACATTTTTTGAACGGAGCCCTTTTGAAAGTTCTGCAGAAAAAAGAGCTGCAGTTTTTGGAACAGATGAAAAACTTCTGTCACCTATGACCGGATTTTCTGGATTTGAATTGACATCGCAGACAGGTGCAAAGTCGAGATTGATTCCAAATGTAGTACACTGCTCTGCAAGAAATTGACCTTCTGTAAAAGCAAGTACCGGTTTTTCAGTCATTCCAATTACCGCTGCCGGTGGAAAAACTGTCGTCTGAAAAAATCTGTTGACCCTTCCGCCTTCCTGATCGACAGAAATGATAAGCGGAAGATTACCTGAATGTGTTGCAGTAATCTGCATGTTTGAAATTAAGTTTACTGCAGATTTTGTGGAATTGAAATTTTCTGCAAAGAGAATGATGTTTCCGATGTGATATTTTTTTATTGCAGTCGTGATTGTGTTGTTGAGTCTGTCTACTGCAACGACATTATATTTTTTTCCGTTGATATCTTCGTATTCGATTAAATCGCCGTGAGGAAAATTCCACTCATTAACATCAAAAAAACGAAAGTTTACAAGAAGTACCTGACCGATTTTTTCGCGGAGTGTCATTGCGCTTACAATTTTTTTGACATCGGAATCAAAAACGGAATTTGTTTTTGAATTCTGGTTTGTGCTTTTGCAGGAAGTGAGAAGAAGAAATGTCAATGCAAGGACGGCGATGTTTTTCATAAGAGTATTATAGCGGAAAAATAAGAATTGGGGTAGGAGGAGATTTTGGATAAGATGCGGAGAAAAACAGGTGAAAAATTGCGGTTTATTCCCAAGCGTGGGAATAATGTGGTGTTAGAATGAAGGTGAATGGAGGATTGATGATGGATAGATTTTTAATTTGTGAAAGCAGTGGAAAGAGATGTTACAACGAACGCGATGCCGGAAGAGCAATTAATTTATGCAGAAGACACAGAGCAACTGATCATCTCGGGCGAAAAGATATTCCGAAAAGAAAATATTTCTGTAGGGACTGCGGTACATGGCATTTGACAAAGCAGCCATTGTTTGACAGAGAGAGCAGAGAATGTTTCTGGGAGGCGAAGTTTTATAGAGAGATAAAGAGAGTGAGCGAAAAGTGAAGTGAACAGCGGATTTTGGGTGTCAGTTTATTGTCTATGTAGTAAGCTTTTCACATTCTGCTTAATTCTTTTGCTATATAACTTTTTTCCAAAAAAGTTGATTTTGTTCCTGATTCATTTTATATTGAATGTATATTTAGATCAGAAACAAAAAAATAATTTCAATTTTTCAACTGTAGAATAGATATGAGCAAATACCAAACCCTTTGGGAATACATAAAAGAGCAGAGTAGTGGAACACTCAAACTAACATACGACGAAATCAAAAACATTGCCGGCGTTCCTCTGGATCATTCTTTTCTGACATATAAAAAAGAACTTCTGGAATACGGCTGGCAGGTAAAGAAAATTCACATGAAAGAAAAATGTGTGGAGTTTGTAAAAAGTTAATATGAAATTAAAAGGAACATTAATCGTAGTAAAAGACTGTAAATCAGCCTTAAAGTTTTATAAGGATTTATTTGGATTTGAACTCATTCAGGACAATGATGGAAACATGGAACTGTCAGGCGGGTTATTTATGCAGGAGTCAAAATATTGGGAAAAGTTCACAGGGAAAAAAATTATTCAACAGAATAACTCAACCGAATTATATTTTGAAGAATCTGACATTGAAGGATTTGTTCAAAAACTTGAAAGCTTATATCCGGAAACTGTTTATGATAATCATCTTATGACTCACAGTTGGGGACAGAAAGTTGTCCGCTTTTATGATCCTGATGGAAATCTGATTGAAGTGGGAACACCTGTTTAAAAATTTTTTCTGAATATCAATGGGAAGCCCCAGTAGGACTCCCCGATTTCACAGAAATTTATTTACAAGCGACATAAACATCCATACTTTCGCCGTCTGTTTCGAAGCATGAAATTACATTTTTTTGTTCATGTTCCCAACCGTTTACTTTCATGTAATCCATTAAAGTCCGGTATGCGCCGGGAATTGTAACAAATGGATTTTCAAAAGGCCGCTCAATGTGGATTGCTGCGTATTTATGGTCACTTTGCTGATGTATTTCCAGCTCTTTGTCTGCAGGTTCAATTACTTCCGGCAAAACAAGGGCAGCTGTGTAACCGTGCATGTGGTAAATATTAATCTGTTCCTGCGAAAGAAAAGGAAAGTCCCAGCCTATAACTTTAGGATTTTCAATGCCGATCTCTTTTGCATATTTGTAAATTCTGTTTAAAGCATCTCCTTCTGGATCTGTGCTCAAAACTGTATGCGTTATATAACGAAATCCTTTTACCATTTCAATTCGTTGGTTGGAATATTTTTCATCTGGAACAGACATTTCATCTCTAAAAAGATTATCCAGCGTGCAGTTGAATATTTTGCAAAGTTCAAGAGCTTTTTCCATTTCCGGCATTGCTTCATCAGTTTCCCATTTAGAAACAGTCTGACGGCTCACATCCAGTTTTTCTGCCAGATCTTCTTGTGTAAGATTTCTATACAATCTGCGTAAATACTGAAGATTTTTTCCAAAACTCATAAAGTTAAACTCCTAATATTGTTGTTTTATTTTCAACGCGTTGATAAAATGAATATAGCATACAAATAAAAGTATGACTAATAACCCGCAATTGCTTTTTCGTAAAATTGTGCAACTTGAAGTTGCAGAATAAAAAAGAAAAATACTTACCGAAAATGTCGTGAGAACTATCTAAAAAATATGGGTTATGAATGGTGTTTTTATATGGATAAAGAGTGGTCAGAAAGAAATAAAAAGATGCAGCGATTAATTTCTGCTGAATCTACTTTTGCAGATGGAATAAAGTGTTTAATTGAATTAAGAGAAATTGTTTTTACACAAATTTCAGAGATTATAAATGGAATTCCAGAAAAAGCTTTTTCTGAACTTGTGAATGAAAGAACTTTGGCTTTTTTGATATGGCATACGTTTAGAATTGAAGATATTGTAATTCATAATCTTATTCTGAATGATGAACAGGAGTTCTTTAAAGCACGCTGGCAGAAAAAAAATCAAAGCAAAATTATTACAACTGCAAATGAATTAAATGGAAATGAATTTGTTGAATTTTCAAAACCGTTAAATATAAAAGAACTTTATAATTATGCTGTTGCGGTAAAAAATTCTACAAATGAAATGCTTAAAAAAATTGAATATAAAGATTTAAAACGAACTTTTTCAGAAGAAGATAAAAGACGAATTGAAGAAACTGGTTCAGTCAGTCATTCGGATGAAGCGTATTGGTTAATTGATTTCTGGTGTAAAAAAAATGTTGCCGGTTTAATAAAAATGCCATTAAGCCGGCACTGGATTATGCACGTAGAAGAAATGCGCCGTATAAAAAATAAATTATGTAAACAGGCGAGAGCTGGTGTTAATCCGGTTGCATATTGCGGGTTTTCCTGTAATCACTGTTTTTTGAGCGAGTGGTGTGGTTCCTGCCGTACGGAATATAATTGCTGCAGTTTTGCTACCTGTTCCCCGGATAGAAAATGTGCGAATGTTGTGTGCTGTAAGTCAAAAGGTTTGGAAGGCTGTTACGAATGTTCAGAAATTGAATTTTGTAAACTTGGTTTTTATGTTGAAGGAAATGATGGTGCAGCGGCAGCGAAGGCTCAGGCTTTGTTTATGGCAAAACATGGAAGAAAAGATTTTTTGAAAATGCAGGATTTATTCCATCAAAAATATCAATTTGCAAAAACTCAGGAAATTTTGGGACAGGATGTACATAAGGGATTAGAAATCCTCGAAAAAATTTGGGAAGAAAGAAAAAAATAATTCAACTTAATTTTTTTGGACTTTTCGAACAAGAGATTATCTGATGACAAATTGGTTGATCCACATACTGTAAACAGAATTTATATTTTTTGTGTATTCATATTGTACCAGTTAATGAATTCGTCATGTTCAAGATTTTTCAGAGGCAATTCATAATTGGATAATTCTGAAATAAAATCCTGATAGTAATCTATGGTGGCAAGTATTACAAATTTATCTTTTTTCAAATCTGAAACTTCTGATAAATCTTTTAATACTTGATTTTTCCAGTCCCTTCTATATGATGGGGTCTGGTCTGACAAACATACATCATAAGGTGCGATAATGTCATCTAGTTTAACTACATGATGTTTTGCAGAAAGAATATAAATTGCATCTGGTTTTTGGCTTCTAGAATAAGCAAGACTTTTTTTAAAGCCAGTGCTTTGATAAAGTTTTTCTGCAGGGGCAGGGTAGTCTAATTTTTCTTTGCAACATGAAATCAAATAGATTGTTTTCATAGTTTACTAAGTCTCCTATACTATAAAAGATGAATGTTGTTTTTTTACGGCTATCTTTTTTAGAGGCAAATCTTTTAAAACCGCACAAATTCAAAAAAAACACTTACTTAATTTTAATCATAGTAGTTCTTTTCTAATAATGATTCTTTCTCTTTATCAAGGTATGAAATTAGCTTATCTAAAGTAATTTGGCAAAGAGGATATTTTCTTTGCTTTTTTTCTTCAATTGAGTTTGATTGTCTGTATTTATTAAAAGACTCAAGAACATTAATAAACTGCTGTATATTTTCCAACTTATAATTATCATCAGCATATAATTCATGAGCAGCAATATTTCCAGCCATTCGAATATTTGTAAATGCTTTCTCTTCTCCTGGGGTAATTAATCCGTAATCAGATAACTTTTGAATTGTCTTAAACAAGGAATATTTATTATCTTTAGTAAACTCATCTATAACATATGGAAAACATTGTTTGATTTCAAGTTCTAGAACAGTTCTGAAGTCTACTAATGAAAGAGGCCATTCCGAAGATCCCCTTGATAATGCTGATAAACATATATATCTTGCAAAATCGTTCAAATACACAAAATCATATGTTTTCTGAAAACCATACCAAAGAAGATTTTCAAAATATATCTTAACTTTTTCACAAGGTGAATCATTTTTGATGTTAAAGAAATTTTCAGCAGATGTACTTGTATCAAGTCTTGTATAAGTCTTTCTGGCAACTTCTTTCCAATGATCAACAGGAAACAAATTCTCAGCTTCTTTATAAAATTCCAGAGCATTGTTTTTGTATTTTATATCATTTGTTTTCTTATACTTATATTCATGTGCTTCCCCAAGAATATATCGTATCATACCATCCCGGCGATCTTTCCCGTCTTTCTCTGGCTTATCATATACTTTACTAAGTTTATCGAATGCAGTTTTGCCCTGTTCTTCATTTTCAGCAAACAATCTGTTTGCAATGACACCATATCGCCAAATATCACGCCAAGTAGACATACACAACCCCTATACTCCCATTATATACTGACTTTTTTACAAAATGTTGCATTTTTTAAATATTTTGGAAACTTTCAAAATATTTCATCCCTCCCTATATATATAAACGAAATATAAGAGGAGAAAAACTATGAAATATTACGAAGTAACTGTGAAATTTGGACATGTTGGAAAGAACAAATACTACAAAGGTAATGTTTATCTTAAAGCAGAAAATGGAAAGGAGGCTGCTCAAAAAGCAAGATCCTGTCCTCGTGTAAAACATGACCATAAAGATGCAATTCTTTCTGTAGTTGAATTGGATTATGAAACATTCCAGACACATTTCGATCACAATAGGGAAATTTCATATTTTTCATGCTATAATGTACAGGAACAGAGAGACTGTATTTGCGAGATACAGGATCAGATTTTTCAGGAAACACGCTTTGAAGAAGAACCTGTAAAACGTACAAAAAAGCATAATCTTCGTAATAAATACAATGATGATCCAGAATACGAGTTCTACAAGAGTAGAAAATGTTGTGACTGGTGTGCTGCATAAGGAGTAAATAGAAATGGATAAAGTAATATTTGTAACATTGATGATGGCTGATAAGATGGAAAAGAGGCACTTCCCTGTAGAGAATAATTCATTAACTGAATATCCTGGAGAAACTTATTATGCAATTAACTCAGTTCTCTCTCAGTCCATCGAAAAAGATGACAATATCAAAGTTGTCCTTTTAGAGACAAATGCCGGTGCTCAGGCTGGTAAGAAAAATGCACAACTTTTTATTGATGAATTGAACAGTTTCAATACAGCAGGTGCAAATATTTCATATGAGATTATTACATCAGAATTTATTAATGACAAAGCTAAATACAAGGAATTATACAAGAAACTCGTAAACAACTTTACAGAAGGTGCAGAACTTTATGCTGATATAACTTTTGGAATCCGTACGCTTCCAATCCTAATTCTTAATGCCATGCAGTTTGGTGAAAAATTCTTTGACTGTACAATTGGTAATGTTATTTATCTTAAAACAGAATTCAAAGACGGTAAGATTATTGATGGTTCACAATGTATATTTGACCTTACACCTTTGTATATGCTTTCAACTTTTACAAATAATATTGAATGTTCTTCAGGAGACAGAGCAATTGCAGCTTTAGATGCTTTATTCGAGGAATAACACATGGATTTACAAAAAGCCTATAAAGACATAGACGATTATTTCTCAAAGTACAAAGCATCTGGTAATGCAGCATATAAGTCTAAAATGCTTAAAGTAATCTGCGATATTATCAATTCAGATTACAAATATAAAGATGCTCTTGCAAATGGGGATTTTGATTATTTACCTGTACTTACTGCCACAAACGATGCAATTAAACATTTCAGTTCAGACAATGAAGATTCAGCTTTTCATAAATATCTTTTTGTATGTATTCATAATGCAATAAATAAAGATATTAGTGTTTCAAAAGGTAAAGAAAAATCAAACTTAAATTACAACAATTTAAAACTTCTGAAAAAGATAAAGAAGTTGATGCCTCTTTATCAGGATAATAAGCAGGAAGTAGCTAATGCTCTGAAAATTTCAATAGATAAAGTTAATGAACTTTTATATTCACAGGTTACTTCATTAAATAGCGAAATAAACAATGATGACGATTCAGAATCTACAAAAGAAGATTTCATAGCTTCCGAGGGACTAACTCCAGCTGAAGCCTTCGAATCTAAAGAAAACCTCCAGAACTTGTTTGTCCAATTTGATTCTACCTGGAAAAAAATAAAACCAATCCATCAGGGAGTTGTTTCAGACTGGCTTACAGCTTTGATATTATCAATACTGGAAAAACCAGACTATGCCGCATTTATGGAAAATAAAGAAGAAGCATCCGATTTCTTTTCTATGTTTTCATTCGTAAATATGGCAATTGTTAATTATTTCTATGATAAGGAAGATTACATCCTGCCGATAACTTTTGAAACTATCGGACAATTACACGGTATTACAAAATCCGCCGTATATAAGAAAATCCTTGTTTTCTCTGAAGAACTAAAAAATCATCTGAAAAAATAAAAAAAAATCAAAATTTTGGAAACTTAATTCAATTACTGATTCCTATATATAAGTGTAAACGAAATACAAGGAGTCAGTAATTGAAAACAATCTACTTAATATCCTGCTGCAAAGAAAAACTTCCTTATGCAGCAAAAGCTGAAAATCTTTATCAGAGTGAAGGTTTTAAAAAACGTCTTGCAGAAGCCCGTTCTCACAATCCTGATGAAATATTAATTCTCTCGGCAAAACACCATATTGTAGAACTGAACCAAGTTCTTGAACCTTATGATGTATGTCTTTCTAATCAGACAGTAGGGGAGCAGAAGAAGTGGGCTGAAATTTGTATTGCTGATCTTTCATCACGATTCAATCTGAAAGAAGACAAGTTCATTATTCTCGCCTGTGAAGATTATTACAGATATCTCGTCGGTCAGTACAGAATTGAAAACTATGAAACTCCTTCAGAACAGAAAGAACTTCACACCATTCAAGGAAGCACAAACTTATCAATAATTCAAAATTTTCTTTCCAAATCTGGAAAAGCATATTGTGATGACTGTCTCAGTATTCTTACAGGAGTAACTCCAAGACAGCAGATAAACCAGATTTGTAATAAAAACAGAAGAATCATCCATAAAGATAACTATGGAAAGTGCAGTAACTGCTGCAAATATAAAATTGTACGCAGTTTTTTTTAGAAAATTATTCGGATTTTGGAAACAAAAAGGCGAATACAAACACTTAGTAAAGGTAGGAGAAATATATGGAAGGATGGATTTTTTTAATTATTGTTTTATTTCTTTTCATCACATTTTTACCAGCAATCATACTCTGGTACAGAAGAAACCATTGCCCAAAATGTGGTGCATGGGGAACTCTCTCTTTTGTAAAGGAAATAGTTGAAGATAAAGTTGTCGGACACGACCGTAACAGATACGGAAGCGGCGGCGGCTATCACCGATATGGCGGAATGGGTGGAATACATTCATCTCATTCTTCAGACCAGCCTTTTATCCGTTACTGGGTAGAAGAAAGATACATCTGCACAAAATGCGGCCGCCATGTTTCGATTCATACAAGGAAGGATAAAAGATGATTGAAGAAAGATATCCTGGAAACAAAGAAACAGAAAATAGGGTACAGGCAAAAGTAATTTTAGCACGCTGTCCTTATGAATCAAGAAAAAATGAAAACGTATTCGGAATGAGAATCCAGAAGTACGAATCAGACTGGCAGAGAACCTGGGCTTTTAAGATTGATATGGAAAAAGCTCATAACGAAGGTTATGACAGGGAAATTACAACAGGATCATTTATTCCAGCTGCAGATTATCCCGGTTGTCCATACTGCGGAAGTAAGACAATTGCACAATGTTCCTGCGGAAAATCTTTCTGCGTGAAAGCTGAAAGAGGATATTCATTGCAGCAGATAAAGCTTACCTGCCCCTGGTGTGGTCAGACTGGAATGTACAATGCTGCAGAAAGCTTAAATCTGGAAGGAGGAGATTTTTAATTATGGAGTTCAAGAAAGGTACAAACATTCCTCTTGAGGGGGGAAAAACAGCAGTCATTACAGACAAACTTGGAGAAGGCGGCCAGGGAATCGTTTATTCAGTAAAGATTGACGGTAAAGATTACGCCCTTAAATGGTATACCTTTAAGTTTCAGAATAAGAAGGGATTCAGAAAGAATCTTCAGGAAAACATCAAAAACGGTGCTCCTGACAACAAGTTCTTATGGCCTCTGTATCTTACAGAAGAAAAGAACAACAGTTTTGGCTATGTAATGGAATTAAGGCCAAAAAGATTTTCTGATTTTTCAGACATATTAAACAACAAAGCAAAGTTTGCATCTACACAGATCCTGATTAACGCCGCACTGAATATTGTAAATGCTTTCAGAACTCTTCACAGAATGGGTTTGAGTTATCAGGACTTAAATGACGGAAACTTTTTCATTGATGTTATTACTGGAGATGTACTGATTTGTGACAATGACAATGTTACTCCAGACGGCATGAAAAACGCCGGAAACATCGGTGGTAAACCTGGATATATGGCACCTGAAATTGTATGTGGAAAAACATATCCTAATTCACTTACAGACTGCCATTCACTCGCAGTAATCCTGTTCAAGCTGTTCTGCCGTCACGATCCTCTTATGGGTAAAGCTTATGTAGACAGCGTTTGTATTACAGAAAAAAGGGAATTTGAATTATACGGCAAAAATCCTGTATTCATTTTTGATCCGAATAATTCATCGAATAGACCAGTACAGGGAGTGCATCCAAATCCTATTAAATTATGGCCACGATATCCAAAATTTATTCAGGATGCGTTTATTAAATCATTCTGTGAAGGATTAAGAAATCCTAATCAGAGATTGCCGGAAAATGAATGGCAGAAACTTTTGATTAGATTCAGAGGCACACTGCTTTCTTGTCCGCACTGTTCAAGTGAAATATGTCTTGCAACAGTACCACACGGAACAACAGTGAAGTTTGACTGTGGAAGTACATACAGCTATCCGTATTCACTTTCATCTGACAAATATAAAATACCGGTTTTCCCTGGTGCAAAACTTTATAAATGCCAGACATCTAATGATTGTGATGATTATTTGACTGTAACAGGTGAAGTAATCATGAATAAAAAGAACCCGGCGTTGTGGGGAATTAAGAATCTTTCTGATTCTGCATGGACTTTTACAGCAGAAGGGAAGGATGTAAAGGAAATTGCAAATGGATCTGTAATTCCAGTTGCAAATAATGTTGAAATTGCCTTTGAAGGAATAAAGGCAACTATTAATAGCTAATTTTTTGGAGGAATATCGAACTATGGGAATGTTTGATGATGTTGAAGGAATTGTAAAAAGACAGATGGTTTTATTCTTTGTTGTAGATACTTCTGGATCTATGCAGGGAACAAAAATAGGTGCAGTTAATACTGCTATTCGTGAAGTTCTTCCTGAATTGAAAGATGCAGGCGGTTCTGATGTAGATTTGAAAGTTGCCTGCATGACTTTCTCAAGCGGTTGTAAATGGATGTATCCAACACCAATCTCTTCAGAAAGTTTCCAGTGGGTAAATGTTGATGCAGATGGAGTTACTGATTTGGGAGCTGCATGCCGTGAATTGAGTGACAAACTTTCTAAAAACGGTTTCTTGAGAGCACCTTCTGGTTCTGTTGCTCCGGCTATCTTCTTGATGTCAGACGGGGAACCAACAGATGACTTTGAATCTGGTCTTGCACTTTTGAAACAGAACAGCTGGTTCAAATATGCTATCAAGGTTGCAGTTGCAATTGGGGACGATGCAAACAAGGATGCACTCGGTAAGTTTACCGGTAATCCTGAAGCAGTTATTACTGTTCACACTCCTGAAGCTTTGAAGAAATGGATCCGTAAAGTATCCATCACATCTTCACAGATTGGAAGCAAAAGTCAGCCGGCTCTTAACGGCGAAATACCTTCCAAACAGGATGCAATGATTGATGAAATCAAAGACATCCAGCAGGAAGAAGCAGATTTTGATTCTGTATCTACTAGCGGCGATGACTGGTAAGGCGGTCTCCTATGCTTGTAACACTATCTGCAAGATGTAAGGGAAGTACACACCAGAAGGAAGGCAAACCACTTCAGGACTATTGTAAAGTTACTAGTGATAAGCTTAAAACCTATGCTTATGCACTGGTAGCAGATGGCCATGGAGGCAAAAGGTACATCCGCAGTGAAAAGGGTTCAGAAATTGCTGTACGCTGTGCTGTTGAATGTACCAATGCAATCCTTAAACAGATATTTCAGTTCATTCCTGGAAAGAACAAGGATTTAATTGAAAAAAATCTAAAGCTTCTTTGCGTGAAGATTTCAATCAAATGGAAAGAAGAAGTGATAAACCATTTCAATGAAAATCCTTTATCACAGGAAGAAACAGAACGATGTAATAATCTTCATATGGCTTTACCATTAAAAGAAGAAGATATTCCGTCTTTGTACGGTTCAACATTGCTTGAAGCTGTTTATTTTGAAATGTTCAATTTCTGGTTTGCACTTCAGATAGGGGACGGGAAATGTACTGTCATCAAAACTAATAATACTGTATTTTCCCCTGAAGAACTTGAAAATGAAAAGTTAGGATTCGGAGTTACCACTTCATTGTGCAGTAAAGATGCTGCAACTGAATTCAGGTTTGCTTATGGATTCGAAAAGATAAACGGTATTTCAGTAATGAGTGACGGAATGGCCGACTCATTCGATACAAGTAAATTACCAGATTTTAT
This sequence comes from Candidatus Treponema merdequi, assembly GCA_018064525.1. GTDB lineage: Bacteria > Spirochaetota > Spirochaetia > Treponematales > Treponemataceae > Treponema_D > Treponema_D merdequi. The sequence goes on along the minus strand of JAGHVB010000069.1, from coordinate 2,744 downwards.
TTTGAATCTTAAAAACAATACTGTAAATGATGGTGAGAAAACCCAGGCAGAACTTCAGGATTTTCTTCCTGTTCTTTCAGAGCAGGGAAGTGGAGATGATATTTCAATTGCTGCTATTTTTTCTAAAAAAGGATTTATATGACTGTTTATCAAAAATATGAAGAACTTATTAAAACACATTACATGCAAATTCTGGATAAACCTGAATGGTGCAAAGCGTTCTTCAGAAAAGCAGGAATGACAGAAAAGGATATAAAAATCAAGCTGTTCTTTTTGCTGCTTGAAAAAAATATCCCTTTAGAAATAAGAAAGGTAACTTACGGAAAACATATTTTTACCGACTATGAGGTAGCTATATCAGTATATACCAGAATATTTGACAGTCTGAGTGTTCCAAACAGCATAGAAGATATTTTAATCACTCATATTATCGAGATGATTAAAGTTTTCAAGAAATGTAAAGTAATCGAATTTGAATATTATCCAGGTTCTTCAGATTATGAGATAACTGAAGAACTGGAGCCGGCAATTACTGATATGCTTGAATTTTATGGAACAGAAATATTGGTTCACCCGGAAAGAATAGGAGGATATTTAAACGATATTTCCAGAAATGAAATATCTGATTATGAACGAAAAGCCTTTGTAGTTTTTATTACTGCATTAAATTCAAAAGATGTAGTGCTTTTGGAAACAAATGAAAATAATAAATACTTTATTAATGTATTAAGAAATGCATTGAAATCAAATGAGCTCACATATGAACCATTGAAGAGAAATGATGAAATGCAAACTAGTGCAACTCAGATAAAAAGAAATTATTGGTTAAAGGAGAAGATTAAAACATGCTTAATACAGAAGCATTAAAACAAATTTTATCAACAATTTTTAAAATTGATGATGACCATATTGTTCCAATCACTACAAACTGGTTTGTTCCTGATGTAAAACTCGATGGCACTGATTATATCGGATACAGAATTATATCAAAAACGCCTTGTTACAAACAGACTGGAAGTATACTTGATAAGCAGGCTGAGAAAAACAAAAACCCTGAACAAATAAAAATAAGTTTCAGGTTGTCCTTCGTTGGGGAACATGCAGAATCATTATCAGAAAAAATTTTAACATGGGGTAACAATAAACAAATAAAAAAGCTCTTTGATTCTGTAAATTCAAAACTTGATATGTGAAACTTTACAACATTTACTTATCCATTGAAGGATTGCAATCAAATGGCATGGCTTGCAGACTTTGCTGCATTTTCGAAAATAGAAAATAAATAAGGAGTAGTAAAATTGAAAATACTATTTTTAATTGAATTGGTTATTACACTGTTATTAATTGGAGTTTCATTCACAAAACTGGTAAAAAAACTTATTAGAACAATCCCAAGTATACTTGCGATATTTATGAGTATAAATATTATTTTTACTGGATTTATTTTTGTATCCTTATTCAATGGTAATGTGCCTAAAGGATATCTGCTTGAAAATTTATTGGAAAAAGATACTATTACAACTTTTATTTGCTGCTGGACATTACTTGTAATTACTATTTATTTCTGTTGTAAAGCATGTGCAAACGCAGGTTTTTATGATAATACAAAAACAGCTGAACCATCAGTATTATCAAAATCATATAGAATATTTCATGGAAATATGAAAGCAACCGTATTGTTATACTTAATTAGTATTATTGGAAGCTTTGTAATCTATTTATCGAAATATCGCTTACCTGTGTTAGAAACAATAATAACAGTTTTACCAGCTATAAATGTGAATTTATTATGTATTACAATTCCTCAATTACTACTGGCAATTGCTTTACTGGTTATTGCTATAAGATATGTGAAGTTTGAAAAATCTTCAAACTAATGAAATATTTGTTATAATACCTATATGCAAATAACCTACGAAATCCACTACAGTCGCCGCCGCTCAATCTCCGTTTCAATCAAACCAGACTGTCGTGTTTTCGTAAAAGCTCCGATCGGCACTACAGAATCCGCCATCTGTGATTTTCTCACAACAAAGAAAACCTGGATTACAAAACATCTGGAAAAACAAGAATCCGAATCTGAAAAAGCCAAAGCCTTAGGTTATCTTACTGCAGACGAAATCAAACAGATAAAAAAACAGGCACATAGAATAATTCCAGAACTGGTAGAGTACTACTCAAAACTATCTGGAATCACATACGGTAAAATCGCAATCCGTCTTCAGCGGACCTGCTGGGGAAGCTGCAGTGCACGCGGAAATCTGAACTTCAACTGTCTGCTCGTCCTAATGCCACAAGAGATTTTGGATAGTATTGTTATTCATGAACTTTGTCACCGCCGTCATATGAATCACTCAAAAGCGTTTTATGAAGAGATTGATAAGTATTTCCCAGATTACAAACGCTGTAATAAATGGCTGAAAGAAAATGGCGGAGTCTATCTTTCCAGAGTAAAATAAGCATTTCTAGACCTCTCCAGATTGCATTATTTCTTTTTCACACGTACCCTTATACGAAATTTTTCCATCCAGAACATTCAAAACTCGCCGTAAAAACAAAAAAGCCGGGTACTTCCCGGCTCGTAACGTGCTCGCAATCTCATTTGATTGGCACTATATATGTTCCAGCGATTAGCTGCTGGCGGCTGTGTTGTCTGTCGTAAGTTTTGAGCATCGACATGCTCTATGTAATATTCGGACTCCTCATGTTTGCCTCCTACCAAGTGGCGGTGTAAGTTCCTATCT
>JAGHVB010000014.1 GCA_018064525.1 Candidatus Treponema merdequi | reverse complement strand
TAAAATAAGTAAAAACATCAAAAAAAATTACTTTGAAAATGAAAAAGAAATTTCCATTTCTAAAAACGAAATTCAAAAACTTTTTGAAAAACTTTTTGAAGATGAATACTTTATAGAAAATTATTTTCCTGCAGATCTTATTGCCATAAAGAGATCCAATGACAGCACAAAAAAAATTGAATTGCAGAAATCTTTGCACAGTAAAATAGAATCCTTAAAAAAATTTATCGTAAAAAAGGGCATCAAATGAATCTTAATTATTCTCAAATCATAAAGTCAAAAGATGGTTTTGATATTCCTCTTTTTAATGATAAAAAAGCAATGCATTCAAAATACGCTCCGTTAAGAGAAGCCCTTTCATTTGGTTCTGAAGTAAAAAACTCATCATCATATACAGTTATTCTTGGACTTGGTGGTGGTTATCATGTTCAAAGTTTTAAAGAAAGAAACCCGGAGCATACAATAATTGTTATTGAAAAGTCTCAGAAAGATATTGAATTTCTTTCTGAAATCAATTGCGTAAAGGAATTATTAAATGATAAAAAAATAATTATCATCCCGCAGGATCAAATTGAAAATAGTATTAAAAAAACTTATCTTCCTGTTTTTTTTGATGAAATAAACATCATTCCAAACAGAGCGTGGTTTGACAATGATACAGAAAATTCAAAATCTGTAATAAATAAAATTAACAGCACAATCAAGGAATGTTCCGGAGATTATTCTGTACAGGTAAATTTCGGACTGATATGGCAGAATAATATTATAAATAATCTTCTGATACTTTCAAAATTAAAACTTCAAAACCTTTATATTGACAGTTCAAAAAAAGCTGCAGTAATTGCCGCAGGCCCTTCTCTTGATTTTACACTTCAAAAAATAATAAATAACCGAAATGAATATTTTGTAATCGCAACTGATACAGCTTTTTCTTCACTTTCAAAATTCAATATAACAAGTGATGCAGTTTTATCTATTGACGGTCAGAACATTTCCGAAACACATTTTCTTGGAGTTACTGATGATAAAACTATTTTTATATTTGACCTTCAGGCAAATTTTAATGCTGTAAATTATGTAAAACAATTTTCAGACAGAATAATTTTTACAAAATCAGGACATCCATTTGCGGAGTTTGCCGAACTTTCTCAAAACAGAAATATTTTTTCAAAATTAAATTCTGGAGGTGGAACTGTAACAATCGCAGCTGTCGATTTTGCAAAGCTTTGCGGTTTTTCAAAAATCGAAGTCTTTGGTGCAGATTTTTCTTATATCAATAACAAACCCTATACCCGTGGCACTTATCTTGATAAACTTTACAGAAAAAATGAAACAAAAATAAATCCTGCAGAAAACAGTTTTACAAATCTTCTGTATCGGACACCGGTAATTACAGAAAATTCAGAAACATGCAGAATCATAAGAACAGAAATTCTCAATCTATACAAAAAAACTTTTATAGACTGGATTAAGGAAAACAACTTTGAGTATAAATATGATTCATACATTTATTCACTCAATCAAAAAAATTTTACAAGTCAAAATATTTCAGTAAAAAACGCAGATTTATTTTTACAGAACCAGGCATTTGATTTCAATCTTTTTATAGATTTCATAAAAAATAACATAAAACCCGTATCTGAAAATTCAACCTATAAAAATCTGAGCGATCTTACAAATCTTCAGATTTCCCTTTTACCACTTATTTCATACCTAAAAAAGAAAAATACCAGACTTTCATTCACAGGCTGTCTTAAACTTGCAAACAATATGATTCTGGATTATACTAAAGTATTATGAATAAGAAATTTTTTAATGTTATTGTCATCCTTATCTGCTTTACATTTGCAGGAACTTTAATCGGCACAGGAGCCGTTCTTTACGAAGATTATAAAATCGGACAGACATCTGCCCGCGAAAAACTTGATAAACTTTACAGACAGACAGAAGAATCAATTTCTTACTATAAATATCCGGATTCAGATTTTATAAAAAGTTTTACAAGAGCAATCGGAAGTCCTGATTATTATTATACAATTAAACTTGAAACACCTTCACAGGAAATTTATGTTTTTCCTTCTGAAAAATCCTCAAAACGAGGACTGACAATTACAGATTCCCGAAGAATTACAGAAGGAAATACTGTTGATATGACATTGACAGTTCAGATTTATACTCTTCCACTCAATTTGATTTTCTCACGTGCAAAAGTTGCATTTATCATTATCTTATCAGCAACCTGTGTAAGCGCAATCTGTCTCATGTCTTTATATTTAAGTGGAACTTCAAAAACTCACAGACAGACACAGACAGACAATGATTTTGATTCTGAATCTTTTGAACAGGAAGATTCCCAGACTGACAGTATTGACGATTCAAAACTCCAGTCCGAAACAGATGTTTCAGAAATGGAAATCACAGAAGAAACAGAAATTTCAGAAAACACGGAAGTTCCAGAAACAGAAATTGAACAAAATACTGAATCTTCTCAAACAGAAATTTCAGATGATACAGAAACTTTCCAGCCAGAAATCACAGAAAATATAAAAGCTGAAGAATCAACAGAATCAGATAATGATATACAGAAAACAAAAACTGATTCCGAATCAATTGATGAAGTTCTTTCAAAACCAGCTCCGGAACATGAAGATTTATTCAGTTCTACAACAGGTTTCTGTTTTGAAAAATATCTTGAAACCAGACTTGAAAGTGAACTTGCCAGAGCTGCAAGCGGAGAAATTGATATTTCTTTAATGCTTATTCAGATTCCGTCAATCAACTTTGATACTCCTCATGGAATTGAAATTTGTAAACATCTCATCGATATTTTTCACTACAAAGACATGCTTTTTGAATATAAGAAAGACGGTATCGCAGTTATATATAGCAATGCTGATATTGATAAGGCAATGGACAGCGGTGAATTGATTTATGCAGAACTCTGTTCAACTTTAAGCGGATACAATATTAAAGAGAAACCATATATCGGAATCGCTTCCCGTTCACTCAGATTTATTTCTGGAGAACGTCTTATAGCAGAAGCAGAACAGGCTTTGTTCCATGCAAAAGATGACCCTGAAAGTCCAATTATTGCTTTCAGAGTCAATCCGGAAAAATACAGAAAATATATGGCAGATAAAAATAATAACTAAAATCTAAAGAATTATCTGTAATTACTCTCTTACCTTGCATTTCTGACTGCTCTTGTAAGCGGCCAGAAACGGAATACAGCAGATCCAAGAATCAGTTTTTCAGGAACATACATCGGTTTCATTGATGAATAATATGTAAGAGAATAATTGTCGTATTCAGTAAGCTTTGCAAGAAATTCCTTGTTAGTGTGTCTCATATCAAAAGAATTGAATCTGTTATCTCCCATCATAAAATAACATCCTTCAGGAATATAACATGGATTTCCATTTTCATCATTTTCAGGAAAAACAGGCATATTTCTTAAATCCATTACACACATATAATTATGTAAAAGCCTTAAAAGCATTTTATTTTGAGAAACTACACTGTCATCATTCCATGTTTCTGCAGGAATCATTTTATGGCTTAATTCTGCACACTTTACAAAAAGTTCTCCAAGTGTCAGTTTAAACATTATATTAAGTTTATAATTTGCGTCATCATAAAGATTATTACCAATCAGCCCATTTTCTGAAAGCTGGTCATAACTCAAAATCCATTCAGTCATAAACTTTTTAAACCATCCAGCTCCACCTTTTAATGAAAGAAGACGCTGGATATAATTATCATAAAACTTTGTAAAAAGAGCTTCCTGCATTTCTGAAGAATTAAATATTTCAAGAAGTTCATTATCTGATAATTCAAAATTGTCTGCGTATTTTGAAAATTCAACTGCAAGTTCGTTACATCTCTGCTTTGCAAAATTCATATCGAGATTATTTCTCTGCTTTTCTACAAAACAAAGTTCTTCGTAAATTTCATCAGAAACCCTGAAATCCCTGATATATCTTTTTACAGCTTCATTTTCATCATTAAGATTATATGATGCCCATTTTGCGTCTTCCTGAACAACTTTAAATTCATCACTATCTTTTGTGCGGGAATATAAAATTCCATCCTGCATCATAAGCTGTTCACCCTCTAAACCTGTAATTCGTTTTACAAGAGGGTCTGCTTTGATATTTCCATTTTCATCAAGATTTGTATTTACAAGTGTAAAAGTCAGCATATGAACAATCTGTGATACAACTGTTTTTACTTCGGATTCGCGGTTGATGATATAATGAGGATTTCTTAATACTACGATATCTCCTCTGTGATATTTTTTAAAGCAGGGAATTCCAACATCACTTAATGGAAATTTTGGTCCGCTTGTAAGTTTGCTGACAGCAACTCTGTCATTAATCATATACTCTGGAACCATGGATTCTGATGGAATTTTATAAAGCTGAAAGAAAAATATCTGAAAAAGAAAAAGCATAAAAACAGCCTGAACGAGTGCATCACCCCAGTCTACAATTTCAAAGCCAAGCCATTTAAGATAATCAATTCCAGAAACTTTTTTTCCGTTTCTTGTCTTTCCTTTTGAAAACATTTTTACAAAACTTTCATTTTTAAAATCAGTAATTGTTATTCCTGTAATTACTTTATAATTTTTTGGATTAAAATATTTCTGTAAAAATAAACCGCTTATAAAAATTCCAAGCCAGAAAATTACAGAAATCAAGTCGAAAATAAAACCAGTTTCTTTAAGACCTGCACGTCTGATGATAAAAGCTATTAAATAAATATATGCTTCATACTGCAAAAATTTTTTAGCACAGAAAACTTTTTCAGAAAGCTTTTTTTTATAAATATTTATTCCAAGAAAATAAATCATAAATCCTGTAAAAACAAGAGAAATGATAAAAGCAAGACATGAAATATCTGGATTAAAACAAATATTTATAAGTGAAAACAAAACTGCAAAAATTAAATTAGCAGCAATAAAGAAATTGATTTTTTTCATAAGATTAATATAGCATAAAAACATAAAACATTCTATATTTTCAATATGAATGAAATATTAGATATAGAAAAAGGTCTTGATCTTGCAGATAACGATAAAGAACTTTATGTGGAACTTTTAAAACTTTATTCAACAGAAGCAAAATTTGACGTTAAGGAACTTAATGATCTTATTATGAAATCTGAAGAAGAAGCCGCAAGTTATGTTCACAGGGCAAAAGGCGCCTGCCGCCAGATTGCAGCAGTAAAAGCCGCAGCAAAAGGACAGGAAATTGAAGATATTCTTAGAAAAAAAGCAGAAGGAAATCTTGCTCCTCTTATTAATGATTTTGTAAAGCTTCTTGACGAAACTATGAAAGCCGTTAAACAATATTTACAAAATGCTGAAAATTAGAATAAATCTTTCCTGCAAAATCTGAAAAATCATTTTCTTTACGCAGATTATAAGCAGCCTCATAAACAGATAAAATCTGTTGTGGGGCTGTTATTTTTTCATTTTTTAAAGTCTGATATGGTGCATCTGTTTCAAAAAGCAGTCTGTCTGCAGGAAGATTTTTTACACATTCAATCGCCTTTTTATTTCCATTTGAAAGCTGCTTTGAAAATGAAAATGCTGCATTTATTCCGTGATTTAAAAGTGAAAAAGCTTCAGATGCTGTTCCCATAAAGGAATGAAAAATTACAGAAGGACATTTTTTTAACGTAATTGAATTTTTAAAAAACTGTTCAACACATTTTCGTCCATGAATTACAAGAGGAACATTATATTTTTGAGAAAATTCCATCTGGATATTAAAAACTTCAGTCTGCTCTTTCTGATTTGACTTAAACTCATCTGTAAAAAAGTCAAAACCGCACTCTCCTACAGCATTTAGTTTATTATTCTGTAAAAGTTTTTCCAGAAAAGAAATAAGACTTTTTTCAGGTTTCTGCGGATGAATTCCAAAACTTATTAAAATATTTGATTTTGATTCAGCTTTCAGTTTTTCTGTTTTTTGAAAATCGTTTTCTGTATGACATGATGAAATGCAGAAATAATTCGGATTATTTATAAATTCCACCTCATCGTCACAAAAATCTGACAGATGAAGATGAGAATCACATAAAATATTTAAATCTAAAAAATCTCTAAAATTCATAAAAAAATGCTAAACAAAATTTTTCAAAAACCGAAAATATAAGTACAAGCAATTTGTACTTTAAGTAGAATTTTATTTTATGTAAAGGGGTTTAACTATGGGAACTTACACATTAAAAAGTATTGGAAAATCTACAGACTATATGACAATCGTTCACGAAATGGAAGACGGCTACGTAGTTAGAATCGTCCGCGATCGTGACGGCTACAATGAAGTTAAAACAGACTTTATCAGCCATACTCTTTTCGACAGCTGCGTAAGAACTGGTTATCTTACAAAAGTTGAAGACACTCAGAAAATGGCTGTTGGAGCTTAATTAGAAAATTAATTTCATAATCTAGAAATTAAAGTTTTCTTTAATTAATTTAACTGCTTCGTTAAACTTTGAAACCTGGTTTGCCTCTCGTGTGAGCCAGGTTATTTTTACGCCTTTTCGTTCCATTCCGCGGAACCAGGTTTCCTGTCTTTTTGCAAACTGACAGATTGCAGTATACAGAGAATCAAAAAGTTCTTCTTTTGTCTTGATTTTCTGTTCGAGATATTCTGAAATAAATTTATATTCAAGTCCAAGACGTTCCATTCTTTCCCATGAAAAACCTGCATCATGAAGTCCCTGCACTTCTTCAATCATTCCTTCATCAAAGCGTTCCTGAAGTCTGATTCTGATATTTTCTCTTAATATACTCCGGTCAATTGTCGTTCCGAGAATCAAAGGTTCTACTTTTGGGCGTCTTAAAAGTTCTTCTTTGTTTTTGAGATATTCTTCACTCTGCATAAATGTTGCAATTTCGATTGCTTTCACAACTCGGTCTCGAAGTGCAAGATCCGTTCTGTTGTGAAGATCAGGTTTTAACTGTAAAAGCATTTCATCAAGCTGTTCGAGTGTTTTTGATTCAAGTGATTTTCTTAATTCTTTATTTTCCGGAACTTCAACAAGTTCATAATTTCTTATAAAGGAATCAAGATACATTCCTGTTCCACCGACTACAAATGGAATTTTACCGCGCGAAGTTATATCTGAAAATGCTTTGTAAAAATCTTTTGTGTAATCAAAGAGATTATATTCGTGAGAAAGATCTGTAACATCAATCACATGATATGGAATTTTCTGGCCGTTGTAATTATATTCATCTAAATCTTTTCCGCTTCCGAGGTCGAGGCCTTTATAAACCTGACGGGAATCTGCAGAAATGATTTCAAATCCAAACTCAGACGCGAGCTTTACACCAAGAGAAGTTTTTCCAACTGCTGTAGGTCCGAGCAAAACAACGGAATTATAATTGCCCATTTAATCTCCTCAAAATTAAAATACCCTTGTTATTGCACATTTCAGATATTCTGACTTTGGATATCCGAGAAGTACCGGATGATCAGGTCCTGCTCCTCTCTTCTGCAGAATCTGAACTCTTCTATGGCTGTCCATTGAAGCATGCATAAGCATATCATAAAAAGTTACTGCATCAAAAAAGTGAGAACAGCTGCATGTAACAAGAATTCCACCTTTATTTAAAAGACGCATCGCACGAAGATTGATTTCTTTGTAACCGCCATAAGCTTTCTGAATCATCTTTGCACTTTTTGTAAAGGCTGGAGGATCAAGAATAATTACATCAAATTTTCTGTTTTCTGTTTCATATTGTTTTAATAAATCAAAAACGTCTGCACAGACTGCAGTCATTACTTTTTCTGCGCCATTGATTTTAATATTTTCATTAACTGTATCAACGGCTTCAGGACTTATATCAACACTGATAACTTCTTTTGCACCGGCTTTAAATGCATTGAGACCAAAAGCACCTGTATGCGTAAAAGTATCAAGAACAGTTTTTCCATGGCAGAATGCAGCAGCTTCTTTTCTGTTGTCTTTCTGGTCAAGAAAATATCCAGTCTTCTGTCCGTGTGCAAGATCAACTGTAAGCTTAATTCCATTTTCAATGATTACAATTTTTTCATCACGGGCAGCACCAATCCAGCCTGCTTTCATTTCAAGGCCTTCTTTTGTTCTGACATCAGCATCACTTCTTTCATAGATTCCATACGGACGGCAGATCTTTTCGAGTGCGCTCAAAATTTCTTTTCTGAAAACTTCACATGACATGCTTAAAAACTGAACTACAAGATAAACTTTTTCATTTTCATCACAGTATCTTTCGCAGATAAAACCTGGAATCAAATCAGCTTCTGCAAAAATAAGACGATATGAATCATTCTGTGAATAATGAAGCTGTCGGATATTGTAAGCATCTGAAATTCTTTTTGACCAGAAAGATTCGATATCAGAATATACTGAATCGCCTTTTTCATTTGAAATGATACGGATTGTAATTTTGGAATTTTTATTGAAAATTCCAGTTCCTAAAAATCCGCCTGCCTTTGTATAAATCTCAACAGGAGTTCCAGGCTCAAGCGTACAGTCTTTGAATGTTATATTAACCCATTCTTCTTTTTCAGCGCTGTTCTTCTTAACTTTTAAATGAGAAATCTCATTATCAAAAACCCAAGGGAATCCCTGGTTAATTTCTTTTTCTTCTTTTGAATTTAAAAATACTCTTGGAAATGTCATATCAATTATCCTTCTGATTAAAAATTATTTTAATTAAAACTTAAAAATATTTTTTCCACTCTTTTTTAAGCTGTTCGGCTGAGGTAAATAAAACTGCGTTTATTCCGACCCGGCGTGCGACTTCGATGTTTTCTTCTCTGTCGTCAGTAAAAAAAGTGTCTTCCGGTTTAACGCCTTCTGCCTGTAAAATCACGCGGAAAAAGTTTTCATCTGGTTTTTCTTCTCCGATTTTATTTGATGCGTAAGTCTGGTCAAAAAATGCATAATCTCCGCGTTCTGCGTGGTTTTCATAGTGACTGTCAATTGTGTTTGTTCCGCAGATGACGCGATGTTTTTTTCTAAGCGATTTTATGATTGCTGCAGTTTTTTCGTTAAGGACCGGATGAAAATAAAGCCTGAAAAGATCGTTTTTAACAGGAGTAATATCGCGGCCTTTAATTCTGTCGTTAAACTGAGCCCAGAATTCTTTTACAGAAATTTCACCTTTTGTGAGAAGTGAAAAAATATCAGTTCCACTTTTACAGATTTCACGAAATTCTTTTGAATCCATTTTAAGGCTTTTGTACATTGCGTCAAACTCAAAAGTGTTCGTCACAACACCGCCCATATCAAAAATAAAAAGCATAAGCGTCCGATTCCACTAAAAAATACTGCCAAATTATATATTTTTTTGCCGCTTTGTGCTATAACTGTGTATATGGAATTTAATAATGCCGGAGCCAAGCTCGAAAATCAGAAGACACTTTTTGCAAACCGCCTCAAACGAAAGCTCAAGGAACTCAAAAAATGGGCACGCAAAAATAAAATTTCGTGCTACAGAATCTACGACAAAGACATTCCAGAAATTCCAGTAAGCCTCGATTTATACGAGTTTTTACCTGATGGAACTGACTCAAAAGCCGAAGCTGCACGCTACACCGCAAATCTTACAGAACGCATTTCTCAAAACGATCCGACTGTTCAAAACGAAATCTCATATAATCAGTACGCAGTTCTCTATCTTTACGAGCGTCCTTATGAAAAAGACGAAAAAGAAGAAGAAATCTGGTTTGAAGAAATGGCAAATGTTGCAGCTGAGGTACTTGGTCTTCAGAAAAATCACATCGTAAAAAAAGAACGAAAACGCCAGAGAGGAACATCTCAATACGAAAAAACTGAGGTCACTTCAAAAACCCGCGGCACTTCAAGTGATGACAGCTCTGACGAAGAAACTGGCTTAACAAATTCCACTTACAAAATAACAGGCGTCACCCAGGAAGCAGGACAGCTTTTCAAACTCGATTTAACATCTTACCTCGACACAGGTCTCTTCTTTGACCACCGCCCTCTCCGTTCAAAAGTCCGCGAAATCTCAGCAAAAAAATCAGTTCTAAATCTTTTCTGCTACACAGGAAGTTTTTCAGTATATGCTGCAGAAGGCGGAGCACGAAAAGTTGAATCAGTTGATCTTTCAAACACATATCTTTCTTTTGCAAAAGACAACATGATGCTCAACGGATTTTCTGACAGCGAAAAATATATTTACACAAGATGTGACTGCATTGAATTTTTAAAGGAAAAAGCTGTGAGCGCAAAACAGGGACAGCTCAAAGAAGAAGATTATTATGATTTAATCATCCTCGACCCGCCTACTTTTTCAAACAGCAAGAACACATACAATGTTCTCGACATAAACAAAGACTGGCCTCAGCTTGTAAAAGACTGTCTCAACATTCTTTCACCAGGCGGCGTTTTATATTTTTCAACAAACAGTACAAAACTTGTGTTCGATAAATCAAAGTTACCACAGGCTACAATTTCTGGGAAAGTCATTATGGTAACTGACATTACAGAAGAATCAATTCCGAAAGATTTTGAAGGCACTAAGTGTCATAAAGCGTGGGAATTAAAAATAGCAAAATAATTTTTAGATGATGAAAATTATTTTTTAACAAAGGGAATTATGGCAGCATTAGATTTAGAGACATTGAAAAAAGAACTCAACCCGGAACAGTATCGTGCAGTTACAACTGTCGACGGCCCTATTCTGATCATTGCAGGAGCCGGAAGCGGAAAGACACGCGTAATCACTTTCAGAATTGCACATATGCTCGACATCGGAATTCCACAGAGCCAGATTCTTGCTTTGACATTTACAAACAAAGCTGCACGCGAAATGGAAGAACGAATCAAAGACCTCACTCAGAAAAAACTTCAGAACCTTACTGTTTCAACATTCCATGCCTTCGGAGTAAAAATTCTCCGCCAGGAAATAACAGCACTCGGATGGCGTGAAAATTTTTCAATCTACGATGAAACAGACAGAAATACACTCATAAAAGAAACAGGCCGCGAACTCGGATTTACTGCAGACAATCTTGATGTCTACAAAATCGGAAACCTTTTTTCAAACATCAAATGCGGAAGAAAAGACTGGAACGGCGAAAACGATATGTACAAACAGCTTTACGAAGGCTATCAGGCTGGACTCAAGCTTTACAACGCAGTTGACTTTGATGACCTTATCGTTTTACCGATTAAAATATTCCGCGAGTTTCCAGAAGTACTCGAACGCTACAAAAGCCGTTACAAATACATAATGATTGATGAATTTCAGGATACAAGTCACCAACAGTACGAGTTTATGCATCTTCTTGCAGATAAAAATGTTGCAGTCGTTGGAGATGATGATCAGTCAATTTACAGCTGGCGCGGGGCTGATTATCAGAACATCATCAATTTTGAAAAAGACTTTAAAGGCATGCAGGAAATCCGTCTTGAACAGAATTACCGTTCAACAGAGACAATCTTAGCAGCCGCAAACGGTGTAATTTCCCACAATACAAACAGAAAAGAAAAAAAACTCTGGAGCGGAAACAACTCTGGAAAACCAATCGAAATCTTTATGCCCGACAACGAAACTGATGAAGCAAACTTTATTGCAGAATCCATTCAGGGAATTTCGATGGAAGAAAAACTCAAGTATGACCAGTTTGGCGTTCTGATGCGCGCAAACACCCAGTCGCGCCCTATTGAAGAAGCATTTCTCGAAGCAAACATTCCATATACAATGTCCGGCGGAACTTCATTCTTTCAGCGAAAAGAAATCAAAGATGTAATCAGTTATCTTCGCGTGATTGCAAATCACGATGACGATGTAAACTTAATCCGTATCATCAATGTTCCACGCCGCGGAATCGGTCGTGCTACTCTTGAAATATTCAATGATTATGCGCTTCAGAATAAGTGTTCTCTCTGGACGGCAATTACAGATTTGATGGCGATGCCAGACGGAGTTTTAAACGACAAGACTAAACTTCTCATTAAAGAATTTATGGACATCATTGAAGGAAACACTTCAATGATCAGCGGCAAAGGTCTTTCAAAAAAAGTGCGTGCACTTGTCGAAGAAATAAATTACTGGGACTATCTCATAGTCGATAATCCTAAATCAGAAAAAGCCGCCCGATTTAAATATCTTAATATCGAGCATCTCATTCAGTCAATTGAAACATGGGAAAACAATCCGGACAACTATGATGCAAACCTTTACAATTACTTAAACCGCATCACTCTTTTGAGCCGTGATGATGGTGATGATGAAAACGACAAAGGAAAAGTAAATCTCATGACGATTCACGCATCAAAAGGACTTGAGTTTCCTGTTGTTTTTATTGCTGGGGCTGAAGACGGCCTTATTCCTCATGCACGGTCAATTGAAGAAGGTGATGGAAATGTCGAAGAAGAACGGCGTCTTTTCTATGTAGCAATTACACGGGCAAGAGATAAGCTTTTTATTTCGTCATGTCAGAAAAGAAGAAAAATGTCTGCCACAGTGGAATGTACCCCATCGAGATTCTTAGACGAAATTCCACCAAACCTCGTAGAATACCACGAACCATCACAGGTAGTCTCAGATGAAAAAGCCCAGGACATTCTCGCCCGAATGGCCGAAATGTTCAAAGCCCCAGAAGATTAACAAAAATAATTATAATAAAATTTTTAAAGCCACAGATTGTACAGATTTACACAGCTTATTGAAAAGATGTTTTTTATGTGCGTAGTCGGTTTTGTGATATAAAAAAAATCCTGCGCCGCAGTAATGCTTCTCTGGCACGCCCGCGAGCACAGCCTTTTTTTATATCATAAAACCGACGAAAGCACATAAAAAAAATATTAATGAAAAATATTTGTATATCTGTGCAATCTGTGGCTTTATAATTTTAATATCTTATTTTTTTGCCTGTGCCTTCGTAGGCTTTATTTCTTAATTCAATTACCTGTTCGTCTTTTCGGTAGTCATCGAACGGCATCATGCGGTCGATTACTCCGTTTGGAGTGATTTCTACAATGCGGTTTGCAATTGACTGAACAAATTCGTGGTCGTGGGAATTAAAAAGAATTACGCCAGGGAAAGATGTGAGAGCTTCGTTCAAACTCTGAATTGATTCCAAGTCGAGATGGTTTGTCGGATCGTCGAGAATCAAAACGTTTGCTCCTGAAAGCTGGAGTTTTGAAAGCATACATCTAACCTTTTCACCACCGGAAAGAACTTTTACAGGCTTTAACGATTCGTCGCCTGAGAAAAGCATTCTTCCCAAGAATCCGCGTACATATGCATCATCCTGGTCTGGTGAATACTGTCTGAGCCAGTCTGTAATGTTGTAGTCATTTGTAAAATATGAAGTTGTATCACGAGGAAGATAAGTGTTTGTTGTTGTCTGTCCCCAGAAATATTCGCCTGAGTCTGCTTTTTTTGTTCCTGTGATGATGTCAAAAAGAGCTGAAATGGAATTGTGTTCAATTCCGACAAATGCAATTTTATCTGTTCTGTTTACTGTAAGGTTAAAGTTTTTGAGTAATTCAATTCCGTCTTCTTTATAGCATACATCTTTTACTTCAAGAACATTGTTTCCGATTTCGCGGTTAGCCTGAAAGTGAACATACGGAAATTTTCTGCTTGTAACAGGAAGTTCTTCGAGAGCGAGTTTGTCGTAAATCTTTTTGCGGCTTGTTGCCTGTTTTGATTTTGCGGCATTTGAAGCAAAACGAAGGATGAACTCTTTCAAGTCAGCCATTTTTTCTTCACGCTTTTTAGCCTGGTCTTTAGCCTGTCGCTGCATGATCTGGCTCATCTGATACCAGAAGTCATAGTTTCCAGAGAACTGAGAAATCTTTCCGTAGTCGATGTCACAGATGTAAGTACAAACTGCGTTCAAGAAGTGACGGTCATGCGATACAACGATTACAGTATTTGGAAATTCCATCAAAAAGTCTTCAAGCCATGCAATTGATTCAAGGTCAAGACCGTTTGTAGGTTCGTCAAGAAGAAGAATGTCAGGATTTCCAAAAAGAGCCTGTGCAAGAAGTACGCGGACTTTCTGGCTTTCATCAAGTTCACTCATCATCTTGTCATGATGTTCTTCTTCAAGTCCAAGACCAGAAAGCATCTGTTCAATCTGATTTTCTGCTTCCCATCCGCCGAGTTCTGAAAATTCACCTTCAAGTTCAGAAGCTTTGATTCCGTCTTCTTCAGAAAAATCTGCTTTTTCGTAAATTGCTTCACGAGCTTTTGCACATTCATAAAGTTTCGGGAATCCCTGCATTACAGTATCTTTTACAGAAAATTCATCAAAAGCAAAGTGGTCCTGCTTTAATACAGCCATTCGTTCTCCGCTTCCGATTGTGATAGTACCTGAATCATGATCCTGTTCACCAGACAAAACTTTTAAGAAAGTAGATTTTCCGGCACCATTTGCACCGATGATTCCGTAGCAGTTTCCGTTTGTAAATTTTAAGTTGACATCTTTAAAAAGTGGTTTTTCGCTGAAACGCAAAGATACATCACTTACTGTAATCATTATTTATTTCCTCGCAGTAATTTTTTTTGTGGAATAATTCCAACCGTTATTTCTTTTTTGAAAAAAGAGCTTTAATTCTTGCAAAGAGTCCTTTTTTCTGAACACCTTTTTTGTTTGAATCATAAGTTCTTTTTCCAGACAGATTGTTTTTAGGATTCTTTTTGCTGTTTTTGTAGTTTGAATTCTTATCGTATTTTCTGTCAAATTTTTTGCCGTTACGATTTTTGTTTTTGTTATCGTAACGTTTGTTGTTGTCTTTGGAATTTGAATTAGCGTATTTTTCTTTGTAAACTTTCATGCGCTCTTCAAAGCTGAGACTCGAAAGATCTTCGCGGTTTTCATTCTTATAATCTTTTTTGTATCCGTCATTCTTTCTGTCGTGGAATTTTGAATCCCCGTTTTTCTTATCATAACGGCTCTTACCTTTGTAATTTCTTCCACGCTGGTTTTCACCTTTCTTTTCGCGGAACGATCTTCTGTCGCCGTGTTCATCATCATAAGAATCAAGCTTGATGTAAGTTCCTTCACTCTTATCTTCGCCGAGCATGTCAGAATTACATACAACAGACGGAATTGATTTTCCGATATAGCGTTCAATCGGCATTAAGTCGTAAACATCTTTTTCGCTGCAGAATGTGTATGCTTTTCCAGATTTTCCAGCGCGTGCTGTACGACCGATACGGTGAACATAATTTTCCGGTTCATTCGGAAGATCGTAGTTAACAACCATTGAAAGATCGTTTACATCAATTCCACGGGCAGCAACATCTGTCGCAACGAGGATAGAAACTTTTCCAGCTTTAAAGTCATTCAAAACTTTGAGGCGTCTTGTCTGCTGCATGTCGCCGATAATGTATTCACATGAAAAGCCGTTCATAGAAAGACGCTTTCCGATGATTTCGCATCCTTTTTTTGTATTGCAGAAAATGATTGTGCTTTCTGGTTTTTCGCGTGAAAGAATTCCGACAAGAAGTTTTGTTTTTTCATCTGATGAAACGTGAATCAATTCCTGATCGATTTCATCAACTGTGATGTTTTCGGCTTCGATAGTAATTTCTTTTGCATCGCGGGTATATTCCCATGCGAGATTTTTTACATATGTGTTGAGAGTTGCAGAAAAGAGCATTGTCTGTCTGTCTTCTGCTTTTGGAAGATGCTTCAAAATGATTCTGAGGTCTGGATAGAATCCCATATCAAACATTCTGTCTGCTTCATCAATGATTGCAAATCCGACATTTGACAAATCAAGTTTGTTCTGTTCCTGAAGGTCAATGATACGACCAGGAGTTGCAACTAAAATATCAACTCCGTTTTCGATTGCCTTAACCTGTTTTTCATATCCAACGCCACCATAAAAAGAAAAAACTTTCAAACCAGTTTTCTCACAAAGCGTTCTGCATTCCATTTCCACCTGAACTGCAAGTTCACGAGTCGGAACCATAACCAAAGCCTTCTTGCCTTTGCATTCAGGTTTTGTCAAAATTTCCTGCATTACAGCAATCAAATATGCCGCAGTTTTACCAGTTCCAGTCTGAGACTGAACATACAAATCACTTCCATCACCACTTGCAGTAATAACCTGCTCCTGAACCGGCGTACAGCTCACATAACCGGCATTCTGGATTCCCTCTGCGAGGCCCGAATCCAAATTAAATTCCTTAAAATCCATATATATTACCTTTATTTATAAAAATTCTCTTTAAATGGAACTTCTAAATGCGCAAAAGTGCATAGTTTTCCATCATTTTCAATTAAGTATATAGTTTTTCAAGGGGTTTGTATAGTGGGAATTAGCCACACGGATGAGTTCGCTAACGCTGTGTCGGCTACGCCGCCACCCAAAACCTTTATCCATTTAAATTAATAGCAAGGATTTATTTTTTTGGGGACGTGCGTAGCCCGTCCAGCGTAGCGGACTTATCCGTGTGGCCAAATAACTCAGTGTGTAGCGACGTCAGCTAGCGGTTTTGCCTGCCGCTGACTGACTGGTATTATTTTTTTTTATAAACATATTAATGTCTGTAAAGAAAATTTTCCTTTATTACATCTTAACCGCAACAAGTGTTAAGTCATCAAGCTGTTCGTCTTCGCGGAGGTTTGTATAATACAAGTATGACGATTCTTCAGAAATTGCTTCCTGATTTGAGCAGTAATAATCATAAAGGTTAAAACATTTCTTAAGATAAGCATCGATCTTTTTATCTACGCGGACAATATCTGTCGGAGTAACGTCCATCGGTTTGTAAAAGCGGAATACTTTTTCAACAGAACAGAGAGCGAGAATCGCATCCTGTACAGTTCCGTCGCCTTTTGAGAAATCGAAAACGAGTTTTTCATCAGGAAGCGGACTGTGGAATTTTTCAAGAACGTAAGTCTGTTTGTTAAGAGCTGCTTCAATGATTGCACTTACTCGCTCTGGTTCCATCTGTTCAGAATCCAAACCTACTTTATGATTTCCGTGAACATCGCCTTCATTTAATCCAGGCTCTGCACATTTTGTTACGTTAAATTCTGCATCACGGAATTTGCGTGTTGCTTCTTCGATACCGTCAGTATAGAGGAAAAGAATGTCGCCTTTGTTAAGGTGTGTCTTTTCCAATTTAAAGCCGCCTTTCATTTCTACCATGAATGTCGGGAGCGGACCTGCAGCCGGAGTTTCCTGAAGTGTAAGGACTTTCTGCTTTTTCTCGTGACTGTCGTAAATGTGAACGATGTTGTCTCCGGCGTTACAGAGATATACATCACCTGTTTTTGTATCGATGAGGGAAAGGATGATTGTCGCAAACTTTCCTTTGATTCCGAGAGCTTCAATGAAGTCGTTGATTGTACATACGAGTTTTGTAAGATCAGTTCCATTTTTTGCATAGCTCCAGTTTTCAAAATGCTTTCGGAACAATGTCGCAACTACAGTCATCAAAAGCGCCGCCGGAACTCCGTGTCCCGAAACGTCGCACTTGATTACAACATGCCATCTGTCATCAAGTTTCTTGTAGTCAAAATAGTCACCAGATACACCGGATGCACCTTCGTAATATCCTACAAATTCCAGTGCTGCATCTTTAATCTGTGCCGTTGTCTGTTTATTTCCTTTACCGTCTGTCGAAAGCGGAAGGAATGTCTGCTGAACGACTTTACCGTCCATCAAAAGATGTTCGTCCTGAGCCGCTTTTACAAGTCCGCGTGTCATTTCATTTACAGTGTCACCGAGAGCTCCGATTTCATCTTTTGATTTGATTACGATTTCTTTTCCAGCAAGTTTTTCCTTGTCGACTGTCTGACCGATCATCTGCACATGTTTTGCAAGTCGTTTAATAGGATTAACAATGATTGTTGCAAGGGCAATTGCACAGATTGTACCGATGATAACCGCAACAAGAGCAATTCCGAGAGCTGTCAATGTGATTGTATTCTGTGCTGCATCAATTTTGGAAATCAGTGATTTTGTAGAAATTGAAATAAATACTATTCCACGTACAAATGTCTTTGAACTTCCGGAACGGTAAAGAACAGGACGATAGAAAAGATATTCTGTATTATTTCTGTCTAAAACTTTACTGTCATAAAGCGGATAAGATGAACTGTTTTCAAGAGAAAGACTGTTCATTGTTTCTGTCATTCTGTTTGTAAGCTGAGTTGTGATGTCAGCAATTTCATTCATTCTGTTGACAGATGCTTTATCTGTCTTAAGTGCAAGCTGTGCTCCTTCTGCATTGAGCTTTGCAATATTATTTGCAATTTCACCTGCGGTTTCAGAAGCTTTTGTATTTACTTCTTTACAGTTCATTGCTATCTGACTGAATATTTCATCAGTAATTTTTGAACTTCCGGCATTATAAATTTTAGAATCAATTATTTTTTCATTTTCATTTTCATTTGTAATCCGCTCATCATTAGTTGCCCATACATATTCAAGAGCTGCATCAGTAAAATTTTCTTCTCCGGTTTTAAAACCGGTAATTGTTACATAATTGGCTTCTTCAAGAGCACTTGACTGACCAGGAAGATAAGAAAGTTCAAGAATATTTTCAGAAGGCATATACGCCTTGGTTCCACTTGATAAACTTTCAAGAAGTACATTTACTCGATCCTGAAGGCCCTGCGAAAGACTCTGCTCCTGAGTCCTTACCATTATAAATCCGAGAGGAATTGATACAAGAAGAGAAACCATCAAAACAAGTATAACAGTAAATCCAATGAGTTTAAGACGGAGTCCACCGCCTTTTTTCTTAAGGGCCACTGCCCTTTGTTTTTTCTGTAATGGCATAATATCTCCTTGTATTAAAGCACGGACTTCAAGATTAACAATATTGAAATCCTTTATAGTATTCGCAATTCCCTTGACTGCAAGAAGAATTCCTGCAAGAGCAAAAATCAGAAGAACTGCAAGCAAAATGTATGCAACCTGAACATTATATTTTCCAAGTTTTGTATATCCGAACCAGTCTGGAACATATTCATATTCTTTTTCAATCTTAACAGTACCGTTTTCAGAAATTGAGAATGCAAGATTTGATTTATACAATCCGCGGTCTGTGTGGTAAAGAGAAATATAATATTTTCCTTTCGGAAGCTGTGAAGAAAGTTTGATGTCTGAAATTTTATAATTTGAATTTATTTTATAATCACCGTTTGAATATTTTAAATGAACGGCTGACTCTGTTTTATTTTCCTGAGTAAGATAAATGTCAGATATAATGCCGTCATAATTAAATCCTGTACCTTCAAGAGTCAGGTTAACATTTCCAAAAATATCCTGCGATTTTTTTACAGATGTAATTAATGTATAAGGTTCAAATTTATTTAAATATAAAACAGCGTAAGAAGGTTCTCCGACATTTCCAACTTCGTCAATTGCACGGACAGCAAAAATATAAATTCCATTTGAATAATTTATAAATTGTGTATTGTTTTTCTTCTGCATTATTTTTTTCTGTGGAGCAGAAATTTTTTGTGGTAAGACGGAAGAATCATATTTATTGTTAAATGCAGTAACTGTATCTTTAATTTCTAAATCAGAAAATTTTGCAGGATGCTTTTTAGATGTAACAACACCTTTAACCATATCATCTGCCCTGACAATATTCCATGAATAACCTGCGATATCATCAGCATTTTCATCATCCTGCCATGAAATTACAAATGAGTTTGCATTTACAAATCCATACTGATCAAGTTCCGGAAGTTTTATGACAGGACATGAAGGAGGAGTCAAATCTCTGTAATAAGATATAATCTGAGCATCAGACCAGTTTCCTGCATAGTCAGTTGCAGCAACTTTAAGAAAATATTCACCTTCATCAGAAGCTTCTACATTTACAACATTCTCTTTTGGAAGTGCTTTTAAAATATGCGGAACTTCTTCGTCTTTATCTTTTGTCCATATCCAGGAATATCCTGCAATACCGGAGCTGTCCTGTGGAAGCATAATCTGATAACGGACTTTTTCTTCTTTTGAATGACGTCCTGCTATGTACGTCAATGGATTGATTTTCGGCTGTCTTACACTGTTATCTGCAGAAAGTCTGTAAATTGAATTATCTGTCTGCCATACAAAAGCAAGTTCCTTACCTCCGTTTGTAACCACAGGATAAGAAAAGACAGATGAAAGTCCATTCTGCGAAAGTTTGATTTCATTCCACAAAACACCTTCTTTCTGAGAAAAATAAACTGTTTCTGTTCCAAGTCTTGTATCAAACCAGACAAGACTTATCATATCATTAAAAGAAAATAAAACAGGTCTTGAACAGTTTCCCCGAGAAGTAAGCTGTTCTACCTGAGAAACTATTTTTCCTGTTGAAGAATCAACTTCTGCAAAACAGATATTTGAATTTTCAGAAGCTATATGAGTTCTTTCCCATGCAATATATGTTCTTGAATCTTTTGAAAGTATTGAAGGCTGCTGATTATGAAAGGATGTAAAAAGATTATCTGAACCTGAAACAGAAGTCTGGTCAGTTACTAATTCCGCAGCACTCCATGAAGCACCGTTTGAACGGGAATGTGTCGTATAAAGCTGATATGAAAGTCTTGTTCCGTAAAGATATTGTGCCTGAAAGAAAAGTGTCTCTCCTTTTTCAGAAGAAACAAGTACTGGCAAAAATGGATTTTTCAAATTTTTTGTCGGTTCAAAATTTGTAAACTCAGACCACTTTAATCCGTCATGACTTCTTGCAGTAAGCATCGAAAAAGATTCATCTTTTCCAAGTGATGTAAAGAGAATAAAATCTCCTGATTTAAGTGAATAGATTCGTGGTGCAACAAGCGGAAGACTTAATTTTTCAAAATGATTTTCATTAAAAGTTTTTCCGCCGTCAGAAGAAGTAAAAACAGAAATGGTATTTGAATCAGACAAGAGGCTGACACAGATTTTTCCGTCTTTATTCATCGCAGCAGAATATAAATCAGGTACTTCTCCCGAATAAGGAAAAGGACCCGCAAATTTTCTGACTGAATTCCACTCTGCTCGTCCATCCGTATTATACATTTTTACAGAACATGAAAGATAAACAAGTTTATTCTGAGTATCTGTTTCCTGCCAGAAAACAGCGCATGAATCGTTATTACTTATCGCTTTTGGAAAGCGTGAATCAGTTGATGTAAGTTTTTCAGGAACTTCCCAGTAAAATTCAGCATAAACATTCTGGGGCACAAAAACATATATGCCTGTAAAAATCAAAAAGAGAAAAATAAACTTTCTAAAACTGCTGATTTTATTCAAGAATAATCCCACCATCTGTCATTTTACTTTAGTCATCATAAAATTACAACAATGCTTTTACTTTTTTCTGTAAATCAAGTACTTTTGTACTTCTCTTATTTTCAGGCTTCTGCAAAAGCTGTTCAACAATTGCATAAGCACCAACGATATTATTTTTCTGCAGTTCCTGAATTGCAGACTGATATTTTGCTTCATCTGCAGAAGACAATACAACGCTTGCCCTTCCTCCGAGAGAAACCTGGACACGGTCTTTTAACATATATGCCTGATCATTATTTGGATTCAATACAATAGCCTGATCAAGCTTTGCAAGTGCATTTCTAAGCTGTGCTTCATTTTTACCGGCAGAAGAAATCAGCGACTGTGCTTCACGGGTCAAAGCCTGAGATTTTGTTATCGCTGTCGTATCAACAGGTTTCTGTTTAAAACCAAGTTCAAGTTCAACCTGATAAATCAGATTTTTAAGTCCCGGATAATCAGGTCTGATTTCATAAAGGTCACAAAGATCACGGTAAGCTTCCTGCTGCTTATCACGGATTTTATAGTTTTCTTTTGCACTTGCAACTTTTCTGTCAAACATATCGTTAAAACTGTCAGAATCAATCAACTGGTCGATTCTAAGTGTCAAAAGACTCGCTTCCTGATTTAACGGATATACAAGCTGAACTTCCTGAAGTTTTTTCTTTGCAAGATTCAAAATCTCAACACCTTCATCCTTTTCACCTTTCTTTATCTGTTTAGAACCTTTGTCATAATACTGGTGAGCAATACTTAAAATCTGAGACATTTCAGGATAAAGAGGTGCAGTCGGTGGAATTACACGACCGGTCTTCATTGAAAGAGCTGTTTCTACAAGAGCAAGGAGATTTTTAATTTCTTCATCTTCTTCATCTCCATTTGTAACAGCCCATCTGCTCTTTGCTTTTGCAAGAAGACTTTCAGACTTTTCAAAATTTCCGTTATAATATTCAGTCTTTGCCTTATTTTTTAACTGACGCACTTCCGCTACAACGAGTTTATTTTCTGCATCATTAATCTGCTGACCTAATGCAAAAAGTTTTTTATCACTGTTGTCGCGAAGTTCAGAATTTTCCTGATGGTCAAATGATTCCTTATATTTTAAAGATGCAAGTTCAATATTCTTTCTTGCATTTGTGTAATCGTTCCGTTTATACGCACTGACTGCCTGATTATAACGAAGTTCAGCTTCATTTACTGCTCTCTGGCTTAAAAGAATTTCTTCATTACATTTATCTGTTGTATCACGGCTTTCCTTTTTAAATTGATTCATTCTTGCAACACCGTCAACGACAGCTTTTTCTTCCTGAGCAAACGCAGATTTATTTGAAGAACTCTGAACAAGAATATCGCGGCACTGAATGAGAGTATCTGCATCAGCATTAAGATCTTTTTCTGTTTTAGAAAGTAAAACAAGAGCTTCTTTCGGGTAATGAGTTTCAAGAAGTTCCCGGGTTTTTCTGTATTCTTCCTGATAATAGTTACAGATGTCATTTGAAGCAGATGCAAAATAAGAAGCAGTTTCTTTCCATTGCTGCTCACTTGCTTTTTTGCAGACATCATACAAAGTTTTATTTAACAACGAATAATATGAATCAAAATTTTTATATTCAAAAGGAGAATCATCTGATTTTGTTCTGGAATTCTGAACAATCGTATCTCTGTAAGAAGTAAACCACAATTCATTCAAAAGAGAATCTGCTTTTGATGCACATTCATCATATTCTTTTGAACATGAAATCATCATTGAAGCATACGAATTTTTTGATCTTATACCTTCAACAGCATCTTCCGGTTTTACAATTGCTTTCAGGGTTTCATTTGTTTTCTGATATCTGGAAAGAACAGAATAGCTTTCATCAAGTGTTTTTGAAACTGTTTTTACATATTCCATTGATGCAACATAATTTTTATTGGAAGTATCAAATTTCACTTCGTAGCTGAGTTTTTTATACATTCCATTTACGGAAATTCCCAGTTCTGCAAAATTATAAAGTGACGAAAGTTTTGAAACCGGAAGTTCCGAACTTTTTACAGATGCAACATTTGTCTCATCAATTTTTGCAAACTCTCCGCTTGTAATTACATCGTTTATTACAGGTTTTGCACCTTCTACATATTGTGCAAACTGACTATCAATTACGCCAATAATTCCAGAACGTTTATTATTTTCAAGTCCGAGTGTAAATCTGAAAACAAACGGAAGATAAGAAGCCTCTGTTAATTCCGGATTTTTTTTCTGAAGTGAAGCAAAAATATCTTTTAATGAAACTGCATTTTTATAAATTGAATTTCTTATGTCTGCAAGATTCTGCATTTCATTGTTGAAGTTGGAATATGTTTTTGCAGCATCATTATAATTTGAACTTTTTACAGCATTAATAAAAGCGTTGTATGAACTTTTTAATCTATCCTGTTCATTTGAATATTCTTTACAAAGTGAGTTTATGGAATTGACAATCTGTGTAACATTGTTTGTAACACCTGCAGGATTTTCGTCGTAAAATTCTTCACGATACATATTAAATCCCTTTTGAATCTGGGAAACACTTTGAGAATATTCACCCTTTTCAAGAAGTTTTTCAGACTCTTCAACAATTCTTCTGAACTGAGCTCTGTAATATGTAAACTGTGCAGCTATTTTTGCCTGACGTATAAAAGAAAGCTGCTCTTCTGTAGGATTTTTTTCTACACTTTCAAGCTGAGAAATAATTTCAAGCTTATGCTGCGCATTTTCCGGATCATTTTCCATAACATCTATAAGCTGATTTGCAAGAACAATATATTGATTTCTCGCTTTCATAATTTTATCAATTCTTTTCTGAACAATATCAAGTTCATCCGGATGCGCACGAAGATAATCGCTAAGTTCAATAAGAGCTTTTGAATAATAAGTTTCATCAATCAGAACATCAATTTCTCTGATTTTTGTTTCATTTTTATTCTGAGTAGAATTTACAGCACCGGCAGAATTATCCTCTGCAAAACACAAGTTGAGAAAAAATAATGATGTCAGAATCAAAATGACTTTTTTGATAATAAATTCCCCTTATCTTAATATTTTTCGGTAAATAAAATTAATGATATAAGGAAAAAAAACCGAAAAATTATTATAACGATAATGTCCAGATAGTTGTTACACACTGGAGATATTAGACATTTGAATATATTTTTGGTAAAATTATAATAAAATGAAAAGAATTTGTAAAATATGTATTTCTCTCCTCCTCACCGCTTTTATTATACCAGTAAAAGTGTGTTCACTGGAATACATTGATGTCTTTTCATCACTTGCAGATTCCTTTTCCGGTTTTGTAGACAAAAATGCAGGTACAACAGTTTTCCCGTCGCTTAACATTCCGTCCGGAGGCCGTGAAGAAAGCCTTGGATCTGCTTTTACAGCCGTTGCCGATGACATTGGATTTTTTGACTACAATCCGGCAGCAAGTTCAGTCCTTGAAAATACAGAACTTGCACTTCTTCACAATTCCTGGATTTCAGACTCAAATGTTGAAACATTTGCCTTTACACAGCGAAAAAATGATTTAGGTTACGGTGCAAAACTCAAATGTTTTTACGTTCCCTTTACAGAATATAATGATTTTGGAGAAAGAGCTGCATCAAATTATTATTCAGAAACAACTGCAGTCTTTAATGTTTCATACAACTTTTTTCATGGCTATTATTTCAAGGGGCTTGCAGTCGGAGCAAATGTAAAAGCCGCATGGCGCTCAATTCCAGATTATACAGACAGAATTACTGGTGAAATTATTAAAAACTCGGGTCTTGCACAGTCTGGTGCGGCCCTTATGGGAGACCTTGGAATTCTTCTGCGTTTTAATGCAGGAAAATTTTTTAATGACAGAAATCCAAACTTAAAAATCGGGTTAAGCCTTATGAATGCAGGTATTGCACTTACTGGTTTTGGAACTTCTAAAGGCGTTCAGACAGATGATTCACTTCCAACAAAACTTTCTGCCGGAATCAGTTACAGATTTTTAAAACCTGTTTCAATATGTGCTGATTTTTCACAGCCTGTAAATATTTCTGATTTTTCAAAAAGCGAAATGTGGTCTTTTGGTGCCGGAGTTGATGTAAATATTACAAATTTTGTGGAACTGATGGCAGGATTCAGACTGAAAGGTGCTAACCCTCGTTTTAGTCTCGGAACGGAAATCAAGCTCAAATCTTTTGTAATTGACTTAAACTACACATTTGATCTGACATCTTCATTAAATCCTGTAAATCACTTTTCACTTGCAGCAAAAATCAATTTTGGGGACCGCGGAAGAAAATCACAGGAACTCGTAGCTGAAGGTTACTACGAAGACGGTTTAAAATTCTACGCAAATGGAAAAATGGAACAGGCTGTCGAGTGCTGGGAAAACTGTTTAAAACTTAATCCTTCATTTACACCCGCAAGAAACAGCATCAACCTTGTCAAAAACTCAAACAAACTTTTTGACAGAGTAATTGACATTCAGAGTCTGGAATAAGCGTCTCGCACTTCTCAGTTTTTACTTCAGAGTCACTTCTTTTTCGTTATTTTTTCTTGCTGAAAATTCTAAAGTTCATCCATGGGAAAATCGGATGTTCTTTTTCGAGATTACAAAGCCATTCAGTACTTACAGTATTTGAACCAAGTGCATCAAAAACAGCAGTAAAGGAAATGATGCTGTCTTTAAATGTCTTTTCTGCATATTCTGCATACTGATTTGTTTCAATCATTTTTGCCCATTCAGAACTCTGTGCAAGCATTAATTCTCTTGAACCGAGATTCAAAAGTCTGACTTTTAATCCGCTGTCATCCGGGAATCTTCCGGCAAGGTCAACGATTCTTTCACATGCTTTTCTGAGATAACGGATCATCCATCCATTTTTATTTGAAAGATAATCTTCTCCATAACTTTCTTCTGAGCCTGATGCAAAATAAGGAACAATTTTCTGAAGTGAAAATTTATCAAAAAGAAGTTCAGAGAAAGTTGTAACATTAATATCATTCTGAACAAATTTTCTGATTACATTTTCAAACCATAAAAGACCTTCGTTCCATGACGAATAAAGCATTGAATCATCAAAAACACAAGTCATTGAAACATCAGTATCCTTTAAAATCTTTGCAGCATCTTCAAGTTTTGTTTTATATCCGTTAACAAAGTCATCTGCATCAATCAGTATCTGATTACATGCATTTTCTGAATTATAAATATATTCAGATTTTTTTAAGATTTTCGGATTGATTTCAGATTCTGTAAAAGAATTATTAAAATAACAGAAACCAGATGGAGTTCTTGCCTGACCTTTTTTTATGAAAGGAGTAAGTTCTTTTAATTCAAGTTCCCAGGCAATGTCTTTATTATAATTTTTATAAATTTCATTCTGATTATATTCAAGTTTAATTTTATCTGTTGCAAAAAGAGAAAGACAGTTGTAACAGCGGCATGGAGCAAAAATTCCTTTTTCCGGAGTAACCTCTCCCAAAAGGAAACTCTGTGAAGGAAGAATTGTGTAGTTGACGCCGTACATTCTCAAGACTTTTTCTATACCAGGGGCGTAACCCATTTCCGGAAGGAAAAAGCCTTCTGCGTTTACTCCAAAATAATGTCTTACAGAATATAAACCTGTTTCTACCTGAGCATTTAAGATTTCACTCATATCTGCATAATGCGGCATAAACATATAAGTTCCGCATGTTGCAAGAATTTCTACAATACCTTTTTTAGCAAAAGATGCAAAATGTTTCAAAAGATTATTTTCATATACTTCTGTAAAATATCTTTTTGCTTCTACTGCTTTTTCAAGATATTCAACAGAAAGTTTATTTACTTCTTTAAAACCTTTTGTTCTTACGATTTCATTTTTTCCAAAATCGATAAGCTTATCCAGATATTCAACATACTGCTTTTTAATAAGTGAATCAGAAAGTAAAGAACAAAGCGGTGTTGAAAAAACAATTGCAATTTTATATTTTAAATTTTCGCTTTCGAGTTTTGAAAGCATATTTAACAATGGAATATAAACGTTTGTAATCTTTTCAAATAAAAGAGCTTTTTCCTGAGCATTTTCAAGCGATTTTTCGTCTGTGTGTCTTATGTATGGATGATGAAGATTTAATAATAATGAAATATTTTTACTTGACATAACGTGCTCCGATATCAGTTAAAAGACTGCCTGTAATTATTATAAAGATTTTTGAACATTGTTTTTATTCCTGACAATTCAAGAACAGGTTTGATTTTCTGATCATGACCCGGCTGAAAATGTTTAAACTCTTCTGAAGCCTGTGGAATCTGAATTCTTGAAGAGACAGCAAGAACATTATCAAGTGCACTTCCAGAATTCTGCATCAAATCAACCCTGACATATTTTTTTGCTCCAGGAATCAAAATATACTGTTCACGGTCTTCCTGATTAATCTGGATATCAAAAGTATCTTCCGGTTTTTCACTTTCAAGGTCATCAAAAAGACAGACCTGAAGATGAAGCGGAGTCTTATTTGCAGTAATCTGTTTCAGATGAACTTCACTGATGTCCCAGTATACAAAAAGAGAAACAGGATTTCTCATAAGAACATCAATTTTAGTTTCATTATAAGTATCTGGTAATTCTGTAGCAATGGAATTTACAGCATCTTCTGTAACTTTAATTGTTTCTTTAAAGTTTGCATTTTCATCAAGCTCTTTTGCAACTTCAAGTAATTCTTCGATGATAAAACGACGGTTCAAATCATCAGGAATATCAATTCCATGAAGATCTGCAAGTGCAATAAGCTGAGAAGAAGTAAGTGTCTCAAGGTGATTGCGCGATAAATTATTTTTAGCTTCAGTAATTTTCATAAATTCAATAATCTTAAAAAATAAAATTCTTGTCAAGAGTAATAAAATTTCGTTTTTATTACTTAATATGGAACTTCACAAATCAGAAAACCGTATCAATAACTTTAAATCCAAAGTGAGATGCAAACTTCCTTGAGTTTCTTGCGCATACAATCACATCTTCAGGATTATGTGCATCAGAATTGCAGATTACTTTCGCATCCGTTTCTGCAACCATTTCCCAGAACTCATGATATGGATATCCGTAGCGGGGACCGACATTTGCATCAACAATTCCACGTTTAATACCAAGTCCGTTAATCTCAAGCGGAATACCTTTATCAACGGCCGCGTCAAGAATTGCCTTTAATACACTTTCGGTTTCTTTATCCCAGTCGTGCCATCCCATCATGAATAAATCAGGATGTGCAACAAAATCATAAAGTCCGGAACCGATTGCTTCGACAGTCTGGTCAGCATATTTATGCAAAAGTCTTAAATCATGTTTGATTTCAGGAATATATATTCTTTCAGTTCCATCGACACACCAGTGAGGTCCGAGAACAAGATAATCAGCACCGTATTTTTCTTTAAGTTCCTTGTACCAGAATGCAAAGTTTTTATCATATTCACATTCAAATCCAAGATAGACATTAAATGGAGCTTCTTTTTTGGCCTGATTTACAGCCTGAATATATGTTTCAATTTCTGAAACCTTCATTCTGACATTATCCCAGTTATAACCCATCGATTCCGGATACGGACAATGATCGCTCATTCCAAGCATGCTCGCACCCTGCTCTTTTGCAGCCTTTACATAGTCAGAAGGCATTCCTTCTGCATGGCGGCAAAGTTTTGTATGTGTATGAAAGTTTGGAATTTTACAGAGAGAATTTTCATCTGTCAGAATTTGTGTCTGTTCATTATTATCACTCATAATAGAAGAAGAATAGCGAAATAGTTGTATAAAATCAATAAAAAATATAAAATGATGTTATTGTAAATTTGTCGGGCTGTGAAAATTCCACTTACCCGATTATATTATAGGAGATCACTATGACATACACAGCAGAAGTTGAACACATGTGTCCTCTGGCTAAAGGTGCTTATCATGGACCAGCACCAATTCCAGAAGAAGGCAAATGGGTTCAGGTAAAAAAAATCGAAGATGTGTCTGGTTTCACACACGGTATCGGTTGGTGTGCACCACAGCAGGGAGCTTGTAAGCTTTCTCTTAACGTAAAAGACGGTATCATCGAAGAAGCACTTGTAGAAACAATCGGTTGTTCAGGAATGACACACTCAGCAGCTATGGCTTCAGAAATTCTTATCGGAAAAACACTTCTTGAAGCATTAAATACTGACCTTGTTTGCGATGCTATCAACACAGCTATGCGTGAACTTTTCTCACAGATCGTATACGGTCGTTCACAGTCAGCTTACTCAGAAGGCGGACTTAAAGTTGGTGCTTCTCTCGAAGACCTCGGAAAGAACCTCCGCTCTCAGGTTGGAACAATGTTTGCTACACGCAAGACAGGTCCTCGCTACCTCGAAATGACAGAAGGTTACGTTGAAACATGTGCAATCGATAAAGACAATCAGATCATCGGTTACAACTGTATCAACTTTGGTAAATTGATGGATGCTCTCAAAGCCGGAAAACCAGCTAACGAAGCTATCGAAGGTGCACGCACACACTATGGTCGTGTAACTGCAGATCAGGGTATGGTTAAATTAATCGACCCACGCAAAGAATAGGACTTGGAGGAATATAGATATGGCATTATTTGAAGATTACGCTGGACGTATCCCACAGGTTAATAAAGCACTTAAAGAATACGGCTTTGCAGAAGGTGAAGACGGACTCAACGCAGCTCGCAAACTTTGTACAGACATGGGATTTGACCCATATGCAATCTGCCAGGAAACTCAGCAGATTTGTTTCGAAGATGCAAAATGGGCATATGTACTCGGTTGTGCAATTGCTATTAAAGAAGCTCAGAAGACTGGTGACAAATCAGCTTCTACTGCAGCTGCTAACATCGGAAAAGGACTTCAGGCATTCTGTCTTCCTGGTTCTGTAGCAGATGACCGCAAAGTTGGTCTCGGACACGGAAACCTCGGAGCTCGCCTCCTTTCAGAAGAAACACAGTGTTTCGCATTCTTGGCTGGTCACGAATCATTCGCTGCAGCTGAAGGTGCTATCAAAATCGCTGCTAAAGCTAACAACGTTCGTAAAAACAAACTCCGCGTTATTCTTAACGGTCTCGGAAAAGACGCAGCTCAGATCATCAGCCGCATCAACGGATTTACATACGTTCAGACAGAATTTGATTACTTCAACGGCGAAGGAACAGACAAAGCCCTCAAAGTTGTAAAAGAAATCCCATACGGAAACGATCCAAAACGTCTCTGCGTAAAATGTTACGGAGCTAACGACGTTCGCGAAGGTGTTGCAATCATGTGGCACGAAGGCGTAGATGTTTCAATCACAGGAAACTCAACAAACCCTACTCGCTTCCAGCACCCAGTAGCAGGTACATACAAGAAAGAACGCCTTCTCGAAGGTAAAAAATACTTCTCTGTAGCATCTGGCGGTGGAACAGGTCGTACATTGCATCCAGATAACATGGCTGCAGGTCCTGCTTCTTACGGATTTACAGATACACTCGGACGCATGCACTCAGACGCTCAGTTTGCAGGATCTTCTTCAGTTCCAGCACACGTAGAAATGATGGGCTTTATGGGAATGGGAAACAACCCTATGGTTGGATGTACAGTAGCTTGTGCAGTATCAGTTGCAGAAGGACTTGCAAAATAACAAAAAAAAGAATCATTTACGAAACATTCTTCTGTAAATGATTCTTGATTATGTTATAAAAAAACTGCCTGTTATAAAGTGTAAATCATTTTATAACAGGCAGTTTTTTTTTCAGTCAAAAGCCTTAAACATATCGTTTGTACTTTCGTTTTTTTCTTTTTCTGCATCATTAAAAATCGGCTTATCTTCAATTGCAGCCTGAGTCAATTCTTCAAGAATTGCATCAACAGGATCTAAAGGAGCCGGTTCTGCAGGAGCAAACGGATTCTGATGGATTTTTGCGTTGATTGCATCTATTGTAGAAACATTTTCATTATGAAGCTTTTCAATTTCCCACGCAATTTCAGTTCTTCTGTCCACTACAAAGTTTTCATCAAGTTTGAATTTATTGATTACACCTTTTAACGAATTAATGTTTTCTCTTGTATCAATTGCAATTTCAAATACTTTCTGTGCAGAACCGTTAATCTGAGTTACACCGGCTGACATTTCATCCATACTTCCGGCAACCTGATCAGCAATCATATTAAGATTCTTTGTCGCACTATCTACATTTATAATTCCATCTGTCATCTTTTTAGAAACAGCCTGAACATTTGAAGATGTTTCATTAATATGCTTTAAGGCAACAAGAACTTCCTGAGAAGCTGTCTGCTGTTCTGTCATTGCATGAGTTATCTGCTGAACGAGAACTTCAGTTGAACCAACTTTATCCATAATGGTATCAAATCCTTTAACTGCAAGAGATGAATTTGATACAACCTGTTCAATAACTTTAGTAATCTGAGTAAGTTCTGATTTAATTGCTTTAGACTGTTTTGCAGAGTTTTCTGCAAGCTTTCTGATTTCATCAGCAACAACAGAGAATCCTTTTCCGGCAACACCTGCATGTGCTGCTTCAATTGCAGCATTCATTGCAAGAAGGTTTGTCTGTGATGAAATCTGAGAAATAACATTGTTTGCGTCAGAAAGATGCTGAGACTTCTGTGCCATATCAGTAATCTGTGCGGCAACCTGATTCTGTCTTTCCTTTTCATCTTCAGTTACTCTCATAAGCATACGGTATTCATCTGACATTTGTTTTACATTAGTTGTAACAGATGAAATATTACCGATCATTTCTTCAATTTCTGCAGAAGATTGAACAATACTTGCGGACTGTTGTTCTACATAAGTCTTAAGATCTTCCGCACCCTGAATATTTACATCAAGATGTTTTCGTACTTCTGTAAGAGCATTTGTCTGCTGTTCTACAGATTTTTTTACATTAGAAATATTTGCCATAATTTCTGAAATGGCACTTGCAGATTCCTGAGAACTTGAAGCAAGATTCTGACCGATTTCTTCAAGATTTGTACTTGCTGCCTTTACCTGCCCTAAAAGAGTCTGCTGTGATTCAATGAATTTATTGATTTCAATTCCCATTAAACCAATTTCATCATTTGTTTTAACTTTGATTCTCTGAGTCAAATCTGAAATACCAGAATTTCCATTAAGCTCACCAAAAGCTTTGACAGTATTATTAAGCTGCTTCATGATGAAAATACCTACAAGAATTATAATAACTGTAATCAGAATGATCATTGAAACAATAATGATAAGTCGTACTTTGCCACTGATTTTATTTGTAATGGCATCAATTGATTCAATTGAAATACCCATAAACAGAAGTGTATTTACATTATCTTCATTGCTGAATGGAACATAAACTGTAATATACGGCTTTTTATTAATTATATTGTTTCCACGATATATCTTTCCATCTTTGTAAACTATAGTATAAATATTGTCATTATTAAGTTTTGTTCCTTTAAGATAATTTCCTTTATCATCTTTGATTGTTGTTTCAACACGAAGATCATCAATAAAATATGTCATTACACAGCCAAGCATTCCGGCATATGTTTCCATCTTTTCAATATTTGTCAGGTCTTTTTCAAATACAAGAACATTACTGCCTACTTTAACTGAAGAAGCAAGCAAAATTTCTCCGTCTTTTACAGCAGTAATTCCCTGAGGATTAGATTCAGTTGCAGTTATTACTATTTTCTTTTCTGCCTGAGAAAGCTCTTTGGAAGCATTTCCAGTTGTAAAAATTATATTTCCAGAATCATCTGTTAATAAAGCTCCATAAAGATTGTACTGTCTGATTAAGTTTTCAAGAAGCGATACTGTAATTTTATCTTCAAGGTGTAAACCTGTTATTGTTCTTCTTGCAGATTCAGCATTAAGCTGAATCTGTTTTTTTTCATCATCAAGAACTTTAAGCATAATCGGTATATAACTGTCAAGTTCTTCTACATTCATTGTTTTTACAGTCTGATGTGTAATTGCTTTCGTTCTTACTGTAAGATATACACAACCTATAATTGCAAGTATTATTGCTGGAATAAGAAGCTTTGTATAAAGAGTTTTCTTTTTAATAGATTTTTCGACTGACATAAATTCCTCCGAAATCCGAAACAAATAATCGGTGTCTGAATTTTCATTATATCACGCACAGAATAAACTGTAAAACTTTTTTTTAATACAAAATTTCACCGCTTTTTATTATATGGATAATCCTTTATTTTTCCTTTATAATAGAATTAATATGAAACGGAATTTGCTTCTAATAACAGTATTTGCAGTTTTAACATTATTTTCATGTACTTCGACCCAGGTTGAAACAAAATCCACCTGTAAAAAATCAAAACCAGATGAAGTAAATTTTGTTATTTGCGGTGACATCATGGCTCACACACAGAATTTCAGAATGAAAAATTTTAACTTGATCTGGGACGATGTACGAGATATTACCTCCGGCTCAGACTTTACGGTTGCTAACGTAGAAGCACCGGTATGCGACGATCAGCCTTTTGAAAACTATCCAAATTTCAACATGCAGCGTTCATATCCGCAGGCAGCCATTGATGCCGGAGTCAACCTGATTACAGTTGCAAACAATCATACAAATGACCAGGACACTGATGGAATCATCAAGACATCTGAATGGATAAAAGATGTCACAAAAAAATATAATGGAACTTTAAGGCCTGTCTATATATGCGGTTTAAGAGAAAATGTTTTAGATGATAAGGCATCAAAAAATTCTCAGCCGACTTACTGTTATTTTACAAAAGACAAAGTTAGGATTCTGTTTCTCGGAATTACCCAGATATTGAACACACAAAAAGGAGCAGACAGAATCAATTATTTTCCGCACACAAATAAAGGAAAAGAAGAACTTAAAAATCTGATTATCAAACTCAGAAAAGAAAATCCATGTGACGTTTTTATTCTTGCAATGCATTCAGAAGAACCGGAATATAATCTTACTGTTTTTCCAAAACGAAGAGAATGGTATCTTGAACTTCTTGATAACGGAGTTGATATTCTCTGGGCAAATCACCCTCACTGCCCTAAACCGATTGAGTATATCGGAAATTCAAAAACAAAAAAAATTGAAAAAGTAATTCTTTATTCAACAGGAAATACAATTTCAGGTCAGCGTCATAAACCAAATTACTTAAATCCTGCTGATATGCATGAATATACAGGTGAAGGATTTTTGGTAAATCTTACTGTAAAAAAAGAAAAAAATTCAATTTCTATAAAAAATCCACATACAACTTATATAACAACATATATTGATGATTCAAAAAATTATGTCATTAAAAAACTTGATAAAAAGTTTTACAATGAACTTATAAATACTGGTCACAGCGCATGGCAGAACTATCTTGAAGAAAGAGAAAAACTTCTGCGTGAACTTAAGGAAACAACAACATGGCAATAAACTATAAATCACTTCCAGTCTATGAACAGAAAGACAGAATTTTAGAAACATTAAAAACAAATCAGGTTATCGTCGTACAAAGTCCGACAGGTTCCGGTAAAACAACACAGATTCCTGTCATTCTGCATGAAGCAGGTTATTCTGATAATGGAATTATTGCAGTAACACAGCCTCGACGCATTGCTGCTCTTTCCGTTTCTGAGTTTATTTCAAAACAGCTTGGAACTTCTTATCCGGGTCTCGTCGGTTATAAAATGCGTTTTGAAGACAAAACAGATTTAACTACAAAAATCAAAATCATGACAGATGGAATTCTTTTACAGGAAATGAAACTCGATCCTGACATGAATAAATATTCTGTTATTATGGTTGATGAAGCTCACGAAAGAAGCTTGAATATTGATTTTGTTCTTGGATTGATAAAACGAGTTTTAAAAAAGAGACCCGATTTAAAAGTCATTGTCTCAAGTGCAACAATGAATGCAGAAAAGTTTTCAACTTACTTTGACGGCTGTCCGATTGTTACAATCGATACAGTTACATATCCTGTTTCTGTAATCTACGATCCTCCGACAATTCCAGCAAGTACGCTTACTGTAACTGCAGAAGAAGCACTTTTGCAGAAAATTACGACAACTATCGAACGCATCTTATATAATCATACAGACGGCGACATTCTTGTTTTTTTACCAGGTGAAAAAGCAATCAAAGACTGTATAAATAAATTATATTATTCTCACTTTTCAAGAAAAATTCAGATGATTCCTCTTTACGGAAGACTTCCGAAAGAAGAACAGGAAAAAGTTTTTGACAAAGCTCCTTTTGGAAGAAAAAAAGTCATTCTTTCAACAAACATTGCAGAAACTTCTGTCACAATTGACGGAATCACGTCTGTAATCGATTCAGGGCTTGCAAAACTTAATTTCTATAGTCCGCGAACCTACACTTCAAGCCTTATCGAAACTTCAATCTCAAAAGCTTCATGCAATCAGAGACGTGGAAGAGCCGGACGAACACAGAGCGGTACCTGTTACAGGCTTTATCCAAGAAAAGATTATGATACCCGTGAAAGCTACACAACAGAAGAAATATTCAGAACAGATTTAAGCGAAGTTGTTCTCAGAATGGCAGAACTCGGAATTACAGATTTTGAAACTTTTGATTTTATCTCACAGCCTCCAAAAGAAGGAATCAGAGGAGCTGTAGAAACACTCAAAATGCTCAAAGCTTTAAATGATGACAACACACTTTCTTCTATTGGAAATATGATGGTACTTTTTCCGCTTCCGCCAAGAATTTCCAGAATAATTGTTGAATCAATCCTTCACTATCCGGAAGTTCTTGAAGAAGTTTTAATTGCAGCATCTTACTTAAGTACTCACTCGCCTTTTGTTTTACCACAAGGTGAAGAAATGGATGCGCGCCGTGCACATCATTCATTCCGCGACATTCAGGGTGACTTTGTTTCCTATGTTAAACTTTACAAAATTTATCAGTCACAAAAAAACAAAGAACAGTTCTGCAAAAAAAATTATCTTGATGAAAAAGTTATGGCAGAAATTGAAAATATCGATATACAGCTTTCAGATATTGTTTCATCTCAGCAGATTCCAATTTCAGGCGGAGGTTCAACTGAAGATTATCTTTGCTGTATTGCAAGCGGAATGATTCAGTTTGTTGCTGTCCGTGAAGGCCGTGACAATTACAGAACTTTGACCGCAGATCACATTTCAATTCATCCTGGAAGCAATATGTTTAAGACAGATCCGATGTATATCGTTGCGGGAGAAATAGTCAGAACAAGCAGAATGTTTGCAATGAGTGTTTCGCCTCTTACAAAGTCTCAGCTTTATAAAATTGATCCGTCACTTGAAAAAAATCTTAACGCACTGAAAAAATCACGCGGAGACAGAAGCCTTATCTCTGGATTTGAATATTCTTCACAAGGCTCTTTCAATGATGAATATTCAAAAAAAGACAAAAGTAAAGAAAAAGATAAAAAACACAATAAGAAAGAAGATAAAAAATCTGTTACAATCGGTTCTTTCAGTTTTGAACTTAAAAAAATCAAAGGAAAACAGATTGTCAGACTTCCGCTTTCAGAACTTCTCGTCTGCGCAAAAGAAACAGATTTTACAAATGATAATGAACTTCATATTAAGCTTTCTCAATACAAGGGAAAAGTTCTTCTTAAAAATGATTTTGAACTTCTGTCAGGTGAAAAACTTGAACTCATTTTCAAGATTGCATCTGTTTTAAATCTAATTCCTGTCGACGAAAAGAAGTTCAACCGCAAAATGAATATCAACATTTCTGAAGAAAACGGTCTTGATAAGCTTATTTCTGCAATGGAAAATGTTTTAAATGTTGCAGTAGCAAAGACAAAGAGTAAAGAAATGGGATTTATCTGTGCGTTTACAGATGGAAATAAAAATTACTGGTTCAAAGTTTCAAGAGGTTTTTCAACTGCCCTTTCCGAAAGTCTTTCAACAATAGAAACATTGATCGACGAAACAGAAGATAGTCTTACAGATGAGCAGAAAGAAAAGATAAATTCAATTTACAGAAAGCTGAATGAATTTTACGCATAAAACAGAATGCATTTCAATTTCAGAAAATGCATTCTGTTTAAACATTAAAAATTATGCCTTATAAATTACTTCAAACTCTTCAATTACGACAGGAGTATTTTCTGAAAATTCAAAACCTACAATCTCTGCTTCTTCTTCAAGATATTCCTTATGATTTTCACGCCATTCCTCAATAGAAGAAGCTTCACCATCTTTCTTTGCAATCTGCCATGTCACGTCTTTAAAAGCCATAACCGAAACATCAACATCTCTGATAATGCAGACAGGTTCTTCATTGATTCCTGTAATTACATAATGATTTCCAGTTCTCGGGACAGGACTATTATCAATACTGTAAGTTTCGAGAGGAGTAACCATAATCTTTTTAAGTCCTGCAAGAACAAGACTGTTCATTTCTGTAATTGATTTTTCATCAAAACCAAAAGAAAACTCTCCATTGTATTTTAAATTTTCATTTTGATTTGTTTCTTTTTTATATTTAATCCAGAACTCATCACAAGTCATATTATCTGATCTTCCATAATTTTATATTTTGAATTTTTTTATTAAGTTAATATTTCAATCATCAAGCTGGAGAACTTTTCTTGCTTTTCTGTAATTTGCGCCTGTTTTTTCATCTTCAGATATTTCTTTAATTCTTGATTCTGCACCAGAATAACGGCCTGTTGCATACATATCAATTCCGATAGCACAAGTCATTGAATCTTTTGAAGTCATAAAAACTTTACATACTTCTTCAAATTGAGATGACGGATATTTTGCAATCTGTTTCCCAATCTGATATCTGAGCGGTTTTCTTTTATCATCAGATGCAATTTCCAATGCAAGTTCCGCAATTTCTTTTCTTCCGGCATCTGTATTTTTTAACAGCATCTCGCAGGCCTTTCCTCTTGCATAGTCATCGATTTTCTTTTCCGTTATTCTATCTACAAGGAATATTTCTGCTTCAGCATTTTTTGATTTTGACAGAACTTCGTAACATTTGTCTTTTATAACTTTTTCCGGATCATTTTTTGCACGGTAAATAATATATGGAACGGCTTCTGCAATCTGCATCTTACTGCAGCTGTCAATTGCTTCCTGTCTGACTTTCCAGTGACCGTCTTTTATTCCCTGAATAATTACATCAACTGCTTCTTTTTCAGTAAAATTTGAAATTCCTTTAATTACGCAAACTCTGAAATTTGGATCAGAACCTTCAAACAATTTTACTAAAATCGGAAGTGCCTCCGGTTTCTTCATTTCACCAATTGCCTGTGCTGCGTACATTCTGACAAATGTATTTTCTTCTTCATCCTGGCAGATTTCTGAAAGTTTATCAAAAGTACTTTCAACTTTTAACTTTCCCAAAACTTTCATAAGATTCTGTCTCTGATTTAAAGAAAGATCATCACGTTCAAGATATTCAACAAGAAATTCTGCCTCTGCACTTCCACCAATTTCTCCAATTGCTGTCAGAGCAGAATTAAAATATGTTTCATCTTCTGATTCAAGCAATTTTAAAACACATGGAGAAGCTTCTGTTGTTTTAACTTCAGAAACATAACGGAACAAAAGCTCTACAGTAGAATCTTTTGTATCATAAGGATCCATTAAAATTTCCACAGCATAATCCTCAATGCATGGATCTTTCTGCTTTGTAAAATATTCAATAATTTTTTCCCTTACCTGTACACTTTTTGTTGAATAAAAAAGTTCATACAGGTCTTTTGAAAATCTTGGATCATCATTATCAATCAAGTCTTTTATAAGGGAAACAATTTCGGATTCAATTCCAAATTTGATGGTTTCCTGTCTGTTTTCTACAGATTTTTTTCCTTCATCTTTGAGAGCTGCTTTTTCGGCTTTTTCTTTGTCAGGTTCTTTTGGCGGTTTTTTAGCAGGAATTTTAATATCTTCAATATCAATTGTCTTTATTTTTTTTTCTTCAGAATCTTTTTTTTCAGCTTCAACTGAAACAGTATCTTCTAAAACTTCTTCACTGACATCAGTTTCTTCGCTTTGACAGAAAGCCGTAAAAATTCCACATAAAATAAATAAGCCTATAAAAAAATATTTTTTCATTTTATTTCTCCTGCCTTGAATCTTTTTAAGAACATTTCTTTATATTCTTCAAATCTGTCATTATTAATAGCTTCGCGTGCTTCTTTTACAAGGTTATTCAAGAAATAAAGATTGTGATAAGAAGCAAGCATGCTCGAAAGAATTTCCTGAGCTTTAAAAATATGTCTTAAATATGAACGGCTGTAAGTTCTGCAGACTTTACAGTTACATTCAGGATCAACAGGAAGAGCATCGTGAATGAATCTTTCCTGTTTAATTGAAAGCATTCCATCCCGTGTAAAGTATGAACCGTTTCTTGCATTACGGGTCGGTAAAACACAGTCAAACATATCAATTCCGTTTGCGATTGCATCGAGAATGTAATCAGGAGTTCCGATTCCCATAACATATTTAGGTTTATCTTCAGGAAGGCATCCGACAGTATAATTTAAGAATTTCGAATATTCTTCTTTCGGCTCTCCGACAGAAAGACCTCCGATAGCAATTCCATCAAAATCAAGTCCTGCAACAAATTCTGCAGACTGCTTTCTCAGATCTTCAAAAAAATTTCCCTGAACAATCGGAAATAAAATTCCCTTATAGCCTTTTTCTTTCTGTTCTTCATACCGCTTTTTTGCACGCAAAAGCCAGTCAGAAGTAATCCTCAGCGACTCAACAGCTTCTTTACGGCTTACACCCCATCCTGAACAGACATCAAGCTGCATCTGAATGTCAGAATTAAATTTGACCTGTGTGTCGACAACATTTTCTGGAGTGAACATATGGTAGCTTCCGTCGATGTTACTCTGAAACTTTGCCCCTTCATCAGTAATTTTTCTAAGTTTTGAAAGAGAAAAAACCTGAAAACCACCAGAATCTGTCAGAAAATTTTTATTCCATTTTGAAAAACCATGAAGCCCGCCCATTTCAGAAATAAGATCAGCACCAGGTCTTAAATAAAGATGATATGTATTTGCAAGAATTATTTCAAAACCGATTTCGTTAAGGTCATCAATTGTAATTGCCTTGACTGTTGCATTTGTTCCGACAGGCATAAAAACCGGGGTCTGAACTGTTCCGTGAGGTAAAGTCAAAACACCGGTTCTGGCACGAGAATTTTTATTTTTATGAATAATATTAAAAATCTGACTCATTATAGTAAAATTGCTCCCACAATATTTTTATTCTATATTAAAATACCTGTTATTTCATCAGGTTTTTGAATTTCTTAATAAAACAACACTTATAATTAAGAACACTACTACTGGAAACCACGCACCAGCTATTGGAGTTACAAATCCGAATTTAGCAAGAAGCATTGTTACCATCTGTAAAACATAAAACAAAACAGATGACGCCAGTGAAAGCATCATACTGATAATTATTACATTTCTTCTGGACTTTCCGGAAAGTCCGATTGCCAGAAGAGTTACAATTAAAAGAACAAATGAAAAAGAAAATTTTTTATAATAAACACTGAGCGCTTCTCCAGATGGAAGACCTGTTCGTTTTAAATAATTGATAAATTCTTTTGATTCTTTAATTGTAGCAGTCTCTATGTCAATTTTATTGTTTTTAAATGTCACTGGCGGTTCTGTAAAAAGTTTTTCATCATCAGAATTTACATAAGTCTTTTTCAATTCTTTATTTTCAGATAAAACATATTTTACAGAAGACGATAAAATCCAGCGGTTTTCATTTTCATTCCATAATGCAGAATTTGCTTTTATGATGGAATTTGCCCCACCGTCATCATTTCTGACAATTATTAAAACTCCATGAAGTCTTGAAGCTGCATCTTCATACAAGTCAGCTTTATAAATAATTTTTCCATTATCACTTCTAATTACAATATTGCTGTTGTTTGAATCATGTTCAATATGAAGACAGGCATCTTTCAGTTCACTGTAAAGCTTATAACACGGAACAACGACTTTATCTTCAAAAATAACATAACCCTGAGTTAAAACAAATGCAAAAACAATCAGCGGAAGCATTGCCTTAAAATAGGAAACGCCTGATGCAAAAAGAGCTACAAGTTCATTTTGTGATGAAAGAATACAAAGCATATAGCATGTTGCAAACAGCATTGCCAGAGGAAGTGCAAATGTCAGAGTTTTTGGAAGATAATAAATTAAAATCTGTAAAACAGTTTTTACAGGAACATTATTAAAAATGTATTTCCAGATATTCATAAAGAGATCTACAATTTCAAAACCGATTACAAATAAAGCAAGCGCACCAAACAAAAGAGGAAAATAATTTTTAAAAATATAAGTCACAAGCTTCATATTCTGAACAATCTCTACTGCTTTACCATCACGCTGTAAAATCCAAGTCCCGCAGCACCGATTACAAAATTCGGAATCCACATCGCTAAAAATCCATTCAAACCATTTCTATAACCTGCCAGCATGAAAATCCAGATTAAAGACCAGTATAAAACGGAAATCAAGACTCCAACAATAAGTCCAATAAACACACCATTCTGTTTTCCAAAAATC
This sequence comes from Candidatus Treponema merdequi, assembly GCA_018064525.1. GTDB lineage: Bacteria > Spirochaetota > Spirochaetia > Treponematales > Treponemataceae > Treponema_D > Treponema_D merdequi. Next base: position 76,179 of record JAGHVB010000014.1, on the reverse strand, counting down.
AATGCAAGCGGTAATGCAAGAAATGCAAAAAACAATGCTCCAAATGAAAGCGCATATTTTTTATTAAACTCAATTACATATTGATTTAGAGTTTCTTTCTGATAATCTTCCTGCTGCTTGATTTTTTTAATTTCCTTGTGAATATCATAAGTAGTCATTTCGTTAGGAGAAACTCCAGTCATCGGATCAATAAAAGAAGATTCAAAAATATTCATCCTCATTTTGTCAGCTGTTATCAAATTGTAATCATTTTCATCTTTTTTATCGAGAACAAAAATACTTGCATCATTCATGTTAAGCTGCATGCTTACACCATTTTCTTCTGCTGTATCAACAGAAGATTTTTTTGCAATAATTATTCTCTGATTTCCTTCATCATCACGATCTAAAAAAACAATATCAGATATTGAAGAATTTTTTACTTCTCCAGTTACAATCGTATTTTCATTAAGGTGCTTAACAGTATTAGATTCAATTTCAATAAAAGGATTTCTTGAAATACTTATCAGATACTGTTCTTTGTATTTAATAAGACCTGCCGGCAAAAGAAAATCATTTACAAAAAATGAAAAAACAGAAACTATAAGTCCTATTATCAATACCGGAATAAGAATTACAGATCTCGGATTTTGTCCTGAAGCACGTAAAATCAGAATTTCATTATCACTGTTCATTCTGCCAAGACACATCAAAAATCCTGTTAAAACCGCAAAAGGAGCAGTCTGAGAAATAATTGACGGAATAGAATAAAACATGAGCAAAACAACATCCCAGAAAGGAAGATTTTTTCCGAGAAGTTTTAACATCATTACAAGAATTTGATTTACAAAAAATACAAGAAAGTAAAAAAGAAACATTACAAAAAAGTAGATCAAAAGTTCTTTTACAATATAACGCACAAGATAATTAGTCTTGTACATCCTGTATCTGAATTTGAGTCCGATATATTTTCTTTTCAAAAATGCAAGTATCAAAAAAAATTTTTGTATTGCAGTTTCTTTTATTTTTTCAAAATCCATTTATTTAATTTTATTTTTTTCCAGTGGAACCAAATCCGCCTTCTCCTCTCTCTGTTTCAGAAAGAGAATCAGCTTTTATAAAATTTCCATTTGTTACAGGAGCTACGACAATCTGTGCAATCCTGTCACCGTTATTTATTACAAAATCTTCTTTTCCAAGATTTATGAGAATGACCTTAACTTCTCCGCGGTAATCGCTGTCAATTGTTCCAGGAGTATTTAAAACCGTCACTCCGTTTTTTGCAGCAAGTCCGCTTCTAGGCCTCACCTGAATTTCATATCCGGGTGGAATTTCAAAAAAAAGCCCGGTCGGAATCATTGCACGCTCAAAAGGTTTTAGCGTAATTGAACTTTCAAGTAACGCACAGATATCAGCACCCGCAGCGCCTTCTGTTTTATATTGTGGAACGGCTGCTCCCTCAAGAGCAACACATTTAATATCAATTTTATTCATTTTTTATTTATACCTGATAAAATATCCGACTACGTTTTTCTGCCAGTTCGGATTTGAAGCTGTATAGTAAAATGGATTTACAATAGCGTCTGCACCATTTTTGATGGCCATCTGCTGAAATCTGTTTAAAATCATCTCATCTGTAATCTTTTTTCTTGCACCGGCAGTCGTATCAATCTGATATCTTGCAATAGAAATCACTTCATAATCTTTACCTTCCGGAAACTCATTGAAAACTTCTATTTCTTTTTCGAGAGACTGTATATCAAATGTTCCCCATTCCCTTACTTTTTCGATGAGCATATCATCTTGAAAAATAATGAAAAAACATTTATCCAAAGCATCTATATGAGCTCTTATAGTATAACTTTTTCCTTTCTGAACAAAGATTCTCAGAAAAGTATTTTCTGATTTCATACGGCCGTCGTTATAAAAAACAAGCAGATCATGAAAACCTTCTTCAAGTTTCATTTCTTTTTTATATTCATTCAATTTAAGCACGTTTCCATCAACTGAATAGAACATTGTTCTCTGATCAACATCAACAATTGCAAAGTCAGAATCCGTCTTGTTTTTTGCACTCATTGAAAACACAAACATAAACAAAACAAGAAAAGAAAGAATATATTTTTTCATTTTTCCCCCTTAAAACATTTCTTTTAATAATACCATTTTTTACAAAATCTTAATAGATTATTTTTCTTTTTTTATTGCTCATCATTTCTTAAGCAGTTGACATCTCTGTACAAAAACAACAACAGCCGCTAAAAGCGGCTGTTGTCTTTGGACTGCGCGAAGCGTCAGTCCGAATATCATTTATCAGGTTGCGAAGCAATCCTGATATAGCTAATTAAACTGCTTTAGTCAGTTTAATTATTTTTTCTGTTCCTCAATCGCATCGATGTAAGAAAGCTGGAGGCGACCTCTCTGGTCAACTTCGAGCAATTTTACAGGAATCTGCTGTCCTTCTTTAAGAACGTCTGTTACTTTTTCTACGCGGCCACGAGAGAGCTTAGAAATGTGGCAGAGACCTTCTTTTCCAGGAAGGATTTCAACGAATGCACCAAAGTCTTTGATAGACTTAACTGTACCGTTGTAGATTGTTCCAACTTCTGGATCTTCTGTAATTCCCTTAACTGCTTTCTTAGCTTCTTCTGCGCTTGTTCCAGTTTTTCCGTAGATTGTAACTGTTCCGTCATCATCAGTGTTGATTGTAACACCATACTGTGCACAGAGAGCTTTAACGTTCTTTCCGCCAGGTCCGATGAGAGCACCGATTTTATCTACTGGAATTTTCATAGTAAGGATTTTTGGTGCGAATGGGCTGATCTCAGCTGGTTTGTCGATGCATTCCTTCATTTTTCCGAGGATGTGCATACGGCCAACGCGAGCCTGTTCCAGAGCCTTCTTCATGATTTCTGTTGTAACACCGGCAATCTTAATATCCATCTGGAATCCAGTAATACCGTCTTCTGTTCCGGCTACTTTAAAGTCCATATCGCCAAGGTGATCTTCTTCACCAAGAATATCAGAAAGAATCTTATAGCGTCCGTATGGATTGTCGCCTTCTGCTTCTGTGATAAGACCCATAGCAATTCCGGCAACCATTTTCTTCATTGGAACACCAGCAGCGAGCATTGAAAGACAGCCACCACAAGTAGAAGCCTGAGAAGAAGAACCGTTAGATTCCATGATTTCTGATACTACGCGTACTGTGTAAGGAAATTCGTCGCGGCTTGGAACCATTGGTGCAAGTGAACGGCGTGCAAGATTTCCGTGTCCGATTTCGCGGCGTCCTGTTGTAAGTTTTCCTGTCTCACCAACTGAATATGGCGGGAAGTTATAATGAAGGATGAAGTGTTCGCTTCTGTCTCCGTCGATATCGTCGTAAACCTGTTCATCCATTGTTGTACCGAGTGTACAAACAGCAAGTGACTGAGTTTCACCGCGTGTAAAGAGTGCTGATCCGTGCGGACGTGGAAGAACATTGATTTCACAAGTGATAGGTCTGATTTCGTCAGTCTTACGGCCATCAATACGAACTCCGTCATCGAGAATTGATTTTCTCAAGAGGTTGTACTGAATGTCGTCAATCAAAGTCATAAAGAGTTTAGCCTGAACAGGGTCAGAAAGCTGTTCTTCATGTTTTGCTGTGAGTTCTTTGATTACTTTTGAAACTGCATTACCGCGGTTCTGTTTTCCATCCTGGAAGCATGCTTCTTTTAATAATGGAGTTGCTTCTGCTTCGATAGCTTCTTTATTTTCAAGTGTAACATCAAGAGGATTGAGCGGGAGTTTTGCCTTTCCGCATTTTTTAACGAGTTCTTCCTGAAGGATACACATTTCTTTAATGAACTTATCAGCTTCTGCAAGTGCTCCAAGCATTACTTCTTCTGAAACTTCGTTAGCTCCACCTTCTACCATTGTGAAACCGTCTTTTGTTCCGGCTACAACGATTTCCATGTCGCCTTCTTCGATTTCTTTGAATGTAGGGTTAACGATGTATTTTCCGTCTTTAAAACCGATACGACATGCTGCAACTGGTCCGTGGAACGGAATGTCTGAAATTGATGTTGCGGCACTTGCTGCGAGTACTGCAAGAATGTCCTGTGTGTGTTCACCGTCAGCTGATACACAAGTTGGAACAATCTGAAGTTCGTGTCCGAATGATGGTTCAAAAAGAGGACGCATCGGACGGTCAATAAGACGGCTTACGAGAATTTCTTTGTCCTTTGGACGACCTTCACGTTTTACAAAACCGCCAGGAATTTTTCCGGCAGCATAAAATTTTTCGTTGTATTCAACTGTTACAGGAACAAAGTCCTGTCCTTCTGTTACTGCGCTTGATGCACAGATTGTAGCAATTACAGCTGCTCCGCCCCACTGAGCGTAAACACATCCGTTTGCCTGTTTTCCGATTTTTCCTGTTTCAAGGATGAGATCGGCATCTCCAAGTCGGTAAGTTACTCTTTCTACTGACATTTAAATTCTCCTCTCTAGAGGACAAAAGAAAAATAAGAAACAAAATAAAAAAAACTATCACACTTCATCCTGTGTGCAATCAAAAAAAAACTGAAGCTTATAAATTCCACAATTTTTTTTCTCTATAATAATTTCTTTTATCTTGTTTCCTACCTTATTCCTTTTTGTCCTCTCTTTTATTTTACAAATGGAACTTAATAAAACAAGGTTCCGATTTGATTTTAAAATTAACAAGTATAAAAAATCCTGTCTCAAAATTGAAACAGGATTTATAACACTTAAAAAACTTACTTACGCAAATTCAATTCTTTGATAAGTGCGCGGTATGTTTCAAGATTTGTTGTCTGGAGATACTTCAAGAGCTTTTTGCGCTGTCCGATTACTTTTAAGAGAGAGCGTTTTGCACTCTTGTCTTTTGGAAAGTTCTGAACATGTGCTGTAAGCTGTTCAATTCTTGCTGTAAGAAGAGCAACCTGAACTTTAGTATTACCAGTGTCTCTTTCGTTTGCACCAAACTTTGTTACAAGTGATGCAGACTGTTCTTTTGAAAGTGCCATAATGGAACCCCTTTATGCGGTTAACTTACGTAACTCGCAAGATTTAATTTATCTGAATACGCGGAAGTTCTGCAGGTAACAGTCTGAGTTCAAGGCTGTTATCACAAGTAAATCCGTAGTACAGATTCAAATTCAAGCAGCCCGAAAAATCTGGCTGCCATTTATGAAACGGAAATTATTTGTTTCCGTCTTTGATTCCGTAACGTTTGTTAAAGCGGTCGATACGTCCTGCTGTGTCAACGAGTTTCTGCTTACCAGTAAAGAATGGGTGGCAAGCTGAACAAATTTCAACGTTGATATCTTTAACTGTTGAACGTGTTTCGATTACATTACCGCAAACGCAAGTAATCTTTGTAAGCTGGTATTCTGGGTGAATATCCTTTTTCATTTTATAACTCCTATGTTCTTGCCCTGTATTACGCCCGGCCACCACTAGCTTGTGCAAAAAGCACTTCTATCATTCCGTCACCGTCAGCTCAAAAATTTTAAAAATAATACCACAAGAATAATTAAAACAATTTTAATTAAAATACCCCTTTGAGTCAATACAAAGTACCAGACTCTTTTAAGGTATTTTTAATCTTATTCAACTGCTGCGCTTCCTGCATTCATGCTGGCAAGGAAAGCTTCATTTGTCTTTGACTTTTTCATGCGGTCAAGAATAAGTTCTGTAATTTCGATATCTTCCATCGGATTAAGAACTTTTCTTAAAATCCACAGACGCTGAAGTTCACTGTCTGTCAAAAGAAGCTCCTCTTTACGAGTTCCACTCTTTTTAATATTAATAGCCGGGAACAGACGGCGTTCTGCAAGACGGCGGTCAAGGTCAATTTCTGAGTTACCAGTTCCCTTGAACTCTTCAAAAATAACTTCATCCATACGGCTTCCTGTTTCAATCAAAGCTGTCGAGATGATAGTAAGAGAACCACCCTCTTCTACATTGCGGGCTGCACCAAAGAATCTCTTTGGTTTGAAAAGTGCATTCGAATCAACACCACCAGAAAGAACTTTTCCAGAAGTCTGAACAGTCTGGTTATATGCACGTGCAAGGCGAGTAATCGAGTCAAGAAGAATTACAACATCGCGTTTGTGTTCTACAAGGCGTTTTGCTTTTTCAAGTACCATTTCTGCAACCTGAACGTGACGTGTAGCCTGTTCATCGAAAGTAGAAGAAATAACTTCGCCTTTAATAGCGCGTTCCATTTCTGTAACTTCCTCCGGGCGTTCATCAATCAAAAGAACGATAAGGTATACTTCAGGATTGTTTGTTGTAATTGCATTTGCAACTTTCTGCATCAAGATTGTTTTACCGGCTTTTGGTGGAGCAACGATCAAAAGACGCTGTCCTTTTCCAATCGGTGCAAAAAGGTCTACGATACGTGTTGAAACTTCTGTAGAAACTGTTTCAAGCTTAAGTTTTTCATTCGGATAAAGCGGTGTAAGGTTTTCAAATGGAACGCGTGTCTGTGCAACACGAGGTTCGTCAAAGTTTACAGTTTCGATGCGTAAAAGTGCAAAGAACTTTTCACCTTCTTTTGGAGAACGAGTCTGACCGTAAACTGTATCACCTGTCTTAAGGTTAAAAAGTCTGATCTGGCTCGGACTGATGTAAATATCATCAGGTCCCGGCAGATATGAGTTCTGTGGTGAACGTAAAAATCCGTAACCATCCGGCAAAATCTCAAGAGCGCCCGATGCAAAAATAATTCCACCGTGTTCTGTATGAGCCTTAAGAATTACGAAAATCAGATCCTGCTTTTTCATCGGAGCAAGATCATCTTCTGTAAAACCATATTCTTTTGCAAGTTCACGAAGTTCAGGCATACCTTTTTTTGTAAGTTCATTAATTTCAAGGCGTGGCTGTTCTCCTGAATTGAGCATGCTTTCAGGCATATGAGTTTCTGCGGCAAGGGCTTCCTGTGGAATGTTGCGTGAAAAACCTCTGTTGTTATTGTTGAATTTCTGTTTGTTCTGATTATTTTGATTCTGCTGGATGTTCTGATTAGATTGAACCGGTTGATTTGTATTGCTATTCTGACTTGGTTTACGGTTCTGGGAATCTGCTTTTTTTACGATTGTTCGTCTTTTCTTTGGAGCTGCATTTTCTTCATGTGACTGTTCTTCTGCAGCTTCAGTTGAATTTTCTGCACCGGTGTTTTCTTCAGAAACTGCTGTCTCTGGCTGAGCTGCATTCTCTGCAACTTCATTTTCATTAACCTGATTTTCTTCTTCTGTTTTCTTTGTACGGCGTTTAAATGCTGCCATAAATTTTCTCCATAAAAAATATAAAGGAATTAAATATTAATAAACAATAATCTTTATTGATTTTCAAAAGTAAAATAAGAACGGATTTTTTAAATACTTTATATAAACTCTACTACCAAACTCCCACATTAAGTAGTAAAAAATAATTTTCTTTTTATTAGTTTTCAGTATCTGATTTTAAAATCAAAGACTGTTTAAATTCATCAGAGGCAACTGAAAATAAATCAACATCAGGCTCTTTATCAAGCATTGTAACCTGGCCCTCAAAATCAACATTGTCTGCAATACGAAGGCGTGCTGTTGTTACATTACCTTTTACTTTGCTTCCGCTGCACATTTCTACTCTCTCTGCAGCTTCGATATTTCCTGTTACAGAACCTGAAACAATTATTGAATTAGCAGACATTTTATCAACTGTACAGATTGCAGCCTTATCAATTTCAAGATTTCCAGATGCGATAATTGTTCCGTTGAATCTCCCGTTAATTTTTAAATCGTCTGTAAATTCAAGAACACCGTCAAATTCTGTTTCTGAGCCTAATACTGTAAAATTTCTTTTTTCGTTTTCCATAAATATTTACTCTAATCTGACCGTGATTTTATTTTTTTGAATTATCTTCTGTTACAGGTAAATTAGATAAAGAATTTCTTAATTCTTTACCTGGCCTGAAAACTGCCACATAATGCGGCTCAACCGAAACTATTTCCCCTGTTTTAGGATTTCTCGCTTTACTGCGTCCTTTTCGTAAACGTTTTTCAAAAGTTCCAAATCCACGAAGTTCGATTGACTTACCGTTTTCCAACGATAACTTAATCTGTTCAAGAAGAGCTTCTGCAACAACCTGAACCTGCTGCCTTTCAATTTTTGTATTGAGATATACAGAATCTATTAAATCAATTTTAGTTAATTTATCTTCTGCCATCTCAAAACCTCATAAAAGCATTATAATACATTAAACATAAGATGCAACAAAAAATTACACCTTATGTTTAACATTATGCAATTTCATTCATGCATAATGTAAATGCATTATTAAAAATTATTTTGCTGCATTAGCGGCAAAAGTAACATTGTAAAGCTTTGTCATACGAGACTTCTTGCGAGAAACAGCGTTGCGTGTTAAAACGCCCTTGCTGCGTGCAGAATCAAGTGTGCTTACAAGTGTCTTTAACTTAGCCTGAGCTGCTGCCTGATCTTTTGCCTGACATGCTTCTACAAACTGTCTTACAAATGTGTGGCATTCGCTTTTAATAGCTTTGTTATGTAAACGTCTTGCTTCGCTCTGCTTAAAAGCTTTCTGAGCTGATGTCTGATTTTTAGCCAAAGGATGACCCCCAATTCAAAAACTTAAAAATTATAATAACAAAACAGTATTATTTGGTCAAGTGGAATCATTAAGATGTGGAATCAGTAAATTTTATGATTAATTCAACAAAAACAAATCCCATTATTGACAAAAACTCTGATAATAATTAATATACTTTAACCAATCGATTGGAGGTTATACAGATGGCAGGAGCCAGTAAAAACTCTCGTACAACCGTTGCAACACAGAAATTCATTTGTCCTGATTGCCAGGGCGAAATCATTATGAAAACTATGTTTGAAAACGGAAGACTTAGAAATGTTGCGGAATGCTCTAAATGCAAACGCACAGAAAGACGTCCAAAGGACTTCAAATAATTTTTATTTTTAACGTTAAAAAAAGGCTGTCATCAGACAGCCCTTTTTTTTTATCCACTTGCAATTTTCTATTCTCGTAGCAACGAGCACATGTGATTTATGTTAAGAAGTGGAATCACTCGTTGCCTAAATCATCTTTCTAAAACCAAAGCAGCCATTTGTGTACAAATGGCGTAGCAACGAGCACATGTGATTTATGTTAAGAAATTGAAGTCACTCGTTGCCCAGATCATCTTTCTAAAACCGAAGCAGCCATTTGTAAACAAATGGCGTAGCAACGAGCACAAATGATTTATGTTAAGAAATTGAAGTCACTCGTTGCCTAAATCATCTTTCTAAATTCGAAGCAGCCATTTGTGTACAAATGGCGTAGCAACGAGCACAAATGATTTATGTTAAGAAGTGGAATCACTCGTTGCCCCGCCACTCATCAAGCTGTTTCTGCATCAATTCGCGGCTTTCTTCAAGAATCTTGACCTGCTCTTCTTTTGAAGACGGGGCATCATAGATTTTTAAAATTTTGACTTTATAATCAACATGAGAAATATTTTCCATAATGTGGCGAAGATCATTTACTTTATATCCGCCGTCAAGACAGCACACAACAACAGGAAGATTTGTAGCTTCAGAAATTTTTCTAAAACCTGCACTGTAAAATTTGCCGAGAGTACCGTCTTTACTTCTTGTTCCTTCCGGGAAAATAACAGGAATTTGACCTTTTTCAAGAACACGCTCTGAAAACTTTTCCATTGTGCGCATTGCAGTTGCAGCACCGCCCTTTCTTGGAATCATACAGTGTTCATGACTTCTAAGCATTTCTGATACAAGAGGAATATGACGTGCAAGATTATCTTTTGCAACAAATCTTACATTATGTTCTGGCATAAAACAGAAGAAAATCGGAATATCAAAAAGACTCTGATGATTACAGATAATCATAAACTGTTCCGGAAGTTTGTCAAAATTTTCCTTTGAAAAAGAAAGTTTAAAATGTTTATAGCATTTTAAAATTGCAAAAAGTAAAGGAGAACTTCTTTTAACTATGTAATCAGATACTTTTACGCAAAGATGTTTTTTTGAAAAAGGATAAAATAATATATTTAAAATCGATGGACCTGATAAAAGATAAACACAGGCACAAATCGTAATAATATTCGTTAAAAGAATCATGATTTTTATATATTAATAACAAATTATAGAAATTTCAAGGTTGATTTTTGTCAAATGGAATTTACCAGGACAGTTAATCATCTGATAAAAGAGTTCTTACAGAATCAGCAATTTCATCAAGATGAGCGTACATTCTCTTTGTCTCTGGAATACTTTCGATAAACTTTTTACCGTAAGGTTTTGTGCATATTCTCTTATCAAGGACAATAATTGCCCCTTTATCAGTTGAACGCCTTACAAGTCTTCCGAATCCCTGCCGGAATTTTACAATTGCTTCAGGAATCGAAAGCTCGGCAAAAGAACTTCCACCACGCTTTTCGATAAGTTCACATCTTGCAGAAAAAACGGGATCATTCGGAACAGTAAACGGAAGTTTTACGATAATAACCTGACTCAAGCTGTTTCCAGGAACATCAATTCCCTGCCAGAAAGAATCAGTTGCAAAAAGAACACTTGAATCATCATACTTAAATCTGTCCAAAAGCCGGAATCTGTCATCGTCGCCCTGCTTCATGAGTTCAATACCCATATCGTAAATATCCGATTTTGTCGCAAGAAAAGTTGCACGCATTGATTCGTGTGATGTAAAAAGAACAAGAGTTCTTCCACGAGAAGCCTTAATAAGACGAACGACGGCTTTGTTAACTGAATTCTGAAATTCCAGATTCTGTGCAAAAGGAATATCATCAGGAACTGCAAACAGAACATTTTTATCATACGGGAACGGAGATTCAAAAAATCCGGTTACAATCCTCTCCTTTTCTGCATAATTAATTCCTGTGCGTTTAAGAAAAAAATCAAAACTGTTTTGAATGCGTAATGTTGCAGATGTATTTATGACAGTTTCAAACGGCTCGTATACACCTGTGTTCATCATTTTTGAAATATCAAGCGGAGTCTGAGTAAAAGTTACATAAAGCGGATTTTCTGTATTTTCAAGATTAACTCCGAGTCTCTGTTTTTGAATCCAGTAAACAGTTTCTGGTTTTTCTTCCCATATAGAAAAGTTTTTACAGGCATTTGCAAAACTTTCTAAATGATTCAAAATTGAACGAGATTCCCAGTATGCACCTTCATTCTGATTTTCTTCTGCAATTCCTTCCATCACTTTTCTGACAAGACCACAGAAATTCATAATGCTGTTTCCGAGAGTAAGCAAAAGTGAAATTATAGGAGCAAATCTCTGTGCTGTCTGCCGGTCAAGTTTCATCGTAAAATCGTCATGAAGTAAATCAAGGGCAGCAATTTCAAGATTTGAAATATTATTTCTGATTTCTGAAACAGCATTAGTTACAGATTCCGTGCAATCAGGAGCATCAGACATTGCCTGCAAAGTAAAATAATAACCGGCAATTGAATTTTTTCTCTGACGATACAAAAGATTAAGCTGCTTCTGAATTTTATAACGGTTTACGCTTTCTGAAAAAAAACTTGTAGCAGCACTTTCAATTCCATGAGCTTCATCAAAGACAATTCTTTTATATGACGGCAAAACTGCAGTGTCATCGTATCCAGCTCCGAGCATTCTCGCTTCGATATCTGCAAACAAAAGATGATGGTTTACAATCAGGATGTCCGCAGACTCTGCCTGTTCCCGTACCTTCATTACAAAGCATCTTTCACGAAACGGACATCTGAGTCCCATGCATGCATCACTTTCGGAATTTAATCTCGACCATAAATTATCAGAACATTCAAAAGTAATTTCACTTCTTGAACCGGTCTTAGTTTTTTTTGACCATTCTACAATACGGTCAAGTTCTTCAAGTTCTGTATTAAATAAATCGCGTTCAGAAGATAAATCCGAAAGACGACGAAGACAGACAAAATTCTGGCGGCCTTTAAGAAGAACTGCCTTAACTTTTTTTCCGATTATCATTTCTGCCATCGGAACATCTTTTTCTGAAAGCTGCTGCTGAAGGTTTATTGTTCCTGTAGAGATAACGACTTTTTCTTTGTTGGAAAGAGACCAGAGCATTGACGGAATAAGATATGCAAACGATTTTCCAACGCCAGTTCCTGCTTCAAAAGCTGCAATCTGATTTTTATTGAAAGCATCAGTAATTTTTTTGAGAAGTTCAATCTGACTTTTTCTTTCCTCAAAATTTTCAGAAAGTTTACTTAAAGTACCGCCGTTTGAAATATACTTTGCAGTACTTTCTACATCGAGTAATTGAACTATCTTGTACTCTGCTTCGTCATCCGACATTAAAAAATTCCACCCGAATAGCAAAAAAAAAGCCTGCTAACTAAAGCAGGCTTTGACATCTCCTAGCAGAATTGAACTGCTGTTGTCGGGATGAAAACCCGATGTCCTAACCACTAGACGAAGGAGACATACACTTCAGCATTTCGCTGACTTTGGTAATATAGCAAAAATGAAAATTTTGGTCAATACCATTTTTATTAATTTTTTAATTTTTTTTAAAATCCCATATCAAACTTTTCTACAAGTTTTTTATGCAAAGCTTTTGCTTCATCAGAATTAAGTCCAAGGCTTTCTGCTGCTGTCAAATCATTTAATGCAGTCTGATATTCGTTCTTGTTGTAATATGCAAGAGCGCGTCTGAAAAGCGCGTGAGACTGAAATTCGTTGATTTCAAGAGATCTGTCATAACATTCAATTGCTTTATCAATATTTCCAATTACGCTGTGAACAATTCCTTCGTAATATATTGATCTGAAACTTTTTGGATCATATTTACTTGAAGCCTGAAAATCTTCAAGAGCTTTCTGATAATTATTCTGTGCAAAATAAGCCATTCCACGATGTTTGTAAATTACAGATAAAACTGTATTATCATCAGCATTTTCATGTTCAAGAATCTGTGTATAAATTCGGATTGCTTCGGGAATATCGCCGATGTTATGTGCGTGAATTGCAGCAAGAATCATATCATCAATTGTTCCATGTACAAATGGTGAAACACGGTTTATATCTTTTGGCTCTTCCTTCTTTATCTGGAGCTCTTTATTTTCTGAATCTGTAATAAAATCAGCCTGTTCATAGAATGTCGTTCTTCTTTCTTCTACTTCACGCTGAAGTTTTGTCTGATAATCTCTGATTTCCTGGAATATTATATCTGCAAGATTTAAGCTTGCATTTACAGAAGCCATTTTTCTTCTTAAAGGTGCATCAAAAGGAGTAAACTCAGTTTTGTAGATGAGTTCATGTTCTACTTCTGCCCATGCATCCTGTAAAATTGTCCTTACCTGAATTTCGCATACTAGATTTTCGGGTAATGCAAGTTTTTTTATTTCTTCATCTTCAATTGAATCAAGGTTCAGGCAGTCCTGTGGAATTGAAATAAGAATGTGAGTTGATTCATAACCAAACTCTTTTACATTCTGAAGATTACCTTTATGCTCTACTTCTTTTACTTCATATTTACTTTTTATCTGATGTTCAACCGTTGAAATATCTTCAAGAAAAGCACAGACAACCCTTATTCCCATCATATCTGTAAGTGCAACGAGATCACTTTTTTCAGAAGCTTCTTTTGGTTTTAAACGTAAAAGTTTTGAATAGTAACTGTCAAATGATTTAATGCGGGATTTATAAACAGGTTTAGGATTTAATGTAATATCTTTTTCAATTTTTTCCTGAATGTTTTTTAATATAACAGAAAACAAAATACGATATTTTTCATAATTTTCTTTAATAATCTGCTTTCCAGGAACTTTAACAGCGGCTGTCATTTTTATTCTCCAATAAGTCTGCCTAAAGGAAACTTTATTTTTAACTATCACTATTTCAGAATTAAAAAAAATCTGAAACTTAAAAAAAAAGACGCTTCAGAGAAGCGTCTTTTTCATCAGGTAATACTACTCAGATTACTGATTGTTCTCTTCAGCCTTGATACCATCTTCAGCTGAGAAGTAGTTTTCAGTATCCATCTTTTCTCTTTCGAGATAGCGGTTAACCTGTGTATTTCCGAAGCGAGACATTTCTGCTGTCTGACGAGCTGTTTCTTTCTTTGTGATGATTCCCCAGAGGTCTTCATCAGCGATGTCGCGGTCAGATGTAAGAAGTGCTTTGTCGTAAATAATCTGTACGTCTTTGAAATATCCAATGTAGTTGTCACCGATGTGAGCTGCGTCACGAGTGATCTGGAATCCTGTGAATTTTACGAATGGAAGTCCACGTGGATAGATTGGATATACACGGATTTCGCGCTGGCGGATTTCAGAAATGTACTGTGGGTTGTTCCAAACCAAAGTTTTCCATCCGTCAAATCCGAGGTAACCCATGAAATAACGACGTTCGATATTGTCATTGTCTTTAAGAAGAACATAAAGTCCGTGTGGATAGTTCATACCCATTGTAAGAACAGAAATAGATTTTACTGTTCCAACATTTTTTACAACACCATATCCATCTTCGAAAAGTGTTTTTCCACTTGCTTTCTGTTCGTCTGTTGGTTCCTGCTTGTTACCATTGTCATCACGGTCAGCTAATGGTTCATAAGCTGGGATATCAAATGGAGGTACGATTTTTGCATTTGCATTGCAAGCGATAGATGGGAATATTACGCGAACACCCATTACGTTTTTACCAGCAAATGGTACCTTAGCGCTGTCTTTTACAGGAGCAGCAACAACTTTTGATTCTGCAAGACTTCCTACATTGCGAGCAGAAGAGTTCAAGTCTATTTCCCACTCAGGCAATGCCAATGATGTCTTCATAAGTCCTTTCTGATCTTCAGTGAATGTTGCACCTGCAGATACAGAGAAATCCATAACAGTACGTTTGTTCTGTGTTGGCTGGTTTGTCTTTGCGTCATTGCAGCAATCTGCATCAAGCTGTGCGAAGTCAATCAACATAGCCTTGTCAGCAAAAGATAAAGAACCGGCAAGCAACAATACTGATGCCAATAAATAGAAAGTTCTCTTCATTTAAAAACTCCTTTAATATACTATTAGATGTAGCCTTGTTTTATTTATATAGTATCTTATAACTCTCAGATTTTGTCAACTTTTTTTTTAAATTTTTAAAGCTCACTTTCATCAGAAATATAAATACTTCTATTATCAATGTACATCTCAACCGAATTTATTTTGCTAAAATTATTCAAAACATTCTTTTTGAATAATTCTATGCCAGTTTTAATTTCAGAGCAGCTTCCTGCCCTGTCAAGAACATCAGATGAGAGATTTATATATAAAACCCCGTCACGGATATATCTTGAAATAATATGAGTTTCTGCAGAAAAAAGGCTTTTAAAACGCTCTGTACGAGGACCTGCAATAAGTTCATCAACATACTGAAGGACATTTTCCGGATAACCTTTAAGATGCAGATTTCTATGTTCCACAGAAAGAACACCAGAATCAGCGGATTCAAAATAAAAATCATATCGTATTCCGGGAGCAGACAAAAGCCAGGAAGCTGCGGAAATTATGAAAAAAAGTACTGTAACAGATAAAAGGATTTTTACTTCCTTCTGTTCATACTTTAAGTTGTTTAAATTTAAATTGCTCATTATTTAGTTCCTGTAAAGCCGCGCGAACGTTCAAAATGAGTAACGAACGCTGATATTCCATTATATATCCCCAGGGCGGACTTTTGCAAGTATGCTTTATCATTAAGACAGCATGCTTCTTCATAATTTGTCAAAAATCCAAGTTCAATAAGAACACTTGGCATTTTGGAATTTCTTACTACAAACCATTCCTCGGCTTTTATTCCGCGGGATGCTGATTTTGAACCAATCTGTGCATTAAGTCCATCCATAATAAACTTTGCTATGAGAATGCTTTCTGTTGTATATTCTTCTTCCATCATCGAATTCAAAATATTGCGTACAGTCGGATCTGCATTTGTTTTTGAATCGATTACAGTTCTGCGGTAGCCCGGAGTAAGATACCAGACTTCATATCCTTTGGCTTTTTTATCAAGAGATGCGTTTACATGAATTGAAATGTACAGAACGGCTTCATCATCTTTTAATTTTACGGAATTTGCAATTTCTGTTCTCTGCTGTAAAGTTAAAAAGATATCTGTACTTCTTGTCATGATGATGCGTTTATCGGGATATGCTTTTGAAAGCATTCCTGAAAGCATGTTTCCGACTGTAAGATTTACATCTTTTTCTTTTACAGTTACATTTTTTCCGTTGATTTTATGAGTCATGCTTGCACCAGGATCTTTTCCGCCGTGTCCCGGATCAATGATTATTGCTCCGATTTTAAGACTTGAAGAATCATCTGAAACTGCAAAAAAGTCGTCAATTTCTGAAAGGAAATCCTGACTTACTTTTATCTGTCCGTCAGTAATTACCGGTGAATCTATGTAACCGATTTTTGAACTGTTGTAAAGAACAAAATTCTGATCTGGTCTGAAGACAAGATGCTGATTATTTTTTTCAAGAATGCCGGTATTTGAAAGTGAATCCCAGTAGAAAGAAATTCCACTTTTTTTAATTTCATCTACAAGATTTTTATCCTGTACCTGTGAAAATGCAAACGAAACTAAAGAAAAAAATAAAATAAAAAACGAATAAAACTTTTTACTCTGCTGCATAAAGCGCACCCTGAATTCCCCCGCGGATTAAATAAAGCCAGAATTTTCTGTAATCAAGTTTTTTGTGATTATGTTTCAACATATTAAACTTTTCAAGAGTTTCCTGCAATGACAGATAATTCCAGTCACGGACTTTTAAGATTTCTTCGGAATTTAAAATATCAGGAATGAAATTTAAAACATTCATTTTTTCAGGAATTGAAATGTCTTTTTTTTCAAGTTCAAGTTCAAGGGCCTTGATAATTCCACCGGAAAGATTAAAAGCATTCGGAGGAAAATCTTTTTCCTGAGGATGTTTTTTTCCTTCAAGAAATGCTGTTGTTGCTTCATTATTTTCTTCAAGTTCAATCGTAATATTTTTAATAAAGTTTTCACATTCAGAAACTGCTTCTTTTCGGTTTTCAGAAACTGAAATTATGTTTCCGCATTTTTCAACATTGTTGCGAGGAAATGTTACGGTATCTCCTTTCTGAACACGCGGTAAAATATTTTTAATTATATTTTCGTTATATTTCTGATCAAGTCCGTAAATATTTTTTACAACACCAGGAATTGAAATCCATGCACGTTCTGCACTTACCCTTTTGCTTTCAACGGCAAAAAGTTTAAATGGTGAATTAATATCAAGTTCTTTTCTGTTTGCTTCAAGTTCAAGTGGAACTTCTCCGCACGCAATCTGAATTGCAGCCTTTGTCAGATTTAAATCTGAAGAATAAGGATAAGTCCAGCCGGACATATAACCGCCTGAAAGTCGCGCTGCAATTTCTCCGATCATCGGTCCATTTTCTGTATATTTGATGTCTGCTTTTGCAGCTCCTCTTGTAAGTCCGAGTGCGTGAACACCTTCTGAAAAAGTTTTTACAAGTTCATCATATTCATCTTTTGAAACAGATGTCGGCATTGTGTGTCCTGTTTCAATGAAATACGGTGGAAAATAAATATGTCTGTCTGCAAAACCAGTTATTGTCATTGTTCCGTCATAGACAAGAGCATCAATAGAAAATTCAGGTCCCGGCATATACTGTTCAAATATACAGGTTCCGCTTCTTGAATATTTTATTGCTTCTTCAACGCTGAATAAAAGTTCACTTTTATTTCGTATCATCCTGCAGCCACGGGCACCCATATTGTCAACAGGTTTTACAACACAGGGATATACAAGTGAAGAAACAAATTCCGGTGTCAGTGTCTCGCAGATTTTATCTCTGGTAATTTTGATGAATTTAGGAGATGGAACGGATTTTTTATCAAATGCTGTCCTCATAAGTGTTTTTTCACTTGCATTGAGTGCAGCTTCAAATGAATGTGACAGAAGGCCTGCCTTTTCACTTGCGTAAGAAACTGATGCAGAAAAATCAGTTCCTGCAGTAAAAACTGCTGAAAGATTTTCTTTCTGTTTTAATTCAACAGCGTAAGAAGCAATCTGTTCGCGGTCTTTTAAGTCGATTTTCTTAAAAACATCAGCAAGACTTACGCATACAGCTTTATCATTTGCATCAATTACAAATACTTTAAGTCCGAGTTCCTTTGCACTTACTATGGCAGGTTTCTGCATCAAACCTGCGCCCAATATTAAAATAGATTTACCGTTCATCATCGATTTCATTTACCTTTTTACAGTACACTTCATAAGTATCGCCAAGCTTAAATAATTTCATTACTGAAGCTGAAAATTTACTGATGAGTGAGCTGGATTTTATATTATGTTTTTTTATAAAAGGAATTCTTTCCGGATGAATTCCTGTTGAAACAATTCTGCATACTTTAAATCCGAATTTCATCAGGACTTTACCAGTATTTTCGGGAGACCAGACTGTAAAATGATCTTTCGGACTTTGTGTATAAAAACTCTTTTTATTGAAACGGGCAGAAATACCGGATGCACTTGGTGTTGAAAAAGCAAACACACCACCCTGCTTTAAAAGTCCGTTTATCTTTTTCAGATTTGTTTTTAAATCTTTTATATGCTCAATTACATACCACATTGTTACAGCGTCAAATTTATCTACTGAGAATTCTTTTTTTGAATCGACATCTGCAAAAGAAGAAATAGATGCTTTTAATTTTAAAGTTTCATTTATATATTCAACAGCATCTTCTGCTATATCAGTTCCACAGGAATTAAAACCTTTTTCTGATGCAGCTTTCATAAAAGGACCGTAAGCACAACCTATATCAAGAACTGATTTTGAATTTCCGTCATTAACTTTTAAAACTTTAAGTATATTTTTTACTCTTGAATATCCGGTTTTCTTTATTGATTCAAAATCGTCAAGGTATGTTTTTCCATACTGCTTTTTATACTCTTCTGCAAAATAATTTTTCTGATATACAACGTTTTCAGAATCATCTGAAAACGAAATATAAATCATTTTGCATTCAGAACATCTTCTGAATGTATGATGTTCCGTTCTGAAAACGACAGGATCTGAAGTATTTTTCTGGCAGACAGGACAATTATATTTTTTAGCCTGCGAAAGCTGAAGAATAAATTCTGAAAGACAAAAATCTTTATCTGTATTTTTTATGAATTTTTTTGAAGTCAGTTTTGATATGTCAGAAAGTTTTTTTGCAAATGTTTTTTCACTTATCGCGTTTTTAGAAACATATTCAAAACCATATTTTTTTGAAAGATTTTCATGAAGTTTTGATGTACTTACAAGAAGTACCGGAGTATTTGCATAAAGACATTCGTAAGCAGTAAAACCGTAATGAGTTATTACAAGATCATATTCATAAAGATGATTTTTTAAATCATCGATTTTTGAAAATGCCATAATTTTTTTACGCAGCAGAGACGGAATTTTTTCTGTAAAATCAGAAGGATTTTTAATAAGAACAGTAACATTGTAGCCCAGGCTCAAAAGCACAGAAGAAACAGGCAAAGAAAGTTCTGAAGGATCTTCGCCTCCAAATGTTACCAGAACTCTGCTTATTTTATTTTCCTGTGGAAATTGAGTTTTGATTTCTTTTCCGCATTCAATAAAAAACGGATTAACCAAATTTGCTTCACGTTTTAGATTGTATGACGGAATGATATCAAGAAGATAATCAGGATCATCAAAACAACCAGACCCTTCATCAATGAAAACTGTTTTTGAAAGATTTTTATAAGTCTGAATATCTTCATCTGTCATTTTAAACATATCACAGACAATCAGATCATATTCATCTTTTAACGGAAGCTGTGTAATTATTTTTTCTTTTGGAAAATCAGTCAGAAATTCTGAATAATCTATTTTTTCTTTTACTCTTTCATCAATAAATAAAACGCCTTTAGTCTCAAGAGCAAGCTTTACGCATCTTCTGAAATGACCTGTTCCCTGTGATTTTCTGATACTGGGAACATATAAAATCTTTTTTGCAATTGAAGAATCTGAACATGATTCAATAACATCTTTTGAATTGAAAGGAGGTTTTAAATCTTTTTCTGAAAGGTCACTGATAATATCAAGTGCACGAATGTAATCTGCTCTGGTATCAATTGTAGTTCTTAAATGAGGTGCATAATACTTTTGAGGAGCAGGCAGAAAAACAGAATTGAATCTGTCGGGATGATTATAAAGAGATGGTCCGACATGTTCATGATCGTAAGCAAGATCTGTAAGGGAACGTGCTTTTAAAAGCGAGGATCCGCTGAACACTTCGATTCCGCTTCCATGAGGAAGTCCTGTAAATGTAAGGTAATCTGCTTTTCCGGAATATTCATTTTTAAAAAGTTCCAGAAGTTCTGAAGCCGCATCAAAAAACAAAAAAGGATTATCGGCAGTTGCACGAAGTACAATGTCTATTTTTTCGCGTTCAATCAGAGTACAAAAACGGTCAAGGACATCATCTTTTGATCCGGCGAAAATTTTAAATCCGTTTTTTTCGCAAACTGGGAAAAGTTCATTTTCTGAATCGTAATCACATGCAACAAAATATTCATCAGCAATGACCTTTTTCATTGCACTCAACGTCCATGCTAAAAGAGGTCGTCCGGAAAGAGGATAAATTGCTTTTGACGGAAGTCTTGTAGAAGATAATCTGCATTGTACGATTACTGCTGTTTTCATTTTTCTGTTCCCCATGATGTAATTAATCCAGCCGCATCCATTTTAAATCTATACTTATTTTTTTCTACCCATTCACGGGCATCTTTAAACTGTCTTACTGTCTCAACAAAACCGCAGCTTGTTCTTCTTAAAGTTCTGAAAAATGCAGACTTTGAAAGTTCTCCATGGTCAAGATTAAATACCGGCGCAAGATTCTTTAAATAAAATCTGAACTGACTTAAATTGCTTGTCGTATCTTCAACAGGCGCACTTTCAATAAACGAAAGAGTAATTCCTGTTGTGACTATTGTCTTTTCACCCCAGAGCCATGATCTTAGAGAAAGATCAAGATTCTGCCAGTAAGGACTTTTTATAGTGTAATCATAGCCGCCTAACTGGATGAATTTCTGTCTGTTATACAGTCCGATAAAAGCAGTCGGATACAAAGTCTGCCGTCCATCAACGACTGTTGAAGTTGATGTAACTTTGAAAACTCCCTTTTCTACAAACGGAATATAATCAACATCAACAACCATAAGTTTATCCAAAGTCATTCTTGGAACATAACAGAAACAGTTTTTCTCAATAAGTTTCTGTGCAATATTTGATGAAAGCACAAAATTTGAAATCTGAACAGAATCTCTTAAAACAAAAACATAATCTGCATCAGTTTCCGACATTCCGATATTAATCAGATCTCCATCAGTCACTTCTTCCTGAGGAATAATAAATTTTACGGTTGGAAATTTATTAGCAAGATCTTCAAGATTATAGCTTGAAGAATTTTTTTCCATCGAGATAATATTTTTAAAACCGCATTTCTGCAAGTTTTCAAGATTCTGAGAACGAAGATGAATTCCGCCACTGTTTAAAAGCAGGACAGAAACATTCATCCTTGATTTTTCTGGATTTCGTTTTCCGCCGAGAACAGTGCGATTGATCAGTCTTTCATTAAAAATTGTAGGTATAGAATTCATCGCAAACCTCACAGCCATTGCAGTAATTTTTTTCAATATGTTTTTTTAATTCAGAATCAAATTTATTCCAGATGCTTTCAATCGAATCTGTAAAAACATTTCCAAGCGGAGAATCAAAGCTTTTATTTTTACAAAGCGGAACATCGCCGTTTGAAAGGATGTTGAAATCACGTCTAAGATGCCAGCACGGAAATCTTTCTACAGGAGAAAGGTCTGCACTTTTGTGGTCTTCAAGTTTTTTACAGAAGTTATCATATTTCTGGATGATGAAGTTTCCGCCTGAGATTGAAGTTTTTTCTTTGAAAGTTCTGAAGAACGATTCAAGTTCATCTTCGTTTTCGTTAAGTCTGAGGTACTGTGCGTATACTGCTCCATCGAAAAGAGAGTTCAAATATTTTACTGATTCGACAGCATTTTCATATTTGAGTCCAGGATGAAGTTTTTCGTATGTCTCGCCTTTCATCGCATCAAGAGAAACTATCCAGATGAGTTTTGAAAGTCCGTTCTTTAAGATTTTTGTTTCATGAAATTTTTCAGAAAGTGATTTCATGTTCTTTGCAAAATCAGACTCTGGATTATTTACATCAAGTTTTGAAAAATCAAAACCAGTTGTCTCAATCAGGACTGTAATTCCCTCATATTTAAAACCTTCTTCAACAAACTTAAAGAAATCTTTATGCAAAAGAGGTTCGCCCCACAGAGAAAGACTTACGACACAATCAGGATTGACAGAATTAATGTTTTTCAAAAGTTCTGCATACTTTTCAAATTCCATCTGACCGCACATATTCTTTTCAAATTCTGAATATGCGCAGTAAGTACATTTTGACGGACAGCTTTTTTCAATCTGAATGTTAAAATAAGCAGGAATCGTTTTTAATACTTTTTCATTTACAGCTTTCGAAATAATCTTCTGAACGTCTTTTCTTTCATCGTCCGACATTTTCTGAGAAAGCTCATAAAGATTTTTGCATGCAAGATAATTTTCTTTTTTATCACATTCAAAATCAAAACGGTAAAGTCTCCAGTCAATTTCCGAGATTTCTGTTTCAATTTCAAATGAATTGATGTCAGTTTTTAATAGATCCATAACAGAATCTTTTGTAACAGGTTTATCTTTAAGTTCATCTTTAGTTTTAATAAGTTCGCTTAAAATGCCTGAAAGTCCCGCATCAATAATTTCAGGACTTACACCGTATGGAAAGCCGTCAGCAAAACTGTATTCGCTTTTATATTCTGTATGTGTCGCAATAAGTTTTTTCGTAAGGTCTGCGTTTAAGAACGGACAGAAAGCCATTGAAAAAAGTGCAGAATCAGCTCCGTCTTTTGAAAGTGAGTTTTTGATTTCTGAAAAAAGAACTTCATTTGTCCACTCGCCTTTATCTGAAACTTCAATTTTCAGACCGAAATCCTTTTCTGCTTCAACAGCTGTGTTTTTTACAGATTCCACTTCTGAAGAAAAACAGAAAATGACTGTTTTTGAACCGTTTTCGAGCTTTTTTGCCCATTCGAGCGTTCTGTAAAGGGCATTTTTGCCGCCAAATGTATTTTCAAAACCAAAACTGCCGCATTTTCCGGCAAATAAAATATTTAGACTTTTCATCTTTTCAAATATCGGATTTTCAGTTGATAAAGTTAATTGGATTGTATACAATTATTGAGGTGGAAGGAATGGAACAGTTCATACAGCCTGAAAATATCGTTTACTCAGTTTCTCAGATTAACTCTCTTATAAAAAATCTTTTTGAAGAATCATTCGGCCAGATAACAATCGAAGGTGAAATTTCAAACTTTCGCCCGAACAGCACAGGCCACCTTTATTTTTCACTCAAAGACAAAGATTCTCAGATCGGAGCCGTAATGTTCCGTTTCCGTGCTTCTTCACTGACATTCGTTCCAAAAGACGGAATGCTTGTCAGATGTAAAGGACAATTAAGTGTTTATGAGCCTCGTGGAACTTATTCGATCAACATCACTTCGATGGAGCTTGCAGGTGAAGGAAACATCCTTCTCATGCTCGAAGAACGTAAAAGAAAACTTGCTGCCGAAGGTCTTTTTGATCAGAAGCGAAAAAGAGAACTTCCGGTTTTTCCAAAAACAATCGGAGTCGTTACAAGTTCCACCGGCGCTGCCCTCCGCGACATAATGCAGATTGTCAGAAGAAGAAACCCGACAACCTCAATCACGATTTTTCCGGCAATCGTTCAGGGAATGGATGCTGCTCCTTCAATTGTCCGTCAGATTGAAACTGCCAACGCTTTTAATATGTGCGATGTTCTGATCGTCGGACGCGGCGGAGGTTCGCTCGAAGATCTTCTTCCCTTTTCGGAAGAGTCAGTTGTGAGAGCTGTTGCCTCATCAAAGATTCCTGTCGTTTCTGCAGTAGGCCACGAAATTGACTGGGCACTTTCCGATTTTGCAGCAGACAAAAGAGCACCTACTCCATCAGCAGCTGCAGAACTCTGCACACCTGTCAAAACAGAAGTCATCGCATATTTACAGAACAAGCAGAATGAATTTTATACCGCGATCAAATCAAAAGTTGAAAATTTAAAACTGATGGTCAGACAGTTTTCACCAGAAAACATGGAAGCAAAATTCCGAACGATTGAACAGCCGATTCTCTACAGATTTGATATTGCAAAAGAAGAACTTTTAAACGGAATGAAAGACCGCCTCGAAGAAACAAAAGTCCACATTGAAAAAATGCGTACAGTTCTCGAAGCTTCAAATCCAGAACTTATTCTCGCAAAAGGATATTCAATGGTCCGCGACAAGACAACCGGAAAAATCATCCGCAGCTTAAATGACACAGCAGTCGGAAATGAAATAGAAATTGTTCCTGCAAGTGGAACTATCACAGCCACAGTCACAGGGGGAAAATCATAAATGAAAAACTTTGAAAAAAATCTTGAACGACTTGAAGAAATAACAGAAAAAATCAAAAGCAAGGACATTTCCCTTGAAGAAGCTCTTTCATTTTTTGAAGAAGGAATACAGCTTGCAAAGGGAATGGAAAAAGAAATCGACCGCATTGAAGGAAAGATTCAGATTCTCATGAACCAGCCGGCTCCTGACTCGTCAGAAAATCCGGAACTCGATCTGTTTTCTGACGCCGATCTTGAAACAGGAAGCGCAGGTGCTCCAAAACAGGGAACACGTCAATGAGCATAAAAAATCCTGTTAAGGTTTTAAGCGCAGAAGTTGCAAGAAAAATTGCAGCCGGCGAAGTAATAGACCGTCCTAACGCAATCATCCGCGAACTTTTAGACAATGCAATCGACTCAGGTGCTGACTCAATTACAGTTGAAGTTTTTGACGGCGGAATTTCGAAAATCCGCGTAACTGATAACGGAAGCGGGATGACACGCGAAGACCTCGAACTCGCACCAGTATCTCACGCAACAAGCAAAATCACGACAGAACAGGATTTACTCAATCTTTCAACACTCGGATTCCGAGGCGAAGCATTAAGCTCAATCGCATCAGTTGCCCGCCTTACAATCAGTTCAGGAGACTATAAACTTGAAGCTGATGTTTCATCAAAAAATAAAATAACAGAAATTCAGCCTGTAACAGGTACAGTTGTTGAATCTGCAGACCTGTTTGCAAACTTTCCGGCACGACGTCTTTTTTTAAAACGTCCTGCAACAGAAGCAAAAATGTGCCAGAATACTTTTATCGAAAAGGCTCTTCCGTTCTACAACATTGACTTTCGCTTTTATTCAGACGGCGAACTTAAGATAAATCTTTCAAAAACAGATTCACTTCAAAAGCGAATGACAGAAGCGCTTGACTATAGCGCGAAAAAAGATCTTTTCTACACAATCAAAAATGCCGCATCAGATGAAAGCTGGAGCTATGTTCTCGTAATCGGAGAACCTTCGATTTACCGAAACGATAGAAAAGACATCGGCATTTTCGTCAACAACCGCAAAGTAAACGAATACTCTCTCGTTCAGGCAATTGAATACGGCGTCCAGGGCTTTTTTCCAAACGGAACTCATCCTGTTGCAAATCTTTTTGTCACGATTGATTCAAATCTCGTAGACTTCAACATTCACCCGGCAAAAAAAGAAGTCAGATTCAAAGACATTTCAGAACTTCACCATTCAGTTTCAAGTTCAACACAAAGTTTTTTCAAAAGCTGCACATTAAAATCAATTTCTCCAAAACTTGATTCGTCATATTACGAAAACACTTTTTCAAATGACTTTTATTCAACTCCGGCTGAAAAAAATTCCACAGTTTCAAATCACGAGCCGTCATATTCCGGAATGAGCTATGGTTCATCGCAAAAGTCTTCAGGGCTTTCATCATCTTCAAAAGACGCCCGCTCGATGTTCATAAACTCAACTCCAAAATCATACGCATCACATCTTGCAGATCTTGCATCCCGCGACGAAATTCCGGGTCTTGGAAATGTTGATGGAATTTCAAATGACGCGGACATTAAAAGAGATGGCATTTCACAAGACGCCGGTTCATCAAAAGATACGGGCACTGAAAATTCCACAGACACAATCCGCTACATCGGTCCGGCACTCGGCGTTTTCCTCATCGTAGAAAAAAATGACACGCTCTACCTCATCGACCAGCACGCAGCTCACGAACGCATTTTATACAACAACATAATTTCAAATCCCGCAAAAAGCCAGAAACTTTTAATTCCATTTGAACTTGAAACACAGACAGCATCTGACGATGAATACCTTAAATCAATTTCTGATGAACTTGAAAAAGCAGGCTTTGTCTTGAAAAACTGTTCCAACGGAAAATGGCAGATTACGGAAGTTCACGAAAGATGGACGCTTTCAGAAACCGATTTACAGAAAATGCTTTTAGACGAAAAAGTTGCCCCGGAAAAATTACTGACTCATATTGCAGCGACGACTGCATGCAAGGCAGCAATAAAAGACGGTTACTATCTCGATGACGAAACAGCAGCCGAACTCTGTAAAAAAGCCCTCAGCCTCGAAGACCCGCACTGCCCTCACGGCCGCCCAATCTGGACCGCAATCACGAGAGAAAAACTTTTCGAACTTGTCAGAAGGACATAAAAAATGCACTCTAAAGCTGAACTTTTTCTGTCCGGCTTTAGAGTGCACTTTACATCATAAAATCATCTTTCAGATTCTAATTTCTTACTGTCTCTAAAAGTGCCTTTACATCGTTTGTACGGTATTCTGGCTTTTTTACCTGAAGTGCCTGAAGATATCCTTCTGCACTGACAGTATCTTTCAATGCGATGCAGACTTTTGCAAGTTCGATGTAAGCATCATAATTGTCAGGTTTCTGTTTGATGACTTCCTGGTATGTGACTCTGGCACTGTCAAATTCCCCGGATTCTGCCTGAGCTTTTGCAAGATTTGTCCTTACTTTATTGTCTTTAGGATTGATTTTAACAGCCTTTAAGTAATAGTTGATAGCATTTGCATAATCTTTTTTCATAAGATATGCACTTCCGAGATTATTGTTGATTTCAAAGCTGCCGGTATCAAGGTTATATGCCTTTGTCAAAAAGTTTAATGCACTGTCTGCATCAGGCGGATTCATATCAAGGAACATGATTCCAAGGTTTGTCATTGCCTTTGAATGATTTTCATCAAGAGTAAGAGCTTCTCTGTAAAGTGTAATAGCTTTAGTTTCATCACCGTTTTTCTGTGAGATAAGACCATAGTTATAGACTACCATTGCCTGTTCTTTACTTGTTCTCAAAGCAGTTTTTGTACTGTATGCCTTTTCTGCATATTTCAACGCATCTTCGACTTTATTCTGGTTGAACATTACAGTCGAAAGATTATAGTAAGTCAAAGGATCTTCTGCAGTTCCAAGTTTTGAAACTGCACGCTTAAAGAGTTCTTCTGCCTTTGAATATTTTTCCATTGAGGCATAAACCGATCCGCATTCCTTTAAGGCACTTACATTATCAGGCTCAATTCTGATAACTTCCTCATAAGGCTTTATAGCACCGGCTGCATCGTTATAATTTCTAAAAAGAATTCTTGCTTCTTCAAGATAAGCTTTTGCGTGGTTTGGATTTACGGAATGTGCATTTCTGAATGCTGTAAGTGCATCCTGATTAAGTCCAAGCTGTTTACATGTCAGTCCAAGATTAAAATGAGAAGATTCAAAATTCTTATTAAGCTTGATTGAAGTATTGTAAGAAGCTCTGGCCTGTGAATACTTTTTATTAATCTGCTGTCTTCTTCCAAGATAATAATAATAGAGGTAATTATTCGGATCGTTCTGAGCAGCAAGTTCAAGTTCTTTTTCTGCAAGGGCTGAATTTTTTTCATTTTCGGCATTCATTGCAAGAATAAAATGAGCTCTTGCGTTATTCGGATCATTCTGGACTGCTTTCTGTGCGTATTTTACGGCATTGTTCATCAAAACAGTCTTATTCTGAGGATTTGTTTCGCGCTCTGCAGCATCGTAAAGATTTGAAGCTACTTCTGCATATTTATCACCTGAAAATGCAGGCTCTCCCTGTTCAATCGGTAAAAGACTGATTGCATCTGCGTATTTTTTTAATGCCATGTCAGATTTACCGGTATTCAAATTCTGATTTCCCTGATTGATAAGTTCATTTATTTTAGCAATTTTGTCTGCAACCTTTTTATTCTGCTTTGCAAGTTCTTCTTCTTTTGCTTTCTGCTTTTCTTCATCTGCTTTTTTCTGTTCAGCCTTCGCCTTTTCCTGAGCTTTTCTTTCTGCTTCATCCTGACGCTGCTGTTCCAGAAGTCTGTTCAGTGCTTCCTGATTTTTTGCATTCTGTTCATTAGCAGCACTGAGTTCTTTACTCATACTGTCAATTGTTTCACGAAAGGCATTTGTAATTTCATCTGTATTTATATTGATGTCATAATTAGGCTGGGAAGACTGTCCGCCATTTACAATGATTGTATTTCCGTCTTTTTCTGATTCTTCCATTGCTTTTATCAGTTCTTCCCAGAGAAGATTAACTTCTTCATCTTCCGGATTTTCAATCAAAAGCCTGTTAAGAAGATCTTTTGCAGAATCATACTGACCTTTATCAAGATACTTTTTTACAACAGAAATTGTATTCTGCCTTTCTTTTGCACTCATTCCTCCGCCAGAAGAATGACTGTGAGAACACCCCCTGATAATGAAAAATAAAATCAAGAGAACAATGAGCCCCGCAATTCCTGCCCTGACAATATAACGCCTGTTGTTTCTGCGTCTTTCCATTTCAGATTCTTTTTTCTGAGCTTCATAATCTGCCTGTGGAACTGACCACAATGCCTTAATCTCTTCACTTGTAACCTGTGTATCAGGTTCCCTGCTTAAAGTCCTTTTTTCTGAAAGAGCTGAAGATTTTTTTACTGCAGTATTTTTGACAGAAGCTGATGGCGCAGTTTTTTTGGCTGCAGATTTTTTAGTGGAACCAGATGTTTCTGTTTTTCCTGATGGTTTTTTTCCTGCTGCAGTTTTTGAAGCAGTTTTTTTTGTTTTTGAGGTTGTTGTCTTTACCGCAGTTTTTGCTGTTTTTTTCTGCGTAGTTTCGGATTTTACTGCGGTTTTTGTTTTTTTACCGGCTGTAGTTTTTGCCATTTCCCTCTTCCCCTTATATAAAATATATTGACAGCTGAATTAATCTATTTCTGACTCATCATCATAATTCAGGACATCTTCTGCACCGGCACTCATATTGACTGTATCCGATGACTGTTTTAAAGAATTTGCAACATCTTCCAGAAGTCTTCTTCTACGTTCTTCTTCTTCAGCACGCTTCTGGGCGGCAAGTCTTTCCTGTTCCTGACGCGCTTTATTCAGACGTTCTTCTTCTTCCATCAGACGGAGAGCTTCTTCTTCCTTGCGTTTTTTTCCAGCAGCCTGAAAATCTTTTTCCTTAAGAAGCAGTTCAAGAAGTTTTCTTATCTGTTCCTCCTGAGGATCATTCGGACATATTTCCAGATATTTTTCATAATCCGAAATACATTCATCAAGTCTGTTAAGTTTAAGATATGCATTTGCACGGTTAAGATATGGTTCTGAAAAAGCAGGATCTGCTGCAATTGTCATGGAATAACAGTCACATGCCTTTGTATAATTCTGAAGTTTATAATAAGCATTTCCCTGATTGTAATAAAGGATTTTTTTATTGGTACCAATCACAGAAATACCGCGGTTAAAAGCATTTACGGCATTTTCAAAATCTCCGGTCTGGCTGTATGCGATTCCAAGGTAATTATATAAATCCGGAGAAGGATTTGCTCCATTGAGTTCTTTTTCCATCAGAGGAATGGCCTTTTTCGGTTCATTCTGCATAAAAAATTTCAATCCCTGGGAAATTTCTTCTGCAAAAATGCCCGAGAAAACAAAATGTAATAATATAAAAACTGCCGTTCTCTTGTAAAAACATTTCATATATGCAATAATCTCATAAATAAGCATTTCTATCAATACAAGTACATAAGGTTTATAAATAACGGAGAGCCAAATGGAAGTAAGTACAATTATTTTTATCATTTTTCTTACAAGCGGAGTCGGACTTCTTCTATTTTTTGTAATAAAATCTGTTGTTTCACCAAAAAAAATTGAAGGCATTCAGCGTCTTTTAAAACAGGGAAAAACAGCAAGCGCAATAAAACTTGCAAAAACTCTTATTCAGAAAGATCCTCAGGATTATCTTGCCCGTTACTGGCTTGGCCGTGCATATCTCAAAGACGGTAAATCAGAGCTTGCCCTTATGGAACTCAAATATGTTGACCAGCATGCTGTATTTGATGAAAACCTTTCAGAGCTTGATTTCAGAAATGAGATTGCACCTCTTTACGTAAAATTCAACCAGCCGGAAGAAGCACTCAAGCAGTTTCTTCTCCTCACAAAATTAAATCCGCGCGATGCAGAAAATTATTTTCAGGCTGCTAAAATTTATGAAACAAAATCAAAATATGAACAGGCACTCAATTTTTATGCAAAAACTGTAAAACTTAACCGCCGTCATGTTCAGGCTCATGCTGCAATGGGACTTTTACTTTTCAGAGCAAAGCAGATTGCCGAAGCAAAAAAAGAAATTGACCTTGCCATTTCATTAAGCCCGGAAACATTCTCAACTTACTATTATCTTGGAAAAATCTTAAAAGAAAACAAAGACTATCCTGGAGCTGTAAAAGCATTTGAAAAAGCAGGCCGCGATTCAGAATTCAGACAGAAATCTTTAATCGAATGCGGAACATGTTACATGGCAGGAAACAGCATAGACAATGCAATCAACTGCTTTGAAAGAGCAATCGCATCACAGAAAGACGCAGATAAAAACGAAACCCTTTTTGCAAGATATTTTCTCGCAGCATGCTACGAAAAAACAAGAAAGATTGAAAAAGCAATCGAACAGTGGGAACTCATTTATTCAAGAAACAAAACATTCAGAGATGTTGCAGCAAAACTTTCTCAGTACAAAGACCTTCAGGCAAACGACAGCCTCAAGGAATACCTGACTTCTTCAGAAGAAGGTTTTACAAAAATGTGTCAGAAAGCATGTACTTCCCTCAACCTCGAGGCTCAGCAGGTACAGATGTTAAAATGGGGCTGCCAGATTATTGCAACAGATGCAAAAAATTCAGACTGGAGAAGCGTAAGAAAACAGACATATATTCTTAAGTTCTTCAGAGAAACAGAACCCGTTGAAGATTTCATAATCAGAAAAACTCTTGATGAACAGAAATCTCAAAACTGTTCCAAAGCTTACGTGCTTTCAAGTTCAGGCTTTACAAGAACAGCTCAGGCTGCGGCAGAAAACAGACCATGCGAACTTATCGGAAAAGAGCAGCTTGAAAAGATTCTGGACAAAACTTCAAGATAACCCAGATGAAAATACTAATTGTTTCCGACCAGATAGATCCATTCATTTACAATTACGCAATCAAAGATTTATTCAAAGATGTGGAATGTGTTCTCTGTGCCGGAGACCTTCCGATGGACTACATTGATTTCATCGTAAGCACTTTAAACAAACCGACATATTTTATTTTTGGAAATCACAACTTAAAGGAATATAATTTTTACCACGCATATCTTCCGAAAGACAGACAGACAACTTCTACAGAATATCATTCGTGCGGAGCAATTTACGCAGGATTCAAAGTCATTACAGATAAAAACTTAAAATGGACAAATCCAAAAAACAACAGGCAGACACCTCTTTTAATAGCAGGAGTCTCAGGTTCGCTTGATTACAATCACGGACTCAATCAGTTTACAGAAGCCCAGATGAATTTAAAACTCTTAAAAATGATTCCAAGGCTTTTTCTTAATAAAATAATTTACGGCAGATACCTTGATGTTTTTCTGACACATGCAACACCGCGTCATGTTCATGACCACGAGGACAACTGCCACAAAGGATTCAGATGTTTTAATAAATTCATAAAACATTTTAAGCCTGCATATATGGTTCACGGACACATTCATTTATATGATCCAAACGAACCAAGGATTTCTGTTTATGAAAAATCAATTATCGTAAATGCGTACGGTCATTATGTAATTGATCTTCCTGCAGCAGATCTATCGAAATTTCAGATTATAAAAGAATAACGGAGTACTTTTTTTTATGGCAGCAATGACATTCAATGCACAGACAGATGAAGATTTTTACAAAGCAAGAAACAAAGCATTGATTAATGAAATTCAGCATTTTCTCAATCCTGAAGAAGCAAGTTTAATTTCCCTTTCAGATTTAAAAAAATTATTAAAACCAAACAATGAAACTTATAAAGGAATGCAGGCAGTACCTGTTTCCAAAATAGTCGGAAGCGAAGGCCGGTACAAAGATTTTGACAATCAGTTCTTTCCGAAAAACGCACACTTAAAAGCCCGCTGGGAAAGCATTGACAAAGCACACCTTCAGAATGTTACCCTTCCACCCGTAACTCTTTACGAACTCGGAGGTCTCTACTTTGCGCGTGACGGAAACCACAGAATCTCCGTTGCAAAAGCCCGTGGAATCGAATTTATAGACGCAGAAGTTGTTTCCCTTCAGAGTGAAATTCATCTTAAAGAAGGCGGTTCAATGAAATATATCCTGAGCCAGGTAATCGCCTATGAAAAAAGACTCTTCTATTCAGAAACAAATTTCGGTGACATTACAGATTACTGGTGCCTCGATTTTACAACTCCGGGTCAGTACGATGTAATTTACAACCACATTCTGACTCACAAATACTATATGAATCTCAACCAGGAAGAAGAAATAAAAATGGAAGATGCAATTGTTTCCTGGTTTGAAAAAGTTTATATGCCTGTTGTCCAGGTCATCAACAATGCAAAAGTCATGAAAAAATTCAAAAACAGAACAATAAGTGACCTTTATGTATGGATGATCAAATACTGGGACGATCTTAAAAGAAAATTCGGAGAAGATTATCCGATTGACCTGATGGCAGAAACCTTTACAAAAACATACGGAACAGGTTTCTTTCACAGAATCTGCAACGCATTCAACAAAAGAATTATCAAAAAAAACATTGAATAATCTCAAAAATATCCAAATTCCTCAAAAAAAAACTATTTCTTGACGGCTAAAATTTATTATGTTACAATTAAAAATAAGATTTTTCAGGAGTTAAAAATTGAATTATACTGCATTCGCGTACATTCCGTTACTTGCATCAGTAGCATTAACATTTCTTGTATTTGTCTTTCTTATTGTCATTATGATACGCAAAACAGCAAAAGTAAGTTTCATCTTCTTTCTTGCCCTTATCGCGTTGATGACGGGAATGATTTTTACCTATATCAATAAAGAGCCGTCATTTTTATACCTGATGCTTCTTCTTGCATCTGTATTGATGACACCTTATGCAATCCTTAAAGCTCTTGTAAGACAGGAAGAACGCAAAAAAGGAAAATCATCAGCCAATAATACAGTCACTCAGAAAAGACTCAATATAGTATATCAGGATGAAGATGTTTCTCTCCTTGATGTAAACAGACAGTTTATCTATACAATGGCAGAAAGCTTCAATAATCCTCAGGGTCTTCCGCCTCTTCTCGAAAATTTCAATAAAAAAATAATTGAACTTACACATGCAGACGGTGTCCTTTCAGTTGTACTTGATGATTTTGAAGATGTTCTTAATGTAAAGAATTTAAGCGGAACTTTCATACCGCCTTATCAGCTTCCGGAAAACATTCCTCACAAACAGCAGCGTGTAGAAATGAATATGCGCTACATGCAGTTTGATTTAAAAGACAACATCTTTGGTGATGTTCTTACAAAAAAAGAAGCTGTAATGATTAATGATCCTTCAAAGGATTCCAGAATCGTTCAGAACGGAGACGAAGACTTCTTAAAATGCGGTGCATACATATTTGTTCCGCTCTATGTAAACGAAAGTCCGGTCGGCGTTATGGCTCTCGGTAAAAATCCAGAAAACGGAGAATTTACAGATGCCGAATTTGATACAGCAAAACGTCTCGCAGAATTTGTTGCATCTGCAATAAAATCAACTTCAATTCATAACGAAATCGTAGAAAGATTTTCACTCGCAAAAGAAGGCGAAATCGCAACAAATATACAGAAGTCACTCATTCCGTCAAAGCTTCCTGCAATCCCAGGTATTTCAATCGGAACATCTTTTGCAGCAGCAGAAAACATCTGTGGCGACTGGTATGATGTAATGGTTTCAAGAAAAGACCGCATTTCATTTGTAATGGCCGATGTTACAGGAAAGAGTCTCAACTCAATGAATGTAATGCTTCAGCTTCGTGCAATGCTCAGACTTATCATCAACACAACTCAGAGCGCAGGAACAATTTTAAGCTGGGCTAACCGAGGAATTGCATCAGAAGGAAATACAGTTGACCATTTTGCTTCAGTTGCACTTTTAATTTATGACAGTACAAATAATAAAATTCAGTACTCTTCTGGTGGCACAAATCCAATTTTCGTGTATAATAGTACCAGTGGAGAATTTAAAGAAATTTCAGGTTCCCAGGAACCAGTCGGTGTAGAGAAAAACACAGAATATGCCGATAATGAAATACAGGTTAAGTCTGGAGACATTGTTGTTACATGTACAGACGGATTGCTTGAGGCGCTTAACAATGATGGTAAGCAGTATTCAAAAGCTAATCTTGAAAAAGTAATTAAACAATCTCATTCTTTAGAAGGCAAAGTAATTGCAAATAAAATAAAGGATGATGTAAAAAAATTCTGCGGAACTGCCGCACAACACGATGACCAGTCAATTCTGGTTATCAAAATTAAATAATGGGAAGGAGCTTCTGTTATGGAACTTAAAATACGTAAGAACGGAGAGATTTACATCATTGATGTTAATGGTGAAATGGACTTGTACAATTCTTATAAACTTAAAGAATTGGTAATGAAAATGCTTGAAAAAAATGTAAAAAACTTCATCATCAATCTTGAACAGGTTGACTACATTGACTCTTCTGGAATCGGAGCTTTGATTTATATCTGTTCCACAATGAAAAAGATGAATCTTAAATTTGCAATTTCAAATGTTCATGGATCTGTAAAAAAGGTAATTGAACTTACAAAGCTTATGGGTTACTTCCCTATTGCTAATAGCGTTGAAGAAGCGCTTTTAATGATCAAAGACTAACCGAGGATACAAATGGAAGAATTAAAAGAATTACGCTCTGACGACAATGACCCATTGTTCGATAAAACAAACATGCTTAAAAAGGAATTCCCATCGGACTTCCGCCAGATCAGATATTTTACACTTTTGATCGTACAGTCTGCTCCAACAGAAATCAAAGAATTAAATCTTCTTGAACAGCAGATTTCAGAAGTAATCAAAAATGCTGTAAAGCACGGAAACAACTGTGATGTAAACAAAAAAGTTACAGTATGGTATTCTTTCAGTGCAACACACGCCCATATCATCGTAGAAGATGAAGGTGAAGGATTTAAAGACTTAGACAAATGGAACGAATTTAACAAAAATCGTATTGAAGCCCTTCATAAACAGAATTACGAAATGCTTTCTAACTTCGTATCATTCAGAACAAAACAGTCTGATGACCAGGATGGTGGTAACGCTTTGTTTGCTGCCCTTGAATACTGGGACGGCGGATTTGTTTACAACGGAAAAAAGAATGGCGTTGCTATGCTTAAACGCTTTCAGCAGAAACACCATTAATTTTTATAAACAGATTGCTTAGCTAAGAGCCGTTTATTTCTTTTGCATAATTGAAATAAACGGCTTTTTTTTATACATTATATCTATGTTAGAAATTATAAAAACTTTTTTCATCGGTATTTTTGTCGGGATTGCAAATGTAATTCCAGGAGTCTCAGGCGGAACTTTAGTAGTTGTATTCAATATTTATGATAAATTTGTAAATGCAATTACATTCAATGTAAAAAAATTAATTAAAAACTGGCGCTTTGTTGTACCAATTCTCTTAGGTATGGCAAGTGGAATTTTAGTATTCAGCAAAGTCATTACAATTCTATATTCAAAATGTCCTGTCGAAACAAATTTCTTTTTTACAGGTCTTATTCTTGGAAGTATTCCACTTCTTATAAATTATATTTTCCATTCAGAATATAAAAAACCGGCTTCCTTTTATATAACTGCTTTTATCTGTGTACTCGCCGGAATCGCATTGATCATCGCTTTCTATTTATTAAACTTAAAATTCGGAGATTCAAAAAATGTACAGGTAATTCTTCCTGACATTTCAATTCCGCTTATTGTCAAACTTTTTGCAGGTGGAATTTTGGGAGCCGTTGCCATGATTGTACCAGGAATTTCCGGTTCACTTATAATGCTCATTTTAGGAATCTATCCTATTATTATTTCTGCAATTCCTGCAATTTTTGCAAAAGAAACTATGTTCCATGCTGTTTTCCTTTTGCTTCCAAATGGAATTGGAATTCTTTTCGGACTTCTTGCAGGTGCAAAACTTTTAAGCTTCCTTCTTAAGAATGCAGAATCTCAGACTTATGCTGTAATTTTAGGATTAATACTCGGTTCAGTTTTCACAATCTGTCCAAGAACTTCTGAAATAACTTCTGTATTACAGGGATTCATCTGTTTACTTTGTACACTTTGTGGGTTTGCGATGGCATATTTCAGTTCAAGAATGACAAAAACTGATACTTCAACTGAAATAAAAAATAATTAAAGAATAAGTTTACAGAGTAAACTTGACTTATATAAAATATTACATTATTTTTAGTTAGGACTTAATTCTGGGGGTGCACCGGTTTCGACGATTTAGATAATGCTTTTATTGCAGGTAGGATTCATTGTCTGATCCTTAATCAGACGAAAAAAATTAACTGGCGAATCTAATTCACAGTTTGCAATCGCTGCGTAAGCATTGCACGGTAATCTTTTAGCACGGCTTTGAGCTTTAAGAATTACTGTCACCAAACCAAGGCTTGCTTCGCGATGGGTCTAAACATCGTGCGGGACTCTTTTTAGAATACGGAAACGACGCTTTCGGTGCTGCTACCGTTTCCCGACAATCACCTCGCACTGATAAACCTGTAGACGTAATCGTGTTGCTTTTTCGGACGGGGGTTCAATTCCCCCCATCTCCAAACTACCCAAAGACAAAAAAAACTCCGTGTCCGATATTCTAACACCTGACACGGAGTTTTTTCTTTTATTTTAACTTGCTATTTTATTTTCTTTACAAATGCATCTTTATAACCAAATGCCTTAAATCTCTGTAAAACTGCTCCGTATTCATCCATTGAAAGTGGTCCGATCAAAACATAGTTCTTACCGTTTTTCTGATCAATAAAGAGCGGATATTTTTTACCGTACTTTTTAATTACTTCGTTAACATTTTCCTGTTTTGAGTAAACTGCAATCTGAATATACCATTTTCCTGATTCATATTCTCCAGAAGTAACCTGAACAGGTGCTTCAAATTCTTTTTCAACAGGAACAGTTTCTTCAACCGGAGTTTCTACTGTTTCTACAGTTTCAATTTCTTCTGTAACTGCTTCTTCAACTGGAGCTTCTTCTGTTTCAGGAGGATTTTCTTCAGAAGGAACAAGAATAATAGCATCAAAATCTTCTGTTTCTTCAGACTCTTCAACTATTTCTTCTTCTGGAGGAAGTTCATCTTCTTCAATTCCTTCTTCTTCCGGAATAACTGCATCATCAATAATTACAGGTTTTTCCTCTTCCGGGATTTCATCTTCTTCTACACTTTCTTCTTCCGGAATTACAGCATCGTCAATAACTGCAGGTTTTTCTTCTTCAGGGATTTCATCTTCTTCAACTCCTTCTTCTTCTGGAACTGCATAATTATCTTCGATAACAGGAATTTCTTCTTTTGCTTCTTCTGGAATTTCGTCTTCTTCAATTCCTTCTTCTTCCGGAATAACTGCATCATCAACAATAACAGGAGCAGCTTCTTCAGGAATTTCATCTTCTTCAACAGATTCTGTTTCTACAACAACTTCATCTTCTGTAACTTCAGGCTCTTCAATTACTTCTGTTTCTTCTGTAATTGAATCTTCTGTTTCATCAATAACATTTTCATCTTCAATTTCAATTATTTCTTCATCAGAAGTTTCTGTTTCGTCAATAATTTCTTCTTCAGGGACTTCTTCATCTGAACTTTCAGCTGTTTCCAGTGGCTCTGAAACAGCTGAAGCATTTGACTGAGTCAATACACAGCTTCCGTTTGCATTTTCATCAAGATCACCGGAACGCTTTGTAAGTTTAACGAGCATATTTGAATTTTTTTTGATTCCAAGATAATCTGCAGCTTCAGGACTTAACATAACTGCAACGCCTTCTGATGGATCGAGAGAGCCGATTACTAGAATATCAACATTCTGTCCGTTTGAAGGATTTGTTACACTTATTGAATCTCCCGGCAGATATCCTACTGTTTTTGCAAATAATCCGGCCGGGAAAATTCCACCGTCTGCAACCACAGCCCTGCCATCAAGAGATGGACTTGAAGACATAAGCATACAGCCAAAAAATACAGTTAAAACTAAATAAAATATTCTTTTCATTTATTACCACCCTTTGTTTCCAATGCTATTTTTATTTTAGAAGCAAGTTCATTAGCAAAATAAATTAAACCGTCATCATCATTTCTATAAGTTTTTGCAGGAACAGCCTGTCCCTGTACAATAACAGAACTATCAGAAAGCGAAAGTGCTTTCCATTCAATATTCTGAATATTATTCAAAAGTGCTTCTTCAGGATTACTTGAATCAATAAGATTGTAAGTAACTATCATCTGAATTATAAGATCAAGAGATCCTTCCTGAGCTGCATCAAAAGATTTCTGCAGATCTCCGGTTATATCAGCATTACGCTTTTGAATAATGATCGGACTGTTTGAAACAATATAAGCATGATCGTAAAAATAGTCCAAAACCACCTGCTCAATCAAATATGAAGCTTCATAAACGACATTTTCAGATCCATCTTTCTGAACAACCTGCAGCGAAAATGAAGGAGAAGCAAAAGCAAATCCAGAAAAAAGAAATAAGATTAAAAACATCATTTTTTTATATAATTTCATATAAAAAACTCCATTCTACATTACCATTTTCGGCATTTGAAAATTTTAGTTTAGC
This sequence comes from Candidatus Treponema merdequi, assembly GCA_018064525.1. Taxonomy (GTDB): domain Bacteria; phylum Spirochaetota; class Spirochaetia; order Treponematales; family Treponemataceae; genus Treponema_D; species Treponema_D merdequi. The sequence continues at coordinate 36,948 of JAGHVB010000014.1, read as the reverse complement.
GAAAATGTTTTGATAAATTAAATTGAAGAATCATATAAATTATGTTATTATTTTATATTAAGGTGGGGATAAGTCTATAAAAGGCTTATTTTAGGTGGAATGATTAAAAAACGCGATACAAATTTTTATATCATCGGAGCTGGTTTTGCAGGCCAGATGATTGCAGATGATATAAAACGAAAGAAAATCTTTGGAAAAATCACGGCCTTTCTGGACGATGATAAAAATCTTATAGGAAAAGAAATCGACTCAATTCCGGTTCTCGGACCAGTAGAAGAAATTATCAGCGTAATTAAAGCGACAGACAGCGATGAAGCTGTAATCGCAATTCCAAGTGCCGCATCCCTTAAAATCAAATCAATCTACGAAGCCCTTTCAAAATCAGGCTTTAAGCATATAAAAATTCTTCCAAGCATAAGCCAGGTTGTAAACGGAACTGCTCACTTTGTTCAGGCACGCGAAATTGACCCGCTCGACATTCTCGGAAGAAAAGCTGTTACCATTTCATTAAAAGAAAGTCTTTCCTACCTTCGCGGAAAACGCGTTCTCATAACAGGAGCCGGAGGTTCAATCGGTTCGGAACTGTCACGACAGCTGCTTTCAGGTGGTGCCGAACGTCTCTATCTTTTTGGGCACGGAGAAAATTCCATCTATCAGATAAACCGCGAACTTAAACTTTTACAGGCAGAAGGCGTCGGCGAAAAAGCAACTGTCGTTCCGATCATCGGCGATATGAAAGACCGCGAATATGTCAGATACATCATCTCGCACACAAAATGCGATGTCATATTCCACTGCGCAGCCTACAAACATGTTCCGCTCATGGAAGAAAATCCGGTTGCCGTTATCGAAAACAATGTCTTTGGAACTAAAAATCTTCTGGACGCAAGCATTGAATTTGGAGTTAAAAAATTTGTCCTTATTTCAACAGATAAAGCTGTAAGCCCTGTTTCAATTTACGGCGCTTCAAAATTTCTTTGTGAAAAACTTTTGCTTGATGCTGCATCTAAAGTTAAAAACCAGGACTTTATGTTTGTAAGGTTTGGAAATGTTCTGGGTTCTCGAGGTTCAATTCTTCCGCTATTTATGGAACAGATTAAAAACGGCGGTCCGGTTACTGTAACTGACCCGAGAATGGAACGCTTTTTCATGACGATTCCAGAAGCATGTTCACTTGTTTTGCAGACTGGTGGAGTCGGCAAAAACGGATACTCTTACCTTCTCGACATGGGAGAACCGATTAAAATCAAAGATCTTGCAGAACATATCATAACTTTTTCAGGACTCGAACCTGGAAAAGACATTGAGATTTTATACACCGGAGTCCGCAAAGGAGAACGACTTACAGAACCTTTGTGGCTTAAAGAAGAAAATCCGGAAAAGACAAAATACAAAAAGATTTTAAAGCTTACAAATCTCTCACTCGATTTTGATTTGAATAAACTCCTGTCAAAGCTCGAGCCAATCTGCATTGCAAAAGAAAAATCTGATTTTTCAGAATTCAGAAATGCGTCATTGCTTCGCGAAACTTTGCAGAAAGTAATTCCAGAATTAAAAAATGAAGAGGCAGATAATGACAATTAAAGTACCGTTTTCAAAACCGTCAATAAATGAAGAAGAAGAAAAAGCTGTTTTAGATGTCGTTCGCTCAGGCTGGCTTACGACAGGAAAAGTTACACTCGAATTTGAAAAAGAATTTTCTGAGTTTATGAACAAAGGACTTCCGGATCAGTCAGTTTCTTCAGAAAAATCATCATCTTTACACAACGCAGAAAATTCAAATAAAATTATTTCTCTTGCCGTAAACTCTAACACAAGCGGAATGATTCTTGCACTTCATGCCTGCGGTATCAAAGCCGGAACTGCCGTAATCACGACTCCCTACACTTTTGTTTCAACTGCTGCATGTGCAAAACATCTCGGCGCTGACGTTATCTTTGCAGACTTAAAAAAGGATTCTTACCTCATCGATCCTGATGACATCGAAAAAATATTAATCGAAAACGAAAAGACAAAAAAATACAACATCAAGGCAATCATTCCGGTTCATATTGCAGGAAATGTCTGTGATATGAACCGCATAATGGAACTTGCCCAAAAATACAATTTAAAAGTAATTGAAGACGCGGCTCACAGTTTTCCAAGCCTTACAGACATGGGTTACGCCGGAACTATCGGAGATGCCGGAGTCTTTTCTTTTTATGCGACAAAACCTCTTACAACCGGCGAAGGCGGAATGGTCTGCACAAAAGATGAATCGCTTGCTCACGATATGACAGTAATGCGCCTTCACGGAATGGACAGAACAACATGGGACCGCTACACTTCTCCAAAAGCAAGCTGGCAGTATGATATTGTTGCACCTGGCTACAAATTCAATTTACCTGACATTTTAAGTGCAATCGGACGCGTTCAGTTAAAAAAGACTGACGACATGTTCAGAAAAAGAAAACATATCGTTGACATCTATAACAAAGCTTTCAAAGATTTAGATTTTGTTCAGGTTCCACCAGATGAAAAAGGAAACGCATGGCATCTGTATTTGATGAGATTGAATCTTGATAAACTGAAAATTGACCGTGATGAATTTTCAAAAAAACTTCAGGAAGCCGGAATCGGTGTTTCAATGCACTTTATTCCACTTTTTCACTTTACATACTGGAAAGAACTCGACCAAAATTTTACTCCAGAAAATTACCCGAACGCACAAAGTCAGTTTATAAGAACAATCACTTTACCGCTCTGGCCTGATATGACAGATGAGATGGCTTATGATACAATAGAAGCTGTAAAGAAAATCGGAAGTGAGTACCATGCCGGCTAAAAAAACTGCAGAAAAAAAAGAATTAAAACCTGTTTATTCTCAGCTTTCAAAGACATATTTTTCTGACCTTACAGCTCAGAATATGCTTTATGCAAAAATCATCAGAAGCCCAGTTTCAAAAGGTCATATAAAAGAGATTTCTTTTAAAAACTGTCCTGAACATATTTTCTTTTTTACCGCATGTGATTTTGAAAACCAGAATTACATTGAGACTCTCGACATTCAGACAGAAATACTTGCAAAAGACGAAGTTTATTACAAAGGCCAGCCAGTCGCACTGATTGCAGGACCAGATCTTCACGAATTACAGCTTCTTGCTCCTCAAATTAAAATTGAAATTGAAAAAGATACAACTGTAAAAAATAAAGAAAAAGAATTTCCTTACGCACAGCGTTTTATCAGAAATGGAAAAGCAAAAAATCCAGAAGAATTTTCGAAACTTTTTTCCAAGAAAAATTATGACATCAAAGGAACATGGACATCTGTATTAAATGCACCATCATGTAATGAACCAAACGGTGCTTTTTGTACTTTTGAAAAAGGAATACTTACAATCTGTACTCCGACACAATGGCCTAAACATCTCTTTGACAATATTTCCCGCATTTTCAATCTAAAATCAGAAAACATCTGTATTAAAAAAACAGTCTCTTCCTCTGCACATACAAATACAATCTGGATTAACTGTGAACTTGCAGTTTTAACATCTCTTATTGCAATTAAAACATCAAAACCGGTTCAGCTGATTCTGGCACGCCATGAGCATATTGAGTTTATGACTAAAAAGAGTCCAATCTCAATAAAAATACGCACATCAGTAAAAAAAGACGGCACAATTGAAGCAAATCAGATTTTAATTGAACTCGATTCTGGTTATCATAATCCGTTTGCTGCCGAAATTCTTGACCGCCTAGTAATTGCAGCAAATAACATTTACTGCATCCGTCATTTTGAAATAATCGCAAAAGCTTATGAGTCATATAATCCTCCTGTTTCATTCAACATTGATGCAATTGATTCACAGGCTTTTTTTGCTATTGAATGTCAGATAGATAAAATCTGTTCTGTCACAGGTTTTTTACCTTCGGAATTCCGTTACAAAAATTTTGAACGTAAAATTGCAATGCCGTTTAATTTTTCTTATGAAAGAATTGATGCTGCTTTTACAGCACTTCAAAAACAGAGTGACTTAAACAGAAAATTTATTTCATACAGGCTGGAATCATCCGGAAGAAACAAAAACTTAAATCAGCTTTCAGGAATTCCTCTCAGAGGAATCGGTGTTTCTTGCGGTTTTAATGGAATCGGATATTACGGAACAAATATATTTGCATGCAATCAGAAAATGGATGTTACCCTTGAATCAGATGGAACTCTCATCATCCATGCATTTCCGCCTTCAAATTCCACGCTTGAAATATGGAAAAATACAGCAGCTCAGATTCTCGAACTCGACCCGAAACAGGTAAAACTTGATCCGAATGTTGACATAAAAGAAGACCAGCCTGTTCCAGAAACGATTTCTTCTAATCTGACAATCATGACCTACCTTTTGAAAAAATGCTGTCTTGATATTCAGTCAAAAAGATTCAGAAAACCGCTCCCGATTTCTTCGAGCAAAGGTCTTACCGCATCACAAAAAAAATTATGGAACAAAGAAAAATTTACCGGTGTTCCTTTTTTTACAAACTCATACGGTCTTTGTGTTGTCGAAGTTGAAGTCGATTCCAGCACTTACAGAATTAGAATTAAAAAAATCAATGTTATCATAAATGCAGGAAAAATTGTTTTACCAAGTATTGCAGAAAACTCAGTAAAACTTTCAATTCAACATACCCTTTCAGAACTAATTCAGGGAGACATTCCTGAATGTAATAAAATTTCATTAACTTTCATTACTTCAGAAAATCCGTCTACACAAATTGACGGGCTTATTTCAAGAATTGTACCGGCAGCTTTTGCAAGTGCCCTTTCACAGGCGATTGGAAAAGAAATTTCTTCTATTCCTGTTAAAATAGAAAATATTTTTAAGGAGCTTTCTTCTTATGAAAATTCCAGTAACCCTAAATGATAAAGAATATATTCTTGATGCAGAACCTTCAGAAAAACTTCTTCATGTTTTAAGACGCGAAAAACTTGTTTCAGTTAAACATGGCTGTCATACTGCAAGCTGTGGTGCATGCGAAATTCTACTTGATGGAAAAGCTGTCGCAAGCTGTCATATTCCGGTTGGAATAGTCAGAGATTCCAGAATAATCACACTTGAATACTTTTCAAAAACAGAATTCTATTCAGATATAATCAAAGGCTTTGAAAAAGCAGGAATTTCTTTATGCGGTTATTGTAATGCAGGAAAGATTTTTTTAACTTATGAAATAATAAATACAATGAGTCAGCCTACACGCGAAAAAATTGCATTAATCACAAATAAATTAAATGACTGCTGTGTAGAACAGGATATTTTAATTAATGGAATTTTATATGCTTACGCATTCCACTACGAAAAAGGAAAAATGAGAAAAAATGGCAACTGAAACACACAGCATATTCACAGCTAAAAATATTAACGATATTCTCTATCATATAAAAACAGTAAATAATCTGCAGGTTATCGGAGGTGCAACTTACATAGGTGATCTTCCGGAAAAAAGTCTTACAATACGAAACGTACCCGAATTAAAAATTATTGATAAGCATGAAAGATATATTGATTTTGGACCTGCTGTAACTTTAAACAGCATTATAAATGTAGGAAAAAATTTTTTACCTGCAGTTCTTTATGAAGCAATCACTCAGATGGCAAATCACTCAATCAGAAACATGGCAACAATCGGTGGAAATATAATGGCAAAAGATTCACGCCTTACACTTATAGCTCCTCTTATTGCTCTTGGAACAACTTTAAAATTTAAAGCACAGAAAAGTTCTGAAATAATTCCACTTTCAAAATTTACAGTAATTCCAGAAGATTCAGTATTAATTTCAATCAGAATTCCGACAGAAGACTGGAATGTTTCAATCTTCAGAAGACTTGGTTCTTCAAGAATGATTTCTGACAATTCTGCATCTTTCTGTTTTCTTGCAATGACGGAAAAAAATATTCTTACAAATTTAAAAATCTGCTTTTCCGGACCTTTTATTTTTCAAAGTCAGGAACTTGAAACAAGATACCTGGGGTCAAGGCTTCCTCTTTCAAAATCAACAATACAGGATTTTATTTCAATTGCAGAAAAAGAATTTGATGATTATGTCCGCGACAAAGAAAATACTTTAATGCTGAAAAAACAGTTTTTAAATCTCGTTGCAAGTTCCCTTCACGAACTGACATAACACAAAATACGAGGATAATTCAATTTCTGAAATTTCTTAACTTAATGCAGTTTTTATTTTATCAGCATGCAGTCGCCGTAACTGAAAAATCTGTATTTTTTTTCAACAGCTTTCTGATATGCGTTAAGAATGTTTTCACGGCCTGCAAATGCGCTTACAAGCATGATCAAAGTACTTTCCGGTGTATGAAAGTTTGTAAACATTTTATCAACAACATTAAATTTATAACCGGGATACATAAAGATGCTTGTAGAAGAAGTTCCTGGAATTACCCATTCACCGTTGTCGCCGGGTGTGTGTCCCGATTCGATTATTCTTTTTGCAACCGATTCAAGCGTTCGGACAGAAGTTGTTCCGACAGCTAAAACCGGACGGCCTTCTCTTTTTGCTTTATTTATTGCATCTGCAGTTTCCTGCGGAACAGTATAATATTCTTCATGCATTTTGTGATTTTCAATTTCATCTTCACGGACAGGCAGAAAAGTTCCAAGACCGACATGCAAAGTTACAAAACAGCTTTCTATTCCTTTATCAGAAAGTCTTTTTAACATTTCATCCGTAAAATGAAGCCCGGCTGTAGGACACGCAGCACTTCCAGTTTCTTTTGCGTAAACATTCTGATATCTTTCGCTGTCTTCTTCTGTGTCTCCGCGTTTGATATATGGCGGAAGCGGAATATGACCATTTCTTTCAAACCAGTCTTCATCAATTGCAAAATCAAATTTCATTGCACGAAATTCTGTACCTGCGTTTCCGGGAACATCGACTATAGTTCCGATTGTTCCGTCAGGAAATTTATAATGCATTCCGGGTTTCTGTTTTTTTGCTGATTTTACCATCGTGTTCCAGATGCAGCATTCCTTATCAATTGAATTTAAAAACATAAACTCTGTTTCACGGCCTGTAGTTTCTTTAATTCCATAAACACGTGCTCTTCTTACACGGGAATTATTAAAAACCATCAGCGTATCAGGAGTAATCAGATCAGGAAGGTCATCCATCATAAAATGTTCAACTTCTCCTGTCACACGGTTAAGTGCCATAAGTTTGTCCTGTCCGCGTACTCCGCTCGGATGCTGTGCAATCAATTCTTCTGGTAAATCAAAATAAAAATCAGATGTTTTCATATAATCCTGGTTATTAATAAGTTGAATTTCATAAACCTTACACTGTCTTTATTCAAACAGTCCCGGCTGTTTTGTAAAATCGTCATGTTTTAAATTTAAATGTTCATAAGCTTTTGCAGTAGCTGTTCTTCCTTTTGGAGTTCTCTGCAGAAGTCCGCACTGAATAAGATACGGCTCATAATAATCTTCAAGCGTATCGATACTTTCTCCGATTGAAATTGCAAGAGTTTCTGCTCCTACAGGTCCGCCACCAAAATTAGTTATGATGGAACGTAAAATTTCACGGTCATATTTTTCAAGCCCTATTTCATCTATTTCAAGACGCTCAAGACCAGCTTTTACAATTTCTTTTGTAATTTTATTTTTCTTTTCTACCTGTGCAAAATCACGCATTCTGCGCAGAACTCTGTTTGCAACACGTGGTGTTCCACGGCAGCATCTGGCAAGCGCAAGAGCTGCATCATCATCAATTTCAATTTCCAGAATCTTTGCAGAACGTTTAATGATTTTTGCAAGTTCATCAAAAGTATAAAACTCAAAGCGCGGAATAAATCCAAAACGGCTTCTGAGAGGACTTGAAACACTTCCGGCTTTTGTAGTTGCTCCGATCAATGTAAATGGCGGAACAGGAATCCTGACAGTTCTTGCGGCAGCGCCCTGTCCGATAATCCAGTCAAGTTCATAATCTTCCATCGCAATGTAAAGCATTTCTTCAATCGCAGGCTTTAAACGGTGAATTTCATCTATAAAGAAAACTGTTCTTTCTGTAATTGTCGAAAGGATTCCGGCAAGGTCCTTCGGTTTATCAAGAGCCGGTGCTGAAGTAACTTTAAAATCAACTCCAAGTTCGTGAGCTGTAATCTGTGCAAGAGTTGTTTTTCCAAGCCCCGGAGGACCAATCAATAAAAGATGATCAAGAGGTTCTGACCTCATTTTTGCAGCTTCGATAAATGTCGAAAGATTTTTTTTGACATTTTCCTGTCCTAAAAAATCCTGCATCAGCTGAGGTCTTAATTTATTATCCTGTTCATCAAGAGAATTCTTCAAATCAGCACGAACAATTGCACTAAAATCTTTATCTTCCATAACTTAACTCAATTCCACTACTGCTCTTCTGAAAATCATATCTTCCTTTTCTTTCTGAGACTTTTCTGAAAAGCCTTTTTCGGCATTAAACAATTCCACAAGAGAAGCAATTTTCTGTTCAACATTTTTCCTGTCATACCCCATTGCAACAAGTGAAGAAATGACATCACCAAACGGACTCTGTTTTGCAACGCGAATCACAGTCGTATCATCAGACATCTTTAATTTTCCCTTAAGTGTCAGAATCATTTTACCGGCAGTCTTTTTTCCAACACCCGGAATTTTTTCAAGCATTTCAAGATCTCCCCGTTCAAGAATATCAGAAAGCCTTCCGGAACTGACTGCGCTCATAATTTTAAGAGCTCCTTTTGGACCAACACCGTCAACTTTTAAAAGATCAAGAAAAAGAGAACGTTCATCACTCGACGCAAAACCATAAAGAGACATAATCTGGTCTGTATGATGCATCCATGTATAAATTTTTGATTCACTTCCGACAGGTCCAAGCATATCAAGATTTGAATCTGGAACACACAAATCCCATTCAATTCCATGAGTATCTAAAAAAACCTGTTTTGGAAATTTTCCCGTAATTATTCCACTTAAAGAATTAAACATACCAAAATTATATCAGAAATCAAAACCTTTTTCACTAACAACATATTAAAAATGTGTTATACTACGATTATGAATACATCAAAAAAAGTCCGCAGGATTCTTGGAATAGATCCGGGACTTGCAAACACAGGCTTTGGAATAATTGAATTTGACGGCAGCCGTTACAAAATGCTTACATACGGTTCAATTTCAACTTCTCCAGATGCCCCGCACGGCGAACGGCTTCTCACTATTTACAACAGACTTAATGCTCTTATTGTGGAATTTGCCCCGACAGAAGCCTCAATGGAAACTCTTTACTTTGCAAAAAATGTTACATCAGCACTCGCTGTCTCAGAAGCCCGCGGAGCTGTTTCCTTATGCCTTGCACAAAACTGTATTCCCCTTTCTGAATATTCACCAAACCAGATAAAAAAAGCCGTAAGCGGAAATACAACAGCAGACAAAGCCCTTGTCCAGAATTTTGTAAAACTTCTTCTCGGCCTTGAAACTGTTCCAAAACCAGACCACGCAGCAGACGCATTAGCAGGTGCCATAACTCATGCAAACTACAGAAACTGACGGCCATCTCTGAATATAAAAAAAGTTTTCAACTTCTGTATAATTGACTTTTTAACTAAAAATTGTCAGAATTATTAAAAGTTATATATAAATTTAAGGAGTTTTTATGAAAAAGTTCGCAATTATTTTTGCCTGTCTTTTAGCATGTACATCTGTATTTGCAAAACCAAAATACAATGGTGATTTACAGGTTCATACAGGTATCGGATTAGATTCTTTCACTTATTCCAAACTCGGACGAACAGCTGATGTAAATGCCGTTCTTTTTAACCTTGATGCACAGTCATGGAATTTGATTCAGTTAAATGATCTTATCAGCGTAGGATTTATGGTTGGAACAGACTTTGGCTGGGGTGGCGTTACAAAAGCAACTATAAGCGGTTTAGGTTCTGTAAATGACAATTCATGTAAAGATGCTTTCCACTGGAATATCATCGCAGCTCCTGCAGTTGCATTTTCTTTCAAACCTGTTAAAATTCAGTGTTCAATCGGTTTTGACCTTGGACTTGTTCCTGGAATCGGATTAAATTTATATGGTGAAAATTTATTCTTCTCATTCCCTGCAACATTTGGTCTTGTAACAGAAGTTCAGGCAAAATTCTTTCCAGATAAAAGATTCAGTCCAATTGCAGGTTACAGATTCTGCATTACTGGAAGCGGAAGAGTAAAAGAATATAACAGAGATTCAAAAATTTCCACAGAACAGGATGTTTCAACAGGTCTCTTTTCTTCAGGAGTTTTCTATCTCGGAGCTTCTTTAAACTGGTAATTCAATATTTTTAGGGAGTATAAAATATATGAAAAAATTTTTTGGTTTAATGGCTGCATTAATCGTTTCTGCATCTGCCTTCGCAGGCGGTTACAAAGGTGACTTTCAGTTAATGCTTGGTGCCGGTTTTGACTCTATTTCTGCAGTAGGTAAAATTGCAAATCAGGACTCTAAAACAACAGTTGAAACAGGTTTATTTACTATGAACCTTGAAACATGGCATGTATTCGGTTCAAACGATGTATTTAAATTTGGTTTTATGTTTGCACTTGATGAAGGTATCGGTGGAACAATGAGTGTAAAAAGCTATATCAATGGCAAATTTGCTGAAAAAGCAGACAAGACAGGAATCGCTGCAAGAACAGGTATGTTTATTGCACCTGCTTTCTCATTCTTCCTTGGAAATGCAGTACGATTTAATGTAGCACCTGGACTTTCAATTCTCTTTGCAGACTTAGGTTCTGTAACTGAAACATATTATGGATACAGAAGAACAGAAACTTATGAAAACTTTATCGGAGTAACAGCAGTTGGTCCTGGAATTGAAATTCAGGCTAAATTTGTTCCAAATGCAAAAGTAAGCCCTGTAATCGGATACAGATTTGCAGCTAACTTTGCACAGGATTTCTACAATTTAAATTCACGCACAAGCAGCTCAACAACAACAAAAGCAGATTCTGTTGTAGTATTAACAAATACTATCCAGCTCGGAATTTCATGGAACTGGTAATCTGATTCTGACAAACACCTTTCTTAAGGCAATTTTCAATTATCAGAAATAACTTTATAAAGTGGAACTTGTATAACATGTTCCACTTTTTTTTATGTCCTCCTGCACTTCACAAACATCATCAGGGCAAAAAAAATCCCGCGGCCATTTTATAGACCACGGGAATCTGATAATTCGAAATTAAATTATTCTTCTGGTTCGAAGTCTTCTGGGAATTCAGCTGTATGATATACGTTCTGAACGTCGTCGTTGTCTTCGAGTTTATCGATCATTTTCTGTACTTTTGCAGCTGTATCTTTATCAACTGGAGTATAAGCATCTGGAACAAGTCCAACATCAGCAGAAAGTGTTTCGATATTCTTTGCAGCAAGAGCATCAGCAACTGCTGTGAATGCATCTGGAGTTGTTGTTACAGTAATAACACCGTCTTCATTTACAACGTCATCAGCACCTGCTTCGAGAGCGATTTCCATTACTTCGTCTTCTGATACTTTTTCAGCATCAAGTTCGATAGTTCCTTTTCTCTGGAACATACGGCTTACAGAACCTGTTGATCCGAGGTTTCCGCCGTGTTTTGTAAAGATGTTACGAACATCAGCAGCTGCACGGTTATGGTTATCTGTAAGAACTTCAACCATTACAGCAACTCCACCTGGAGCGTATCCTTCGTATACCAATTCTTCGTATGCTGCAGCTCCGTCTTCACCTGTACCTTTTTTGATAGCTCTTTCGATGTTATCTTTAGGCATGTTTGCTGCACGAGCTTTGATGATTACTGTGCGGAGACGTGGGTTAGAGTTAGGATCTCCACCACCCATACGTGCTGCGATAGAGATTTCCTTAATGAATTTTGTAAAAATCTTACCGCGTTTTGCATCGGCCAAACCTTTTGCATGTTTGATTGTGGCCCATTTACTGTGTCCTGACATGGGAACTCCTTATATAAAAATTAATAATAGTTTTGCGTTAAATAAATAACTTTGCAAAACATATTATCATTTTAGGCTTGTAAAAGTCAACACTTGACCGCCCGTATTTTGATATATATAATAGAAATATGAACACAATTAAAAAGATATTTGCCGTTATTTTTACCCTTTTCATGGTTTTTCCGGCATTCAGTTATTCTAAGAAAGACCTTTTAAAAGCCGTAGAAGCAAATGATGATTCAAAAGTAAAAAAAATTCTTTCAGTAAACTCCAATTATTCATCTGCAATCTTTGATTCAGATAAAAGCTCAATTTTAATGATTGCTCTTTCAAATGATCCAAGTATAAAAATGGTCGATATGCTTTTAAAATCAGGATGTTCACCTGACATCAGAAATAAAAATGACCAGACAGCTTTAATGATTGCCTGTAAATACAACTGCTCTTCTGAAATACTTGAAAAAATAATAAATTTCAATGTATTTACAAAAAGTGCAAAAGCAAAACGAATCCTTCTCAAAGATAAAGACGGAAAATGCTGCTTTGACTACACGACCGAAAACAGCGAAGTTTATAAAACCCTGATCTCGTATGCACAGGATCCTTCCAAAATTCCACAGGAAACTTCTGAAAAAGAAATTACCGAACTTCAGGAAGAACAGACTGAAAACACAGAAGAAGAAATTTCAGAACAACCGGCAGAAAAAATTTCTGAAGATAATTCAGCAAAAGAAGTTCAGGAACCTTTGGAAGAAGAAATACCGGAACCAGTTGCAGAAGTTACAGAAACAGTACCGGTTGTTGTACCCGTTCCTATAATAATTAATTCATCAGAAACAGATGAAACAGCGGAAAATTCAGAAGTACCGGAAACTGCAGAAACAGAAAACATTTCTGAAGCAGAAATTCCTCAGGTAACAGAAGTTTCTAAAAAGACATCGGAAGAAGAAAATTCCATCACTTCAGAACCATCACAGGAACAGCATTCTGTAGAATATGACGAAACTGTTACAGTTCCAAAAATCGATTACTACAACAAGACAAGACCAGAATATCTTTTCGAAGAAATTGACACAGAAGTTACAGATTCCGCAGAAAAAACATTCAAAAAAATTGAAAATCCAAATGCCGCTGACAAAAACGGCCGTACAAGACTTATGAATGCAATCATGAATGATGATACAGTTCTCTGCTACAACCTTCTTGAATCTGGTGCAAGAGTTGACATCAGAGACAAAGACGGCTGGACTGCCCTTATGTATGCATGCCGTTATGCAAAAACTCCTGACATCATTCAGCTGCTTTTTAATTACGGCTCAAAAATAAAAGATAAAAGCACTTTTAATATGAGTGTACTTCAGATTGCAGGAGCTTTCTGTCAGAATAAAGAAGTTCTCAACATAATTTTAATTCAGGCTCAGACAGAAAAACTTTCACTTACAGATTCATTCATCACAGCACTAAAAACTGAACGTTCAAAGGAAATAATTGAACTTTACATAAAGTTTATTCCAAATATCAATACACTTAATAAAGGAAAAACTCCGTTAATGTATGCAGCAGAAAATTATGAAACAACAGAAGTTATTAAACTTCTTCTCGAAAACGGAGCAGATCCTTATGTCATAAGTTCTGAAAATAAAAATGCTTTCAGTTATGCAAAGGAAAATTCCAAAATTAAACACGATTCAATTTACTGGTCTCTCAACGTTTCTTCTACAAAGCAAAGGTAAATATGAGAATAACTGGTGGAAAATTAAAAGGAAGAATCATTAAATGTCCGGACGGTGTCATAAGACCTGCCATGGACAGAATGCGTGAATCTGTTTTTGCAATTCTTGGAGATCTTGACGGCAAAAGCTGGCTTGATTTATTTTCCGGAAGCGGAACTATTGCAATCGAAGCAGCCTCCCGCGGTGCAAGCCACGTAGAACTGTGCGAAAAAGATAAAATCAAAGTAAAGACAGTTTTGGACAATGTTTCAGTTACAGAAAAAGAACTCGGTGTAAAAATCGGATGTCATTTTATGGCAGTTGAACTTTTCATAAAACGCTGCAAAAACAAATTTGACTTTATCTTCTTTGACCCGCCCTTTCCTTATAAATTCCACGAAGAACTTGTAAAAGAAGCAGGTCTCCGTGAACTTCTTAATCCAGGCGGAACAATTCTTGTTCACAGACCAGAAGAACATTTTATGCCCGATGAAATCGGAAATCTCTACAGAAAAGATCAGAGGGTCTACGGACGCTCAATCGTTGATTTTTATACCTATAAATAATAACAGAAATTTAAATTCTGCATTTAAATTTTATTATAACTTGACATATCAAATATATATGATAACATTTAATATATTAAAGAAAGGATAGATTATGAATAAAAAAATTCATTCTCTTTTGAAAGAAAAAGAGTTACCTGAAGGATTTATAAAAGTAACTGACCAGCCTGTTTTAAATCTCTCTTCAGAACAAAAGGTTATTCTTAATCGAAAAGGCAATATTCTCTTTAATGAAGGCAACATTGAAGCTGCACGACGTATTTATATTACTACAGGCTATTCTGACGGATTGTCACGAGTGGCAGATAAATATGTTGAATCAAAACAGGAAATTAAAGCATTAAAACTTTATCTTCTTGCACACAATGAAAGAAAAACCGCGCCAATTTATGAAAAAATTGCTAAATCCATTTCAATGCTGATTCAAGACGATTAAAAAATAATTTAATAAACTCGAGGAGAAAAGTTTATGGAAGAGACAAAGGAGATTGAACAGACAGAAACAGCAGTAGATGTATTTGACCCGACAAAAGAGCTCGAAAACGAGCAGTCAAATGAAATCTCAGAACTTTCCAAAAAAGGCTATCAGTTTTTAAAAGAAAACAAAGTTTTTGATGCAAAAGAACAGTTTACAAAAATTCTCGACATTGAAAACAACAACAATTATGCACTTGTTGGTCTTGGAGATTCTGAACGAAAGCTGAATCATTACAAAGATGCCATTGATTATTATTCAAAGTGTCTTTCATTTCATCCTGGAAATAACTATGCACTCTTCGGTCTTGCAGACTGTTATAAAGCATTAAATCAATTCCATAAAGCAATTCAAATCTGGGAACAATATCTTGTTCACGATGACAGAAACATTACTGTTTTAACACGCGTTGCAGATGCTTACAGAAAAATCAGAGACTTCAAAAAATCAAAACAACTTTATCTTAAAGTTCTGGATATGGAAGAAAATAATCCGTATGCCTTAATTGGACTTGGTCATCTTCATTATGACTTTAAGGAATACCGTGATGCACTTTATTACTGGTCACGAATGCTTGAAATTAATTCCAGTGCAGTAGACATCCGTGTGCTTACATCAATCGGAAACTGCCACAGAAAATTAAAGACTTTCGACAAAGGTGTTGCATATTTTGAAAGGGCTCTCGAATCAGATCCTAAAAATTTCTATGCCCTTTTCGGACTTGCAGACTGCTATCGTGGAATGAACCAGCAGTATCGTTCTGTTGAATACTGGAATAAGATTCTTGAAATTGATCCAAACAACAAAGTTATTCTCACACGCGCCGGAGATGCTTACAGAAATACTGGTGACTATAAAACTGCAACTGAATATTACAACAAAGCAATGAACATCGATTTTGATATTTATGCTGCTCTTGGACTTGCCTTAATCTGTAAAGGCGAAGGCCTCTACGAAGAAAGCATTGACAGACTCAATGCATTGATCAAAAACGATCCGAAAAATTACAGGCTTTATATAGATCTTGCCGACAGCTATTTAAAACTGAATCAGAGACCAAAAGCAATTGAGGTACTTGAAAACTTTCAAAAAATCGGAATCAGAAGTCAGGCAATAAACGAATCACTCGAAAAAGTCCGTAACGGAAAGACACTTTCATAATTGAGTTAATTCAAAAGAGTTCTTGATAAGTCTTTATTAAGAACTCTTTTTTTTGCTATAATCACTTTATGCAGAAAATTTCTTTAACAGGACTCACTCCCCTTCAGATAAACGAAACTCTCGGATTAAAACAGGCATTCCGCGGAAAACAGATTTTTAAATGGATTTCTTCTCACGCAAAAAGTTTTTCAGAAATGACAAACCTCAGTAAGGAACTGAGAGATGAACTTGAAGAGAAAGCCGTTATAAGAAGTTCCACTGTAAATCAGGTTTTAAAAGATCCTGATGGAACTATCAAACTTCAGATCAGATTGTCAGATGGACTTTTCATCGAAACAGTTTTACTCACAGACAAAGCAGATAGAAAAACAGCATGCGTTTCGTGCCAGGCAGGATGTGCAATGAAATGCGCTTTCTGTCAGACTGGAACACTCGGACTTGCAAGAAATTTAACAGCTGGTGAAATCGTTGAAGAGTTCATGTACCTCGAAGAAGAAGCCGGAACACTCGACAACATCGTATTCATGGGAATGGGCGAACCAATGATGAACCTCGAAGCAATAAGAGGAGCAATCGCATGGCTGAGTTCCACTGACGGAAGAAACCTGTCGACAAGACGAATCACTCTTTCAACATGCGGCGTCATCAAAGGAATCTACGATCTTGCAGACAATGGCCCGAACATCCGTCTCGCAGTTTCACTCACAACAGCAGACGAAGAACTCCGCGAACGCCTCATGCCGGTTCAGAAAGGAAATCCTCTCGGAGAACTCCGTAAAGCAATCAATTATTATGCAGAAAAATCTGGAAAACGCGTCACTCTCGAAGCTGCCCTTCTTCACGGCGAAAACACTTCAAAAGAAAGTGCAGACCGCATGATAAATTTTGCACGCGGAATCGATGTAAACATCAACCTCATTCCATGGAACCCGATTGAAACACTGCCATTCTCAGAACCAGACGCCTCAGAATGCAAAGCTTTCGTTTCACAGCTTGAAAATGCAGGACTCAACGTTACTCTCAGAACAAGACGCGGACGCACAATTAAGGGTGCCTGCGGTCAGCTTGGAAAAACATCACAAGAAAATTAAAAAATTCCACTTAAAACTCATAAATCTCTAATTTAATTGCTTGTAAAAAAAGGAATTAGCCTTTATAATAAGAAAAATTAAGGAGCTTTATCCACATGGAAAAGAAAATATATGTTGCAGGGATGTTTGATGATGATACAGCAGGTAAAGTCGGAGCTGCGGTTAGTGGCGTAGCCGGAGTTCAGAGTGCTGTTGCAAATGCCTCAAAAGCCCAGGTCCTTGTTAATTTTGATGAGAGTGTTGCCGGTATCGAAGGTGCTATCAATGCAGCAATTGAAGCTAATGGCGTTCAGGTATTAGGTTAAAATAATCAATTATTTACTGAAAAACACCGTAGATTTTCTGCGGTGTTTTTTTTATTTTAAAAATTTAAAGCATGGGGACAGTCCCCACAGGATTTTTGTTACACGGGGACAGTCCTCATGTTGATTTCATTACACGGGGACAGTCCTCATGCTGATTTCATTACACGGGGACAGTCCTCATGTTGTTTTTCTCTTGACAATTTTAATAATATTTAATATCTTTAACTATCTTAAATAAAACAGGAGATCTTTTTTATGGGAAAAACTATCGCACAAAAGATTTTTGAATCACACTTAGTAGAAAAACCTTATTCGGACACATATGTTCTTAAACTCGACAGAGTTTTCTGTCACGAAATCACAACTCCAATTGCAATTACAGACCTTGTAGAGCGCGGAAAAGACCGTGTTTTCGACTGCACAAAAATCAAGGCTGTTATTGACCATGTTACTCCGGCTAAAGACTCAAAAACTGCAACTCAGGAAAAAATACTCCGTGACTGGGCTTGCCGCAACAATGTTAAAGACTTTTTTGACATCGGTGCAAACGGTGTATGCCACGCAATCTTTCCTGAAAAAGGATTTGTCCGCCCTGGCTTTACTGTAATCATGGGAGACAGCCATACTTGTACTCATGGTGCATTCGGTGCTTTTGCAGCTGGCGTTGGAACAACAGACCTTGAAGTTGGAATTTTAAAAGGCGTATGCTCTTTCAAAGAACCAAAATCAATTAAATTTGTTTTGAATGGAACTTTAAAACCTGGTGTTTATGCAAAAGATGTAATTCTTTTCTTAATCAGCAAAATCGGTGTAAACGGTGCTACAAACTGCGTCACAGAATTTACAGGTCCTGTTGTAGACAACTTCGGAATGGAAGAAAGAATGACAATCTGTAACATGGCTGTAGAAGCCGGTGCTACAAGCGGAATCTGCTTTCCTGATGAAAAAACAGTTGATTACCTCTGGGAATTCATCCAGGACGAGTTCAAGACTAAAGAAGAAGCTTTAAAAGCTTACAGCCAGTGGCGTTCTGACGACGATGCAAAATATGAAAAAATTTACGAATTTGATTTGTCAAATCTCGAACCTCTTGCTACAATAAACTATAAGCCTGATCAGGTAAAAACTATTGCAGAACTTAAAGGTACTAAAGTAAATCAGGTTTATATCGGAAGCTGTACAAACGGTCGTATCTCAGACCTTCGTATCGCAGCCGAAGTTCTTAAAGGCAAACACATTGCACCGGGCGTTCGCGGAATCGTTTCCCCTGCTACTCCAAAGATTTATAAAATGGCTTTGCAGGAAGGAATCATCGACATCTTTATGGATGCCGGATTCTGTGTAACAAACCCTACTTGCGGTGCTTGTCTTGGAATGAGTAACGGTGTTCTGGCAGAAGGTGAAGTATGTGCCTCTACCACAAACCGCAACTTTAATGGTAGAATGGGTAAAGGCGGAATGGTTCATTTGATGAGCCCGGCTTCTGCTGCAGCAACAGCTGTTGCTGGAACTATAACAAATTCACCTCTGTATAAATAAGGAGCGAAAGAGATGAAACAATTCGGTGGTGCAGTACTTTTTTTGGATCGTTCTGATATCAACACAGACGAAATTATTCCTGCTAAGTATTTGACAGAAAATACTAAACAGGCATTAAAACCTTATCTTCTTGAAGACTTAAAGCTTGAAGGCTTTAATCCAAAGACAGATGTAGCCGGAAAAAAAGTAATTATTACTAGAGAAAATTTTGGATGTGGTTCCTCACGCGAACACGCACCATGGGCACTTGAAGTAAATGGAATTTACGTTGTAGTTGCAACTAACTTTGCACGCATCTTCCGTCAGAATATGTACAACTGCGGAATGCTCGCAATTGAAATGGACAAAAAATCAATCGAAGATATGTTCAGAACTTTTGCTGATAAAGAAACAGAATGCAAGATCGTAATCAACGATGACGGCACTCAGAAAGTTAAACTTATCGCAGGAAGCCTTTCAAAAAGCTACCCTTTCAAACTCGAAGGCTTTGAAAAAGCCCTCGTAGAAAAAGAAGGCTGGATTGGCTATGCCGATTCAAAATATTAGTTCAACAACAAACATATAACAAACAAAAAAGGAGAGCTCACACTCTCCTTTTTTTTATCCGTGTTCAATCTGTGAAATCAGTGGCTAAAATTTAAACCTCTTCCACAATTCCCATTTCAATTAATTTTGCAATAATTGTCTTAACGCTCATCTCTGGATTGCTGACACTTGTATCAATAACAAGATCAACAAAATCATATTTGCTGTTGTCGATTTTGTATAATTCCATATATCGTCTTGAATCTTCGCTGTCACGCATTTCGGTAAAAGCTTTTATGTCTTCGAGCTTTCCGCCTTCTCTGTTTAAGATGCGGGCTGCTCGGGTATCACTGTCAAGTTTGAGATAAACTTTTAAATCTGCTTCTTTGAGCATCCAGATTGCGAGTCTGCTGCCTAATACACAGGATTCGGCGCGGGCAAGTTCCACCTGATGAGAATCTACATATTTATCATAGCTGTCATCAGTCTTTGCATTTTCAATGACCTGGGCAAGTGTAATTCCCTTTTCTTCTGCAAGCTGACGGAATGTGTAATTGATTAATTTAATTCCGAGAGTCTCTGATAAAAGTGTGCTGACTGTTGTATTTCCGCAGCCTGATTTTCCGCTTATCGCGATTCTGCATTCTTTTCCTGGTTTAATTCTGTATGACATAAAAACTCCTTAAATTTATGGCCACACGGAACAGTCCGCTACGCTGGTCGGTCTACGCCCTCCCCCTGAAGATTAAAACCATTTCAATTAATATTTTTCAAAATGATTTTAATTTTTGGGTGGCACCGTAGGGTGCCACAGCGTTAGCGCACTCATCCGTGTGGCAATTTAAATATTACAATTATAAATATTATCTCAGCGAAGTACGCAAAATTAAATTCCAACTAATTAAATCATTCCACATTTTTTGCCTGTTCACGGATATTTTCAAGTGAATCCTTTGCGTTGATGACCATCGCTCCGACTTCTGCAAACTGATTTTTACTTCCGATCGTATTAATTTCTCTGTTTGTTTCCTGGCACAGAAAATCGAGTCTTTTTCCTGGAACAGGATTTGTTTCGATTTCATTTTTGATTGCAGAAAGATGGCTGAAAAGTCTTACGATTTCTTCATTGATTGTGTATTTTACGAGCATTGCAGCTGTTTCAGTCATGATGCGGTTTTCGTCTGCATGTTCACCGAGTAATTCGTTAAACTTCTGTGTAATCTGATCTTTGAAAATGCCTTCCATTTTTGGCTGCCATTCTTTGAAAAAAGAAGCACATTCTTCAAGTTTTGAAAGTTTTTCAAGAAGATCTTTTTTAAGGTTTTCACCTTCGCGTTTACGGTCTTCTATGAATATTTTAAGTGACTTTTCAAAAACCGGTGTTATAAGGTTTTTATATTTTTCTGTATCATAATTTCTGCTGGAATTTAATACTCCAGGCTGGCTTATGATTAAGCTTAAAGAAATTTCTGTAGAAAAGCCCGCAGCGTCTGCTACTTTTCTGATTGCGTTTAAGTATGAGATAGCGGCTTTTGTATCTGCTGTAATTTCAACATCTGATTCAAGTTCTTTTACACGGATATAAACATCAACTTTTCCACGGACTACTTTTTCTGTAATAATTCCGCGGAAAAAACTTTCAAGCGGATTTAAGAAAGGCGGAAGATTTATTGTCAGGTCTAAAAAACGCGAGTTTACTGATTTAATTTCAACACTTACAGTGCAGTCAATAAAATTCTCTTCCACATAAGAATAGCCAGTCATCGATGTCATAAAAAAACCTCACAAACCAAAACGAATCAGTTCCATTTTACTTTTATTCTCAAATAATGACAAGAATAGCATAATATGATATATTTAATAAATGGAATTTCTAAATCGATTTTCCAGCGCAGTCTGATAAAGACTGCAAAAGAAGATTGTTTTTCTTCTTATTTTATTTTGAGGTGAATTTTTTTATGCCCGCCGGGTCCTGGTCCTTACTTATTTCTTTAATTATTCTTGTTTTACTTTCTGGATTTTTTTCTGCCACAGAAACTGCTTTTTCATGCGCTTCCAGAATCAAACTCCGAACTTTAGTTACAAACGGCAACAAACGAGCTGCCCGTGTTCTTGAACTTGCAGAAAAAAAATACGACAAGCTTTTAAGCACAATCTTGATCGGAAACAACATCGTCAACCTTTCAGCTTCTGCCATTTCTACACTTCTTTTTGCAAAAATCATCATAAACTCCAAAATCGATTCAACCGTAATTTCAACTGCAGTAATCACAATTGCTGTCTTAATCTTTGGAGAAATTACTCCTAAATACATTGCAAAAACTTATCCTGAAAAACTTGCAATGGCATTCTATCCTCTCATCATTCTTCTCTACTATATTTTCTTTCCGATAAATTTGATTTTTTCCGGATGGAAGTTTTTAATTTCGCACATCTTTAAACTTAACCGCGAAGAAATCATTACAGAAGACGAAATCATGACTTTCGTGGAAGAAGCACAGGAAGACGGAACATTAAAGCAGGATGAAACAAAATTAATCCGTTCTGTAATTGAATTTGATGATCTCGAAGTAGAAGATATTCTTACTCCGCGCGTAAATATCGCAGCTGTTGATGTCAAAGCTTCACTTGATGAAATAAAATTGATTTTCCAGCGAACAGGATTTTCAAGACTTCCTGTTTATAAAGGTTCAATCGATTCCATCATCGGAACAATTCACGAAAAAGATTTTTACAACCATTATGTTGCAAATAAGAATAATCTTTCAGAAATCGTTCAGGAAGCCTACTTTACGACTGAACATACAAAGATTTCAAAACTTTTAAAGACTCTTCAGAAAAAACGAATTCAGATGGCTATCGTTCTTGATGAATACGGCGGTACTCTCGGAATCGTAACTCTTGAAGACATTCTCGAAGAACTGGTCGGCGAAATCTGGGATGAACACGATGAAGAAATCAGTTACCACAAAAAGTTAAACGATACAACTTTTCTCTTTTACGGAAACGCCCCGCTTGATAAGGCTTTCGAAATTCTCGGAATCGACGACGACAAAGCAGAAACTTTTGACGCAAGCACAGTCTCAGGCTGGGTAATCGAAGTTTTAGGCGAGATTCCACCGGCTGGGAAACAGTTTGAATATGAAAACTGTTCAATTGAAATTCTTAAATCAACTGTTAAAAAAGTGCTTCAGATTAAGGTTGAGAAAAAAGTCACTGATGTCAGTGAAGAATAAAATCTGCCACACGGATTAGTCCGCTACGCTGGACGGGCTACGCCCGTCCCCTGAAGAAATTAATCTGTTCGATTAATTAACATCAAAAAAATAATTTTATATGGCGCCTACGGCGCATATAAAAAACAAACCCCTTTGATTTAACTATCAATCGAAGGGGCTTTTATCTTTAGTGTGGCGCAGTATGCGCCACAGCGTAGCGTACTGTTCCGTGTGGCAACAAATTCATTTACAAAATTATCACTTATTCAGAAATCTTCTTACCAAGCTTCCAGTTGTCGCCGGCGCCCATTGTTACGAAAAGGTAGCCGTCTTTGTATTCTGGTGAAAGCGGTTTTTCAAGTTCTTCACGGACAAAGTTTTCTGCATCAAGAATTTCTTCAAAATAATGAACGCGGTTTCTATCGATTCCGGTTTTGATGACTTCATCGTAAAGAGTCTTTCCTGTAATAGTAAAGTCTGCCGGGTTTTCGCGTGCAGACGAGTAAATCTTATGTAAAATGATGACATCAGCAGAACCGAAACATGCTGCAAATTCTTTTAAGAGAGCCTGAGTTCTTGAATATGTGTGGCTCATAAAATCGACGATGATTTTGCGTCCTTTGTAAAAGTCTCTGAATCCTTCAAGTGTTGTTTTTACGGCTGTCGGATGATGACCGTAATCATCAATAATTACGACATCGTTACCAGTCTTTGATTTAATGCGGGCAACAACTTCACTTCTTCTCTTTCCGCCTGCAAAATTTGAAAGTCCTTCTGCAATTTCGTCATACATGGTTTCAGGTGATATTCCTGCATCGCGTAAAAGTTCACACGAAAGAGCTGTAGCTGCGGCAGCGTCCATGACTTCGTGACGGCCTGGAACGCAAAGGAAAAAGTCGCCGGATTTTGAATTGATGTTATCTTTTGAATTGATGTCGTTTTGAGAAGTTCCATCTGTATTTTCAAACAGCTTCAAAGAGAAAATATTTTTTTCGTTTTCTACATTTTTGAAAGTGAGATTGTAGTCGCCTTCTGCTTTTGTTCCGTATGGAATGAGTTTTATGTCAGGGCGTTTGTCGCGGGCAATTCCAGCTGTTTCTACAGCACCTTTGTCATCGGCGCAATAAATTAAAGTTCCATTCTGAGGAAGCTTGCAGATATAATCGACAAAGGCATTTCTGATGTCTTCGTATGTCGGATAATAATCCTGATGATCTGGTTCGACAGAAGTTAAAATGATTTTCTGCGGGCAGAAAGACATAAAATGTCTCTGGTATTCACATGTTTCTGCAACGAAAATATTTTTTGAACCTTTATTTTCTTTTGCAAGTGGACTTGTATAAGTGCAGGTTCCACCAAAAGAATTAATAACGCTTCCGGCCAGAACCTGAACTGCAAGCGGAAGTTCTTTTAAAATAGTTCCAGTCAAACCAGTTGTCGAAGTCTTTCCGTGAACGCCGCAGATTCCGCATGAGTAAGCGCGCTCAGAATATGAACCGAGGGCTTCTGTGTACAAAAGGCACGGAATATTTTTTCTGACTGCCGCGATCAAGTCAGGGTTTTTGTCGAGTTTGTAAGCAGAAGAATAAATTACGTAATCGATTTTGTCGGTGATGTTTTCTTCTGAAAAAGAAAGCGCTTTTAATCCCAGTTTTTCGATTATTTCATCTGTGTAAAAGCGCTCTGAAACATCACTTCCGGTAATTACGGCTCCGGCATGAAAAAGAATTTCTACAAGGGCCGCCATTCCGGTGCCTTTGATTCCAACAAAATGTATGTGAACGTTCTGTAAATTTTCTGGTAATTTATCTGTCATGCTTTCAGTATAGCGAAATTTTAATTGTTGAGCAATTTATTTATATGTGTTAAATTTTTAAGTGGAATTTACAAAACCGCAACGAAAGTATTCATTTTCAATTTTTCATAAATCTGCGTTTCACTTTCGGGGAGCTTTTGATGGAACTTAGTAAAACCTTATTTTCTTTTCTTGCCAGCCTTTCAAAGGGACAGACTTCCCTTTTATTTTTTATTTTTATTGCAATTTTACTGCTTTTTTTCCTGCTCGGAAAAATCATCGGTTCTTTAACAGAAAAAACAAAGACTCAGAAACTCATCAAGGCAGAAAGAAATGATGCAGTCAAACGATCCCGCGCCGTTCTCGGAGGTCAGATTACAGAACAGCTTTCGCCTCTTTTAAAAGACTTTCCGGCCCGACTCGACGAAGTAAGTTTCTTAGGAAAACCAGTAGACTTCATCGCATTCTGCGGTCTTGAAGATGAAAACAGAACTTCAAACAATGACAGAACAGAAACAGAAAAATGCCGCTGTGATGAAGTTTTATTCATTGAAGTCAAAACCGGAAACTCTCAGCTTTCTGCACGTGAAAAAGCAGTCAAAGAAGCAATCGATTCTGGTCGTGTGCGCTACACAGTCTGGCGCCAGGAATAGATTTCTAATATTACCAAATTCCACTTAAATATCTCAGGACAAAAAAAGAACCCGGCGAACAAAACCGGGTTCTCTCTGGAGGAAAAAACTTTTATTTTTAACTAGCGTGATAATTCTAAATATATAGAATCGGCAATACCGAATCCTGCATTTTTAGTCAAGGCTGTTGTGTATTCATCGTAGAGCATGTCTTCGTACATTTTCTGTGCAAAACCATTTTCTCCGTTTGCTTTTGTAACAGTCTTTCTCATCGAATCAACCATCATCTTTACAAAGAACGATTCAAGTTCCATTGACTTTTCATAAAGCTTTGATGTCTTATCGATTGTTTTTGTCTGTGCTTTTGCAGAGTTTGCGGCAAATCCTGAAGCACGTGCTGTCTTGTCACCTTCTGACTGGAATGTTCCAGAAAAATCTGATGCAACATCACCGTTCAAACGAGTGTCACGTGTAACGATTTTATCAGAGCTTACCGATCCGCGTGCAGAGTTTACGAGATCTGCAAATTTATTATTTTCAGACTGAACTTTTACATTCTGCATCATTGTTGATGTCTGTGTAAGATTTCCAAGCTGTGTGATTCCAGTCATTTAATTACTCCGTTATTTAGCGCTTTAAGTTAGCCGCTACGTTCAACATTGAATCAGATGTCTGGATTGCTTTTGAGTTGAACTCATAAGCACGCTGTGCAACTATCATCTGAACCATTTCATTTACAACAGAAACGTTAGACATTTCCAAAAACTTATGCTTGAAAATTCCCATTCCTTCAGCACCCGGACGTCCAGGAATTGCTTCACCAGAAGCGTTAGTTACTTTGAACAAGCTGTCACCAACTGCTTCAAGACCAACCTGGTTTGGAAAACGGTACAGATCAAGCTGACCAACTTCTACAGGAATATCATCTCCGGCAACTTTTACAGTTACCTTTCCGTGATCTGTAATTGTTAAAGTATGAATGTCAAAATTTTCAGGAAGAATAATTTCTGGCATTACTCGCAGCCCTTCTGAAGTTACAAGCTGACCTGTCATATCAACTTTTAAAGCACCGTCACGAGTATATGCGTAACTTCCATCATACTGCTGAACGCGCATAAAACCTTCGCCGACGATTGCAACATCAGTATCAACACCAGTATTCTGCAAAGAACCCTGAGTAAAAATACGCTGAGTTGCAGCAACTTTAACACCTGCTCCCTGCTGAATTCCAACAGGACTTACTGTATCTTCTGTTGCAGGAGTTCCTGCAAGTTTTAAATTCTGATAAACAAGATCTTCAAATTCTACGCGCTGCTGTTTAAAACCTGTTGTGTTGACATTTGAAAGGTTGTTTGAAATTGCATCAATGTTTGACTGCTGTCCGTTCATGCCTGTTGCGGCTGTCCATAAACTTCTTACCATTTCAGTTTACTCCTTTAATTATCTTGAAACTGTGGCAACGCGGTTCCACAATGTATTCATCATTGAATCTTCAGACTGAATTGTCTTCTGATTTGCTTCGTATGCACGGTTAACTTCAATCATACGAACCATTTCGTTTACTACATTTACATTTGAAGTTTCCATATAGTTCTGAATGAACTGAGGGCGCTCTTTGCCTTCTGCGATATGAGCTTCACCTGAAATTTCATTAGCCCGATAAAAACTGTTTCCAACCTTCTGAAGATAGCGTTCATTGTCAAAGCGAACAGCTCTGAAACGGTCTACTGTTTCATTATCTTTTGTAACGATCATTCCGTCTTCATTTACCTTAAACTTGTCGTCTTCAAGATAAATATAGCCGTTTTCTCCAAGAACAGGATAACCGTCTTTTGTCTCAAGAATTCCTTCTTTTCCGATTAAAAAGTTACCGTTTCTTGTGTATCTTTCACCTTCCGGAGTTTCGATTACAAAAAATCCTTCACCGTGAAGTGCAAAATCTGTTGATGTATTAGTTAATTTGAGCGAACCTTCTGTAAAATCGATGAAATTTTCATTAGTTTCACAGCCAGTTCCAAGTTTTCCGATGATTGGAGCAACATCTGCAGAGCCAAACGGATTTGTGTAAACACCGTCTGCATCCTGTCTGCGGAGCAAAAGCTCAGAAAAAGACTTAATTGAAGTGACATCCTTTTTATAACCTGCTGTATCGACATTTGCAAGGTTATTGGCAATTGTATCAAGGCGGTTCTGCTGAACGTTCATTCCGCTGGCGCCTGTATACCATCCTCTTATCATAAAATTACCCCTCGTATTAGAAATTGTTACTTAAATTATCGGAATCTGAATTTTTAAGTTTAGTCTTATTTCCAACTTGTTTATTTTGAATTTGTACCTTAAAATTAAACAAGAGGTAGTTTATGAATAAAATTCTGTTTTCTGTTTCATTAATTTTTTCTGTTTATTTTTCACTTTTATTTACCGCATGCTCAAATCCTGTTTCCAGCTCAAACGATAAACCCTTACTATCTGATACTGCAGAATATGTAATTTATGACAAAGATTTTGACGGACTTGATGATAAAATCGACCCAGCTCCAGAGAACAACAGCTATTCAGCAAAATTTACAAACCCGGGAAATGCACTTGAAGATATTTCTTCTGATTTTTCTTTTGACATAAGTTTTTCCATTGATTACAGAAATTTCATCTCAGATGACAACACTCAATACAGTAAAAGGCTTTCAAAACTGGCAATGCTTTTTTCAACAGACGCTTATCCTGACCGTAAAATTCAAATTTCTTCAAATGCCATACAGCAGACAGAAAACAAGCATCAAAATCTGTATTCTCAGTTCGGTATAAAAAATCTTGAAAATTTCAGACTTTCAGATGACAAATATTCAACAGACAATGATGACCTGACAGAGTTTTTCATCGGACATCATGATATGATTTACAATAATGAAAAGTATAAAATTGTTTTTATTACTTTTCGTGGAACAGACGGCGCTCAGGAATGGGCAAGCAATGCTGATGTAGGTGCTGCTACAGAAAGATACAGAGCAATTTCCGGAGAAACTCCAGAATGGACAAATAAAATTGATCATAAAGGATTTTTCATTACTGCCGGAAGAGCCCTTAAACATATAAATTCCTATTGTGAAAAATACGCTGACAGAACATTTGCAAAAAGAATCTTCTTTGTCACCGGACATTCACGAGGTGCTGCAATTGCAAATCTGATAGGGAAAAAACTTGAAGATGACAGAGAAAAAGTCTTTACCTATACATTTGCATGCCCAAGAACAACAGAAGCAGATCTAAAAACCCGGAATTCTTACAAAACAATTTTCAATATAGTGAATACAGATGATCTTGTTGTACAAATTCCATTAAAAGACTGGAACTTTAACCGCTACGGAACAGATGTAAATTACAGTGTAGAACAAAATTTCAAATCTGAATGGAAAGAGATTTGTAAAAAAGACCGGGATTACATTTCCGGTAACGCCTCATCATGGGCAGATTCACTTTCCGGACTCAGTGCAACAAGAAAAGATTTATATAATTTTCAGGAAGACGATTTTTATGAAGTTAAGATCATGAAAAAACAGATTAATTCAATATATATTAATAACAGATATTGTAAAATTATTGATCATACGGCTTTTGATATTGCTTCCGATGACGACATGATTTCCTGTTATATCTGTCCTTCAAGTATCTTAAAACTTGCCATGACCTGTTTAAATGATCCGTCAAATGCGCTTTCTTATGCCGGCGGCATTGAACTTTCAACCGGCCACTGGATGGATCTTATCGGAGGACTTTTTGGAGCACTTACAAATATCAGTGGAATTGTTGACAGTCATGACTGTCCTTCTTACTGGACTTTAGCAAGTTTGATTGAAAATTAAACATATTAAGCATTTTTTTTGAATATGCATCTATTTATAATAAAATAATTTGCGTTTTATTAAATACTGATTTATAATTAAATATCACAAAAAATAGAAGAAATTAATTCCCTTTGCGACATATTAATACTTCTTCTGACCTTGGAGGGTTACATATTATGGCTGATAAACTTGATGAATCACGAGTACTTTGTCTTATTCTTGGAGGAGGAAAAGGTACACGCCTTTATCCATTGACAAAAGAACGCTCAAAACCTGCCGTTTCTTTCGGTGGAAAATACAGAATCGTAGATATTCCAATTTCTAACTGTATTAACTCTGGATTTAAGAAAATCTATCTTTTAACACAGTTCAACTCTGCTTCACTCCACCTTCACATTACAAATTCATATAACTTTGACCGATTCTCAAACGGCTTCGTAGAAATCCTTGCCGCAGAACAGTCTCTTGAACATTCAGGATGGTACGAAGGAACAGCAGACTCAGTCCGCAAAAACTTCATTCACTTCAGAACACAGAAACCGACACACTATATCATTCTTTCAGGCGACCAGCTCTACCGCATGGACTTAAAGCACTTTATGCAGCAGCACATCGAAAGCGGCGCTGATGTAACAATTGCTACAACAGCCGTAAACCGTGAAGACGCTTCAGGTTTTGGAATCATGAAAATTGATGACAAACATAAAATTACAGAATTCATGGAAAAACCTGCAAAGGACCTCAATATTGATGAATGGAAAATTCCAGAAAAAGCAAGAGATCCGATGCTCGCAAAAGAAAAAGAATATCTTGCTTCTATGGGTATCTATATTTTTAACGCAGATACAATGGAAGAAGTACTTAATAACGATAAACCTGACTTTGGTAAAGAAATCATTCCTATGGCTATCAAGAGCAAGAAAGTCAATTCTTACATTTTTGACGGTTACTGGGAAGATATCGGAACTATCAGAAGTTTCTATGATGCAACACTTGATTTGACAAATGTTACTCCAAAATTCAACTTCTACGATGAAAGAGAACCAATCTTTACTCAGATGTCAAACCTTCCTCCTTGTAAAATGAATCACGCAGACTTAACTGCAACTCTTGCAAGTGACGGATGTGTAATTACAGACTGTATGATCAGCCATTCTGTAATCGGTCTTCGTTCAATTGTCGAAAGTGGAACTGTTCTCGACGGAGTCATCACAATGGGTGCCGACTTCTATGAGTCAGAAGAAGAAAAAGAGGCAAACAAAAAAGCCGGAACTCCAAACATGGGAATCGGAAAACACTGCCACATTTCAAAGACTATCATCGATAAAAATGCAAGAATCGGTGACAACTGTTCTATCAATGTGAGCGGTAAAAAATATGAGAATGGTGACTACGGTAACTTCTATGTTGCTGACGGAATCGTCGTAATCAGAAAGAACGTAACTATTCCAAGCGGAACAATCATCTAATCTTCTTCATCAGAAGTAATACCGTATTCTTCGAGCTTTCTGTGAAGGGTCTTGCGACCTATTCCTAAAAGCTCGGCGGTTTTACTTTTGTTGTTTTTATTTGCAGCAAGAGTCTGAAGTATGATTATTTTTTCGGCTTCGTCTAAAGTGGAATTTGCCGGAATGCTGATCGACTGCTCCGCTGCTGCTTTACTTACTGTCGGCGGCAAATCTTCGAGAGTAATCTCTTCTCCGCTTGCCATCACGACTGCACTTTCAATACAGTTTCTTAATTCACGAATATTTCCAGGCCAGTTGTAATTATACATCGCAGATTTTGCGCGCGCGTCAATTCCACTTATAACTTTTCCATTTTCTTCTGCAAACTCTTCAACAAACTTTGCAATCAAAAGCGGAATGTCATCTTTTCTTTCTCTCAACGGTGGAACATGAATATGAACGACATTCAATCTGTAATATAAATCTTCGCGGAATTTTCCGTTTTTAACTTCTTCTTCGAGATTACGGTTTGTTGCGGCAACGATTCTGACATCGACATTAATAGTTTCCTGACCGCCTACTCTTTCAAATGCTTTTTCCTGAAGCACGCGTAAAATCTTTATCTGAACGCTCGGATTGATTTCTCCGATTTCGTCGAGGAAAATTGTACTCTCATGAGCAAGTTCAAAGCGGCCTTTGACAAGATTGTCAGCACCTGTAAATGCGCCTTTTTCGTGACCGAAAAGTTCACTTTCTAGAAGAGTTTCGCTTAAAGCAGCACAGTGAACTTTAATGCACTGATGGTCTTTTCGTGAAGAAAGATTATGGATTGCATCAGCAACAAGTTCTTTTCCAACTCCGCTTTCGCCTGTGATTAAAACAGAAGCTTTTGAAGAAGCAACTTTTTTTATCATTTCAAAGACTTTCTGCATTTCTGCAGATTTGCCGATGATTTTATCAAATGTATGAGCGCTTTCAACTTCTGCCTTGAGCTGTTTATGCTGGAGCGAAAGTTCACGGGCTTCGAGAGCACGCTTTACAATCATTGAAAGCTGGTCGAGATTTAATGGTTTTGTCAGAAAGTCATAGGCACCGTTTCTCATTGCATCTACGGCTGCATCAATAGAACCATGTCCTGTTAATACAATTACTGGAATTCCTGGAGTTTCTGTAGTAACTCGACGCAAAACTTCTTCACCGGAAATACCAGGCATTCTGAGGTCAGTGATTACTAAATCTATATCGCCTTTAGATATTAATTTAAGGCCTTCTTCTCCATTTTCTGCAAGCTTGACTGTATAACCTTCAAGCTCAAAATTTGCACCGAGACCTTCACGAATATTTTTTTCGTCATCAATAATTAAAAGCGTAAATTTCATTTTTCACCTTTTTCTTCATATTTAAGAAGCCTTTTATCAAGCTGAGGTACTGGAATTGAAATTAAAAACTTTGTTCCGACATTTTCTTCTGACTGAACATCGATGTCACCGGAAAATTCTTTGATAATTTTATAAACCATCGTAAGTCCAAGACCTGTTCCAGTTGCCTTTGTAGTATAATATGGCTCAAATATTTTTGAAAGTTTTTCCTCAGACATTCCGCAACCGTTGTCAGAAATTTCAAGAAGATATTTATCATCTTTTATAAATGATTTTACAGTAACAGTTCCCTGTCCAATATTTGATTTATTTTCATTTACAGCATAAATTGCATTCTGTGAAAGATTTACGATAACTTCACGGAAAAGTTTTTCATCAAGTAAAAGCCTGATATCATTTTTGCAAAGTTCTATATCAAGATTAATATTTTCTTTTTCAAATTCCGGTTTTAAAAAGTCCAGCAGTTTTGCAAGAATTTCATTCGGATGAATAAGTGCAAGATTTGCACTGACAGGACGAACAGCAAACAGAAAATCTACGACGATTTTATTGAGGTTATCAATTTCTTCGTTTACAACACCAATGTACTTTTCTATAAATTTTTCATCCGGAAGCTGGCCATCACCTTTTCTTGCTTTTTCAATTGCTTTCTGTAAAAGCTGGATATGAATGCTTATTGCACCAAGAGGATTTTTAATTTCGTGAGCAACACTTGCTGCAAGATTTGTCAGGCTTGCAAGACTTTCCATTCTGTGAAGTAAAATTTCCTGATTTCGTTTTTCAGTAATATCGCGTACTACGATTATGCTTCCCGCTACTTCATCATTATTTACAAGAGGTGTTATCGTAATCGTAATGAATCTTACCTGACCGCCCGATGTCTCAATTGAAAACTCTTCTGAAACATTTGTCTTGTTTGTATCAGCACAGCCTTTAAAAAATTCTGCAATATCTTTATCTTTTACAATCTGAAAAAGTTTTAGTCCTTCCGTCTGTGCATCATCAGGATGTGTATTGAAAAGAATAAAACGGTCAATTGCTTTATTTGAAAAAAGAGGATTCCATTCAGTATCAATAATTAATATTCCAGATGTTAAAGATTTGATTATTGAACTTAACATCTGATTATCCCTGCTCATTGCTTCAAACAAAGATTGAATCTGAGAATCTGAGAGCTTTGAAATTTTTTCTGAAATCTTAGTATTATAATTTGCCATAAGCTTCTCTTAAAGCATTGTCATTGGTTTTATTTATCAAAGCAATTTCTTTTGTAAGATTTTCAAGAGCCGCAAGTATGCTCTGATTATAAATTGTTACATTATTCCACGTATTACGCAGTGCTGTTGTACAAAGAGAACTTGCTTTTACACCAGATGCAGACTGTAAGGCAGTTTTCTGAAATGAATAAATTGATTCAAGAAAAAGTCTGAACAAAAGTCGTGGATCAAATTTATTACAGTTCTTAATGATTTCATTTAAATCTGGAATTGTTCCGGAAATTACCTGGCCGTAAAATTTGTCTGCAGTATTACAAATGTCTTTTGGTGTTACAGGCAGAAAATTCTGCAGATACTGTTCGATAGTTCCTGTAAAATTTTCATGATAAATGCGGTCAATAATATCGTGACTTTGAGTTTCTGTTCTTGAAATAAAATTATACGTTCTGACACGCGAAAGAATTGTCGGCATTACGGAAGAACGTTTTGATGTAGTCAGAATAAAAACAGTATTTTCAGGTGGCTCTTCAAGAATTTTTAAAAGAGCATTTCTGACACCTTCAAGCATTCTCTCTGCCTTTTCTATGATTACGACTTTTTTTCCTTCTGCAAGTGAAATATGAGCCCATGAGGAAACATTTCTGATTTGTGCAATCGAAATTGAATTGTACATTAAATCTTCTTCAAGTGCGAGAGCTTCTTTTTCAAGTTTATCACAAACTGATGACAGTTCATCAAAATCAGGTAATTCGCGGGGAGGATCAATCTGTTCCAGAAGTTCATCAATTACAGAAATATATTTTGAAATTTTAGAAAGCTTGTCGCTGTCCTGCCATAAAACAGGATTAAATCTCATTGTAAGCTTTCTGACACTTCTTACAAAAAGATATCGAGAAGCTTCTTCATGAGAATGATTTATTGCAGAATTTAAGAATGTTTTTTTACATGCTGAAATTTCAAGACTGCAGTCTCTAGGCCCAAGTAAAACAGTATTTGAATTAATTAATGCCTTATGCTGAAGACAGGAAGAACAGGTACAGGTCCACTTTCCTTTTACATTTCCTTTGCAGGAAAGAATCCTCGCAGTTTCTAATGCAGATGTAAGTTTTCCTGTTGCATCAGGTCCGGAAAAAAGAATTGAACCTGGAAGCCTGTCTTGTAAAATATCATCACGCAAAAGAGATGAAGCATTCTGATATAAAAGATTATCGTACATTAAACTTTCTCCAGAATGTTTCCTGCACTGTTAACCAGACTACTTAAAAATCTGCATAATACACTTGATTCTCTTATTGCAGTTGTATCAAAATAATTATTAAACATTTTCATTCCAATAATAATTAAAACAACCAGAAATATTCCTTCTGCAGCACCAAAAAAGAAACCAAGCCCATGATCAAGACTTTTTAAAATAGAACCTGAAAAAATTGATTTTAATGCAAGCTGTATAATTTTAATAATCAGGAAAATTGCAACAAAAATTAAGATGAATGATAAAATTGCCGCAATCGTATCATTCATACATGCAGCCAGATACGGTTTTAAAAGATGCATGAACCTGTATGCAAGGTAAGCTCCAAAAATAAAAGTTCCAAGTCCAAAAAATTCATCTATAAGCCCCTTAATGGAAGCACGTATACATAAAATAAGAATAATTACGCAAAAAACAATATCTACCGGAGTAAAACCAAAAGGCATACTCACCTCCGTTTATTTATTAATATAATTATTTAAAATAAAATCAGCAATTAAAAAAGCACTTCTTTTCTGTGGAACAAGTTCTTTACAGGCATCAGAAAAACACTTTCGTTTTTTAGAATCCAGAAGTGCTGTCAAAGCATTTTTTAATGCATTTGAAGATGCATATTCACCCTTCAATACTGTTGCTGCGCCTTTCTTTTCAAAATACTCTGCATTATCAATCTGATCTCCACGAGTTCCGCATCCACAAAGCGGTATAAGAATCACAGGCTTTTTTAATACGGCACATTCCCATAAACTGTTGGCACCAGCTCTTGATAAGATTACATCTGCATAATCCATAACATGAGGCATCTGTTCATAAATAAAATCAAACTGTCTGTAGCTGTCAGAAACTGATTCCGGAACTTCAAACTTTTCTTTTTGTTTTCCTGTCTGGTGAACTACATAAAAATTTTCACAAAGCCATTCAATATTTTCATATACAAGATCATTAATCTGTTTTGCACCAAGACTTCCGCCCATTGCAAAAAGAACAGGCTTTGACTTTTTTGAATAACCAAAGTTAACAAAATCTTTTCCGATTTTAGAATCAGTTGAATAAAAAACAGGTCGTACAGGATTTCCTGTTACAAGAGACTTTGATGCCATTTCTGCAGAAAAATATTCCTGCGTTTCTTTATATGAAAGAAGAATCTTTGATGCAAAATGGCTGTTTATTTTTGTTGCAAGGCCTGGAGTAAAATCACATTCATGAGTAATTACAGGTATTCTCAAAAGTTTTGCAGCAAAGCATGGAGGAACAGAAACAAATCCACCTTTTGAAAAAACTACTGCAGGTTTTATTTTTAAAAGAATAAAAAATGAAGCAATACAACCGGCGGCGATTTTAAAAACATCGAAGAAATTTTTTAAAGTAAAGTATCTTCGCAATTTTCCTGATGGAATTCCATAAAACTTATTTACACTGCATGTAGAATCAATACCGACACTTGTTTCTACAATATTTCTGTCCATTCCACGGGAAGAACCAAGCCAGATAAGATTTAAGTCTATGCTGTTCTTTTTACAGAGTTCTTTTAATTCATCTGCAATAGCAAGACCAGGATAAATATGTCCACCTGTTCCGCCTCCTGCAAATGCAACTGTAGTTTTTTTTAACTGTTCTTTTTTTTGAGTATTTGTTTTTTTCATTTTTTTTATCTCGAATTTTATGCTTTATGATATTTTTGTAAAACCTGTGCAATATCTTTTTTACCAAAAAGATTTGCATATTCCAAAGCTGACATTCCCATCTGATCTTTTATATCAGGATCTGCCCCTGCTTCTGCAAGAAGTTTACAGATTTCATAATTTCCTGCCCCTACAGCAAGAACCAGTACTGACTGTCCGTCACGGCTTGTAAAATTCAAATTTGCACCCCGCTCGATCAGAACTTTTGTCAGTTCCAGATTATTTTTCCATACAGCATCCATAACAGCAGAATAACCGCGGTCATTTGAAACTGCATCGATATCAACATTATGATTTAAAATCCAGTTTACACATTCTTCCTGCTCGGCTCTGATTGCGACATTAAGCATCGGAGTTCCATCTTCTGTACGACAGTTAATGCTTATTCCGGCATCGATAAAACGCTGACAGACATCAAGTTTTCCTTTATTGATGTAAAGTGCAAAACAGTCTGCAGTATATGGAATTCCATCATTAAAAAGATTTGAAAAGGCATCTCTTGTTTTTTCTTCTTCTTTTATGGTAACAAGCTGTTTTTCAAGAGCCTTACAGAGAGCATCTTCTCCTGAAAACAGAAAAACATTATTAAAAAATTCCATATTCTTAGACCATTCATTTGTCAAAGAATAAAAGCGTTTAACTTTTCCAACAAGATATCCATAAAAAAATGCAGTATTATCCTCAAGTAAAAGAGAATTATCAAATAAAACACAGTGAGTTGCATTTTTTAACAGAAAATTTGTATCTTCATCTTCAAGATCAGTAACTTTTTGAATAGGTAAAATTGTCGCTTCTAAATCATGTACTTTAAGCATTTCCTGTGTTGAAACTGCTGTTTTTTCCAGAGCATCGCGATAAAGAATTATCCATTTCATAATTATATTATAGTAGATAAAAGATATATTAACAAGTAAACATTTTTACAAAAAAAAAGCTGAAAACCAGAAAAGGTTTTCAGCAATTTGCCATGGGTCAGAGTCGAACTGACGACATACGGATTTTCAGTCCGGCGCTCTACCAGCTGAGCTACCACGGCTTGATGTGTGATAATATATTCAATTTTTAATTTTGTGTCAATAGGTTTTAAAATTTTTTCAAATATTTAATTTATCTGAAATTTTACAGCTATTTGCGT
>JAGHVB010000001.1 GCA_018064525.1 Candidatus Treponema merdequi | reverse complement strand
ATCCCCCCTCTTTTCGGCAGGCACCTACACAAACTCCCAATCACACCGCCCACCCTTTTGCACCCCCCCCCCCCCTCTCTACCCCCCCCCCACGCCCCCGCGCCCCCCCCCGGCCGGGCCTAAAATTGTATGAAAAATATAATTAATAAGGAGTAATATTTATGAAAAAAATAATAAGTGGAATTTTCACCGCCACAATCATTGCAGCAATAACTTTTACAAGCTGTTCTTCACCAGCCAGTGGAAGCAATTCACCAGCCAATGGAAGTAATTCATCAAACAATTCTTCTAATGACAATCAATTTTCATTCGATAATTTTGAACCTGCAGCTTTGCCTCAATTTCAAGGAGAAAATCCATTAGCAGGAAAGACATATGCTGACAATTATAATAATTTTATTTTTTTTACAAACAATAAAATTACCTACTCACATAATGGTCAAAACACAACAGATTTTGATTATTCTATCGATACAACAAATAGTTTAATTTATGTGCGCTTCAGTAAATCCTATGTTTTATCGAATATCAAGCCTCAATTTGAAAGTCAGTCTCTTCAAAATTTCACACCAGACGAGAAAGAATATTGGAATGAATTTGTAATTAATACTAGAATTAAAAGTTATTCAAAAATTTCATGTTATAAATACACACTTGAAGGAAATAATTTAGCTTTCACAGAAGCATATTCAAATCTACCTGATGAACTTAAATCGTTTGTAACGAATTTCACTGGTATAGGAATTTATTTAGCTGAGAACAGTATTTACATTGAAACTTTTGCCCCTTATCCAAATAATCAATATTGGTCAAAATTATCAACTCTTAACGGAAATTTTAATAATCAAAATTTTTTCATTGCAAGCCAAAATACTTCTACCAAAAAACAAGGTACATTCGCAGGTACAATATATATTACAACAGCACAAGATCCAACACAATCAAAATGCACAATTACATTTACTCAACTTCCATCTGAAATTCCAGATAGCAACAGTTTATTAAATACTCCGTTAACACTTACACCATCAAACGGTAAATTTAACACTGACACTTACACCCTTCAACAATAACAAAAAAAGGACTTCGCACAACCACGCGAAGTCCTTTTTCATCAATTACAAAATTCCATCAACTCTTACATCACTTCTACACACCACAACGGGTTGTATCACCTGCCGTTCCGTTAGAATCAACATTCTGACTTCTCCTGTTGGAGGTAAGTATAATTTTATGCGGTTTTTATGTTTCTGACAACTTTTCTTTGTATCTTCTATGCGCATAAATACTTCTGGCTGTAATTATAAATATCCGTCACTTATGAGAAATTTTCTCAATTCTGTATAAGCACTTTTTGTTCCCTACTTATTAGACGGATTCAACATTACTAAGATTCGCATTCTAAATTTTCCTTAAAATCTAACAGGATTGGCAACTTCAATAAATCGGAATTATTTGAAAGATTAAACTCAGCCCCTGCTACATCAAAAGCAATCTGATCTACCATTGCTCGCCACGGTTCAATCAGATCATCAACTAAATTAAAATTGTTGTATTCATTATGATGATGTATTCCTAAAGCACAATGAAATTCAGTACTTATAAGTGCCTTTATGATGTAACTTCGAACTATTGCATATCCATAATTTAACGACGAATTTACAGGATCATCATTTCTTCGATTCAAACCTTTGTGATAGAACTGAAAATAAATCTGCGCTGCCTGTGCTTCTACTTTTAAAGAAGAAGATCATTCAACTTCTAGTTGAATGATTATTTATTCGAGCTTCATTATATTAATAGTATGAAAA
The DNA here is from genome assembly GCA_018064525.1 of Candidatus Treponema merdequi. Lineage (GTDB taxonomy): Bacteria > Spirochaetota > Spirochaetia > Treponematales > Treponemataceae > Treponema_D > Treponema_D merdequi. The sequence continues at coordinate 65,038 of JAGHVB010000001.1, read as the reverse complement.
GAGATAAACTTTATTTTGAATATACAGGCTGTGAAGCCGGCTGGATTGATTTTACAATTCGCTACAATGAAACTAAATTGGATTATTATTTCAGCTATGTATTTGATGCTCCAAAATACTTAATTGAATGGGCTGAAAAATTTACAGTGAAGAATACCTAGAATATTACAGTGATGCTGAAGGCTGGTGCTGGTATCTAAATTATGACGGAAAGTATCTTAGTATCTTTGATGATAAATTTGATGATGAGAAAAATCCATATAACGATAAAATTATGAGACTAAAAATACAAATCTCAAAAGATGATTTATGCAGGACTTTATATAAAGCTCTGAAAGATTTTCAAAAATCAGGATTATATCTTCCTCGAGAATGGGAAAGTATTACTTTTGCAGAGGTTCTCACTAAAGTATATGGTAATTCTGATATCATTTTAGATACGTTAAAAACAAAGTCTCTAGAGGAAATATTGAAAGAATTAAAAGAGCTGTATGTTCCAGATAATTATGGAATTGAAAATTTCTGGTTATTTGATGATTGCGACTATGATTCTGCTGACTTAAACCATCGTAAAGAAATATTAGAAGAAGCTGTTGCAGATGAAAGTGATTATATTGGCTTTGGCGGTCGGCCACTAATGGAAATAAACTCCCCTATTTTGGAACGATTATTATGAGTGAAAATTTTAGATTTGAATTTTTAAATACAGACTATGGTTGGATAGATTTTGATATAACTGTTTTAAATCAAACATTTCATTACAGTTTTAGCAATGTTGTAAGTACACAACCTGAAGAACTCATTTCCTGGCTGGAAAAAATTTATAACAAGGAATACTGCGAATTTGATTGCAATACTGAAGATTTTCATCTATACCTCAATTATGATGGAAAACAGCTTTTTCTTTACGACCAAAATAATCTTCTAGATGAAGGATCAGAGAATCAAGATAACAAATACTTACATGCTGTAATTAAAATCTCCAGAAAAATAATTACTTTTATTATACCACATTAAGTGTGCAAAATTACGGAATGAACAAGTAAAAAACTCATATCATTTCCAGTTTATTGTCTGATCTTTTATTGTCACTTTTTTCCGCTTTTGAAGTTCTTTTATAACTTCTTCAGCATATACATCAAAATTTTCTTTAAAAACAATCTTTTTAAAATTATTTTTCATAACATTTTTTAACGTAGCTATTTTCTTTGGACGTCTATTTGTTTTTATTTGCAAAAGAGAATCAACTAGTTCTCTCACATTTTTTTCACTTATTTTTAATCCATTTTTTACTTTTTTCGTATTCAACAACCGAGTATCAAGTTCTAAAAATTTTTGTTCATTAAGAAAATCAATAAATACTTTCGGATTATTTACATTATCACCATCAGCAAATACAAATCTTTTAACATTTAATGTTTGAAAAAAATCTATCACCTTTATTCCTCCTCCTTAAAATTCAAACCCAACTGCTACCTGGTGCTGTTCAGCATAATCCATAAACTCATACACAACCTCAAGTAACTTCAAGCTTTCAGTTAACTTACATTCTTCATAGAATTCTTTATCCGGGCACCATAATGTAAGCGTAAGAGATTGCAATCCGACACTTACTTCTACAATTGAATAACTGCCATCACAGCCTTGATAAGATTCATTTTCCAATAAAACTTTCTGAAAGTTTATCTCCATCAACTTATCCCATAAGTTCTCAAATCCATCTTTTGGAATCAACTTAGAACACTCATTCTGACTCAAATCAAAAATAGAAGCTTCCTTCTCTTCATCAATACATGAAATTGTAAAACCATTTTCTGCATTTACTTCTTCAAAAGAACCCCAACATAATTGATTCTTAATCGTGACTGATTTCATAAATTACTTCCCCCTTTTGGCTTTTATGATTTTAATTATAATCTGTCTACTGTCTCAAATAATGATACACCCCATAAAAAAGTGTGTTATAATATCCTTATGGCAAAGAAAAAACTACGCGAAGACAAAGTAAAATCACTTCGTCTCTTAAAACTTGAGCGTCTTATCAAAGATCTCAACTACCCTAACACGACACGGCTCTGCAAAGAGCTCGAAGTAAGCCGCGCAACAATTATGCGCGACATCGCATTCCTGCAGGATCAATACAAAGCACCGCTTGAATTTGATCAGAAACATAACGGCTACCACTTCACCGATAATACTTTCTTTGTAAAACGTGAGATGCTTTCAGAAGGAGAACTTTTAACTGTTGCTACAATGCTTCCGCTTATGGACCAGTATAAAAACACGCCGCTTGAAAGTTCGTTCAAATCGATTTATTCAAAACTTACTGACATGCTTCCGAAAGAAGTTAACGTAGATTCATCTTTTATCAATGATGTTCAGTTTATTTCAGATCCGCTTCCAAAAATCAATGTAAATATTTTCAACAGCATTTTTACTGCTATCCGACAAAAAAAATCAATCGAATTTTCTTACCGTTCCATCAGTGCTACTGAATATACAAAAAGACAATTTGACCCTTATAAAGTTATCTGCCAGAAAGGTAACTGGTATGTTATCGGATACTGCTATAAGCATGAAAAGTTTATGGTTTATTCTCTTTCAAGAATGAAAAAACTTTCTATACTAAAAACTTTTATATATAGAAAAGATTATGAAAAATTCATTCATATCGACCCGAATTTTGGTGTATGGAATAATGAAGAGAAGCCTCAAAAGATTGAGCTGGAATTTTCCAAGGATGTTAATACTTATATTCTGGAACGTTCGTGGCATAAAAATCAGGTCTGCACTCAGAATCCTGACGGCTCTGTGTATCTAAGTTTTATTTCGAATCAGACCCAGGAACTTGAACACTGGATTATGAGTTTCGGCTCAAAAGTAAAGGTAATAAGTCCCGAAAGTCTTAAAAACAGTGTTCATTCAGAACTGAAAAAGGCACTTAAAAACTATTAATTAATTTCATCACTTGATAATTCTGCCTTTATTTCCAGCCTTCCCAGATTTTCTGCTGCAATCCGACTGTCGCTTCTGTTTTTCCGTTGCGGCAGACGGGCTGCTTCATAAGTTTAAGCTGATTTTCAAAAAGCTTTGATTCAATTTCGCTGTCGTCAAGATATGCAATCGAACTGTATTCTTTTGATTTTTTATCAATCAATTCTTCAACTGCATCTCTTCGGCTGCCATATTGTTTTGCCAAAGCTGATACAACAGAATCAAACTCGCCTTCACTCATTTCTTTTTCTTTTAAATCTACAAACTGAACTGAAATGCGGCGTTCACTGAACCAGCGCTGTGCAGTCTTTACATCAAAGTTTTTTAACGTTCCAAAAATCTGTACCATTTTTATTCCTTAAGATTTGACAGGCTCTACATACAGCCAGACTTTTATATCTTCGTCATATTCATGATTAATGTATTCAATAAAGTCGCCGCCAATCTGAATTAATTTCAAATATACAAATATCTTATCTGGCGCAATTTTGCACTCTTTAAGAAATGTGCTTATTCCAATTGTTGAAGTTTTATATGTCTTATAATTTTTATTTTCAGGATGCTTCTTTAAAAAATCTCGAATTGAAGAATCTTGAAAGAACGGATCACTTTCATCTTTCATTTTAAGTGCTTCGTTATAAACAGATACCGGAATTTCTCCCGTCTCCACTTTAAAGCTTGAATATTCAAAATCTTCAGAACAACAAGCCAGCAATAAGCTCAAACCAAAAATCAATACCGCAAATAAAATTTTTTTCTTCATACAAACACACTCCTTATATTAAAAATTTAATTGCTTCAATTTATTCAAACTTCGAACTTTTTAATTTGATTTTTTCCACATCATCAGATTATTTTCAAAATAAAATTCTATCTGACCTTCATCTTTAAGATAACTTAAAATTGAACGCACAGTGCTTCCGACAAGCACATGCTGTGATGCATTCATTACAAGATTATAATCTGTAAAAATTTTTGCAAGAAGGTTTTCAAAAGTAAGTGGAACTTGTAAAAACGATTTTATTTTTTCAATGACTTCATAAGTTTTATCAATGTTTTTCTGTGCAAGCGGAGCTATATCATCTGTGTGAGCAACATGCGCCGGAACAAAACATTCTGCTTTCATTGTCTTTATCATTTCAAGTGTATTTAAATATTCTTTTACGTCATACATAAAAATGATGTGATATTTATTTAATATATCTTCACTTGAAAGACTGTCTGCAAGATATACGACATTATCTGAAGTTCTGAAACCAACCATGTCATAACTGTGACCCGGCAGTTTTATCATTTCCATTCCAGCTGGCAAAACTTCCGGAGTAAGTTTTTCAACATCGGCTTCTTTTGCATAAAGAAATTTTGAGCGGAGGTCACTCATCGGAAAACCTCCGTAAAGCATAACAGGCTCAAGTATTGTATTCTCTGCAACTGACGCATCAATTCCGGGTGCATAGATTTTACATCCCGTCAGATTCTGCAGATATTGATTTCCGCCGGTATGATCAGCGTGAGAATGTGTATTGAAAATTGCTTTAAGATTCCAGTTCTGTTCGTCCAGAATCTTTTTTACTTTTTTTGCAGCATCCTTATCACTGCCAGAATCAATGAGCACAACATCGCTGTCACTGATTTTTACAATTCCAACTCTGGCAGGACACGCCATATAAAAACTGTTTTTCCCTGTCTGAACAAGATCATACATACTTAAGTTTTCCTGTTATAAATTCTATCTGCTGCCTTTATCGTAAGGAATTCCTTCTGCTTTTGGAGCTTTAGAAGATTTTGAAGTCAATGCAAGAACAACAAGCGAAATGATATACGGAAGCATTTTGTATGTTTCACCTGGAACAAGTTTAACAAGAACATCAAATCCGATGTAAGCATCTGCAATCGCTCTGAAAAAACCAAACAGAATTGCAGAAAGCGCAATTCTTACCGGTTTCCACTGACCGAAAATCATTACAGCCAGTGCTAAGAATCCGGCACCGGCAACTCCATACATAAAGTCCCACTGCGAGTTTGCAGAAGTAATGTAAATAATTCCACCAATTCCGCCAAGCGCACCAGAAATCAAAACGCCTGCATAACGCATTTTAAATACATTAATTCCAACGCTGTCTGCAGCCTGAGGATGTTCACCACAAGCCATAAGACGCATTCCAAAACGAGTCTTATAAAGAACGATAAATGAAACTGCAAGAAGAACAATTGTCAGAACAGTAAAGACAGTTACTTCCATATTTCCGATTTTGAAAACAAGAGCTTTTCTGTTTTCAATGTATTCAATAATTGCAGAAACATTGTTTCCTTCTGACATTGCTGCATTATATGATCTTACACAAACTGTTGCCGCAGCTGTTGCAAGCATATTCATTGCAGTTCCTACAAGAGTCTGGTCTGCTTTAAAATTGATTGCAGCAACTGCAAGGAACAGAGAGAATACCATTCCAAAAATACAGGACATTAAAATTGTAAAAATAACAATCATCACAGGATGAGTTCCAGCAGGAATCCAGAACAATGCAAGCGCACCACCCAATGCACCCATTACCATAATTCCTTCAAGACCAATATTGATTACACCACTGCGTTCAGAAAACATTCCGCCGAGTGCAACAAAAATCAAAACAGACGCATAAATTAAAGTATATTGAATCAATAACATCAGTTGCCTCCTTTATTGCTGGAATTTTCCAGAACCGTTTTCGATTTTTTATTCTGCTTCATTTTTTTGTTCATAATTTCCTTGATGAACAGAACAAACGCACATGCATAAATGATTACTGCAGAAATCAAATCTGCAATCTGCGGATTGAAATATCTCATATCAAGAAGACTTCCGCCGAGTGTAATATGCTGAATAAAATAACCTGCAAAAATTACACCGATTGGATTTAATCCGCCGAGGAATGCAACTGCAATTCCATTAAAGCCCATTGCAGGAACTGAAGCTGCTGTCTTCCACTGCTGAATGTCAGTAAGGTAATACAGGCTCGCTGCAAGACCTGCAAGCGCTCCTGCAATTGCCATTGTCAGAATGATATTCAGTTTCTCTTTCATTCCGGCATATTTTGCTGCATTCTTGTTCAAACCTGTTGCCTTAAGTTCATAACCGAAGGTAGTTTTATCAAGAATTATTACAAGAGCTATTGCAATCACAACAGTTATGATGATTGCAATCGACATGTAGCTGTTGTGAAACAGTTTATCAAGTCCGAGCGTCGGAATCATTGATGACGGTGAAACATTTCTGATTTTAAAAGTTTCTGACTGAGTAAGATTCATTACAGTTTCGTTTGCCATCAGAATGTTTACAAAATACAATCCAATCCAGTTAAGCATGATGCACGCGATTACTTCATTTACATTGAAGAAGGCTTTGAAAATTCCAACTATCGCACCCCACAATGCAGAAACAACAGTTGCACAAATAACACAAAGCCACCACGGCATGTGCCATGCAAGTGCACACCACAACGAAATTCCAATTGCAACACAATACTGTCCGCCGACACCGATGTTAAACAAACCTGCTTTGTATGCAAACAGAACAGAAAGTCCGCAGAGAATAAGCGGAACTGATTTAACAAGCGTACTTGCAAAATATTCAAGTCTCTTAACCGGGCGGTTATAGAACATGAAGTTTTTCAGAATTGTTGTAATTGCTTTAGTCGCATGTTCTGCGTTAATACAGAGAAGAATGACATAGCCGACAAGGATTCCGATTACGGCACAGATTACGGCTGCGGCAATCGATTTAAAACTGTCTGAGTGATAAAACTCAATCCATTTATTTTTAAGTGATTCAAAAAACTTTTTCATAAAACTCAACCTCTCTTAGCACCGGCCATATAAAGACCAAGTTCCTGAACATTTGTCTTTTTCGGATCAAGTTCACCGACAATTTCGCCTTCATACATTACGATGATTCTGTCTGAAAGCTGCATTACTTCATCAATTTCATACGACACAAGTAAAACTGCTTTTCCGTTGTCACGGTCAGCAATAATCTGTTTATGAATATATTCGATTGCTCCGACATCAAGTCCGCGGGTCGGCTGAACTGCAATCAAAAGTTTATGTTCTTTATCTATTTCGCGTGCGATGATTGCTTTCTGCTGGTTTCCGCCTGACATCGAACGTGCAGGTGTTTTACTTCCTTCGCCGGAGCGGACATCATACTGTGCAATAAGGCGGTCTGAATATTCAGTAACTTTATCCTGTCTGATAAAACCGTTTTTCTGAAACTTCGGCTGCCAGTATCGTTCGAGAACCATATTTTTTTCAAGTGAATAATCAAGAACAAGTCCATGCTTATGTCTGTCTTCCGGAATGTGAGAAATTCCTGCAACAGTTTTTTCGCGGATTGATTTATTTGTAATATCAAGACCGTCAAGAGTAATCTTTGTTGTCTTTCCCGTATGAGATGGAACAAGTTTCATAAGACCTGTGAGTCCCTGAATAAATTCTGACTGGCCGTTTCCATCGATTCCGGCAATACTTACGATTTCTCCTTCGTGAACTTCAAAGCTGACATCTTTTACACCGAGTTTATCTCCGTGCAGAAGACTCGGCGTATTCATATTTTCAATTTTAAGAACTGTTTTTCCAGGCTTGCACTCTTTCTTTTCAACAGTAAATTCAATATCGCGTCCTACCATCATGCGGCTCAATTCTTCTTTTGTAGTATCTGCAATATTTACTGTTCCAATGTACTTGCCTTTTCGTAAAACAGAACATCTGTTTGAAACTGCCATGATTTCATTTAATTTATGAGTGATAAACAGTATTGATTTTCCTTCGGCTGCAAGATTTTTCATAATCTGTAAAAGTTCTGTAATTTCCTGCGGAGTCAAAACTGCTGTCGGTTCATCAAAAATCAAAATCTCATTTTCGCGGTAAAGCATCTTCAAAATTTCAACGCGCTGCTGCATTCCGACTGTAATATCACAGATAAGCGCATCAGGATCAACTGCAAGACCGTAGCGTTCACTTAATTCTACGATTTTTTTACGCGCACTTTTTCTGTCCACAAATCCGTTCTTTACAGTTTCTGAACCAAGAATGATGTTATCAAGAACAGAAAATACTTCAACAAGCTTAAAATGCTGATGAACCATTCCGATATGAAGCGCAGTTGCATCATTCGGATTATTAATCTTTACTGTTTGTCCGTTCTTTCTGATTTCACCCTCTTCTGGCTGATAAAGACCGAATAAAACACTCATCAAAGTTGATTTTCCTGCACCATTTTCACCTAAAAGCGCATGAATCTCACCTTTCTTCAACTGAATCGAAATATCATCATTCGCAATAATTCCAGGGAATCTTTTTGTGATATGAAGCATTTCAATAATATAATCATTACTCATAACTAATATTATACCACATTTTTCTTGAAATTCTAACAACATAATATTATCTTTAAAATATGATTATTTCTGATTTTGTTTACTTAAAATCAAATCTTAATTCAAAAAATCTTATGGCAAGCGATTCAGCACTTGCAAACATCTTTCTTCTGGCACCAAAATACCACACAGAAATTTCAATTAAAAACAGCTGTCTTATAAGAAAATATAATGGCAGAGAAAACCGTCTGGGTTATGCTTTTCCAGTTCCACTTAACAACGCCCCGGACGATTACTTAAAAAACGCAGTTTCAGATTTAATCAAAAATCATTCAGATAAAAATCCGCTCCGTTTCTGTCTCTGCACAATGGAACAGAAAAATGCACTCGACAGATGTTTTGCAGAAAACTTTTCTTCATACAAAATCAACTGGAACACAACAAGAAACGATTCCGACTATATTTATCTTTCACAGAACCTTGCGTCCCTTTCAGGCAAAATTCTTCACAAAAAGAAAAACCATGTTTCAAAATTTTTACGCGAATACGAAAACAGATTTTCATTCAAATTATATCCGAAAGAAAACATCGCTTCTGACATTCTTCAGATTGAAGACGAATGGTTTAACGAAAGAAGCAGTGATGTTGAAAAAGCATTTGACGAAAAATCTCTAAACCTTGAAAAAGAAAGTATAAAAGAAGCTCTCGAAAACACAGAAGTTTTTGACATTACCGGCGCAGTAATTTACATTGATGAAAAGCCTTCCGCATTCTGTCTTGCTTCTCCTGCCGGCAGCAATACGCTCGACATCCATTTTGAAAAAGTTCTTTCAAGTGTTGCAGAAAACGGAGGATACGCTGCAATAAACAATTTTTTTGCAAAAGAAAATCTTTCGTATCTTTACATCAACCGTGAAGAAGATATGGGAGTTGAAGGTCTTCGTCACGCAAAACTTTCTTACAAACCGGAAATTATTCTTGATAAGTTTTTCGGAGAAGTGGAATTATCTTAAAACAATTTTTCATTTATAAAGGACTGATTGATAAATAAAAAACCTGCTTCCAAAAACGAAAGCAGGTTTTCAAATTTCAAATCGTTATGATTTATTTTAACTATTTGATATTAGCGTACTGATTCAATGTGATTGTTACAGATGGAGTTGCAGAAATGTCATTTGAAACTTTGATTTTTCCGTCAAATACATCTCCAACAAGTTTTCTGTACTGATCAGCTGTAAAGTTTTTCATTGTCCAAGTATCTGTAGGAAGAGCTACGAAGTTCTGATCCATATCTGTTCCAGAAACGAGTCCGAGTGAAGAAACTTTTGCACCATATTCAGAAGCAAATGTTCCGTTCTGAGCAGCTTTAAGACAAGCTTTTACAGTTGCTCCAAGACCTTTCATAGCAGATGTTACACACATTCCTTCACCATATTTGTTGATAAGAGCTGTCTGGTCAACGTCTACACCGATAACTTTTCCGTTTGTCTTAGCAGCAGCTTCACAAGCAGAAGTCCAGATTCCACCACCGCAGGCAAATACAACTTCTACACCGCGTGACTGATACCATCCGTCCATAGCAGCTGTAATTGTCTGATCGCCATAGAACTGTCCGCCGTAAACATATTCAACTGTGATATCTTTAGCAATTCCCATTTCTTCAGCAGCTTTGTTACAACCCTGAACAAATCCGAATCCGTAGCGGATAACAGCTGGAACAGCCATTCCACCAAGGAATCCGAGGTGTTTATAACCTTCTTTTACTGCAGCATAACCTGCAAAGAAACCAGGAAGCTCTTCTGCATAAACTGCACAGAATGCGTTAGCAGGAATCTTCCAGTCTTTTTTACCCATAGCTTCTGCAGCTGACATAACGTCCCATTCACTTACATCAAGTGCGATGAATGTGATATCCGAGTTGTCATCTACAACTTTTACAAATGGTTCTGCGAACAGGAAACCAGGCATTACGACTACATTGTATCCGTCCTGGATAGCAGCATCGATTGATGCAACACGAGCTTCTGTTGAATCTCCAGATGGTTTGTAATACTTGAAATCAAGTTTGCTAGCATCTGCGTAATTTTTACATGCTTCATAAGTTGTCTGGTTGAAGGACTGGTCTGTAATATCACCAGAGTCTGTAATCATAGCGATGCTTACTTTGTTATTTGATGCGGCTTCTTTTTTACCGCAAGACATGAATGAAACTGAAGCCAAAGCTACAGCTGCAACAATTGAAATAAATTTTTTCATTGTCATCTCCTTATTAAAAGTAAGATTATTATATATTTTTAGTTTTTTTGGTGCAATAAGGTGGAATTTTCAGGTCCGCGATTTTTGGCATCAGCAGCTTTCATCTTCAATACTGGCGTCGTTTGACATCATTAATTTGCAACGATATAATAGAAAAATGAATATCTTTTTGGGTATTTCTGCCGCGTCAGGAATCAATACTGGAAAAGCTTTCGTCATTCCAGAACCAGTACAGCGAATAATTCCTCAATTTCCAATCAAGTCACAGGACGTAGAAAAAGAATGGACGCGTTTTGTCAAAGCAAAGGCAAAAATTTCCCAGAAAATCCAGAATCAGCTTGAATCGCTCAGCACAGAATCAAAACAGGATAAAATTCAGCGTGAACTTTTTGAAACTTACCTTCTCATGCTCGACGACCCTGTTTTTCTTAAAGAAGTAAAAGACGAAATCGAAGACAATCCTTTTAACATCGAATACATTCTCGATGTCAAAACAGAAGAATATGCAGGCCGCCTCAGAAATTCCGGAAACGATTATCTTACGGAACGCGCACAGGACATCTGTGACATTTTCGGGCGTGTATTAAATGAACTTTTAGGAATCAGACCATTCAACATCGAACAGGTTCCGGACGGAGCCGTAATCGTTGCAAAAGAAATGAATCCGTCTGATACAATCATCCTTTCAAAAAGAAAAATCGCAGGTCTTGCACTCATCGAAGGCGGTATTTCAAGCCATGTTGCAATTCTTGCCAGAAACTATGACATTCCGGCTGTATTCGGTCTTGAAAGAATTACTAAAGAAGTTCACACAGGTGAACGTCTTATCGTTGATGGAACTGCAGGTGAAGTCATTCAGTCGCCGGATGCTACAACTCTCAACGACTACACAGTAAAAATCGAAGCTGAAAAACAGCACAAAGAAAAAATTCTTCTTTTCAGAGATAAACCGGCACTCACAAAAGACGGAACAAAATTCAAACTCTACGCAAACATCGGAACTCCGGAAGAAGCAAAACTTGCACTCGAAGAAGGAGCTGACGGAATCGGACTCTTCAGAACTGAATTTTTATTCATGTCAGAATCTTCTGAAACTCAGGTTCGTGGCCGTTCGATGTCTGAAGAAGAACAGTTTGAAGCTTACAGATCAGTTCTCGAAATAATGAAAGACAAGCCTGTTGTAATCCGTACACTTGATGCAGGCGGCGATAAAATCATTTCTTCCCTCGACTTAAATACAGAAGAAGAAAAAAATCCGATGATGGGTCTCCGTGCTATCCGTCTTACACTTCAATATCCGCAGCTTTTAAAAACACAGCTCCGCGCTTTATACCGCGCAAGTGTTTTCGGAAATCTTAAAATCATGCTTCCTCTTATCACAAGCTCTGAACAGGTTTTAAAAGCAAAAGAAATAGCGCGGCAGGTTCGAGAAGAACTTGAATCAGAAAACATTCCGTTTAACAAAGATGTCCCTATTGGAATAATGGTCGAAACAGCAGCCGCCGGAATCACAGCAGACTGTCTCTCTAAAGTCTCTGACTTTTTCTCAATCGGTACAAACGACTTAACACAGTATACACTCGGAGTTGACCGCGAAAATATCAGCGTTGCTCCTCTCTATAACGAATTTCACCTTGCAGTTTTAAGACTCATTCAAAAGACAATCGAAGCTGCTTCTGCAGAAAATATTCCAATTTCAGTCTGCGGTGAAATGGCAAGCAAAACAGACAGTGTTATGGTTCTCGCCGGAATGGGAATACGCCATTTAAGTATGGGACCAAAACGCATTTCGTATGTAAAAGAAATTTTTTCAAATATTACAATCGATGAATTGCAGGCAATTTCTGCAAAGTCACTCAACAACTTATAAAAATTAATTTTCAATTTGATTTTTATTAAGTTGAATATTCAGGACCGCAGTTATGAAGAAAAAACAGAAACCCGATTTTTCAAAACCAAAACCAAAAGTAAGCACTTCAAAGAAAGCATTTCATGATTACGATGAAATCGAAAAATCAGAAGAAGAAATTAAATTTGAAAACGATCAGAATATAAATTCAGATTTACAAAATGGAATTTCACAGAACGCTGATTCTGATTCAGAAACTGAAAACAAAAAATTTGACACATCAAAAATCTATTTCAATAAACCGCTTCTCGTAATTGCAGGACGACCAAATGTCGGAAAATCAACTTTATTCAACCGCTTTATGCACAAAAGAATCGCAATTACTGATCCGACTCCGGGCGTTACACGCGACCCTGTAGAAGGCGACTGCTTTATTCTCGGAAAGCCAGTTCACCTTATGGACACAGGCGGATACAAACTTACAAGAGACATCGGCACTATGGAAGCCGTAATGGACGATCTTGTTGTTGAAAAGACTCTCGACAAATTAAAGAAAGCAGATTTAATCCTTCTCCTTCTTGAGGCAAGTCAGATTACACCAGAAGACGAAGAATTTATTCACGAGCTCAGACCTTACTGGAACAAAGTGATTGCTGCCGTAAACAAAACAGAAGGCGGCAAAAACGAACAGTTTGCGCTCAACTATATGAAATACGGTTTCAAAGAACTTATTTTCATCAGTGCAGAACACGGTGACAAAATTCCAGAACTGCAGCAGAAACTCGTTGATAACATGGACTTCAGTAAAGTAACCGAAGGAACGGAACAGGACATTCCAATCAGAATCGCACTCCTTGGAAAACCAAACACCGGAAAATCAACGCTCTCAAACAGACTTACTCATACCCAGGCTTCAATCGTAAGCGATTACGCAGGAACAACACGCGATGTAGTCGAAGGCTCATTCCGTTACAACGACCGTGAATTTAAAATCCTCGACACAGCCGGAATCAGACGAAAAGCAAAAGTCAAAGAAAATGTCGAATACTATTCCGTAAACCGTGCAATAAAAACAATTGACGAATGCGACATCGTTTTCTTAATGATTGATGCTCAGATCGGACTTGCAGAACAGGATAAAAAAATCTGTTCTCTTGCTTACGAACAGGGCCGCGGAATTATTTTCATTCTCAACAAATGGGACACTCAGGAAAAAGGCAGAACAGCAATCAAGAATGCAGAAGAAAACATCAAGATCATGTTCGGTCAGATGAATTACGCTCCAATCATTTGTATTTCTGCTCTCGAAGGCGACGGCATCAAACTTTTGATGGATACAGCACTGGAACTTCACAGCCAGCTTACAAAAAAAGTAAGCACATCAGTTTTAAATACTGCGCTCAAAGACTGGCTCTTCAAGTATCCGCCTCCAGCATCAAAGACAGCGCATTTTAAAATCCGCTACATGACACAGACAAGTACAAACCCATGCGTATTCACAATCTTTGCAACACGTCCAGAAGTTGTACCACAGACATATGTAACATTCCTCAAAAACAGAATCCGCGAAGACTTAGGCTTTGACAAAATTCCAGTACAGCTCGAAATGAAAGCCAGCCGTCAGAAATGGGAAGACAGAGAATTAAATTAGGAGAAAGCGGCAAAAAAATGATTTCAGTTGAAAGACCGATTTCATTTTTAATACCCGCGGAATTAGATGCCATATTCAATCGGACAAATCGAAGAATTAACAGGAATAAAACCTCATGTTCTCCGCTACTGGGAAGAAGTCATCCCGGGGTTTGCACCACAGAAAGATTTCGGCGGACGAAGAATTTATTCTCAAAAAGAACTCGATATGATTTTAAGATTGAATTATTTAATCAACGAAAAAAAATTTACAATCGAAGGTGCCCGCGATCAGATTATTGCAGAATCAGAACAGGTTCAGAATAATTTTGATGCGATTCATGAAATACATTCAATCCGTAAAGAATTGACTGACGCACTTTTAACGATAAAAAAATACAGAAAAAATAACTGATGAAGTTTTACAAATCATCTTTATCTAATTCAAAACTTAAACCAGGAAAATAAAATGAGCGGTACATCACTTTTCAATCCAAAAAAAGTTCCAGAAGACGCACAGAAAATTCTCGAAGACTTTGACAAAATCGTTCAGGGAATACTTCCACTTAACTCAAAGCAAACTTCAAAATTACCAGACGACATCAGACAGCTATCTCACGAACTCACAGACGAACGCGACACACGACGCATGGGTTACATGAACGAAAAAACATTTTTATCTGCCTACACAAGATATTTTGCATGGTGGAATCTCGTACGACTTACCCGCCTGTTTTCAAACATCGATATAACAAAAATAAATCTTTCTGACGGAGATTTCGCGCTCGACATCGGAAGCGGACCGCTCACAGTTGTAATTGCACTATGGCTTTCCCGTCCTGAACTCCGCACAAAAAAAATAACATGGTACTGTCTCGATCTTTCAAAAGAAGCAATGGCACTCGGTGAAGAATTATTTTTATCAATTGTCGCTAAGACAATCAGCGCGGGTACTGCAAGCGATGACAATTCTGATTCGAAAATCAATTCTGATACTGACATCAATTCAGAAACCTGCGACATCGCACCATGGAAAATCATCCGTGTAAAAGGAGCACTTGGAACTTCGATAAAAGAAAAAGCAAAACTTATAACATGTGCAAATATGTTTAACGAAGTTTTCCAATCAGAAACAAAGCCACTCGATTTTCTTTCAAAAAAATATTCAGAAGATTTATCACGCTATGCAAAAGAAGATGCAGCTTTTATCATAGTAGAACCGGGTGTTCCACGTTCAGCACGGTTTATAAGCTGTCTCAGAGATTCATTTATGAGACGCGGCCTTTCAATAGAAGCTCCATGCTGTCACTGCGAATTGTGTCCGATGGATGGAAGACTTTTGAAAGGTCCGCACACAGACCGTGGTACAGAAAATAAAAAAAGTGGAAAATGGTGCAACTTCGCATTCCCGACAAAAAACGCACCGGAAAAACTGCAGAAACTTTCAGCTGCCGCAAAACTCCCGAAAGACCGTGCAGTATTGAGTTTTGTTTTTGCAACACCAGAAGACGCAGGCATTACGAATGATGTTTTAATAAAACATGATGTACCGTCATCTCAAGATAAATCCGCATACCATTCTTCGCGAGAATCACTTCAGAAACCCGCCGCCCCGCTCTTACTCCGCATCGCATCTGACCCGATCCGCATCAGAGACAAAATCGGCTTTTACGCTTGCAGCCGTCTCGGACTTGCGCTCTACATTCCAAAAAAAGGCCAGCTCGTTTTCTCAGGCGACCTCATCGAAACAAAATCCCCAAACCCAAACCGCGAACTAAAACGCGACTTCAAAACCGGCGCCGTCATTGTTGAAGAAAATTAAACAAACGGAAGTGGATTTAATCCGTAAATATGTTTTTTAATTATCAATATTGTATCTTCATCGCGGGCAACAAAAGCAATGCGACAATTCTGTGAGCTGTTCAATATCCTTTTGTGTTGCAAAAGTAAATTTCATTTTCTATCCTTTATATTCCATCATCTTGATTGCCTCGTCCACACTCACTACCGTCGCATATCTTTTTGGCCACATAAATTCATTATAATATTTATATGCAATTTCTTTTGAAAAATATGGGTTGTCATAAGTTGAATTGGCAAATGAAGGAACAATCATATGAAAGCCTTGTTCAAATCCACTTTTGATAGTTGCATCCATACAGTAATCAGTTGAAACTCCAATTGTAATGATGTCTTTTTCGTTTTTAGATAAAAGATAATCTGTAAGTCCTGTCATTTTATGAAATGCACTGTTTACATTTTTTTCAAAACGACGTTCATTTGGCATTGGAGCAAAAGCATCATAGATTTCATATCGTTCAGTAGATTTGTCTAAATCTTCACCGGGGCCGTCATCATGCTGAATATAAATTACTTCGATATTGTGTTGTCTTGCTTCAGAAATCAACCGAATTATATTTTTTCTTACTTTTTCAAAAGCAAAAAGTCTTTCGTCAAAACAACCTCTCTGTGTATCTACAACCATTAAAATCATAAAGAACTCCTTATTAATCCCGTACCACATTCGATCTGCAGTAAATGTAGAACAATTCCTGAGTGTACGAATAACCTTTTTCCATCTGCTCAAACGTGCTGTCAAATTCTTCAAAACCAGTTCCATCGTATCCGTGAGCTGGACTTTCTACATATTTCCAGGTTTTGCCTTCTGCCAAAAATGCATTTTCATCCAGAACTTTTACCATAAGCGAAACAGGATAAACGCCTTCTTCAATGCACACGTTATATCGTTTGCAGTTTTTAAAACCGTAGCACACATAATTTTCAGGATTTCCCCAGATTGCAACAGTGTCGTATCCCATTTTTGCAGCTGCTTCCAAAGAATGATTCAGCAGTTTTCTTCCATAACCTTTTCTCTGATAATCTGGATCGATTGTAAAAGGCCCGAATGACAGCACTTCTTTTTCAGTTCCGTCAGTTGCAACGAACTTTGCCTTTACATAAATAATGTGACCGATTATTTTTCCGTCTTCTTCCAGAACAAAATCTAGCTCTGGAATGTAATCTTCACTTTGTCTTACAAGATGAGCAAAATGATGTTCACTGCATCCTGGAACGTACAAGTTCCAGAAAGTTTTTTTTATCAATTCTTCTACAGTTCTGTAGTCTGCTGACGTTTCGTTTCTGATAGTCATAAACTTATTATAAATGATTTTTTCGAGATTTGTATTAAAGTTGTGGTTTTGTTTATCATGTATCAGTTATAAATCTACCCTCCGCAGATTTACATTAAACATCTCTCATGTTATTCTGCTAGGCGTGAGGTAACAAATGAAGATTTTAGTTTTGAACGGAAGCCCAAAAGAAAAAAGTGACACAATGATTTTAACAAATGCTTTTTTGCGTGGAATTAAAAAAACTGGCGAACACGAAATTACGGTTATCGATGTAATCAACAAAAAAATTGCTCCTTGCCGCGGTTGTTTTGGCTGCTGGAAGATTTGCGACGGACACTGTGTAATTAAAGATGATCAAAATGATATTCTCGACCTTTATCAGAATATGGATTTAATAATCTGGAGTTTTCCACTTTACTGCTACGGAATGCCAAGTCACATCAAAGCTGTTTTGGACCGCACAATTCCGCTTGTTCAAAAGAAAATGGAAATTGTTGATGGCCGCACTCAGCATGTTGCACGTGTAGATTTTTCAAAGATTCATTCAGTTGTAATCAGCGGATGTGGATTTCCAAACTGGGATCATAATTTTGAAGCTTTGGACCGCCAGTGTGATTTATGTTTTGGAAATCTTACTAAGATTTTTGTACCAGAAACACCGCTTTTAAATATTCCGGAAGCACAGATTGTAGCAAAACCAAAAGCCGAAGCGTTTGAAAAAGCCGGCGAAGAATATGTAAAAAACTTTAGTCTTCTAGAAGAAACAATCAAAGAACTTGAAAGCCCAATGATTTCCAAAGAAGAATATATTAAAAATATAAATGCGTAGAGGATTAAAGTGAACGCCGAAAAAACAGGAAAAATAATTCACGATATCCGCATAAAAAAAGGGATGACACAAAAAGAACTTGCAGCTGCCATCAACGTTACAGATAATGCAATCTGCAAATGGGAAAAAGGTCACGGCTGCCCGGACATAACTTTGCTTTCCCAGCTTTCAAAAGTTCTGGAAATTGATATTCAAAGCATTTTGCAGGGAAGATTGATTATTAACCGCAGTTTTGGCTCCAATATGAATTACTTAAAATTTTATCGTTGTCCAACTTGCGGAAATCTTGTTACAAGCATAAAAGATATAGAAATCAGCTGCTGTGGAAATATTCTTAATCCTGTTAGTTCTAAAACTTCCGAAGAAGAAAAATACCACCCGATTATCCGCGAATTTGACGGCCAGTATACTGTCAGTTTTAATCATCCTATGACAAAAGATGATTACATTTCAAATGTGATTGTTGTTCAGTACAACCAGATTATAAGCATAAATCTTTTTGCAGAACAGGAAGCGATTGTAACATTGCCACAAGTTGCGGGAATCCATATGTATGTTATTTCGAGTAAAGGCGAGCTTATTTTTATATATTAAAGTTGCAGTTTGGTTTTACGCTGCAGTTTCTACTAGTAGTTTTCTGCGTTTACTTCAAAATAAGCTTGTGGATGTGCACAAACCGGGCAAACTTCTGGAGCTTTTGTTCCAACAGCAATGTGACCACAGTTGCGGCATTCCCAAACTTTTACTTCTGATTTTTCGAATACAGCGGCAGTTTCAACGTTCTTCAAAAGTGCGCGGTATCTTTCTTCGTGATGTTTTTCAATTTCTGCAACAAGACGGAATTTTGCTGCCAGTGCAGTAAAACCTTCTTCTTCTGCAGTTTTTGCAAAATCATTGTACATGTCTGTCCATTCAAAGTTTTCGCCGTCTGCAGCAGCTTTTAAGTTTTCAGCTGTGTTTCCAATTCCATTAAGTTCTTTAAACCAAATTTTAGCATGTTCTTTTTCGTTATCAGCTGTTTTTAAGAACATTGCCGAAATCTGTTCCAATCCTTCTTTTTTTGCAACTGAAGCAAAGTAAGTGTACTTGTTTCTAGCCTGTGATTCGCCGGCAAAAGCTGCCTGAAGATTTTTTTCTGTCTGTGTTCCTTCGTATTTATTCATTTTTTTCTCCTGTGAGTTTAAATTAGTTACTATTTTTTCAGCCACAACTGCAGCTGTTGATTCATAAATTGGTTCAAAATCTTCTGCCGGATGTCCGCAAAGTGGACATGTAAAATCTTTTGGAAGTTCAGAACCTTTGTATTCATATCCGCAGATTTTACAACGCCAGCCAACAATTTTTCTATCATTGTTGATTACAGGTTTTGGTTTTACATTATTCTGATAATCAGCATAGGTTAATGGAGCATTTTCACTTAAAACTTCACCTTCTGTTACTTCAGCAATAAACAATGTGTGAGTTCCTAAATCTTCTTTAGAAATTACTTTACATTCAAATAATGAACATACACTTTTTGTAATGTATGGAAGTCCATTTTTGTTTGTTTCGTAAGGAAAATTCGCAAACTTGTTTACATCTCTTCCACTTTGCATTCCAAAGTTTTTAATTAAGTCAAAAGTACAAGTCTTGTCCAAAACCGAGAGTGTAAATTCGCCAGATTTTTTTATCATGTCGCAAGTAAGATTTTTATTCAAAACTGAAATTGCCACTCTTGCAGGATCTGATGCAACCTGCATACAAGTATTTGTAATACATGCATTGATTTTATCATCACTTTTAGCACCTAGAACAAATACACCGTAAGATAAGTTGTAAAAAGATTTTGGATTCAATTGTTTTATCCTCCTTTTTCTTATTAGGAATCGTTACTAATAAGCAAAGTTTTTTTCAAAAATTTTTCTACACAATTAAATATAATAAATTTTTGCTGGAAAAAAAGAAAAATAATACATTGAAAAATCAAAACTATTGGGGATGCTTACATGGCGGCAACCGGCCTTACAACAGAAAACTCACCTGATGGCGCATTAAAAATGATTCATTTTGCAAAAGGCCTTTTAGCTGATGTAAAGCAGTTCAACGAAAAATTCCACATGCAAATACAAATCAGAATTGGAATTAATTTTGGAAATCTGGTTGCCAGCCGAATGGAAAGTACAGGCGAACCTATGCAGATTCATGTTTCTGAAAATACCTGGGCGCAGACAAAAGATTTTATTCAGTTTGAAGGCCCGGTTAGCGTTGAAGTAAAAGGCAAAGGTGAAATGTGCTGTTATTTTGTGAAGGGAATTAATCCTTATCCATATAAAGAAGGGCAGCGCTTAAAAGTCATAATTGTAGAAGAAAATTTGGAAGAAGAACGAAAGAAAAAACAATTTGCCCGGGAAACAATAGAACAAATCCTTGAAAAAAGGCAATTCACTCATGAAGGAAAAGATCCAGATTATGACCAGTTGAGATACGAAGCTTTGAAGGAGAAATATGGGCCATTCTAAAAAGCAGATTACAGTTTTGGTTGATACAAATATAATTCTGGATGTGATATTAAAACGCAAACCTTTTTACGATGATTCACTTAAAATTCTAGAATTATGTAAATCTCAAAAAATTACTGGATTCGTTACAGAACATTCAATTGCAACAATCTGGTACATTATTAAAAGAGAATTTGATTCAACAACTTGCAGAACTTTGCTTATGGCCCTTATTTCTTTTTTTGAAATGGCAAACATAAGAAAAGAACAGGTTATTGAAGCTATAGAAAATAACAGTTTTTCCGATTTTGAAGATTGTCTACAAGAAGAATGTGCTTTAAATGTTAGTGCAGATTATATTATTACAAAAAACACAAAAGATTTTAAAAGTTCAAAAATTCGGGCTTTAAGCGCTAAGGAGTTTTTTAATATATTCATTTAGACATCATATATATTATCAGAAATACTTTGAGCAGCTTTAAGAAGTCCATTGTTTAAATTTTTAGAATAGTAATGATTAATATTCTTAAATTCAAAGTATTCTGTGTATTTTTTCAACATAATGTCTTTGATGTAATTTTCCATGTATAAATAATCGGGTTCGCCTGCTGGCGTTGTGGGGAGAATGATTTTATCTTTTAAAAGTCTTTCGTTATTTCGTTTATAACCGAAACTGTATTTTGAGCGTATCATGTCTGAACATGTAACAATAAAATTTCCTGTATAGAAATTTAGCCAATCTGCATAAGCAATAGTATTATCAGAAGTTGAAATAAAAGATTCTTTTTTATAAACAGAATAACCTACAGAACCTTGCCCATTGCGAATAAAACATATGCAATTTCCTTTTTGAATCATAGATTTTTCTTCATTTACAAAAGTTAAAACACCATTATTTTTATTTGTTGCTCCGAGATAAGGAACTGAACCATTTTTTTCAATCAAATGATTCAACCCTTTTGATTTTCCTTGAATAAACTTTTGAAAAATATCTCCAATTACAAACTCTTCCCAATTTTTCTCTTCAAGTTTTACATTTTCAATCTTTTTAGAAAACAAAATCTCATTCACACGCTTTTTTGCATATTCTTTGTATTCACCAAGTTTTGCGTTTTCAAGTTTCTGAATGAAAGATTCCATAAACTCGTAATCGATTTCACCAGATGATGTTACTGGGAGAAGGATTTTTAGATTATCGGCAAATTGTTGTCTGAATTGCTTCCCATAAGAAAATTTTGAAGAATTCATATTAATCATTTGGGTTATAAATTTTTTTACATTATTACTTATTTTATCATTTTGAAAAAAATAAATATTATCATCACCTGTACAAGCATAATTATGAAAGAATGAATGTCCAAACATATCTACAGTTATTGAATTATGATAATTTTTCATATTTGAATTCTTTATAAAACTGCTTACACCTTGATTAATTTCAGATGCTGTTAAAAGTGGTGTTTTTCCTTCAGTACGATTGTTTTTCGTTAATCGAACTCCATGATGGTTTTCAAAATTATTCGATATTAAAAACTCTCTCCATTCTCTGCTTTCTAATTCTTCTTTAAAGTTTTTTTTTACATCTTCTGAATCTTCTTCAAAAAGATATTTCCGTCCCTGCATAATCATTGAGAATTCAAAAGTCAGATAATCGCCAACAGTTTTTTCAAAATCTTCCTGAGTTGGAATTTCATCATTAAAATAATAGAAACTGTGAAGCCATTCATCTTCTGCAGTAACTGTAGTTTTAACACAGAATTTATTTTCCGCTTCAATTCTGTCAAACCAGACATCAAGCAAATGCTGTTTTTTGTCTTTTGCCGCTTCTGTTTCCAAAAGTCCTACATGAGGAGCAACTTTATACCCGTCATCTTCAAAATTGATGAACTTGCAGATTTTGTCTTTTGGATGTGGTTGTCCGCTTGTAAAAACTGCAATGCAAGGAATTACACCGATTCCGTAAAAAGTGTCTTTTTGAAGCATTATTACACCTTCTAGAGTATGGTGCTTTAAAATATTTTCCTTTATGGATTTTTCTTCGTTTGTTTTTCCTGTCATGGAACTTTGGGGAACGATTACCGCACATTTTGAATTGGGCAAAAGTGAATCAAGCAAATGCTCCGTAAATGAGATTTCATATAAATCCGGGTCATTTTTTGTTCCCTGCGAATATGGAGGATTTAACATTCCCACTGTAGCTCTGAATTCTGTCTGCAACTGTTTTGGAATTTTCATCAAAAAATCATCACAATGCAAGTTGCTTTTACCGTCACCTCGCAGAATCATATTTGTTGTGGCAACTGTGAACATATCAGGTCTTAATTCAATTCCGAAAAGCTGATTTTTTCTGATATTAAGTTTTTCACTTTCATTTTCTGTTTTTGAAAGCATTGTGTGTAAAGCCGCAACAAGAAAACCGCCAGTTCCGCAGCAAGGATCAAAAATTCTGTCTGTAGTCTTTAATTCCAGTAAATCGCAGAACAATTCTGTAATGTGTCTTGGAGTTAGAACAATTCCTAAAGTCTGGCCGCTTCCGCCTGAATACCTCATAAATTCGCCATAAAAACGACCAAGATAATCTTCTGCTGATTTTGTGTATTTTATTGATTTGTATAAATGTTCGTCCAAAAATTCTGTAAAAAATCTCAACGGTGTTTTCTTTAAGGTTTTGTTGATTTCATTAAGTTTCATACTGTCTTTGATAACAGTAAACTGAGAAAGAATTTTGTCGATTTTCGTTACTGGTGACAAATCTGTTCTTTTAAAACTGGATTCAATTGCCTGATAAATTTTCTGACCATCTGTAATAAAAGAATCTCCATTTAGATTTTCAATATTGAAATTTCCATTATCACGTTCACGCAGTGCAAGAAGAATTCCAGAAACTACAAGAGGTTTTTCCTCATCTTTCATGTTCCCGTAATTTCTCAAATGTTCGTGAAGTTCTTTTGCATCTGATAAAATTTCTTCAAGTTCTTTTTCTGTGTCTGTTGATTCCTTTAAAACATCTTTCAAATAGTATTCATCAATATTTTTCTCATTGAATGAAATAAAAGATTCAACATCTTCAAGTTCAAACAAATCGCCTCTGTCATTTAAAAAAATCGGTGTAATTTTGTGTTTCTTTTCAGTTCCAGAAATTCCAAAAGCAAAGATTTTTTTATAATTCGTATTTTGCGAAAGATGTTTTGCATAAAAATATGCTCCATTTACAGCATAATCAGTTACATCTTTTGTTTCTAAACTAATCAATGTGTCATCATTTCGTTTTATATGGTTCTGTAAACTTGCCTTATCTTCAATTACAAGCAAAAAGTCTTTTACAACTCCAACATATTCAGGAAATCCAACTTTTCCAGTACCACGTTTTGAAGCTGTTTTTAATGCTTCGTCAATTTCTTTTATTGTGCTTCCCTGTGCATCAAGTTCAATCTCAGCTTCTTTTAATAAATCATGAACCCATAAATCTGTTGCAACTTCTTTTTTTGCCATATATACCTCAAAGTATAAGCAAATAGCCAAGATTTATGTTAAATCATAAATATTTCGCCATTTTGCTTATATATAATATAATCTATTAGACATATAAAATAAAGTATGTAATAAAATGCGTCTAAAAGACAATTCAAACTTTACATAAGTGAACCTATTCTAAAACTATGGGTTTAAGAGAAACTTTTAGAGAAAATTTAAAATTTTATAGAAAACAAGCAGGTTTAACACAAGAAAAACTTTCAGAACTAAGCGGATGTAATCAAAACTATATTGCAGAAATAGAACGTTCTTCTTCCAAATTCCCAAAACCAGAAACTATAGATGCAATTGCAAAAGCATTAAACATTCGTTCTAGTGATTTATTTCTAGAAAAGGGATGTCCTAGAAATGTGATAAATTTTGATAGCGAAAAATTTACAAAAGAAATAATAGCGGAACTTTCTGAAAAACTAAGGTCTGATATGTTTGAATATTTTAAGAAAAAGATTAATTATTAACACTATACTTGTATACAGCTACAAATAACCTACTATAATAGTTTTATTGGAAATGCTTGATTTCAGAATTTGTTCTGTTTTTCAAAGAAATTATAGAAACACGCCTTTCACAAAAATCTCAATTCCAATTCCAATCAGAATAACGCCGCCAAGAATGTTTGCTTTGCCCGCAATTTTAGTTCCAACTTTCTTTCCAATGATGAGCCCTGCAATACAAATTCCAAAAGTCACAATCGCAATAATCAGTGCGCAAACAAGTGCCATCATAAAATTATAATCAGCAATTGTAAAACCAACCGAAAGCGCATCAATCGAAGTTGCAACTCCCTGAACCATAAGCGCACCAAACGCAAGATTTTTTACACCTTCTTCCGTTTCATCGCCACCTTTAATTCCTTCAATCAGCATTTTACCGCCGATGTACAAAAGCAGAATAAGCGCAATCCACGGAATGAACTTTTCAAACGCAGAAAAATATTGCACAACTGTATGAACACAAGTCCAGCCAATCATCGGCATTGCAGCCTGAAAAATTGCAAACACACCGGCAATAAGCGACATTCGGCCGGCTTTCATTTTTGGTTCATTCAAACCGTTTGCAAGCGAAACTGAAAAGGCGTCCATTGCAAGTCCAACGCCAAGAAGAATGCTGTTTATAAAAAATGCTGCATCGTAATTCATAAAAATTCCTAAAAAAAGTTTATAAGTAATACTACATAAAAACATAGTTTTATTCAATTTTAGCATACATCTCTTTATGCCCATAAAAAAGAGCTTCAAGAAAAAATCTTCTTGGATTAATTAAATACATTATTGAATACCTTGAAATGAAAAATTGGCGTGCAAAATTCTTTAACTATTTTGGTGTCGGTTTCTTTATTCTTGAAATACTTTTTCTTTTTGTAATTTTCTTTGTTCACTGCTTTTTCTGGTTTGACACAAACGACGCATATGTTACAGGCCCAATCAGCCACATCGCTTTGTGGATTCAAATTGCAATGTTTGCTTTTTCAAGTATTGCTACATTCTTTGATACATTTAGAACAGAAGGCACAGAGAAAAAACGTCATCTTGCAAACCAGCTTTCAAACTATAAGCGCGCAATTCTTTCTGATGCAATCATTTCACTCGAAGTAAATCTTACAAAAGATGAACTTTATTATGGCGTATGGAAAAATGAATCCGGCGAAGAAATTACATTCGATTACGAAGCAAAAACAATCTCAGGTAAATCTACCTGGCTTCGACGAACAATCGCAATGATTCAGAATCAGTCTGATGACATAATTGCATACACTGCTGTTGAAAAAATCAAAAACTCAAAAAAAGGCCAGTTCGATTTAATACTTATGGATATTCAAATGCCAAGAATGAACGGTCATATTGCAAAACCAATCAACTTTTCAAACATTCTGAATGTACTTTCAGAAATAATGAACTGATATTTTCTTCTTTACCAAAAGTCTCATCAAACTTCAAATAGTTTAGTTACTTTTTAAAGTCCACACAGCACTAGAAGGTGCATAAGTATTTTTCTTTTTAAGATAAACGGGATCTGTTTCTGAAGAATAATATATTGTCTGCAGATTTGAACAACCAGAAAGCATCGTACTCACATCTGTTACAGATTTAAAAAAAGAAACATCGATTTCTGTCAAACCTTTACAACTACAAAACATATATTCTGCATTTGCGACTTTAGAAAATGATGATGTATCAATTTGTTTCAAACTTGAACAACCGGAAAACAAATGATCTGCATTAGTTATATTTTTAAAACATGCGGAATTTATTTCTGTTAAATTTGAACAATTGTTAAACATACACGGCGCTTCTTTAAGGGATACAAATGGGGAAGTATCGATTTTTTTCAGACCTTCACATCCTGAAAACATTCTGTCTGCTTCTGTTATCAAAGTAAATGGTGATGTATCGATTTCTGTAAGCGATTTACATTCCGAGAACATGTAATTTCCTTTTGTAATATTTTTAAAAACAGAAGTATCAACATATGTTAAACTGTCATCACCGCAAAAAATACCCTCAGCTTCAACAACCGATTTTAGAGGAGTTGTATCTATCTCTTTCAAAGCATTGCAACCGGAAAACATAAAAATTGCATTAGTTACCTTTGTAAATACAGAAGTATCTATACTCTTTAATTTTTCACAACTATCAAACATACTCTCTGCATTTGTTACGTTTGTAAAAGGAGATGTATCAATTTCTGTCAACTCCTCGCAATAGCAGAACATTGCACTTGCATTTTCAACAGATTTAAATCCAGTCAATTTAACCTGTTTCATAACATCACAATAATCAAACATTCCTGATGCATCTGTAATAGTATTATTATCTGATACTTCTGCAGAAACTATATTACCACAATCAACAAACAAACAGGATGTATTTGTTACATCATCTGCAAAATCAATTTTTAAATCAAAATACTTCGGATTTGGGTTTTGATAGCCACGATTTTTTTTAATCAAATTTCCAAAAGTACCCTCAGTATCAGCATCACCAATATTTTCCTGCTTCAAATCTTTTACATAAATCTTATGCGGATTTTCTTCTGTGTTAGAAGAAAGTGAATCTAAATAATTTTCTACTTCTGAGAATTCAAGTTCAACATAATTTTCTGAAGGTTTAAATGTTTTCTTTGAAGATTCTTTCGATTCAAATTCGTTGCCTTTAGAATCATAAGCCTTTATCGAAATATTGCATTCTGAATTATAATCAAGACCAGTTACTGTATATTCGTTATTTGGAACTTCAGTACTCTTTATGTCTATTACAGTTCCATTAATATCAATCTTAACACCTGCAAAGTCTGTGCTCTTTGGATTTTTCCAGTAAATCTTAACAGTTTTATCAGGTCTTGTTGAAACAAACAGTCCGTCTGCATAAATTGGTTCAGGATCAGATACTGGGAATGGATTAGCAGGACTGCTTCCACTTGCATAATTACACCCAGAAAAAGCAAAAAACATCAGCAAACAAAATACACAACTAATTCCATTTAACACCTTTTTCATATTTTTACTCCTTAAAAATACCTGCGATCTCTTTTGAATAAAGTTCAGATAATTTATATCTCATTATTTCCTGTTTTGCAGAAAGCTCACGGCCTACTTCAAATGGTTTTGTAAGGAATGCAAACTTAACGATTTTTTCAAACATTCTGAAACCATTCTTAGCATTTACAAGTTCCTGAATTTCATCATTAATCATTTTGTAGACTTCTTCTTTTTTAACAAGGTCTTCAAAATCTTTAAATGAAACATTATTTTCTTTTGCCCAGATTTTTAATTCTTCTTCATTTGGTAAAATCAATGCACCAAGATTTCTCTGGTCCTGACCGACAACAACAGCTGCCGTAATAAATCTTGATTCCTGAATCTTTGCTTCAATTGGAAGCGGTTCAACATTTTCACCGCCAGACAAAACGATTGTATCTTTTACGCGGCCAAGAATTTTAAGTTCCCCGTGAACACCTTCAATCGCAAGGTCTCCAGTATCAAGCCAGCCGTCAGATGATAAAACTTTATCTGTCAGATCCTGACGTTTGTAATAGCCTTTCATTACAGTTCCGCCTTTAACCTGAAGAACACCTTTTTTACCGCGAGGAAGAATGTTTCCTTCCATATCAACTATGCGGGTTTCTACACCGCGAATCGGAGTTCCGATACAGCTGAAAATATTTTTATTGTAAGGACGAACAGCAACAACCGGAGCAGTTTCTGTCATTCCGTAACCTTCAACGACATTAATTCCCACAGCATAAAACCATTCATCAATCGCTTTTGCAAATGCACCGCCACCTGCAACACCAACTCTGAAATTATTTCCAAGCATTGCACGAACTTTTTTGAAAACGATTACATCGCCCAGAAATTTTAACGGAGTCAAAAGAATGAGCGGTATTATCAGAACAATCCAGCTCAAAACAATAAAGTCATATTTCGTCCTGAAATTTTTTCTGAGCATACGACGCAGACATCGTGAATGCAAAATTGCAACCTTAACAAAAAAGTTAAACATTGCTTCAACAATTCCACCAGTACGGCGCATCTTTTTGTTAACGCCTTCGTAAACACCTTCGAGAACTCGTGGAACAGCTGGCAATACCTGAGGATTGAGCGCTTCAAAATCCGGAAGCAGAATACTTCCAATCGGTTTTGAATAACAGAGCGCTGCAGCCTGAGACAGAATTACATATTCGCACAGTCTCTGAAAAACATGCCATACAGGCAGAACACAGATTGCTTTATCACCAGGATTAAATGGAATTCTTTCCTGAAGCTCATCAAGCTGAGTGATGAAATTTCCGTGAGAAAGAATTACACCTTTTGGAGTTCCTGTTGTACCAGAAGTGAAAATAATTCCTGCTGTATCATCCCAGTTTCCTTTTTCAAGTTCAGCTTCGACAACACCAGCGTGATTTTCGCGCCACGAAATTCCACTTGCAACAACATCTTCAAATCTTAAAAGTTCAACACCGGCATCTTTGCAAAGCGATTTTGCCTCATCATTCGGTTCATCAAAAATAACAAAAGTTTTCAAAGTCGGAATTTCAGATTTAACTCCGGCAATTTTTTTAATCTGCGAAAGATTTTCAACAATACAAATCTGAACTTCTGTAAACGAAAGAATATATTTTAAATCATTTACGCTTGCATCACATCCACGAGGAACATCGCACGCACCGATCGACAGAAGACCTATATCAGCCTGCTGCCATTCCTTTCGGTCATCAGAAATAATTCCGATTCTGTCACCACGAACTACGCCTAATTCCAAAAGTCCTGCTGCAAAATTCTGGGACTTCTCAAAAAAATCTTTAAAAGTTATAGATTCAAATGGTTTACCACGACCCGGGCGAAAACATAGGGCAGCAACGTCAGGGTAATTCTGAGCAACTTCGCGTATGATTTTTGGAAGTGTTTTTTCCATAGTAATAATTCCTTCAGGGCTGTCAAATTGAAAATGTCAAAATGACAAACTTTGAGATTTTGTAAAATAGACAGATTAATTATATTGGAATTTTAGTCTAAAAACAAGACCTGAGGCTTTTTTGTGACCGGGTGTTCAAAGATCCGGCATTTCTTGTGCCATGCCGATTCAATGACTTTTTCCGTGAAAAGTTGGTCACGATTGAGGATTTGTATCTTTTTGTCTGCAATGAGGAGAAATCTGTCTGCAAAATTTGATGCGAGGTTTATATCGTGAATCGAAAATATTATTGTTCTGGTTGAATTTGCCCGCCCGGCATTTTTTACAATACGGACATCATTTACAAAACCATCATCACTCATAGTACTCGCGTCTTTTGAATTGCCGTCATCACTCGTAATGCCCGCGTCTTTTGAAATACCGCAGTCACTCGTAATGCCCGCGATCTTTTTCAGCTGCACAAAAAACTCTGACTGAAACGCAATATCAAGATTTTCTGCCGGCTCATCAAGCAAAAGATATTCGTTACCAGCCGCAAGCGTTCTTGCAAGTCTAACTTTCTGAAACTCACCGCCAGAGATATTAAAAATTTTTTTTCCGCTGAGTTCTTCGATATTCAAAAGTTTTAAAACTGATTTTACTCTTTCTAGTTTTTCATTTTCTGAAAGTTCATCAAAAACATAAAGCCCGGTTTTTACAAAATCGTTTACATTCAGATTCCAGACAGGATATTCATTTTGAATGAGGTAAGAAATTTTTCGCGCGATTTCTGAACGCAAAGTTTTTTTAGAATGAAATTTATTTCTTTCCTGTACTTTTTTTTCAAATGGAATTTCTAAAACCGGTTTCTCATCAATTGAAATCTGTCCTGTTACTGAAAGTCCGTCAGAAATAATTCCGTCGAGAAGTGAAAGCAAAGTTGATTTTCCGGCACCATTTGGACCGACAAGCGCAATGAAATTTGAAGAATTGATTTTTTCATTTGTATGAATGGCGTTGTCTGAAAAATTATTTTCATTTACAGCGCCATCATTGATTCTAAATCCTGCGTTTTCAAAAATTATTTTCTTTCCAAAAGCAGCGTTCAAGTTTTTTACTTCAATCATCGTTTACCACCAGATGCTGTTTTTACAAATTCCACTTTAATCATTTTGCATCTCCATAACCGCGCGCGAGCACAACAATAAAAAATGGAACTCCGACAAGAGAAGTTATCACGCCGACTGCGAGTTCGCTCGGAGCAATCACAGTGCGCGCAATCGTATCTGACAAAAGCAGAAGAATGCTTCCGAAAATCATGCTTTCAAAAATCAATGTTTTATGAAGCGGTCCATAAATTTTTCTTACGGCATGTGGGGCAATAAGTCCGACAAATGAAATGATTCCGCCTGCACAGACTGCACAGGATGTTGCAAGAGAGCCGGCTATTAAAATGTAATTCTGAACTTTATTATAATTTAGTCCCAAAGTTTTTGCCGACATTTCACCGCCTGCCAGAACATCAAGATGCTTTGCAGAAAACATCACAAGCACAAGTGCAGTCACAGACGGAATCACAAAAACAAAAAACTCATTCCATCCTTTGCCGTTAAAACTTCCCATCGTCCACACATAAAGTGAATGAAGTTCTTTTTCACGGGTTAAAAGAATGACAGATGCGATTGCAGAGAAAAATGTTCCGATTGCAGTTCCAGATAAAAGCAAAGTTACTGCCGACTGGCTTCTAAATATTTTTGAAAGTGCAAAAAGTGCAGATGCCGAAACAAGTGCACCGATAAATGCAAACAAAGTGACAGGTGCTAAAAACTGGAATGCTCCGAAAGAAAAAAATCCAGAACAGACTGCGCCTAAAGTCGCACCTGATGAAATTCCCATAATGCCGCTGTCAGCAAGAGGATTTCTGAAAAACCCCTGAAACATTGCTCCTGTACCGCCAAGAAGAGCTCCGCACAAAACGGAAAGCAGAGCACGCGGAATACGGATTTTTGTCAGAATAATTAAATCTATGTTTGAAATAACTTCGGCTTTATGAATTGAATCAGTAAAAACATATTTTATGAGAGAAAAAGGATTTAGAAATTTTGTTCCAAAGCAGATTGAAATGCAGAAAATAACTGCGAGAAACAAAAACGGGAGAACTTTAATCAATTTACAAGTTTTAATACTGCAATTTTCTTTCAAAATTATTCCACTCTCAAAGGTCTTATATCTTTATAGCTCCAGACTTTTTTTGCAAGAGCCAGAACCGCATCCCCGACGCGCGGCCCCGGACGTTCGAAGATTTCAGAGTCAAGAATAATAATTCTTTTAAGTCTTATTGCTGCAATATTTTCCCATTCAGCACGCTGCTTAATAAAATCAGGAACTTCATTCTGAACTTCCAAATTATTCTGAGACCAGATATTTTTTTCTGAAGCGGAAAGCATTTTTTCGTAATACTCTGGAAAAATCATTATTTCACAATTGCCGTAAATTACTGCTTCTTCGCTTACAACCGGGTATGCTGATTTTTCATCGCCAAAAATATTTATACATCCTGCATCTGCAAGAATTCCGTTTACAAAAGAACTTTTCGAAACTGTCATATAAGGCGAAGAATTTATTTCATAATAAACTTTTGGATACGGATTTAATTCCGATGGTGCAGAGCACCAATCGTTCCACAGAATTTTTCCTTTTTTTTCTTTTACTATTTTCTGTGCTTCAGAAATTTTTTGATCAATATCAGAAATAATTTCTTCTGCTTTTTTCTGTGCACCTAAAATTTCTCCGACTTCTTTGATTTCTTTTTTTACGTCATCAATAGATTTGCAGTCAGAAACATATACTTTGATTCCAAGATTTTGAAGAGGATTTATCAGATGACTGTGCATTCCGGAAAAGAGATAAACAAAATCCGGTTCAAGTGCAATAATCGATTCAAGACTGAAAGTTTTTGCATCAAAACCGCCGATCGACGGAACTCTTTCTGCTTGTGGCGGATAGTTGCAGAAATCAGTTCTTGCAACCAGATTGTTTCCGGCTCCAAGTGCAAAAATTATTTCTGTAGCAGAAGGCCCAAGCGAAACGATTCGTGAGACTTTATGTTTTGAAATGGAACTTGAAATTTCGTTTTCTGATGACTTCTGTTTTGCGGATGAAAACGGGACTGCAGATAAAATCGAGGTCTGACAAATTCCACATAAAAAAATCAAAAAAAACTTTCGCAAAGTCCCAATCATAATTTTTAATATATATTATCAAAACTTTTCTTGCAAGAAAGCATTTATTTAAGTATATTTTTAATAGGCAGGATGCATCAGTTTTTTTACAGTCTGAATTAATTTATAAAGGATGTCTCCAAGGAGCCAGAATGAAAATTACAGAAATTTTAAAAAATCCGGAACCGACAATTTCATTTGAAGTTTTTCCACCAAAAACTGATGCGCTTTTTGACTCTGTAGAAAAAGCCTGCGAAGAAATTGCAGACTTAAAACCATCATATATGTCAGTAACTTATGGTGCAGGAGGTGGAACAAGCAGTCACACTGTCAACATTTCAAAAAATCTTCAGGACAAAAAAGGCGTTGTTTCACTTGCACATCTTTCATGCATCTCATCAACAAAAGAACTCGTTCATTCACAGCTTGAAAAACTCAGAGAAGCAAAAATAGAAAACATTCTCGCACTTCGCGGCGACATTCCAGAAGGATTTGATGCAGATCACCTCGACTATCATCATGCGTCTGACCTTGCAAAAGAAATCAAAGACTTTGGCGGTTTCTGCATCGGTGGTGCCTGCTATCCGGAAGGACATCCTGACAGCGCAAATTCAAACGAAGACATCGATAACTTGAAAAAGAAAATCGACTGCGGCTGTGAATTCTTAACAACACAGATGTTCTTTGACAACAACATCCATTACAAGTTTTTATACAAGGCCCGCGAAAAGGGAATTTTCTGTCCTATCATCCCAGGCATCATGCCGATCACAAATGCAAAACAGGTTGAACGCGCAATCAAGCTTTCAGGCACAATAATGCCGGCCCGCTTTTTATCAATCGTCGACCGTTTTGGAAACGACAAAGAAGCAATGACTCAGGCAGGAATTGCATACGCAACAGACCAGATCATCGATCTTTTTGCAAATGGAATTTCTCATGTACATGTCTATTCAATGAACAAACCTGAAGTTGCAAAAAAGATTTTAGAAAATCTTAGTGCGATCGTAAAATAATTTTTGAAAAGCCGCGGGCATTTCAATTTATTTGCATCTTTTCAAAAGCTTCAGGCTTTCAATTGATTTTGGTATCAGATGAACAACGATTTTATTTTTCAGAACAGAATGACCGCAGAAAATATTCCAGTCGTGATGAATGAAGTTTTTCGTTACGCAGGAATTCCGGTTAACGAAATTTCTTCACTTGATGACGAAACAAAAAAACTTGCGAAAACTGCAGTTGAAAAAATCCGTTCTGTCATGAATCCAAAGGCGTGTTATGTGAGATTTGATGTAAAAATCAAAAATGACAATTCACTGTTCGATGCCACTTCACAGCCCGCAGGCATTTCAAACGACAATATCACTTCAAACACCCGACCGGTCATCACATTTTCAAAATATAAAATCGAAAGCAAAGATCTCGCTGCAAACCTTAAAGACTGCAATTCCATTTATCTTTTTGCAGCAACACTCGGCTCTGCTGTCGACAGAGAAATTCAAAAAGCTTCGAAATTTAATCCGGCTCTCAGTGTAATGCTTCAGGCTTCAGGCGCAATGTTCATCGAAAGTTATTGCGACACTTTACAGAACCAGCTTCTTGCAGAAGAAAAAAAAGACTGCAATGAGTTTGTTCCCCGTTACAGTCCCGGTTATGGAGATGTTTCACTTGAAAATCAGAAAATCTTTTTTGAAATTCTTCAATGTGAAAAAAATCTTGGACTTACTTTAACTGATTCCCTTTTGATGATGCCTGAAAAATCAGTAACCGCTTTTATCGGAATTAAACCTTCTTCATTGCACTCAAATTAATTTTCGTTTATTATTCTATATAACTTTGTTAAGGATAATTATATGAAAAATGTTCGCGATTATTTAGGAAAACAGGTTTTATTTTTAGACGGTGGAACAGGATCGGTTCTTCAGTCACGCGGTTTGCGTCCAGGTGAACTTCCTGAAAACTGGAATATTGAAAAACCTGAAGAAATTGTTCAGCTTCATTATTCTTATTTTTTATCCGGCTCAAACATTGTTCTTTCAAATACATTCGGAGCTTTTTCAACAAAATTTACCGGTAACAAAACTTATCCGCTCGAAAAAGTAATCAACGCAGCTCTCGACAACGCTTTCAAAGCACGCGAAATGATTTTAGAAAAAGATAAAGAAAGTGGAATTTCCGTACCGCGATTTGTTGCATTTGACCTGAGCTCATGCGGAAAACTTTTAGCTCCTCTCGGAGATCTCGATTTTGAAGATGCCGTTCAGCTTTTTAAAACTTCTTTCTTAATCGGACTCAGAAAAAATCCTGATCTTATTTACATCGAAACAATCAACGATCTTTATGAAGCAAAAGCCGCAGTAATTGCCGCAAAAGAAGCACGCGAAGAATTAAAACTCGATATTCCGATTTTTGTAACAACAGTCTACGACGAAGAACAGAAATCTCTTACTGGTTCAACACCAGAAATTACAGCTGCCGTTTTAGAAAGTCTCGGAGTTGATGCACTCGGTGCAAACTGTTCTCTTGGACCAAAGCAGATGGTTCCTGTAGTGGAACATCTTTTAAATTCCACTTCACTTCCTGTAATCATCAAACCAAACGCAGGACTTCCGAAATCAGAAAACGGAAAAACAGTTTACGATGTCACAGACGATGAGTTTGCACAGATTGTTTCTGACTTCTGCAAAAAAGGAACGATGCTTGCAGGTGGCTGCTGCGGAACAAATCCACTCTACATTTCAAAACTCGTTAAAAAAGTCAGCGAAGTAAAACCAGAAGATTTTGTAAAAGCAGACAGCAGCACAAACAGCAGCTCAGAAAAAATTCTCTCAAAAAAATCTGTAATCACTTCTGCAACAAGACTCGTTCAGTTCGGAAAGGCGCCAGTTCTCATCGGCGAGCGCATCAATCCTACTGGAAAAAAGAAACTCAAAGAAGCACTCCGCACAAATGACATCGCATACATTTTAAACGAAGCAGTTACTCAGGAAGAAAAAGGTGCCGAAGTCTTAGACGTAAATGTCGGATTACCTGAAATTGACGAATGTAAAATGATGCAGACAGCGATAAAAGAAATTCAGGCGGTAACAGATTTGCCGCTTCAGATTGATACATCAGATCCGGTCACAATGGAAAAAGCTCTCCGCATTTACAACGGAAAACCTTTAATCAATTCCGTAAACGGAAAAGATGAAGTAATGAATCAGATTTTTCCGCTCGTAAAAAAATATGGCGGAATGGTCGTTGCACTCACACTCGATGAATCAGGAATTCCAGAAACTGCAGAAGGAAGAATCGCAATCGTTGAAAAAATTTATAAGAGAGCTCACGAGTTTGGAATTTCACAGAACGACATCATAATCGATCCGCTTGCAATGACAGTCAGCGCAGATGATCAGGCAGCAGTCGCAACATTGAATACAGTAAAATATGTTCACGATGTAAAACACGGACTCACATCACTCGGAGTTTCAAATGTCTCATTCGGACTCCCACTCCGCGAACACATCACATCTGTATTCTTTACAATGGCAATGCAGAACGGACTTTCTGCCGCAATTATGAATCCAAATGCCGCAGAAATGATGAAAGCCTGGCAGTGTTTCAAAACACTTTCAGGTCTCGACTCACAGTGTACAGACTACATCAGCTTTGCAGAAAAATATTCCGCACAGATTGCACAAATCTCTGCCGCATCCAGTTCTCAAAACACAGCAGGCACTTCAAGTGGAATTTCCGAAAGCGCAAATTCCACAGAAAACTCAGACCCGCTTATTAAAGCAATCATCAAAGGCCTCAAAGAAAACGCAAAAACCGCAACAG
This sequence comes from Candidatus Treponema merdequi, assembly GCA_018064525.1. Lineage (GTDB taxonomy): Bacteria > Spirochaetota > Spirochaetia > Treponematales > Treponemataceae > Treponema_D > Treponema_D merdequi. The sequence goes on along the minus strand of JAGHVB010000001.1, from coordinate 28,546 downwards.
AAAATTTCATCTCAGGGAATGGCTCCGAAAAACTTTCTGCAATGCAGATCATAAATGAAAAAATCATTCCGGCCCTCGATACAATCGGAAAATCATTTGAACAGAAAAAAGCATATCTTCCTCAGCTTTTAATGGCTGCAGATGCTGCAAAAGAAGCATTTACAGTCATCAAATCAGAACTTTCAAAATCAGGTTCAGAAGAAAAGAAACTTGCAACTGTTGTAATCGCAACTGTCAAAGGCGACATTCACGACATCGGTAAAAACATCGTAAAAGTTTTACTCGAAAATTATTCCTTTAATGTAATCGATCTCGGAAAAGACGTTGAACCAAAAGACATTCTCGATACAGTAATCAGAGAACATGCACCGCTTGCCGGACTTTCTGCATTAATGACGACAACAGTCGGTGCAATGGAAGAAACAATAAAACTGATTCACGAAAAAGCTCCGTGGTGCCGCGTGTTTGTCGGTGGAGCCGTATTAAACCCAGAATATGCCCAGCAGATTCACGCCGACTGTTATACAAAAGATGCAATGGAAAGCGTTAAATACTGTCAGAAAATGATTCAGCAATAAAAATTTTATTTTAAAGTTTCTTGATAAAACATCTATATCACATTATTCTGAAAGCATGAAAAAATTTTCAACTTTAGTATTTTTATTTTTTATTTTATCTTTTAATCTCTCTGCACATCCAACTGCCACAGTCAACGAAGACCGTGTCAGAGTAAGAAACGCACCTTCAATCACCTATTCAAAGACACTTACAGTTGTATTAAAAAATCAGTCTTTTAAGATTTTCAATAAAACAGAGGATAAAGATACAATTGATGGTTTTACAAGTGAATGGTACGAAATCAAATATGACGACAATAATTACGGATGGATCTACGGAGCTTACATCGACATCAAAAACGATGAAAATGATTACATCCACGAAACTACAAAAACAGAAGCTATCACTCAGGCATTATATGAAGAATTATATTTTTACTTCTGGAACGGCGAATCATATAACGCAACAATCAATGACATAAAATGCAAAAACTACTCACTCATAGATACACATTCTTATACCATGAAATGCAGTGATGGAACTTACGGAACCGCAACACAGGAAATATACAATGTTGACGGTCATATAATTACAATGGGTTTGGGCTGGGAAACAGCAATTATAAAAAAGACAATTCCAAATTCTTTCTCCGTAAAAATCGGAATGACAAAAGAAGATCTTCAGAAAATGCTTGGCCCGGAAATCAAAAATCATTACTGGACATACATCTATGGAGACGAGGCCTGCATAGCTTTCAACTTCGAAAACAACATTCTCAGCAGCATCTACATCGACAGAAATCCTTTTACAGGTGATTAATTTTTTTTCTTGCCCGCTTTTACTTTCGAATATATAATTAAAGTATCGTTTGAGAGGCATCTAAAAAAATGGTTCACATTTTATATTCAGTCAATGCATTCGTCTGTGCACTCGTTCTTTACATTCTTCAGGCAAGAATAAACAAGGATCTTGACCGCACCAATCCTACTGACAACGCTTTTCTTTTCCTTATAGGATGGACAACAGCTTTCTGTATCATAGATTCTATCTGGGGAATTTTCGCAAGCCATCTAATCAAAAACGATATGCTTTTATTTTTCTTCTCTACGATGTTCCATTTGTGTGCTGCTTTTACTCCGCTTGTATGGCTCAGATATGTTGGAATTTTCTTAAACGAAAAAAAACTGTTAAAATTTTTCAGTGTTGTATTTAATTTCTTTTTTGTTTTCCAGATTGCACTTCTCATACTTAATTTCTTCAACAAAAAAATGTTTTACATCGATGCTGACGGATTTTACTGCAGTACATATCTCAGACGCTACCTGTTCTACATTCAGTACATGACTTACATTGTAATTGCTGTTTTCTCATTCATCAGATACATTACAAATTCCAGTTCACGTAAAAATAAAAATTATCTTTTTGTTTTACTTTTTGACCTTGCTCCGATTGGTGCCGGAATTTTTCAGATGTTCTACCCGGATGCTCCGGCATATTCAATCGGCTACATGATTGGTTCGTGCATTATCTATTCATTTGTCGTTTCAAAAATGTTAAACCTCCGCATCATTGAAAAAGCAGTTTTCGAAGCTTCAAACAAATCAAAGACAGAATTTCTTTTCAACATGTCACACGACATCAGAACTCCGATGAATGCCATTCTCGGATACACAAATGTTGCTTTACATTCTGCAGACAACAAAGACAAAATTATTGATTCGTTAAAAAAAATTGAAATTTCAGGCAATCATCTTTTAAATTTGATCAATGAAATTCTTGAAATGAGCAGAATTGAATCTGGAAAACTTTCAATTACAAATGATCCGATGAACATTCTTTACTCAATCGAATCTGTTCATCAGATAAGTCAGTCGCTCGCAAATTCAAAAAACATAAAACTTAATTTCAATACAAAAAACATTTCCAATCCATTTGTTTTTGGTGATGAACTTCATTTAAACGAAATTTTGCTTAATCTTCTTTCAAATGCAATCAAATACACAAATGACGGCGGTCAGGTTGATTTTACGATTGAACAGTTACAGAATACGAATGCAGAAACAGGAAGATTCAAATTTACAGTCAAAGACAATGGTATAGGAATGTCAGAACAGTTTCAGACACATCTCTTTGAATCTTTTTCACGCGAACAGACTTCAACTGTTTCAAAACAGGAAGGAACAGGTCTAGGACTTGCAATTGTTAAAAAAATTGTAGAACTTTCAAACGGAACTATCAAAGTTGAAAGTAAAATCAAAGTTGGTTCTACATTTATCATAGAACTTCCATTCAAACTGATGAACAGCAGACAGATTTCAGGTTTTAAAAAAGAAAAAAAATTATTATCCGATTCAAAAACCGGATTTTCTCTCAAAGGTAAAAAAGCCCTTCTCGCCGAAGACAATGAATTTAACAGAGAAATCACAATTGAAAGTTTATCAGACACAGGCGTAATCATTGACTCTGCCGAAGACGGAAAAATTGCGGTCAAAAAAGTACAGGAAAACGGAACTTCATATTATGACTTTATTCTCATGGACATTCAGATGCCGGAGATGAACGGTTATGAAGCGACAGATAAAATCAGAAAACTTTCCGGGGGCGACAGAATTCCAATCATCGCGCTTTCTGCAAACGCTTTTAAAGAAGACAAGGAAAAATCCCTCGCAGCCGGCATGAACAACCACATCGCAAAACCGATTAATAAAGAAGAACTCTTAAAAGCAATTCATGACTGCTTGAAATAACTTTACGATAACTATAAAAATTCACTCACTTTATAAAATCCGCCCATTCAATTCTTGACTTATTCGTGTCGCAGTTGTACTATATTATCGTGCACGAGCACGGAAAAAACATCAATTTCTGGAATGAATTCTAATTTTTAGAAAATTCCATCACATTCTATAATTCCACTGGAGGAATAAATTATGAAAACTGTTGCAGGTATCGACCTTGGAACACAGAGTATGAAAGTCGTAATCTACGACTATGAAAAAAAGGAAATCATCGAAAAGGCTTCTTGTCCGATGGAATTAATTTCTGAAGCAGACGGAACACGAGAACAGAAAACTGAATGGTTTGACAAAGGACTCGAAGTCTGCTTCTCAAAGCTTTCTGCAGAAAACAAAAAAACAATTGAAGCTATCGGCGTGTCTGGACAGCAGCACGGTTTTGTTCCACTTGATGAAAGCGGAAAAGCACTTTACAACATCAAACTCTGGTGCGATACAGCAACAACAAAACAGTGTGAATACATCACAAAAAAAGCAGGCGGCGACAAAAAAGTTGTTAAGCTTCTCGGAAACCTGATGCTTCCTGGATTTACAGCTCCAAAAATCATGTGGCTCAAAGACAACAAGCCGGAAGCATTTGCTTCTCTCCGCTACATCATGCTTCCACATGACTACTTAAACTACAAACTCACAGGCGAATACGTAATGGAATACGGTGACGCATCTGGAACAGCTCTCTTTGATTCAAAGAACAGATGCTGGTCTAAAAAAATCTGTGACATCATCGATCCAAAACTTTTGAGCCTTTTACCAGAATTAATTGAACCTGAAAAACCAGCCGGAAAAGTTTCTGCAAAGGCTTCTGAACTTTATGGAATTCCAGAAGGAATTCCTGTTTCTGCTGGTGGCGGTGACAATATGATGGGTGCTGTTGGAACTGGTACAGTTGCTGACGGTTTCTTAACTATGTCTATGGGAACTTCTGGAACTTTGTACGGATATTCTGACAAACCGATTTCAGATCCTGCTAACGGACTTTCTGGATTCTGTTCTTCAACCGGCGGATGGCTCCCGCTTCTCTGTACAATGAACTGTACAGTTGCTACAGAATTTGTACGCGGACTTTTCGAACTCGATGTAAAAGATCTTGATAAAGTTGCATCAGAAGCTCCTTGCGGTTCAGAAGGCGTTCTTGTAATTCCATTCTTCAACGGAGAAAGAACTCCTAACCTTCCAAACGGAAGAGCAAGCATCACAGGAATGACTTCTGCAAATACAAACCGTGCAAACATCGCACGTGCTTCACTTGAATCTGCAGTATTTGCAATGCGCGGCGGACTCGACGCTTTCAGAAAACTCGGATTCCAGCCAAAAGAAATCAGACTTATCGGAGGCGGTTCTAAATCTCCACTCTGGCGCCAGATTGCAGCCGATGTAATGAACCTTCCGATCCGTGTTCCAGCCCTCGACGAAGCAGCTGCCCTCGGAGGAGCCGTTCAGGCTCTCTGGTGTCTCAAAAACCAGAACGGAAAATGCGACATCGCAAAACTCTGTGCAGAACACATCACACTCGATACATCAAAGAGCGCAGATCCTATCGCAGCAAACGTTGCAGCCTACGACAAAGCATACGCAGAATATACAAAGGTTGTAGAAACACTCTCACCAATGTACAAATAAAAAAATCCAAAGTTAACCTTGGGATCTCAATTTGCTTTTTCAAAGGGAACTTCTTAATCGGAGTTCCCTTTTTTATTGCTTATTCCCACCGAAATCGCTATTATATCAATATCATTTCTTTTACGAGGTTCTATCCATGAAAAAAATTATCAGCGGAAAAGTTCGCGAAGTTTACGATCTGGAAGACGGACGCATGGTCATCGTTACAACTGACCGTATTTCTGCATTCGATGTTATTCTTCCAACAATGGTTACAGACAAGGGAAAGGTTTTAAACGCACTTTCCAACTTCTGGTTTGATTACACAAAAGACATCTGTAAAAACCACATGATTTCTTCAAATCTCAAAGACATGCCACAGGATTTTCAGAAACCTGAATTTGAAGGACGCACAATTTTAGTTAAGAAACTTCAGATGATTCCTTACGAAGTTATCGTTCGCGGATACATGTTCGGTTCTATGTTCGAAGCTTACAAAAAAGGCGAAGAATTCTTAGGACATAAATTTGATAAAGAATACCAGCAGGCTGAAAAGCTTGATGAACCAATCGTAACTCCATCTACAAAAGCTGCAGAAGGACACGACATCAATGTAACAATCGACTTCATGAAAGATGACCTCGATAAAAAATATCCTGGCAAAAACCTCGGAACAAAAATCGAAGAAGCAGCACTTGCAATCTACAAGAAATGCTACGAACACGCTAACAAAAACGGAATCATCATCGCAGATACAAAATTTGAATTTGGTCTCGATGAAAACGGTGACCTCGTTTTAGCTGACGAAGTTTTAACTCCAGACTCAAGCCGTTTCTGGAACAAAGCAGAATACAAAGTTGGAACAAGCCCTGCATCGTATGACAAACAGTTCATCCGTGACTGGCTCAAAGACAACAACCTCGCAGGAGATGCTAACATCAAGAGCATTCCTGATGACGTTGTAGCAAAAACTTCTGCATTGTATCACGAGTGTCAGACTCGCATCTGCGGTAAATAATTTGGCACGCTGTTTAAACTGTTTCCGCGCGATTTCACATTGTCTCTGCGAATACGCAAAGCCCGAAATCGACAGCGGAATCAAATTTGTTCTTCTGATGCATCCAAAAGAAGCGAAGCATCAGAGAACAGGAACAGGCAGACTCACACATCTTGCATTAAAAGATTCTGAAATCATCGTCGGCCTGGACTATTCCAAAAATCAAAGATTCAACGAATTACTAAACGATCCTCAATACTTTGCAGTAATGATGTACCCGGGTGAAGATGCATGGACTGCAAAAAAAGAAGGCTTCAAAGAAACAGTCGCAGGCCGCAAACTTTTAGTCTTCGTTCTCGACGCAACCTGGTTCTGCTCACGCAAACTCATCGAACACAACCCGCAGCTTCTCACACTCCCGCGCGTCTCATTCCACGGTCAGTATCGTTCCATCTTCACGTTCAAACGCGAACCAAAACCAGAATACATCAGCACAATCGAAACCTGCTACTACTTAATCAAAGAATTAAAAGATTTAGAAAGTGGAATTTCACAAACCGCGGTTTCTTCTGAACAGACATCACTTCAAAATCCACACCCTCTTGTAAACCCGGACTGCGACCCGGAACCTCTGATGAACATTTTTAAAGCAATGATTAAAGACCAGCTACAGTGCGAAAACGACCGCATCTCCGGAAAGCTTCCGAGCGTTTACGCCCACGACTGGAAATACGATGACAGAAAAGCCCGCGAGATTCCAGATTATCTGGAATAACTACTTCACCGAAATCGGCAACTTTCCACCAGCCGAAACCTGACCGCTCACAACTGCTGCAAGTGCTTCAAAGCTGAACGGAGAATAACTGTAGCCAAATAAAACTGTATCGGCCCAATCAAGATCGAAACTTAAAACAGGAGACATGATTGAGAACACGACAATCTTTTTTCCTTTTTCCTGAAGAGGCTTAAGACTCTCGGCAACACGATAGCTCCACTTGTCCCATACGCAGATAAAAATTACATCACTGTCCCATGCACGCGATGGAAAATTATCAATGCAATATTGAGATTCATTTGGTCCGATGTTGTAATTCATTCTGAACTCGGTGTAGTTTGTGTAAAAACGTTTCATGTTTGAAAAGAATGAAGGTTCAGAACCTGCAAACAGAACTTTTTTATCTGAAGGAATATATGGAAGTTCACCCTGTCTGTAAACTGTAATTGAACGGCATGCCTGATCAAAGAAAAATTTCTGTCCTTCTTTATCTGGAATAAGTTCATCAAGTGTTTTCACATCAGGATAAAGCGGAGCCGGTTTTGTATTCTTAAAATAATTTAATTTAATTTCGATAACACGGCGAACTGCTTTTACAACTTTTGCACGGAACTCTTCATTTGTCTGCATTCTGTAAATGTTGCTTGTCCAAAGACCTTCATCAAGCTGAGCAGTCGTTGAAGAAATTACGATATCGTTTCCAGCTTCGATTGCCATGCGGAATGCATTTTTCAAAGAGCCTGCGTACAAAGTGTCACCATTCATCATCATGTCGTCCGTGATGATAAGACCTTTGTATCCAAGCTGTCCGCGTAAAATTTCCTGAAGAAAATATTCAGAAAGAGATGCAGGTTCTCCGTTTGGTCTGATTTTTGGAAAGCTCAAATGACCGGACATAATTGCCGGAACATCAGCATCAATTAAATATTTAAATGGAACAAGTTCGCGGTTCTGAAATGTTTCAAAGTCTGCCTGAATTGCCGGAAGATAAACATGACTGTCATTTGCAGTGTCACCGTGTCCTGGAAAATGTTTCGCAGTCGGGATAATTCCAGCTGCCATACTTCCAGAAGCAAACGCAACGCCAAGCACACCGGCTTTTTCTGCATCTTCACCAAACGAACGCGTTCCGATAATCGTCGACTTCTGATCTGTAAACAAATCAACTGTCGGAGCAAAGTTCAAGTTAATTCCGAGAGCTGCAATCTCACGTGAAATATAAAATGCCGACCAGTACGAATCAATCGGATAACCGCCGGCTCCGATGCTCAAGTTTCCAGGCGTGATGCTTGTTGAACCTTTAACGTGTCTGATCCATCCGCCTTCCTGATCTGTTGCGACGAAAAGTGGAATTTCAAATCTTCGAGTCTGCGCTTTCTGCTGAAGAGCGTTAATTGATTTTGCAACGAGATATGTATTGTCTGTGTTCCAGCCGAAAACTTTTACACTGCCGAGACCTCTGTCTTGTACCCACGAGTTCAAAAGATCAGATGGTTCTGCCCCTGCCCAACCGAACATCAGCATCTGCGACAAAAGTTCTTCGTCAGTCATTCTGTGCGCGATTACATATGCAAGTTCTGCATTTGGAATGTCGCTCCAGAAATTTATGTCATCAGGATATTTTGAAAGATCAAGATTTAATTCGATGTCTGCGCTGTTGTGTGAAACTGTGCGCATTAAGTTTTCATTTTTATTTTTCTGAACAGAAGAATTTAATTTAGTGGAATTTTGTGCGAATAAAAAATTGCAAAGAGAAAAAATTATCGCGAGAGAAATTTTTTTCAGAAAATTTTTCTTTGAGCAAAAATTATAAAGACTGTTTTCATTTTTACATTTTGAAAAAAACATTTTCACAAATTCCACATACAACTTTTTATTTCATATTTCTCACAAACTCGCCTGCACTGTGAGCTGCAATCGCACCGTCACTAACCGCAGTCACAACCTGACGGAACGACTTTGAACGGATATCACCCGCTGCGTACATTCCAGGAATAAGAGTCTGCATATTATCATCTGTTTTAATATAACCAGCTTCATCTTTCGGAAGCATTTCTACAAGTTCTGTAACTGGATTCATTCCGGCAAAAATGAAAACAGCATCTGCCGGATATTCTGTTACATCCCCAGTCTGCACATTTTCAATTTCGATCGACTGAACGCGGCCTTCACCTTTGATTTCTTTTACTTTCGAATTGAATAAAACTTTTACTTTTTTGTTTGCAAGAAGTCTGTCGGCAACTGCTTTCTGTGCACGAAGTTCATCTCTTCTGTGAACAAGAGTAATATCATCGCTCAAAGTCGAAAGATACATTGCTTCGTCACATGCACTGTCGCCGCCACCGATTACAAATATTTTTCTGTTTCTGAAAAAAGGACCATCACAAGTTGCGCAGTAAGAAACACCGCGGCCTTCAAGTTCCATTTCACCTTTAACATTTAACTTTCTGTGACCGGCACCTGTCGCAATTAAAACTGTATAGCCAAGATATTTTTCTTTTATCGTTTCAATTCTGAAAGTATTTTCAACTTTGTCGATTGCCTTTACAGAAGCCTGCACGATTTCTGCACCAAAACTTTCTGCCTGTTCCTTCATGTTCTGGCAGAAATCAGTTCCACTTATTGACGGAAAAAGCCCCGGATAATTTTCGAGATTCGGAATCGTAAGCGCCTGTCCGCCCGGAATAGACAAATCAAGCACCAAAGTCTTAAGCCCGCCGCGAGCCGCATACTGAGCCGCAGCAAGTCCCGCAACTCCAGCCCCGATTATGATAAAGTCGTATGTTTTTTCAGTGGAATTTTCAGCCATAGGAATCCTCGTTTTAATTATTGAAGATTATAACACGAAAAGTGACCTCAAAACTAGTATCAAGTCCGCGGAAGAAAAGACATCCGTATTAAAATCAAATTTCCAGTCGGGCAAATTCCACCAAACCTATTTAAAAACCAAAGAGCCGCCCGACAAAGCGAACGGCCCGATTTATAATAAACGAACCGCGGCTAAGCCAAGACCGGTTCGAAAAAAAGGGACTCAAGTAAAAACTCAAGTCCCCGAAAAGGCGTCGCTCAGAATCGAACTGAGGCATGATGGTTTTGCAGACCAGTCCCTTACCACTTGGGTACGACGCCGTTGTATTGTTATATATATCAAAAAATACCGTTCTTGTCTATAGTATATATCGTAATTAATTATATGTTTATATTTATATTTCTAAAAACTTACGAGAGGGAAGAAAGCAGAGGCCGGCAGGACTTGAAAGGCGGAAAGATAGTTACCTTGCCGACTTTCATGTCCAGCGACGCTAGCTAGCGGTGCCGGACTCTGCTTTCTGACCGGAAGTAAGTTTTTGGAAATTGAAATATAAACATATAATTTAATGACTATTTTCTGCAAAAACGATATTGTGGAATTATGTTTAAAACGAAATCTGTTTCAATTACAGAAGGACCAATCTGGAAAAGTATTCTCTCGTTCACTCTGCCGATTATGCTCGGAATGTTTTTTCAGCAGCTTTATAACACTGTCGACGCAATTGTTGTCGGCCGTTTTGTCGGAAAAGAAGCTCTTGCTGCTGTCGGTGGCGGAACTGGTTTCTTCATCAATCTTTTGATCGGATTTTGCGGCGGACTTGCAACAGGTGCTTCGATTATCATTTCACAGTTCTTTGGTGCGAAAAATGATCACAAAGTTTCGCAGGCTGTTCACACTTATGTCGTTCTCTCGCTGGTGATGGGAATTATCGTTACGATTCTTGGGCTCTTGTTTTCTGAGTTTGCAATGGAACTTATAAAAACGCCTTCCGATATTTTTGACAACGCAGTTACTTATCTGAAGATTTTTTTCATCGGAATCGTTCCGATGTTTTTATACAACACAGGAGCTGGAATTTTGCGCGCTGTCGGAGATTCAAAGACGCCGTTTTTTGTTCTTGTCATTGCGTGTTTTGTAAACATTATTCTCGACTGTCTTTTTGTCGCAGTTTTCAAGATGGGAGTTTCTGGCGTTGCGTATGCGACAGTTATTTCTCAAGTCGTGAGCATGATTTTGATTTTCATTCCTCTGATGCATACAAGTGGAATTTACAAAATTGAATTTTCAAAAATCAGAGTCGAACCATCTCTTTTGAAAAAGATGATCACCCTCGGAATTCCATCCGGCTTATACTCGACGATGTACACGATTTCAAATCTTATAATGATGACTTTCGTAAACTCATTTTCAACGACAACGATTGCCGCCTGGACAGCGTGGGGAAAACTCGATGCACTTTTCTGGATGTCAGTTTCTTCACTCGGAATGTCACTCAACACATTCGCCGGCCAGAACTTTGGTGCAAAAAAATATGACCGCATCAAAAAAAGTCCGATCCAGGCAATCATCATCATGTACTCAATCACCGCAGTCATCGTTTTGACTTTCCGTCTCTTCGGAAGAACATTCTACGGCTGGTTCATCCCTGGCGAAACAGAAGTCATCGATATGGGAATGAAAATCCTCATGTTCTTAACACCAGCATTCTTTCTATATGTCCCAAACGAAATCTTTGCCGGAATCGTCGGCGGCGTCGGAAAAACTTACATCTCAATGTTCATCACTTTCTTTGGCATCTGCGGAACAAGATTAATCTGGCTCTACACAACATGCGTCGGAACAGACAGCTTCATAAAAGTCATCACCTGCTATCCGATTTCATGGCTCATCAGCGGCACCCTGTTTTTCATTTACTACAAAAGCAATAAGTGGATTCCGAAAGAATCAAGATAACATCACTTCAAAATCCACGGGCTTTCTTTACTCACAACGACGCTTCTGCTAAACTATCTCTGAGGTAAAAACTATGACAGATTTAGAAAATACACGAATGAAAATCAATTTAATCGACAGCCAGCTCGCATCTTTATTTGAAGAACGAATGAAACTCGTTGTCGAAGTAGCCGACTACAAGAAAAAAAACAACATGCCGATTTTCGATTCTGAACGCGAAAAACAGGTCATCGAAAATTCCACTAAACTTCTCAAAGACAAAGACCTCGCCCCATACTTCAAAGATTTCATCCAGAGCATGATGGATGTTTCAAAAGAATATCAGAAAAAAATTATTGAAGGATAATTTTTATTTCCAGTTTCTGTGAATCAGATTATACGCAATTGAGCCGGGCTTTGGACTTGCAGGACAATTGTTGCGGTCAAACCATTGGGCGTCGGCGATTTCTTCTTTCTGCAGTTTTAAATCTCCGCTTTCGTAGTCGGCTGTAAAACCGAGCATCAGCTGGTCGGGAAATGGCCAGCTCTGGCTTCCGCGGTAAACGATGTTCTTTACGGTAATACCAACTTCTTCGCGGATTTCACGACGGACTGCTTCTTCTGCGGATTCGCCGGCTTCCATAAAACCTGCGATACATGCATAAATGTCCTGATTGCGGTTGACGTGGCGCGCAAGGAGAATTTTTTCGTCTTTGGAAATGAGGACGATGATGCATGGTTCAATTTTCGGGAAAAAGATTTTGCCGCAGTCAGGGCAGACAAACGCAGTCTGAACCGGATGCGGTTTTAATTTTGTTCCACATGCGGAACAGAATTTTGTATTTTTTCTCCACTCGAAAAGTGCTTTTGCACGGAATGCGAAAAAGTTTTCGTCTTCGTCATGAGTTGAATAAAATTCGCGGAGAGGAATCCGTTTGTATTTATCAGATGAACTTTCAAACGAGAGAAGCGAAAGTACTTTTAAATTAAACTGAGGTTCTTCAAAATATTCAGCGACAGGATTTTCGTTTTTAATCTGTTCAAGATCACTCGTAGTAATTTCTGAATTGTCGCTTCGTAAAATGATGTCCTTTTCTGAAATAATTATTGCCGGCATTTTTTTCCTCTACAAAAAATAATTATAATCGTAAAATATTAATTTTTCAAATTAGATAAAATTCACTATAAAAATTGTACAGTTATAGTTTATGTCTAAAACTTACGAGAGGGAAGGAAGCAGAGACCGGCAGGACTTGAAAGGCGGAAAGATAGTTTCCTTGCCGACTTTCATGTCCAGCGACGCTAGCTAGCGGTGCCGGGCTCTGCTTCCTGACCGGAAGTAAGTTTTGGGGATTGAAAAATAAATGTACAATTTTACTTGACACTATCAATAGAAGTGAATTAATATTATATAAAACTATTTTTAAGGTTAGATATGAAATACAGCAAGTCAAATTATTATTATTACTATTATTATTCTCAGTCGATGGCTTGTTGCAAATTTAACTAAAACAGTCAGATTTGTTATTTTGTAAAATATAAGCCATCGCAAAAAAGCGGTGGCTTTTTTTTAATAAAAATTATTTTTCGTGGAGGAAAAATATTATGATTATTAAAATTTTGATGCTGGTAGTATTTTTTGCCATCATGATCGGGGTTGGAATTTATTCCCGCAAGCAGGCAACTGATGTTAACGGCTTTGTTCTTGGCGGACGAAGTGTTGGTCCGTGGCTTACTGCTTTTGCTTACGGTACATCTTACTTTTCTGCCGTAGTATTTATTGGTTATGCAGGTCAGTTCGGATGGAAATATGGAATTTCTTCGACCTGGGTTGGTCTTGGAAACGCATTCTTAGGTTCGCTTCTTGCCTGGGTTGTAATGGGTCGCCGCACTCGTGTCATGACTCATTATCTTGATGCAAAGACAATGCCTGATTTTTTTGGAAAACGTTTTGAAAGTAAATCTTTAAGAATTGCAGCCGCTGCAATCGCATTCATTTTTTTGATTCCATACACTGCATCTTTGTACAAAGGTCTTTCTACACTTTTTGGTCTTGCGTTTGATATTCCATATACAACTTGTGTAATTGCAATGGCTTTGCTTACTGCAGTTTATGTAATTCTAGGCGGATACATGGCAACTGCAATCAACGACTTTATTCAGGGAATTATCATGCTTGTTGGAATCGTTGCGGTAATTGGTGCGGTATTGAACGGACAGGGCGGATTTCTTTCGGCAATCAACAAGCTTTCAGAAGTGCCGGCAGATCCGACAGTTGCAGTTGAACCACTTAAAAACATGAACGGAATGTTTGCTTCGTTCTTTGGACCAGACCCGTTAAATCTTCTTGGCGTAATCATTCTTACTTCACTTGGAACTTGGGGACTTCCACAGATGGTCGGAAAATTCTACTCAATCAAATCTGAAAAATCTGTAAAAACTGGAACTGTAGTTTCTACTGTTTTTGCCGTAATCATCGCAGGCGGATGTTACTTCCTTGGTGGCTTTGGCCGATTGTTTGACAATCCTGCAATTCACGCTGCAAACGGTTCAATTATTTACGACAGCATTGTTCCACAGATGCTTGCAACTCTTCCTGATGTTTTAATCGGTGTTGTTGTCGTTCTTGTTCTGTCTGCTTCTATGTCTACACTTTCGTCACTTGTTTTAACTTCAAGTTCAACTTTAACTCTTGATATGCTCAAACTTACATGCATGAAAAAATCAAGCGAAAAGAAAACACTTTTTGTAATGCGCGTTTTAATCGTATTCTTTATCGTGATTTCTGTTGTGATTGCATTGAATCCGCCGACATTTATCGCGCAGCTTATGGGTTACTCATGGGGCGCACTTGCAGGTTCATTCTTAGCACCGTTCCTTTACGGACTTTTCTCAAAAAAAGTTACAAAGGCTTCTGTCTGGGTTAACTTTGTATGGGGCGTTGGTCTTACAGTTGTAAATATGTTCATGCACTTTATCAAGTCTCCGATTAACTGCGGCGCTGTTGCAATGGTCGGCGGTCTTATAATTGTTCCACTTGTAAGCTTAATTACTCCAAAACTCAAAAAAGAAAATGTCGACAAAATGTTTGCATGCTACGGTGAAAAAGTTACTGTAACAAAAGACATGGTACTTGTAGAAGACGAAAACGAATAAGGCTGAATAAGTCAAAGCGCGGTGCTCATTTATGTGCATCAGTAAAATTACGCCCGGACAGGGACTCACAAAAAAATGAGTTCTTGCTCGGGCGTTTTTTGTTTTTAAGAAAGTTTGGTTTGAATAAAATTATTCCTTCAGAATTACAGCAGATTATCCAGATAATTTGCAAGCCATGTTCTGTCGTAAAAATGATTTACATCAGAAATATATAAATGTGGTACTACACCCTGATCAATGTCGTAATCTGTTCCATTTTTTAATAAAGAAATTTTATAGTGTCCTGAAATCTGAAAAACAGTTCCGTCTGCGGTTGACATAAAATTTACAGCACAAGTTCCACCGCCGCTTGTTCTTCCAAGAAGTGTAACCTGATCGCTTTCTTTTAAAAAAGCTGGAACAAGATTTCCACATGAAAAACTTACAGGACTTGTTAAGCAGAATAATTTTAAATCAGCAACATCATCTTTATGATCTAAAGAATCAGTTTTTGAATCGTGATCTCTGTTTGCATCAAATGTATATAAAGTAGTAGCTGATTCATTTGTAAGTTCGTTTGTCAGATGCAGTTTGCAAGTGCCGGTCATCCATGCAACAACTGCAACTGCTGTATCACATTCGCCGCCAGAGTTATTTGACAAATCAAGTACAACTTTTTTTATCGGAGAATTTTCTCTTCGAATCTGCTGGTTTGCATACATAATGAGAATTAAAGTATCATCGGTTGTATTTGTGAGCGGTGCTTCATAATAATTAATATCCTGCATTTTAAAACTGTCAAATGTAATAAAAGCAGTATCACCTACTTCTTCGTAGCCTTTAATTCCATCCGGATAATAATTTTGGCGAGTAATTCCATACATTTTAACTAATTGCGTCTGTTCAATAAGCAAATTTATCATCACAGAAAAATCAGGTTTAAATTTTGAAAGCGCTTTTGGAGATGTTGCGATTGTTCCACTATGCTTGTCTGCAAAATAATTTAAGGTCAGTTTAAAAAGTGCAGAATGTACTTTTGCTGCGTCATCGTCAAAAAGATCAGTAAACAAACCTGAATCAATAAAAAGCTTGTCAAAAGATTCGATGTTGTGTTCTTTTTTTAATCCGTAATTTATATCAAGCGAAAGACAAAGTTCGTTGTAAGTAAACTGCTTTAATGCATCGCTTCTTTTTTCCGGTGTTACATCGCGGAATTTTTTTACGATTTCTTTTGGTTCTTCTCCTTCACTATTATTAAGACTGGTCGGAATAATAAAAAAGAAAGCGTTTTCATTATACAATGGATTTACATTTGCAGATTTGAATAAATCAATAACAACCTGAGCCGGTAAAAGTATTTCGTTATCACTGACGATAAATTTAATTTTGTATTTAGAAAGATTAATCTGAACGGGATTTCCTTTGCGGTGAAATAATGAATCGTGCTGGATTGTCTTGTCCGGATTTTTCCCGTCTTTATTATTTGTAACGACAATATCTAATCCGTTTTCTGCACCAGGAAATATAATAAAGTTAAGAAAATCATCCAGTGTAATTGTGTTGTCAGTTGAATCAAAATAAGCAGAAGAACCGTTTTCGCGTGTCAGTAAAAAACCTTTTTCAAATTTTTTTACTGTAAGAGAATAACCCTCTGTTCCGTAAGAAAAAGAACCTGTCAGTAATTTTACAATTCCTTCGGCATTTAAATATGGAATGGATTTTTCATCATTCACATAATAATAATCCAGAGTGTCCTGTATATTTTTATCCTCGTAATAAAGTGGTACCGTTTCTTTTTTTACTGATTTAATTTCTGTAAAATAATCGTGAATAAGCGAAAGAGTTTCTGGTTCAGGCTGAGGTTGTGGAATCGGTGACGGACTTGACGAACTTGTCGGATTCTGGCAGGCAAAAAACAATAAACTAAATACAGCAATAAAAAAAAGTCGATTCCTTTTCATACAAAACTTCCTCCGAATGATTATACATATTGTATAAAACTATTAAAATTATATTTTAACTTGAACTATCCTGCAATCGGTTTTGAAATTACGACGATAAAAAAACATAAAAAAAATCTTTCGCAAAATCATAATTTTACGAAAGATTTTTTTATCAAAATATTATCTGCTTTATTATTTTCTTTTGATGTAGTACTTTTTTGCGGCAATAAATTCGTCCTGTGTAATGACTTCTTTTATATATGCCTGCAAAATAAGATGTTCAAAATCACCTTTGCTGTCCAATACTGAAAAATAAAATTTATCTAATCTTGTACAGCAGTCAATGCTTATTGCATGGGCTCTTGTTGCAGCCATAATAAGGTCAACAACTACACTCCCTTCTTCTGTTCCACCGCAAATTAAATTTAATTCGGCGTCATTTAAAAGTCCTGCAGAAAGATCTGCGTTTATATTTTTTTCTGTTTTACTCATAATAAGTGCCTCCTAAGTAATTATATTTAATCTGAAAAATATCTTCAATAATTCAAAAAAAATATAAATTGTCTTGTAATATTATTTTTAGTCTGAAAAATTATGAAACGTCGGTTTTATTTGTTTTTAAACCAGATTTGTTCTATTTTTTCTGTAGAAATTTATCACGCAAAGATATTCGTCTCCTGAAATGACTTTACTTGTAAGTGCTTCATGAACAAGTTTATCAAAATTACATTTGGCGCCCATTGAACATATAAAAAATTTCTGTAATTTTTTGCAGCAATCAATATTTATCGCTTTAGCTTTTGTTGCAGAAACAAGCATATCAATGACCGCTTGAGCATCATCTGTTCCTCCGCAAATTAAACTTAATTCATCTTCATTTAAAAGTTCAGCAGAAAAGTTTGTTTCTGCGTTTATATTTTTTTCTGCTTTGCTCATAATAAGTACCTCCGAGGTTATTATACTTATTTATACGACAATATACAAAAAAAGGCTAAAAAAGATTGAATAAAAATCGTACGTTTATAGTTTATGTCTAAAACTTACGAGAGGGAAGAAAACTTAAGCCCGGCAGGACTTGAAAGGCGGAAAGATAGTTTCCTTGCCGACTTTCATGTCCAGCGACGCTAGCTAGCGGTGCCGGGCTTAAGCTTTCTGACCGGAAGTAAGTTTTTGGTATTGAAATATAAACGTACACTTTTATTTTTCAATTTACCAAAATGCTGTAATCTGTTAATATAGCTTTATGGTAATTTCTTCTATTGATTTAAAAGACGGACATGTAGTCCAGCTCAAAAACGGAAAGGATCTCGTGCTTCAGCGCGATGATGCAGACAATTTAATTAATGACTTTAATTTTTATGGTGAAGTAGCTGTTATCGATCTTGATGCAGCCATGGGCCATGTTGATCCGAAAGGAAATACTGTAAATACAAATCTTTTGAAAAGCCTTCTCAGAAAGGGGAACGTGCGAACTGGCGGTGGAATCCGCAGCGTAAAGAGAGCACGCGAGCTTATTTCTCTGGGAGCCGAAAAGGTCATCATCGGTTCAAGCGCATGGAAAAAAGATCCAAAGCCGGGAGAATCTGTTCTTGATACAGAGTTTCTCGACGAACTTGTTAAGGCAATCGGAAAACAACGCATCATCATCAGTGTCGATGCCATCAACGGAAAAATTGCCGTAAAAGGATGGACTGAGACAATCGATGTTCCGCTTATCGACGGAGCAAAAGAAGCAGAAAAATACTGCAGCGAATTATTGTTCACCTGTGTAGAAAAAGAAGGCTGCATGCAGGGAACAAATCTTGAAATGGCAAAAGAACTTCGCGATGCAGTTAAGTGCCGCGTAGTTGTAGCCGGTGGTGTTTCTTCTGAAGATGAAATTGAAACTCTTGAAAAAATGCACTGCGATGTTCAGCTTGGAATGGCTCTTTATACAAACAAAGTTTCTTTGAAAGAATCTTTCCTCCGCTGTCTCGACTGGAAAAAAGTAAACGATATGGTTCCGGTTATTGCACAGAGCGTAAACGGCGAAGTTTTGATGATGGGATACGCAAACCGCGAAGCATTTACAAAAACTTTTGATACAAAAAAACTTACTTTCTGGTCACGCACAAGAAATGTTCTCTGGACAAAAGGCGAAACAAGCGGCCACTATCTTGAAGTATTAAAACTCAGAGCAGACTGCGATCGCGATACAGTTCTTGCAACAGTTATTCCACACGGCGGCGTATGCCACACAGGAAGCTTCAACTGCTTCTCATCAGATCCTGATGAACGCTCATCGATGGAACGCTTATATGGAACAATCGCAGAACGATTTGCAAATCCAAAACCAGGAAGCTACACTGCAACTCTCGACGCAAAACGCGTCCGCGAAAAAGTAGAAGAAGAAGCCGAAGAAATCTGTGAAGCCGAAGGAAAAGATGAAGTAATCTGGGAAGCTGCAGACCTTTTGTATTTTGTAAGCGTTTTGATGTACAAAGAAGGCGTTAACTGGCAGGACGTTTATAACGAACTTGACAGACGACATAAGGAAAAATAAAACAACAGTTTATTTTTTCATCTTTTCAGTTTAAAACATACTGTTAAAAAAAGCCGGTCATTATAAGTGATTCCGTTTATAAAAACTTTATCACTTATAATGACCGGCTTTTTAACCATATAGTTTTTTTCAACTAAAGAAAATTTTTCTTTAGTGAGAAACTATCTTTTCATTTTCATGTTTACTGTGTAGTGTTCAGTCAAGAAATCTGCATCGATTTCCATTTTGATGTCTGTACTCAAAGTAACTGATTTTGTAAACTTGTATGTGCGCTGTGTATCGTCACATCTGAATGTAATAACAAGACCGTCATTTGTCATGTTTACTTTGAAATTCTTTCTCTGATTTTTTCCGAAAGTGTAAATCAATTCACCAGTTGTAGCATCATAGAGTTTGAGTGTGTTGTTTACACCAAATTCCCATGCTGCATTATAGTTAGGATCAACCCATGTTCCTTTTGGAAACTGTTCGCCAGCTGCTGCAATCTGCTGATCAGCATCATTAAGAGCATCGCCGATTCCCTGTGCGAAAACACCTGTTACTGCAACTGCAGCTACTAAACAAGCTAATAAAATTTTTTTCATTTGAAACCCTCCATTTGATTTCATAAAAGAATATATTATTTTAACTTTAAAAAAGTGAATTTTCAAGACGCAAATTATTCTGTCTTTTCTTTTGTTCTCCGTTTCGATTAGTTGAATTTATATAGACTGTTTTCTATTCCTGCTTTAACAAAAATTTTTTATAAGTTCCATCCATCAAAAAAGCACCAAGCGGAGCCGTTATCAAAATTGAAATTACAGCAACAGAAAGCACAAGTTTTCCGCACGGAAGTCCAAGTGACAATGGAACTGAACCGATTGCAGCCTGAACTGTAGCTTTTGGCAAATAAGAAATCACGCAGAATAACCGTTCCTTTGCATTTAGATTTGTTCCCAAAAGACAAAGCACAACTCCAACCGAACGGAATCCCAGTGCAATGAAAATCGCAAGCACAGCACCAAGGCCTGCATCAAGCGTATAACGAATATCAACTGCAGCACCGACCATAACAAACAGAATCACTTCTGCACAAAGCCAGAGCTTTCCGTATTTTTGTGACAATCGTGATGCAACTTCTTTACTCGACTTCTTCTGAATAAAACAAGCCATACTCATAACAGCAAGAAGTCCTGATACTGCAACCCACGGTTCAACCCAGCCTTCAACTGCCATCAGTAAAAAAGAACTTCCCAAAATAATAATTACCTTTAAACTGTTTCTGATTTTATGTCCGTGTCTGTAAAATAAATCAAAAATAAACGCAAGAAAAATTCCAGAGAGTGCACCAATTGCAATTCCCAAGACAATAGATACCGGAACATCAATAAAACTTCGGACAGAAATTCCATTTCCCTGCGCCATGCTTACAAATGCCTGAAACAAAACGATCACAAACACATCATCAAGTGAAGCACCTGCAAGAACAAGCTGCGGAATTTTTTTATCAGTTCCATATTTCTTTTCCATAAGTTCCACCATACGCGGAACAACAACAGCAGGCGACACTGCACCAAGAACAGCACCTGTAATCGCAGCTTCAAGTCTCGTCATTCCAAGAATCACAGGACCAAAAATCACAAAACCGATAATCTCAAACACAGCCGGAAGAAACGACATCAGAACAGCAGGAAGCCCGATCTGTTTCAAATCTGAAATATCAAGCGAAAGACCTGCCTTAATCAAAATAATGATAAGCGCCATCCGCCTGAGTTCACTGCTGATTGCAAGAATTGACGGATCCAAAAAATCGAGAACAAATGGACCAAGAACGATTCCCGTAATAAGCATTCCGATGATTCGTGGAATTTTTATTTTCTGACAGATGAATGCCATCGAAAGTCCGACAAGAAAAATTAGTGCAAGAGATGTAATCATTTTATATCCTTAAAAAAATCATCCCGATTAACGGGATGACTCCACTTTACTTTTTCTCCTGTGGAAAAACAACGCCCCAGTCTTTTCTAAGTTTATCCATTGTCTGCATGACAAAAACTGTTTCTGAAAGCGGCATCGATTCGCTTTCTGTTTTTTTTGCCTTTATCATTTTTACTGCTTCTGAAACCTGGTATTCATATCCGGTTATCTGCTGTGGAATTTTTACGCTTTTGATAAGTTTATCTTCGTCGCTGTAAACATTGATGGCGTTCGGGTTGTTGATGTTTTCTACAACGATATAACCTTTGTCCCCCCAGATGATTCCTTTTCTGTCAGAACGCGCATCGACAGCAGAAGTCAGATACGCAACTTTGCCGTCTTTGAAATAAACTGTCATCGATTCACTTTCATCAACGCCTTTTTTTGTTAGTTTTGCAGATGAATCAATTTTTGTAATTTTATTTCCGGACAAATCATTTCCAAAACACATGAACGCAAAATTCAAACAGTAAACTCCGAGATCAAGAAGAGCACCGCCTGCAAGTTCCGGTTTTACAATTCTTTCTTTCTGCGCCATTGAATAACTGAGATTTGCAGTCAGATATTTTACATTTCCGATTATCTTACTTTTAATGAGATCAGAAATTAATTTTCTTGAAGGCATATAGCGGGTCCAGATTGCTTCTGCAAGATAGACTTTGTTTTTCTTTGCAAGTGAAATTATTTTTTTGGCCTGGGCTGAATTCATTGTAAAAGCTTTTTCGCAAAGGACATTTTTTTTGTGTTTGATTGCAAGCGCTGCGTGTTCTGCGTGATGTGAATGGGGAGTTGCGATATAAACGAGATCTATATCATCATCTTTGCATAAATCTTCATAATCACCAAACGCTCTCGGAATACGGTGCTTTTCTGCAAACGCATTTGCTTTTAAAATGTCACGCGATGCAATTGCATAAACCTGAACATTTTTCATTCCGGAAACAGTTTCTACCATTCTTTCTGCAATCCATCCGGCTCCTATAATTCCAATTTTAAACATATCTTTTACAACTCCTTTGCCTGAAATAAAAATTAATATAAAAAATTTATAACTTTATTCTATAACTCTAATCCAATCTTATTTGTTTAGCAAGAAAATCCTTTTAAAATTTCACGATTTTCTATATAATTAAAATATGTCAAAAACAGAAAAACAACGCGCAGGACGAAACAGAACACTCACTCTTTCTCAGGAAGAAATCCCGGAACTTAAAAAACAGATTCTCACTCTCGATCAGTTCCGCGCTCTTGCAGATTCCACAAACTCATCAAACGCAAAATTTATCGATGACAAAACATCTGACTCAACCATACCGACTTCTTCATTTCTCGACAAAACACTCAACTGCGATTTACTCGAAGCACTCAAACTTCTTCCTGATGAATTTGCAGATTTAATCATCATCGATCCGCCTTACAATCTGACAAAAGATTTTAATGGAACTAAATTCAACGCGCGTTCTAATGAAAGCTATGATGAATATTTATCAACATGGCTTCCTGATGTCTGCAAAAAATTAAAACCGTCCGGTTCCCTTTACATCTGCGGTGACTGGAAATGCACATCAAGTCTGCAGCGTGCTGTAGAAAAAGAACTTACAATTTTAAACCGGATAACCTGGCAACGCGAAAAGGGAAGAGGCGCAAAATCAAACTGGAAAAACGGAATGGAAGACATCTGGTTTGCAGTTAAAAATCCTGATGATTATTATTTTAATGTTGAAGCTGTAAAAATCAAACGACGTGTAATCGCTCCATACAAAGTGAACGGAGTTCCTAAAGACTGGGACAAAACTGCAGATGGAAATTTCAGGCTCACCTACCCGTCAAATTTCTGGGATGACATTTCAATTCCATTCTGGTCAATGCCGGAAAATACAGATCATCCGACACAAAAACCGGAAAAACTTTATGCAAAACTGATTCTCGCTTCATCACGTCCAGGTGACATAATTTTTGATCCATTCCTCGGAAGCGGAACCGCAAGTGTAACTGCGAAAAAACTTGGCCGTCATTTTTTTGGAGTAGAACTTAACGAGGAATATTCACTTCTTGCACAGAAAAGATTAAATAAAGCAGAAACTGATAAATCAATTCAGGGATATTCTGACGGCGTTTTCTGGGAAAGAAATTCGATTTCAAAACAGTAATATCTGTCAGGCTTATTTAATTTTTTTAACTTTATTTTTTGTGACAAGATAAACTTCTTTTGAAATGTCCATCATAGGTTGATCGTTGTAAGAATCTGTATAAAAAACATCAATCGGTTTATCACCATAAAGTTCACGGTATTTTTTTACTTTATTTTCTCCGTAGTTTAAGAAGTTGATATGATAATTTACCATATCAAAATCCGAACAGTCTAATTTTGAAGTTCCAAGTTTATCTTTAATTCCTTCAATTAAAAAAGAAGGACTTCCCGTGATGATTGCGTCTTCTTTTTCTACAAGCTTAAGAAGATGTGGTTTTAAATTCTTTTCATTACGAATCCAGAATTCAGAAACTACAGTTTTTAAATCTCTTCCGTCATTCGCAACAAATTTCAAAAAGGCATTAAGCTGATTTTCAATTGCATCTTTTCCAACAAGACATAATTTATATTTTAAAAGTCCGACTGCAATTTTCGGAATCCATAAAAGAATTTTTTTATTTCCCTTTATCAGATATAAGACAAAATCAATTGCACTTTCACCATTGTAAAGCGTATTGTCAAAATCAAAAACTTTCATACTTTTTTACCCCTGCATATTTTTAAAAAATTCACACTCTTCATCATTACACTTCTTCGAATAAGTGCAATCCGGATTTGTATGAAAATTGTGAATTGTATCTTTATCTGCTCGTGTTCCGTAAATTTTAATTTCATGTTTTATGTGGAATTTTTTCATCAGGCGTTTCATATAATTAATCTGGAATTTTACAAAATCATTTCCACCTGTTGTAATAAATGCCGGCGGAAAATCTTTTGTCATGATGTTTGTCGTATTGAAAAACTTTTTAATCCTGATATTTTTTCCATTCAAAAAGTATTTACCTTTTTCAAATTCCTTTTCACCAAAAAGATCACACATCGCCTGAACAAAATCGTTTACAAGACAAAAGAACCAGTTGATTTTATAAAAACCGCAGTTCATCGCAACAGCCTTTGGAACAAAATTTTCAGGCGGGCGAATTCCAATCATTTCAGAATAAGCAGGATTCGTGCAAAGAACAGAGTACATCGAAACATAATGTGCGCCCGCAGAATCTCCCATCAGAAAAAAATTATTCAGATCAAGATTATATTTTTCTGCATTTTCACGAACCCAGTTTACAACGCAATTCGCATCAACAAATGCTGTCGGAAATTTATATTCAGGAGCTAGACGATAATTAAAATTAACTACAGCGAAACCTTTTTCTGCAATCGACATAAGATAATACTTATACATTTCTTTTGTGCCGTAAACATAAGAACCACCATGAAAACTCATAATGACAGGAAGTTTTCCTGAATGCTGCTTTGGCACATACAGATCGAGCAGGTTCCAGCCATTCTGATAATCATAATCTTCGCATTGTCTGTATTCAATATTTTTATAAGCTTCAATTGTTACAGGCTGTTTTAAATTTGCATCACGGACAACACTGAGCATTGCCCATTCTTTTCTGATACGTTCGCTATACTCTGACATTTAAACCTCTGAATAATTATATCACATACATCACAGGTATTCATCAGTTTGTCATAAAAATATATCTGTCAGTTAGTTAAAAATTTTGAAATTATGTGGAACAGTTTTTTCTTATCAATCGGTTTTGAAATATGGTCATTCATTTTTGCATCAAGAGCATTTTTTATGTCTTCTGCAAATGCATTTGCTGTCATTGCAATAATCGGAATATTTGCAGTATAAGGATTTGGGAGTTCTCGAATTGCTTTTGTAGCATCATAGCCGTTCATTCTCGGCATCTGAATATCCATAAGAATCAAATCATACTGACCTTCATGTGAATTACGCATTCTTTCAACAGCAATATCTCCGTCCTCTGCAGTATCAACTATAAACCCTTCACTTTCAAGAAGTTCTGTGGCAATTTCACGATTAAAAACATTATCTTCTACAAGAAGCACTTTTTTACCTTCAAAAACTGCGGACATAATATTTAAATCTTCCTCCTGCTGTTCCTGAGGATCTGCAATCTTATTTTCAAATTCCACGCGAACTGTAGTACCTTTATTCAATTCACTTTCAACAAAAATTGTGCCACCCATTAATTCTACAAGTGACTTTGTAATGGACATTCCAAGTCCTGTTCCGATTATACCGCTTTTAGTTGCACTTTCTGCTCTCGCAAATGGTTCAAATAAATGAGAAAGAAATTCTTTGCTCATTCCAATTCCAGTATCAGCAACAGTATAGCGATATTTCGCATACCCTTGTTTTTCGCACGGAAATTCTTCTGCAAGGATATTTATTTTTCCGCCGTTATTTGTATATTTTACGGAATTTGAAACAATGTTTGTAAGAACTCGCATTACATGAAGTCTGTCTGCATAAATCCAGTGATCTTTTACAGATGAATCAATTTCAGAAGTCAATGTAATATTTTTTTCTTCTGCACTTCCATTTAGCAGACTGAAAAGATTATCTGAAGCAGCATCTATACATACAGGTTCTTCCTGAATATTTATATTTCCTGTTTCAATGCGGGACATATCAAGGACATCATTTATAAGAGTCAGAAGATGTCCGCTGGACAATTTAACTTTTTCAAGTGAATCAAGAACACGCTGCGGTTCGTTTATATGTTTCTTCGCAATTTCTGTAAAACCTATGATTGCATTCATAGGTGTACGGATATCATGGGACATATTGAACAGGAATGTTGTCTTTGCCTGGTTTGCAGCTTCTGCCGCAATTTTTGCATTTTCAAGTTCCTGACGGATTCCAAATTCTTTTCTGATTTCAGAATCAATATTTCGAATACATGCAATCGTTCCAACTGGAATTCCATTATCATCTTTAATTGCAATAAAACTGAGCTGATAATAAATATATGAATTGTCAGGCTTTATGATACGGAAATCTACAACATGAGTTTCATTTTTTGCAAACGATTCAAAAAGCTTAACTCTTTTTGTATTCGCAACAAACTGCTCCCTGTCTTCAGGATGAACAAACCGTGTCATAAGATCAAGCTTTCTGCTGTAATAAATTTCATTCGCAGTTTCTTCATCTATAAGATTTAACATATCTTCAGATAAACGGCTGTGAATTAAAACTTTATCTTCTTCCTGATTGATATTATTTATTTCAACGATTGCAATACTTTCATACTCCATGGCCAGAGCACGAATATAAGCCTCTTCGCGTTTTGCCTGTCCGACAATTGCAGAAATATCTTTTACACTTGTAAACGCAATTATATCTCCCGCCTGATTCTGAATCATTGCAATACTACGGCGAAGCCATGTGCTGTGCCCTGAAATAGTTTTAGCCTCATAATCAAAAGTTATTTCTGTATTACCATTTTTAAATTGTTCAAGCAAAAGTTTTCTGTCAGTATGTTCTGCAAAAGAATCAACATCAGTTTCTTTTACAAAATTTTCTTTCCGGGTATTAATATATTTTTCATAACTGCATGGAGTTTCAAATCCAATAATATTTTTTAATGGAACTTCGTTACCCGCATTATCTTTCCAGATACCGTAATAAATTTCATCCTTTGAAAGATTTGCCTCAAACGAAAGCAGTGCATCAGAAAGAACTGCATGTTTATAATTTGAAAGCTCATCTGCAAGATTCTGAAGTTTTTCTTTTTCCTTAACAAGCATCTTCTGATACTCATTAGATTCATCGCCTACAACGTAAACATGAAGTACACAGCATCCAATCAGACATCCAAGTGCATAAAATGGAAGAAGAGGAAATCTTTCCTGGAAAATAATTGCAATAAGCATTATCAGACTGAAAAAGAAAATCGCAAGATGACGTTTTTTTTCTGTTACCTCTGATTTGCATGCATCAATAAAAGTTACGATACTTGAAAAAGCAAACATCGCAATTTGAACCCATAATGCAAGATATCTGACTGGTCCTGCAACATATACATCATTTTCATCAAACCAGAAAAAACAATGCACAAAAAAGTTTGCAATAAGACAGAGCATTTCCAGAACAAAAAATCCTTTTCCAAAATAATAAAAGAATTTCGCGCGCCAGTCTTTTATTTCAAGATATTCAATAATATAACTGTAAAACCAGACAATTGCAGAAGCCATCGCAACATAATAAATCGTTGTATCAATGAAAAGTGCTGGAATCCAGTTCAGCCCCGCAAAAATTCCCCACAAAGCATCCGTAATATAATAAGCAAAAATTGCACTCATCAGAAAACGATATTTTTCAGCAGCTTTCTGCAGCGTATTCTGATTTGTTTTAAACATTACATTAAAATTTATTATAAGCTGAATGGCAATTGAAATAATTCCTATTACAGAATAGATGTAATCCTGCACGACAGATCTCCCTGAAAAATTACACAGGTATGAGGTAAAAAATTATATGCTTCTATATTTAATGGTAACACACAATTTTCAGGAATACAATTTATTTTATTCTATAATAAAACCATCTAGATTAATTGCTGTTTTCTATCTTTTTATAAACCAGAGTCCTGCAAGGCAGATTAAAACGCCAATAACTTTGCTCCAGGTAATTGTTTCTTTGTACATAAAAAATCCAAGGAAGATGAGCGCAATTGCCAAAAATGCGTTTGTTACTGTTGCCAGCGTGTTTACTTTCCATCCGGCTTTGTAAGCGTAAATGAATCCAACTTCGAGCCCGGTAATCACAATTCCTAAAATTATTGTTGCCCAGTTTGTAAGTTTAAATTGATGAAGGATATTGTCACCTTTAGTTGTAACAAAAAACATGAGTGCCGAAAAAATCGTTGCCACAGCGTAAGTAACTGTCATGGAAGCGTAAGTATTCATCTGCTCAGGAATACCTTTTGCGCAGATCTGATAAACAATATTTGAAAAAATGATGATGGCGGCCGGCCAGATTAAATTGAACATGTGATGATAATAACAGATTTTGAAAATATAATCACATCTCTATCACAAAAAAGTTGATAATCTTGTATAATAGAAAAAATTAAATTATCTCGGAGTTTACGAAATTGGGAAAAGACTGGACAAAAGAAATTCCAGAAGGTGCGTTTATTTCTTCGCCTACATACAAAGTTGGTGAATATTTTAATCTTTATAAAACTGATGAAGCGGCTGGCATGAAATATTATTTTTTTGATCCGACTGAACATGGTTTTGAAAAAGATAAATCGTATCCTGTTTTTGTATTTTTACACGGATACACAAATGCGCTGGAAGGTGATGTTTGTATAAATTATGCGGGTGCTGAATTTTTTGCGACTGAAAAATATCAGAAAAGTTTTGGCGGTGCTTATATTCTTGTTCCGCTTGCAAACGAAAAACGTAATTCTGAAGGCAAAGTAGT
>JAGHVB010000025.1 GCA_018064525.1 Candidatus Treponema merdequi | reverse complement strand
ATATTATGAATATATAAACAATAATTACAAAAATAACGAAAAGTTTAATAAAAATTTATTTGACGGATACAAAGTTGTCGGTCCAATTGCCATGATTTTTTTATTTATAAATAACTTACAAAAATTCTATGAAGCCCCAAAAACTTCAATTAATATTGTTATTTTCCTTTTTCCCTTAATTGTTTACATTTTTTATTGTTTTGAGACTGCTAAACTTAATAGAATAAAGAAATATAGAGATTTTCTTAAGTATTCACTGGAAAAAGCATCCCAATAATTCTCATTAAGTGAATTACATTCTTCATTCTAGGAGCTATTATGAATTCAAAAACTTTTTCAATTGACTTATTTGAAAATATTAAACACGTAAACGAATATCAGCAGGAATATTGGTCTGCTCGTGAATTATTCAAAATTCTTGAATATACTGAATATGGAAAATTTGTTCCAGCTATTAAACGTGCAATGAATGCCTGTAAAAACAGCAATATTCCTGTGGAAGACCATTTCGCTCAGGTGAGCGAAATGGTTCCTTTGGGGAGCGGTGCTGAACGAGAGGTTGAAAATTACTATCTTTCCAGATACGCCTGTTATCTTATAGTTCAAAATGGTGATCCAAGAAAAGAAATCATTGCCCTTGGACAAACATATTTTGCAGTAAAAACCCGTCAGCAGGAATTAATAGAAAACTACGAAGAATTAACAGAAGATCAGAAACGTCTTTCTATTCGTAATGAAATAAAAAAGCATAATACGGCTTTGGCAGATGCAGCCCATGATGCAGGCGTAATTAAGCCTTTGGATTATGCGATTTTTCAGAACTATGGCTATATGGGTTTGTACGGCGGTTTAAAAGCAAAAGATATAAAAGAACGCAAAGGTCTTAGTAAAAGTCAGGATATTCTTGATTACATGGGAAGCACAGAACTTGCAGCAAACTTATTCCGTGCAACTCAGACAGAAGAAAAACTTCGTCGAGAAAATGTGCAGGGAAAATCTGCCGCAAATCAGGTTCATTATGAAGTTGGTTCCAAGGTTCGACAGACAATTAAAGATCTTGGCGGTACAATGCCGGAAGATTTGCCTACTCCAGAAAAAAGTATTAAACAAATTGAAAGTGAGCAGAAAAAACTTGATCCCAAATAATATTTTATCATTTCGCTCACCTAAGCGAATTGATAATCTCCTAGTTTATTTCTTCCCAATTCCATGTTAAACTATACTTACTTTGGAAGAAAACAATATGCCCGCTTACACCGAATCCTCATACGAAAAAGCATTAATCGAACTGTTCCGCGATACACTTGGATATGAACGCATCTACGGTCCAGACATCGACCGTGACTGGCATTCTCCACTTTACGACACAGTTCTTGAAGATTCAATCCGCCGTATAAATCCAAAAGCTGCTCCTTCTGCCATAAACGAAGCACTCCAAAAACTCCGCAATTTTGAAAACGCCGAACTCGTTAAAAAAAATGCTCTCTTCATGGAATATCTCCAAAGCGGAATTGAAGTATCATATTCCCAAAACGGCGAAACTAAATCTGAAATTATTTATATTGCAGACTTTAATAACGTAAACAACAACTCTTTCATAATCGCAAACCAGTGGACTTTCATCGAAAAATCAAACAAACGTCCAGACATTCTTCTTTTCCTAAACGGACTTCCTGTCTGCCTTTTTGAATTAAAATCTCCAAGCCGAGAACAGACTGATGCAAGTGAAGCATATTCGCAGATTCGTAATTACATGCAGGAAATTCCTAGTATGTTCATTTACAACTGTATTTGCGTTATGTCTGATCAGCTTACTTCTAAAGCGGGAACAATTACTTCTGGTGAAGACCGCTTTATGGAATGGAAAACTAAAGACGGAAATATGGAGTCAAAATCATTTGCGGATTTTACCACTTTCTTTGAAGGCATTTTCCAAAAAGAACGTTTGCTCGACATCATCAAAAACTTTATCTGCTTTAATAATGAAGGCGTAAATTCTTATAAGATTCTTGCGGGCTATCATCAGTATTTTGCAGTAAAAAAAGCTGTTGAACGAACTCGTACTGCAGTTTCTGGTGACGGTAAGATTGGTGTTTTCTGGCATACTCAGGGTTCTGGAAAATCGCTTTCTATGGTTTTCTATGCTCATCTTTTACAAGCTGCAATTGATTCTCCAACTATTGTTGTAATTACCGACCGTAATGATTTGGATAATCAACTTTACACTCAGTTTAGTAACTGTAAAGATTTTTTGCGTCAGGAACCTGTTCAGGCTGAAAGTCGCGAGCATCTTAAATCTCTTCTTGAAGGCCGCAAGGCAAACGGAATTATTTTTACAACAATGCAGAAGTTTGAAGAATCTTCTGAACCGCTCAGCGACCGTAAAAACATTATTGTAATGGCTGATGAAGCTCACCGTGGCCAGTATGGTCTTACAGAAAAAATCAAAACTTCAAAAGATGAAAACGGAAATCTGATTGCCCGCAGAACAATTGGAACTGCACGAATTATCCGCGACAGTCTTCCAAACGCCAGTTACATCGGGTTTACAGGAACTCCAATCAGCCGTGAAGACCGCAGCACTATCGAAGTTTTTGGTGATTATATTGATGTTTATGATATGACTCAGGCTGTTCAGGATGGTGCAACTCGCCCTGTTTATTACGAAAGCCGTGTTATTAAACTTAAACTCGATGATAAAGTTCTTGCCCAGATTGATGCTGAATACGATATCCTTGCTCAGAATGCTGATGAAGAAGTAATTGAAAAATCAAAACATGAACTTGGAAAAATGGAAGAAATCCTCGGGTCTGAAAAGACAATCAATTCTCTTGTTGATGATATTCTTGAACACTACGAAAATGAACGCCAGTATCAGCTTACTGGAAAAGCAATGATTGTTGCCTACAGCCGTTCAATCGCAATGAAGATTTATAATCGTATTCTTGAACTTCGACCTCAGTGGGCTGGCACAAAAAGAGTGGTTTCGACAGGCTCAACCACCACGACTGGAGCTGCAAGCACCGTAGAAGTTCCTGGTGATGATGCACGTGTTGCAGTCGTAATGACAGAAAGCAACAAAGATCCTGAAGAATGGCGTGCAATAATCGGAAATAAAACACACAAGCAGGAACTTGCAACTCGCTTTAAGGATAACGACAGTCCTTTAAAAATCGCCATTGTTGTTGATATGTGGCTTACAGGTTTTGATGTTCCGTCTCTTGCAACAATGTATGTTTACAAACCAATGGAATCCTACAACCTTATGCAGGCAATTGCCCGTGTAAACCGAGTTTTCAAGGATAAGGAAGGTGGTCTTGTAGTTGATTATGTTGGTATTGCCCAGGCTCTTAAACAGGCCATGAACGATTACACTGTCCGTGACCGTGAAAACTATGGCGAAATGGATGTTGCAAAAAGGGCTTATCCTAAGTTCCAAGAAAAACTTGAAGTCTGCCGAAATCTTTTCTTTGGTTATGATTACACGGATTTTTATTCAGATTCAGAATTAAAAAGAGGAGCTTCTATTACTGGTGGCGTAAATTTTATTATGGCTGTTGATAAAGAAGAA
>JAGHVB010000087.1 GCA_018064525.1 Candidatus Treponema merdequi | reverse complement strand
ATTCCGATATTAATAATGTATGAAAAGCAAAAAATTTTTATTAATACTTTTTATTTTTTATATCTGCAATTTATGTTTTGCAAAGGAATATTCTGCAAAAGAAGCGGCAAAACTTAGAGATGCTGTCTGTGCAAAAGCAAAAAGCTTTATCGGCTGTCCTTATAAAACAGGAGCAATTGGACCGGACAGCTTTGACTGTTCCGGACTTGTATTTACAGTTTTCAGAGAAGCAGCATCAATTCAGCTGCCAAGATCTGTAAAAGCAATTTATTCTGCAATCAAAATCGTAAACACAGATTTAATCGAAGAAGGTGATCTCGTTTTTTTTAAGACAACAGGTGATGGTCAGATATCTCATGTTGGAATTTACATAGGCCGAAATCAATTCATTCATGCGGCAAGCGATGGTTCAAACACAGGTGTCATTGCTTCTTCACTCACAGAAAAATATTATAAGAACTGTTTTGCCGCAGTTGGAAAACCATTAACAAGTGCAAAATCGAATGGAAGCAAAACTGCATCAAGCAGCAGAACAAACGATGATGATATCATCGAAGAAGATATCCCGGATAATGAAACGGCAGAAAATGTCTCAGGTAAATCTCACTCTTCATCATTTCTTTCTAACATTAAGATTGATTCGCTGCTCTCATGTGACTGGAGTCTCTGGCTTCCAAGAAAGTTTATGATTAACTGGCGCGGATTACAGTTATCAGCAGCTGCAAGATACACAAAATGGAAAGTTCAGCCGGGAATAGGAACAGCTTTAAGATGGAATTATGGAGCCGACTGTTTTCAAATTCCTGTAACATTTAATTTAACATTTAACGAATATGTAAATGTCTATCTAGGTCCTGTTTTTACAATCGGACAGGCAAAACTTCCTGAAACAAGAGAATTCATCAACGCTTCTATTTTTCCAGGAATTATCGGCGTAACATTTTCTACACCATCAATAAAGGCAGGAAAAGTATATATTTCAATTTCACAAGATATCGCCTATACAGTATTCAACGGAAGAGATGGCGGTGCATTACCGATAAACGAATCTTTGAGTACTGGCTTTGTATTTTCAACCGGAATTCGTGTAACATTACCTCTGAACAGTGTTTTAAAATAGTACAGAGGACTTTATAAATAAATGAAAACAAAATTATTACAAAAAAAACTTTCAATAAAAAACATCTTTGCAAAAAATCTTTTTAAAACTGAAACATTTCATTATTACCTGACGATTTCTTTACTTTCAATTTTTTTATTTACAGGCTGTCCTCTTGAAGTAACAATTACTTCAAGTAATCAAAATCCACACGAGACATCCTACACAATAAATACAACAGCAGAAAAACCGGTTATAGAACTTGTAACATCATTTGACAATTCAACGGCACCTGCAGACGCAAGAATTTTTGATTCACTTGAAATAGAAAAATCACTTCTTAAATGCGGATTCACAGAACCAAAAGCCAGAGCATTCAAGCCAGATCCATCTTCAGAAGAATTAACGATAGAGGCAAATGCATCAGATGAAAAATTTCCTTTCATAAAAAAATATTTTACAGAAAAACCGTCATCATCATTTGAAAAAATTGAAATAACACTTTCGCCGGAAATTTTACAGAATCTCATCACAAGCCAGAATTCAATCATACAGAAATATGCAGACCTTCTGATGGCTCCATGTTTTACGGGCGAAGAAATTTCAGAAACTGAATACAGAGAACTTGTTGCATCACTTTACGGAAATAAAATTGCGGACGAACTGCTCCGCGGAACAGTAAAAATCATATTATGTGACGGTATAACGAGACAAAAAGCAGAACAATGTTTCATTTTAGAAATTCCACTTATAGAAATTCTGACACTTCAGAAAGAAAAAACATATGTAATCAGCAGATAAAAGAATTTCATGTTAAGTAATAAAAATATGCTTTTACAAAAGAAAACTTTTATTCAGCAAAGATTTGTTTTAAAGCAGATTTATCGTCAATAATTAATCATGACATTGATGATACTTAATATTTAATAAATGCGATACCAGACACATCGCATTCAATGTCGTCTCGCAGGGCAGAAATAAGTTTTATTTCTGCCCTCTTTTTTTATAAAATTAAATCAGTCTTTTAAACTTCTTTTCAACATCTTTAATCAGTTTGTATTCAAAAGAATCTACAAGTGCAAGCCATGATGCTTCAACAAGGTCACAGCTTACTCCGACTGTTGTCCAGCTTTCGTTTCCGTCTGTTGATTCAATCAATACACGTACACGGCTTGCTGTTGCGCTCTTTCCATCAAGAACACGAACTTTATAGTCAGTAAGTCTGAACGACTGAACGGAAGGATAAAATCTTTCAAGACCTTTTCTGAATGCAATATCGAGTGCATTTACAGGACCCATTCCTTCACCGCCGGTAACTTCTATCTGTCCGTCAACTTCTACTTTTACCTGAGCACATGCACACACACCTTCTTCCGGGCGTGGATTAACTGAATTAACCTGATAATAATGAAGTTTAAAGAACGGCTGATACTTTCCGATTGTCTTTCTCACAAGAAGTTCAAAACTGCCGTCTGCACCTTCAAACTGGTAGCCTTCAAATTCCATCTGCTTAACTTTCTGCATGATGTCAGCAACAATCGGATTATCTTTTTCAATTGAAGGATCAAACTTCTTTATCTTTTCAATGATCATGCTGCGGCCTGCAACTTCACTCATCAAGAAAACGCGTTCGTTTCCGACAGCTTCCGGCTCGATATGTTCGTAAGCATACGGATTTTTTAAAACTGCATCGATGTGCATTCCGGCTTTATGAGCAAATGCATTTGTTCCGACATAAGGCATTCCGCTGTCGAGATGAAGATTTGAGATTTCTGCGATTTTTTTTGTAACTGGTGTTATGAGTTTTAAATTTTCAGATGGAATGCATTCGTATCCCATTTTCAACTGCAGGTTCGGAATGATTGTCGAAAGATTTGCATTTCCTGTTCGTTCGCCGATTCCCAAAAGACATCCCTGAATATGACGCGCTCCAGAATCAACAGCCATCAACGTATTTGCAACTGCAAGACCAGAATCGTTATGAGTATGAATTCCAATTATTGCTTTATCACCAAAAGTTTTTACAACTTCACGGGTAATTTCACGGCACTCATCAAGAACGCATCCGCCCTTTGTTTCACACAATGTCAAAACAGAAGCCCCGCCTTCAACAGCAGCCTGCAGAGTTTTCATTGCATATTCTTTATTCTTTACATAAGCTGTAAAAAAATGTTCCGCGTCATAAATTACATTGCGTCCGTTCTTTTTTAAAAAAGCTGCAGTATCACGGATCATATCAAGATTTTCTTCGAGCGTTGTACGGATAATATCTGTTACCTGAAAATCCCAGCTCTTGCCAAAGAAAACAACATCTTCTGTTTCTGCAGCAAGAAGACTCTGAAGATTTGTATCTTCAATACACTGCATTCCCTTTCTGCGTGTCGAACCAAATGCAACAAGTTTTGTATTCTTAAGATTTAATTTTTTAACCTGCTGAAAAAATTCCATGTCTTTCGGATTGCTTCCAGGGTTTCCGGCTTCTACATATTTGACGCCAAGTTCATCAAGAGCCTGAACAATATGAATTTTATCCTGAATTGAAAAGCTGATTCCTTCTCCTTGAGCTCCGTCACGCAACGATGAATCAAGGATATCAATTTTTTTTGTATCACTCATATTGGACTCCTAAAGTATAGTTATAATTCTGAAGTATGTATTATTTTGGTGGAATTTTCAAGAACAGAATGATATAATTTTTTTTAACGGAGTAAAAAGTTATATGAAAAAAAGTTTTTTAATTTCAATTGCAGCAATATCACTTCTTTTTTCAGGCTGCAATTATAATAAAATCGTAATAAACACAGCAAAAGATCTCGCAGGACATACAATCGGTGTCCAGAAAGGAACGACAGGCGAAAAATATGTTACTGAAAATGTTGCAAATGCAAAAATCGTTTCATGCCGTACTTTAAATGATGCAGCTCAGGAATTAATAGAGGGAAATGTTGATGCAATCGTAATCGATGAATATCCTGCAGTAAAACTTGTAAATGAAACAAAAAACCTGATGATAATAAAAGATAAATCTTTTGAACAGAACAGTGAAAAATATTCAATCGCAGTAAAAAAAGGAAACACAGAACTTTTAAATTCCATCAACGAAACAATTCAGACAATCAAAGCAAACGGAAAATATGAGGAACTCATTCAGGCATTCATGAT
The DNA here is from genome assembly GCA_018064525.1 of Candidatus Treponema merdequi. Taxonomy (GTDB): domain Bacteria; phylum Spirochaetota; class Spirochaetia; order Treponematales; family Treponemataceae; genus Treponema_D; species Treponema_D merdequi. The sequence goes on along the minus strand of JAGHVB010000087.1, from coordinate 1,138 downwards.
GCCGGAAAGCGGCGTAGAAATTCCATACATTCCAGTTTCTGAATCAAACAAAATTCTCAAACTCGGAACTAACGCACAGTTTGCTCCTTTCGAATATATCATAAAAAAAGAAGTAATCGGTTTTGACATTTCACTCGGACAGTATATTGCACAGAAAGAAAATGCAAATCTTCAGATTGTTGACATGAACTTTGCAGCATTATTCAGGGCACTTCAATCAGAAAGCATTGATTTTGCAGCAGCTGCAATTTCTGTAACTCCTGAAAGAGAGAAAGAAGTTGACTTTTCAATTCCATACTTCACTTCTGAACAGGTCATCATAATTAAAAAATAATTTCTTTACTGCTATCTCTTCGGCGCAAATGCAATAAAAAAGGCCACAGACAAAGTCTGTGACCAGCGTCTATTTTACAACTTAACCCATTCAGGAATCAGTTAGTTGTCTTGATTGAAAAGCCCTTCAAAATCGGGGCAACGAAAGCTTTTAAACCTTCCAAAGCATTTGTTACAGAAAGAGGAATGAAAGATTTTTTCTTTACGTCTGTAGTAAGCTCTACGAATGCTTTTTGTGTAAGTGTCTGCTTTGTCAGAAGTCCGTTTTCTGTTGTGTTGAACATAATGACAGCATTATCTTTTTCTTCTACAGCCGAAATGGAATTTTTTACCTGGCGGGAAACCTGCTTTAATACGCGGTTATCATCGATTGCAAGAATTGTCGCATTCTGTGTTCCGAGAACAAGATTCAATTTATAATCGCTTACGAAAATTGCATCCGGTTTTTCTGCATCAAGAATTTCTTTAATCTGGTTTTCTGTAAAATCATAACTCAAAAGAACTGCAACAGCTCCCATTTTTGTAATTGAAAGAAAACTTTCTACGCACTGAGGACTGTTGTCCATAAAAAGTGCAACTTTGCTGTTTTTTGAAATTCCCTGTTCTTTGAGAGCACGGCTTGTCAGAGAAACATCCCACATCATATCGTCAAATGAGATTTTATTTCCATTTTTGAGAAACATTGCTGTTTTAGAGGCAAATTTTCTGCCGACTTTTGAAAGCATTGATGGAATTGTACAAATTACGTTTTTCATAAAAAAAAATCCTCCGCTGTTCTAATGCCTTATACTAATTAGACCATAAA
>JAGHVB010000048.1 GCA_018064525.1 Candidatus Treponema merdequi | reverse complement strand
AATTCGAAAAATAGTTTTTAATTTTTTTAACAGCATAAAAGAAATTATACCACATAATCTCTTTACAATTCAAAGAAACAACTCGGGAAAAAATCCCGAGGGGTGTCGGGATTTTTTCTCATGACAAATCGGGATTGTGGAAATACAATAACGGTAACAAAATGATTGTGTTTATAAATTAAGCATATTTGAAAGGAGATTTATTTATGAAAAAATTATTTGGAATTGGTGCTGCCGTTTTGTGCAGTCTTGTGGTTTTGTTTACGGGGTGTTCTTCGCCGAGTGCGCCGAGTACGCCGGAACCTGTATTAGACAAAATCGAAATTACAACAGAGCCGACAAAGAAAGAGTATTTTGTTGGTGCAGCTGCTCTTGATTTAGCAGGAATGAAAGTTACGGCAATATACAGCGATGGAAATACAAAAGATGTAACAACCGAAGTAACAACAAGCGGATTTGATTCAAGTAAAGCCGTAGAAAGCCAGACGATTACAGTAACTTACGGCGGAAAAACTGCAACATTTACTGTAAAAATAAAAGAATCTCAACCTTATTCATTCCATGACACAGTAACTGCTCTCCCTTCAGGAACAACTGGTTCTTACGGAACTGATGCAACTTATGTAGAATTTGGCGACTGGCCGCAGGATGTAGTTCCAGTAGCAGATGTAGCAGTTTTTGGACTTGAAACATCTACAAAGAAAGTAACACGCGGGTACATGGAATTTGTGCAGGGATTAGACGGAAACTACTATGTAAAATGCGAAGAAGATGCAGTTGATTCTGGTTATAAATACAACAAAGACAATTCAGATGTAGGACGAAACAAAAAAACAAGCCGCTGGTTTAAGGTAATGCCAATCAAGTGGCGTGTAGCAGATTCTGCATACGACGTAGATGGTAATACTGGAACTACAACTGGAAAATTACTTGTAGCCGAAAATATTCTTACAGGAAACGTTCTATATTATGCATATTATAAAACTACTGATAATCATAGAAATGGAACTTACTTGAACAACTACATGCACAGCCAGATTCGCGCATATTTAAATGGAATTAGCTATAATGCTGAAAAGGAATTTGATGAAGGTAAATGGCTTGATAAAGGCTTTTTGCAGACAGCGTTTACAAGTGACGCAATAAATAAAATCATAACAACAAAAGTAGACAACAGCAAAGACAGTACAACCGACAAAGATGGCAAAATAACAAAAGCAACAATATATGCCTGTGATCCGACAGATGACAAAATCTTTTTGCTTAGCGAATACGAAGTAACAAAATATAGTAAAGAAGCATACAACAGTTATGGAAAAGGAAACAGCCGCATAAGAGTAACAACTGACTTTGCAAAAGCAAACTTTGTTAACCAGAGTACAACCGATGGCTACGGCGGTTATTGGTGGCTCCGCTCGCCCCACTATCTTGATAGTTACGAAGCGTATCGCATCGACTATAAAGGCGAGGCCGACAGCCGCAACCCCGTTGACTATACGGGATTCGGCGTAGTTCCGGCTTTGTCAATTTCGTTTTAACGAAAGTAAACAAATCATTGCGTTGATGTAACCAATGCATAATCACACATAAAATGTAGAAAAATAATAACAATCAATGGAGGACTAAAATGTCTACAAAAACCTTTTACATAAACAAACCAGAGCATCAGGGAAATTATTCAATAGAAATGGGAGCGGGTATTGCCCCAAGAGTTACAATCGTAAAAGATGGTTCAGGTACAGATTTACATGATGACCAGAAGCAATATCTTGGAGAAAAACTTTATGAACTGGCTGTTGCTGATGCTTCCATAAAACAAAAACTCGAAGCAAAGTATCCTGGTATTTTTGATTATTTACAGAAAAGATATACTCAAAATACTGGTATCAGCGATGATCATTTTACAACAGAAATTTTTGCAAAAGAGCTTTTTGATTTGATATAGTCATTTGTCCTTCATTAATTATTTGCCCGAGACAGATTTTTGTTTCGGGCATTTTTTTTTGAATGCGTCAGGGATTGGAGCAGCTTGCGGGAGCAAGTCCCGGAGCGAAGCGGAGTGGATGAGCCGCGTGAGACGGCGAACTGCGCAAAGCCCGACCGCCGCTTGCGGCGGGGACGCCGGACAGACAGAAGCTAAAGGATAATTTAATAATCTTGACTTCTTACGAAGAGGGGTACGATTACTGCAAATGTATATTTTTGTATACTTTTATTATATATTTTACTTGACATTATAAAAATTCTTTGATACTTTAAAAGAGTGAAAGAAACATTAAAAAAGCTCAGAACTGAAAATCGTTATTCTCAAGATTTACTGGCTAAGATTCTTGGTATTTCCCGTCTTTCGTATATGAAATACGAATCTGGTGAAGTTGAACCTCCAGTGGAAATTATCCGAAAACTGGCAAAAATCTATAAAGTATCATACAAAATCTTAATAGATAACGAACTTAACTCTGAACACAAAACTGTTTTCTATGGTGATTCTGTCAATCAAGCTTATAGTTTTAAAGTTGCAAATCCAGTTCCAGCTTACGGCGATTCCAATTTTTTAGAAAATAACGGAATGTTTCAAAATAAGTTTTTGCAATTTGCTCAAATTCTAACCACACTTCAAAATACAATTTTGAACTTACAGGAACAGCTCAATGCTTTTCAAACATCTGAAGTCTCATCCACAATTTTTAACAGATCTGCAAATTTTAATAAAAAAGAATTCTTTTCGCAAATAGATGACGTTCAAATAGATTCATCCTACATAGAAGAAATTCGAGGCGCCAGTTTAATATGATTCTTCTGGATACAAACATTGTAATTGGCATGATAAACAATGAAGATGATTCTCACTGGAATCTTTTGCAGCAGGATTCTGTTGTTTTATGTGGAATTGTAATAACTGAACTTTATCGTGGAATTAAAAAT
>JAGHVB010000003.1 GCA_018064525.1 Candidatus Treponema merdequi | reverse complement strand
CCTCGGGATTTTTTCCCGAGTTGTTTCTTTGAATTGTAAAGAGATTATGTGGTATAATTTCTTTTATGCTGTTAAAAAAATTAAAAACTATTTTTCGAATTGAATATATTCTTATCCTGATTTCTGTTTTTGCATTTACAAGTACGCTCATTTTTAAAAATGCGGGAACTAAAAATCTTTACGAACTTGATTTTATGATTTCGGAACTCGAAGTTGACTTTTCAAACGATTCCAATAATCCGTCTTTCTTAACTGACACTCAAAATTACTGCGATACAGTCTGGCACAGATTTTTGCCGCTCACTTATTATAACGAAGCAATTGAAAATCAGCTTTCAATAATAATTTCGCGCATTAAAAATTTTTCAACCAGTAATGTTTCGGCAGAAGTTTTTTTAGGTGAATGTGTTGAACTTCAGAAATTAATCCGCATTAATCAGAGCGAACTCCAGTTTGGCTACGAATCGCTTTTGATTTCGTCTCTCTTTTTGCTTTTCATTGCAATTGCCATAATTTTATATAAAGCGCTGCTTCAGAAAAACGAATTTGTAAAACTTCAGTCTATGGAAACTGCGCAGAAAAAATTTTCCAGAGATTTGCATGACGGAGCGGCTCAGGATTTGGCCGCATTAAAACTTTATCTTCAAAATGATGAAAAAGAAAAAGCCGTTTTCTATGCAGAGCATGCATTTAAAGAAGTCCGCTATCTTATAGATTCAACTCATCTTGATTTAACTGCCGGTTTTGAAGATATAGTAAAAGAAACTTTAGCTTCCTTTGAAAAAAACTTTTCAATAAATACAGAATATTTCTGTGCTTCTGTGGGAGTAAAAAAACTTTCAGGCGATATTCAAATTGAACTTTTACGCATTTTGCAGGAAGCATTAAGCAATTCCGCACGACACTCTGGTGCAACATTAATCACAGTCAGAATTACCGATGTTGCAAATTTAATCCGCTTTACAATAAGCGACAACGGAAAAGGAATTAACGAAGAACTTCCAAAAGAAAATTCTCAGAATCACTATGGATTAAAAAATATAAAAGACAGAATTGATGCAATAAACGGTTCTGTAGAATTTATTAACGAAGGAGGAACAACAATTGCAATCACTCTTAAAAATCCTCTTCATTGATGACCATTCCGGTTTGCGCGACGGAATCAGCATGATTTTGTCAAAGCGGAATTCAAATTATAATTTTTTCAACACCGACAAAAAAGCAGACGCACTCGAGATTTTGTCTAACAACAAAGACATTGGCGTTGCTGTAGTAGACATAAATCTTGCAGGCGAAAACGGCTTAGAAATGATTCAGGACTTCCGAAAAATTATTCCGGATTTAAAAATCATTGTCTTTACAATGTTTGACGACCTTCTTCATGTAGAAGATGCGCTCAAAAAAAATATTCAGGGCTATGTTACAAAAGATGCTACAATCGACGAACTCGAAGAAGCAATCAGTCTTGTTTCAGAAGGAAAATTATTTTACAACAAAGTCGCTACAGAAATGATGCATTCAATCATTCACAAAGATACTTCTGCTTTTCAAAATTCCGAAGAACAGGATATGACAGAACTTTTTAACCGCTACAAAACTCTTACCCAGAAAGAGCAGGAAGTTTTTATGTATCTTGCTCAGGAAAAAGACATTTATGAAATTTCAAAAATCCTTGGTAAATCTGACAAAACTGTTGCAAACCAGAAATCATTAATTTACCAGAAAATGAATATTGCCGACCGTCTTGATGTTATCCGCATGGCAAAAAAACTTGGAGTAATTCTATGACCGTAAATATGAATAAAGTGTTGTTCGGACTTGATGACAACGAAAAATTTACTTTTAAAACCGTACTGTACACCGTTTTAATTCTTGCAATTGCAATTGGTGTAAATTATCTTGGTTCAAAAGTTGCAGAACACATCAGTTTTCCGCTTTACCTTGATTCACTTTTAACAATCGGCGTTGTTGCTTTGTGCGGCCTTATTCCGGGAATTGTATGCGCATTTCTTTCTAATGTAGTTCTATCTATTACAACACATTCCACACTGCTTTTTTCTATCTGCCACATCTGTACGGCAATTACCGCGTGGATTGTATTTTTTATTGACGACTATATTTTTACAAAAGAAAGCGAATCAAAACCAGACAGCAAACCGCATTTATATTCAATCGACAGCTTTTTGTGGGCAGGTTTCTGGTCATCCATAATAAATGGAATAATTGGAAATGCCATTGCCGAACTTGTTTTTGCGGCAAATCCTGGCCGGCCTTCTGCAAATATTGTTTTTCAGGGAATTTATGTCGCATACCAGAATCTTGCGCTTGCAAATAACTTCGGCGGCTTTCTTGAAAATCTTGTTGACAAAATGATCAGCGCACTTTTAAGCATTGCACTTTATTTTATTACAAAGGCGATTGTAAAAAACAAATAATAAATCTATTTTCAATAAAAAAAAGGCAGTCTCATTACAAGACTGCCCTGCACTTTCTGGTTTTCTTTATCTTTTCCATGGCCGTGCAGAAGCAAGCCAGCCACACGCAATGCGAAGATATGTATTACTTTTCTTCAATCACTTTTTCTAAAACCTTAACTGCGCTTTCTACCATCTTAGGACAGAAGTCTGTAAATAGATTTTTCTCTTTTGCTCTAGCAAGGCCTTCTGAAGTAGAAATGTCACAGCCAAGTAAACCTCTGCACATGTAAGAGCCGTTTTCTTTTGCAAACTCTTCGAGAAACTTTACTGTAAGTGCATTGTTCTTTGCTCTCGGCGAAAGATCTTCCGGAACTTCCTGACCAAACTTGCTTCCGATTACCATGAGGGCGCCGGTACATGCACCGCACACTTCTGCCTTACACATTCCACTTCCAAACGATGCCGCAATTTTTGCTGCCTGTTTTTCCGAAAGTCCGAATTCTTCTGCGTAAGAAGCAAACACTGCCTGCGAACACAAAAGTCCTTTTTTGAATAATTCAACTGCCTTTTCTGATTTAGTCATATCAATTCTCCTTATAAACTACCGCGATTGCGGCAGCGCATGAAAGCAATTTTATATGCTTCCATAAATTTTAATTTATAATATTACAGGCTGAATAAAATTAAAAACATAACCTGTTATAATAATTCCAGCCATGCAGATTCCGACAAACAGTGCTAAAAGTTTTGGCTTAACTGCTTTACTTAACATTACAAGGGAAGGAACGCTGAGCGTAATTACTCCCATCATAAAACTTATTACAACCCCCAGAAGCGCGCCTTTTTTCAGAAGACTTTCGACAACAGGAATTACTCCAAAAATATCTGCATAAAGCGGCGCCCCCAGAACCGATGCAATCACAACTCCAAACGGATTTGATTTTCCAAGAACAGAAACAATCCATTCTTTCGGAACCCAATCGTGAATCACAGCTCCTATTGCACAACCGATTACAATATATAGCACAACTTTTCTGTAAGTCTGCCACACGCTTTTTAACGACAAAATAATCCGCTCTTTAAATTCCATTTTTCCGTTTTCATCGTTTGTAGAATTTCCACAGCAGCATTTTTTTTCTTGAGTTGATTTTTTTAAAACCGCTTTTCCATTTAACAAATTAACACTTTCATTTTCTTTTACAACCGGTTTAAATACAACCTTTTTTTCTTCCGGTTTATTTAAATCTTCAAGCTGATTCTGCATCTTCAGTTTTTCGATTATCGTTCCGCCGGTAACTGCAACGCAAAGTCCAAGCACAACATAAATAACCGAAACTTTCCAGCCGAAAATGCTCATCAACAAAATCAGTGAACTTAAATCTACCATCGGTGACGAAATCAAAAAGCTGAATGTAACTCCAATTGGTAATCCCGCTTTTGTAAAGCCCATAAAAATCGGAATCGAAGAACACGAACAAAACGGCGTAACAGTTCCCAAAAGTGCCGCAACAAGATTTGCAACCGGTCCGTGAAAATTCTGTAAAATCTTTCGGACTCTTTCAGGCGGAAAAAAACTTTGAATAAACGATATAATAAAAACAAGTACGATAAGTATTAAAGAAATCTTTAGTACTGAAAACAAAAAACTTAACATGACTGCTCCTTTTTCTTAATGCCACAGAAAACATCGATATATTTTTTTACTTCTTCAAAAATTTTTGAATTGATTGAATAATGCATCCATTTTCCGTCTTTGCGTCCCAAAACAAGTCCTGAGTCAGAAAGAATCTTCATGTGATGCGAAAGCGTCGGCTGCGTAATATTAAACGCTTCAAGAATATGGCAAGCACAAAGTTCACCATTTTTTAAAAGCTGAATTATTTTAATACGGTTTTCATCTCCGAGTGCCCTGCATATCAATGCAATCTCATTTTCTGTCATGTTTTACTCCTGACATATAGACGTATATCTATATGTAATATACAAGACATATAGATGATTGTCAATATGTTCTTTTAATTTTTTACTTCTAAAATTTCACTTTTCGATTTTTTTTTGCTATAATATTTATAAAATCCTGGAAAATTCCATAAAAAACATTAAATTTTTAAAGATTTTTTTGTACTTTTTCTGTCACCATTCGTATAAATATGTGACTTGAGGATAAAACCACAAGTATGGAGGAAAATATGAATACAAGAGATAAACTTAAAACACTTTTTGACTTTCAGGGCTTTTCAAAAAGCGAAAAACTTGACCAAGTCATCAAAAATACATTGAGCTCAATTGACAGCCAGATGACAGAAGAAGAACTCGACATGGTAAACGCAGCAGGAACACCTGATGCCGAAAAAAACATCCCGACAATGATGGTAGACATTGAAAAGATGAAAAAAATCATTGATATGAACCGGGATTCAATTCATTGTAGTGACCTTAACATTCCAAAGCTGAAAGATACCATTGATATGAAAGCATGAAATAAATCTTTCTAATCCTGGAAGAACTTATTCGAGGAGACGCTTATGAACAAAGATATTAATCATTCAAACGAAAATTATGGACTTAAAGATGAAGATCTGGAACAGATTTCTGGTGGAACTGCACAAAATAACGATGCATTCTTAAAAAAAATAGATGCTTTTAAGAACCAAAAAATAACATCACAATCTGATGATCCAAACGGATATCAAATTTCAGAAAGAATGCGTGTTCAAATCAGATATAATGATTGAGGTACAGGGGAATACACACGAAAAAAGTATTTACCATGATTCAAATGGATTCGAGACAATTTCGAGGACTTCGAATAACAGTCCTTTATTTTTAATCCGTAAAATAATTTACATTCTTAATTTACTTTGTACTTTTTCTGTCACCATTCGTATAAATATGTGACTTGCGGATAAAACTACAAGTATGGAGGAAAATATGAATACAAGAGATAAACTTAAAACACTTTTTGACTTTCAGGGCTTTTCAAAAAGCGAAAAACTTGAAGGCGTAATCAATTCCACTTTAAAATCTGTTGAAAACCAGCTCAATGATTCAGATCTTGATATGGTAAATGCAGCAGGCTACAACTGGGATAATATAAGACCAGATAACGATCGTTCGCTCAGCCCAAAAAAGAAAAAGAGATCTGAAGCAGAAAACATCTGGGGTAAAGGCCAGGAAGGCGAAATCCTCATTAACCCGGGCAAAGATTCATCGCTCAGCCCAAAAAGAAAATAACTTAGCAAACTTGATGAACTTTTATAAACTGGATATAGATTTCTTAATTAAAAAGAAGCAGAAAACCAGACCTAAATCTGATTCCTCCGATAAAGGCAATCAGGATAATAAACAGGATGAATTAATCCTGCTACCTCAAGACAACAATTCTGCCCTCAGAGCAAAAAAACGACTGGTATTTCTACCAGTCTTTCTTACTTAACATTGAATCCTGTTAATTAGCAGTTATCCGTCACCTTCGGTGCCGGGATCTTCAAGGAAATTATTAACATGTGCACTCACGTGCACGATCGAATTGCGACAGTCGAATCGAATGATAATGAAAACTCTTACACATCACATAAAAGAATTGATACTGACATTTCTACTGATATCTAACATTAACATCCAACAAATACTTCTCTTTAAACAAAAAAAGACTGGTATTTCTACCAGTCTTTCTTACTTAACCTTGAAAACGGTTATTAGCAATTTTCAGAGAAGTATTTGATAGTTCTTACCATCTGTGATGTATATGAGTTTTCGTTATCGTACCATGATACTACTTCTACCTGATATGTATCGTCATCAACTTTTGATACCATAGTCTGTGTTGCATCGAACAATGAACCAAACTTCATACCAACGATGTCTGAAGATACGATCTGATCTTCGTTATATCCGAAAGATTCTGTAGCCTGTTTTTTCATAGCTGCGTTTACAGCGTCAACTGTAACGTCTTTTCCTTTTACTACTGCGAACAACAATGTTGTTGATCCTGTAGGAGTTGGAACACGCTGAGCTGATCCGATGAGTTTTCCGTTCAATTCAGGAATTACAAGACCGATAGCCTTTGCAGCACCTGTTGAGTTTGGAACGATGTTAGCAGCACCTGCACGTGCACGGCGGAGATCGCCTTTGCGGTGTGGGCCGTCGAGGATCATCTGGTCACCTGTGTAAGCGTGGATTGTAGACATGATTCCTGACTGAATAGGGAATGCATCATTGAGAGCTTTAGCCATTGGAGCGAGACAGTTTGTTGTACAAGAAGCTGCAGAAATGATGTTGTCGTTCTTTGTAAGAGTTTTGTGGTTTACATTGTAAACGATTGTAGGAAGGTCGTTTCCAGCAGGAGCTGAAATTACAACTTTTCTTGCACCAGCATCAATGTGCTGCTGAGCGAGTTCTTTTTTGCAGTAGAAACCTGTACATTCGAGAACAACGTCAACTTTGAGTTCTCCCCATGGACAGTTTTTAGCTTCTTTTTCAGCGTAGATTTTAAGAACTTTTCCATCTACAGTGATTGTTCCAGCATCATCATCAGCTGAAACTGTGTGGAGGTTGTCACCGATTTTTCCACAGTATCCACCCTGTGCTGTATCATATTTAAGAAGGTGAGCGAGCATTGAAGGCTTTGTCAAATCGTTGATAGCAACTACTTCATATCCTTTAGCGCCAAACATCTGACGGAAAGCCAAACGACCGATACGGCCGAAACCATTAATAGCAACTTTTACATCTGCCATGATAATATCTCCTAAAAATTGGAATTTACAGATATTTTAGAATTTAAGAAAGAAATAGTCAATAAGTGGAACTTAATAAAACCTGCGTCAGTATTGAGTTTTGTGGAATTTAAAACTTAAAAAGGCTTTTTATTGTGAAATTATTCACGATAAAAAGCCTACATTTTATTCCTTTTTTTCGTTTCTACTGAATTAATAAATCAGTATCAACTACAGCACTTTCAATACTTTCAAGTTTAATTTCAAAAGAGCCAAAAGTTTTCTTTGTGGAATACACATCGCCACCCATCGAAGTCGAGCCGTAAACTTCCCATGTGTATTTTCCATTATCAAGAAGCCCCAGTTCTTCGTCTTTAATTGAATATGATTCTTTTGAAGATTTTCGGTTTATTACAGTATTTCCGACTTCGTCATAAAGAGAAAAAACATAATTTTCTGCTTTTTCGATTTTTTCCCATGAAAAAAACATTTTTGCATTATCATCAAGAAAATCATTTTCTGTAAAAATCTTATTCGGTTTTGGCGACAAAATAACCGGTGTAAAATTTTCAAATAATTGAACAGCTTCAGAAAGATTTTCGGATTTCTGTAAACCGTTTTCTAAAGTTTCAATTTTTGTAATTTCTGCTGTATCAGGATTATTTAAATTATTTTCATTTTCAGAATCAATAGAATAATCAAAACTATTTTCAGCTTCAGTAATATTTTTCGTTTTATTTTCTTTTCCACTATGTCCTTTTGAATTATTTTCCAGAAAAGTTTTTGTTACAGTTTCATAAACTTCAGTATCAAATTCAATTGTATTTCCCTGAACAATAGTTGTTACAGGATTTGTTTTAATTTCTTTTTCTAAAGTCTGTATTCCGATTTTTTCTGCAAGTTTTTCAATCACAGTTTTTTCTTCAGTAATAATTTCCTGAATTTCAACTGAACCGGATGTAACTGTGATTAAAGCCTGATTATCATTTTTAGAAGAAATCGAAATAATTGCAGATGTCTCTTCTGGAAATGAAAGCACTTTATTTCCGGCATTAATTTTAAACGATTCATTTTTTGATGAAAGAACAGTAATCGAGCCTTTGACAAATTCAATCCGTCCTTTATTTTTTTTATCAAAAACTTGAATCAATGTATTTGCATGAAGGTCAATCCGCGATGAATCATTAAACACAGCCTGAGCTTCGGAAATATCACCAGTACGAATAATGTCACCGTTATAAATATTGCTTGCAGTTTTTAAACGTTCCCAGATATTACTGTCAAGAAATTTTCTCTGCGCAGTATTTTTCTTAAAATAAATGACAGCAATCGGTTTTTCATTTGCACGCAAATAACTGAAATTTATATCTGCCCAGAATAATGAAAGACAAACAGCTACTCCAGCAAAACAGATTATACCAATTATAATATTAAGAACATTATTTGTTAATCTGGTATTTTTTTTCTTCTTCATCTGTATTTACCTTTGTTAAATCAGGAGTTTCAACACCAAGAAATTTTCTAAGCTGATTTATGTCAGACGGACCTTTTGCACCAACTGCATTAATTACGGCAAACATTCTGACATTTCCTTCTTTTCCTTTAACATGAACAGAAGGCATTTCTTCTACAACAACTTTGTTTTTTACAAGATTCCATGTATTTTCTGTAATAAGGATATCTGTTGCAAATGGCTTGTTCAACGATTCTGTTCGGCTTGCAAAGTTTACAGCATCACCGATAACAGTATATTCCATTCTGTCATTAGAACCAATCTGACCGGCAACAACTGAACCAGTATTAATTCCACAGCCGATTCTCATTGGAATTTTTCCCTGAGAAATTCTTTCTTTGTTATAATTATCAAGTGCTATGCGCATAAGAAGTGCAGCTTTTACACAATTCCAGGCGTCTTCTTCTATTGAGCCAGAAGTTTCTGGTGCCCCCCAGACAGCCATGATTGCATCTCCGATAAATTTATCAACAACGCCATGAGTTGTATTTACGCACTCAACCATTCTTGTCATGTACTGATTAAGAAATTCAACGACTTCTTGAGGTGAAAGTTTTTCTGACATTGCAGTAAACGAACGGATATCAGAAAAGAAAATCGTCGCGTTTCTTGTTTCACCGCCAAGTTTAAGCTCACCCCGCGCCGCTTTTTCTGCGATTGCACTATTTGTAAATTTACTGAAAGAAGATTTTAAATTTTCTCTTTCAGTAAGTCCTCTAGCCATTTCATTAAAACTCTGAGTCAAAAGACCGATTTCATCCTTAGTGCGTGATTCAAGTTCAAGATTAAAATTACCGCTTTCAATCTGCTTTGACGCTTCTACAAGATCTCCAATAGGAGAAGTAAGCGACTGGCTGAAAAGCCTGATTATGAAAATTGCAATGAAAAGAACTGCAAGAGAAAGAAGAATTATTCTGTATGTCGTTTTATTGATTACTTCAAATACATTTTTTTCTGAAATTGCCGTAATTACATACATATCACCAACAATTTTATGATGTGCGTAAAACCAGTTTTCTCCTTTATCATCCGGATAAAGATTCTGGCTATTATCACTTGGATTCTGGAAAATTTCTTTTACCGCTTTCAGATTCGAAAGATTTTCGTTTTTAAGCACAAGTTCAAAATCAGAATGAATAAGAATATCGCCGTTTTTATTAATTAGAAAAGTTGTATTGTTCGCACCAGTGCTCATAATATCTGAAAACTTTGTTGTTTCAAAAGAAATTGCAGCAAGTGTATTTCCGTCTGTTGATGTATACGGATAAAGAATACAAAGGGATGGTTTATTAAAAACCTGTGAAAGATTTAATATCTTTACTACACCTGAAAGTGCCTGTTCTTTTGCTTCTGCATTTTCCTTTAACCAGTTTTCAGCTTTTTCTTTTGCCTGTTCATTAAGTTTTTCAAAATCTTTATTAAACTGAAGTCCAAACTGATCCGAATAAATAAAAATTGTATCTGAATTACGGACGCAGTAATCATTAAAAACAGCATCACGCTTTGAATCAAAAAAGCTGTCCGACTTAATCATCTGAAGTGAGTTTAAATACCCTGTCGAATCCGCCTGTTCATTTAAAATTAAAGTCTGAATAGTTTCTGCAGTACGAGAATTTATCGTCAGATTATTTTCTTCTGCTTTCTGCTGTTCATCATTTCGAACAAGCGTAGAAACCATGTAAGTTGTTACTCCAAGAACAACAATTACAAGAATCGAAAAAATCATTACCAGTTTAAAACTAATTGGAACTTTTACTCTTTGTTTTGACATTTTTATTTTTCACCTGCATTAATATACAAATTTATTAATAATTCCATAATACTCCATTTTTGTAGTTTACGGATTTTGCTTTTATTTCCGGACCATCCATAAAATGAGAAAAGGCATTAACAGCTATACTTTTACCGATATCATCTTCCTTATACCAGTCTAAAATAACCGAAAGAGTATTATTTGATCTTGGCGCAAATGCAGACTGATCAATATGTACTACACTTGAAGGAATTATTATTTGTGTACAATTATTTCTCAAAAAAGCATTATATCCGATATGAGTTAAAGTTGAAGGAAGTGTTATACTGGACGTATCAACGTCATGAAAAGCACTGTCAGGAATAGAATCTATTCCTTCTGAAATTACGATAGAAGATATCGATTTTCCATTTAATTCAGGAAATTTTTGCCAGATACCATCGAACTCACCAAAACCATTTCCCATTCCATCAAATGCAGACTGACTTAAAATCGTTAATACACCATTTGAATAAGTGTATAGATTTGAACTATCGTCATTTATACTGTCGTCTTGATTTTGCGGTTCTCCGGAATCATTTTCAAAATTTTTTAGGGGATTACCAAGCCGCCATCCCATATTTTCATTCATAACAGAACTAAAACAAGAATTAAAACTAAACACAGCAAAAAATGAAAATACTGTAAACACTATGGCTTTTATTTTTCCACTATTCTTAATCATTCGTTTTCTCCTTCAAGTACTTTTCTTTCTATTCCGTCAAGGAATAGAACTTTTGCTCCAGTAGTTTTTAATCCAGACAAATCTCTTGGTGTTTCATCATCAGAATTCCACATAAGTTTAATAGCCTGTTTCGAAGTCCAGCCATCAAACGCACCTTCTTCTATTAATAAAACACTTCGTGGAATATTTATCTGTGCAATTTTAGTATCATTAACAAAAGCATTATTTTTAATTGAATTTAATCCTTCATAAATACTTATAGAAGAAAGATTTTTCATATTTGCAAAAGCAGCGGAGCCTATCGTTCTTACATTTTCAGAAAGTCTTACAGACTTAATTGTTTCAAGTCCTTCAAATCCAAGAATTTCACGCGAGTCAAGAATAAGCGAGGTCATTGTATTATCAAGCTCATACTCAGTACCATTGATTACCACATTATGAGCAATATCAGCATAAGTTTCTTTTACAGTAGACTTATAAGTTTTTTGTCCAAGAGGAATTTGTATCCCAACATGAAATTCATCGGTTGCAAATGGTTTAGCTGTATTAATTCCTTCAAGACAAACTGAATAAGAAAACCTGAAATAATCAGTGATAAAAAATCCGATCTCAATAGGAATCGAAAACGCCCCTTTTGTATCGGTAAATTCATTGTACATCGACGGAATATAGTACAATCCTGCACCAGTAAAAGGCTTAAAATTATTCCATGGAATTTCAAAATACAAATCTCCGCCAAATTGTGGAAAGATTGTTAAAGTTTGAGGATTGCTCTTGTAATTAAATCCCACATCAAGACGGAGAAATTTTAAATATAATAAATCAAGTCTTGCTTCAACTCCACATACAAACCGATTACTTCCATTTTTAGTCCCATTCGAACCTACGTTATAATTAAACAACTGAAACACAGGTCCCACTCTCATCGAAGGTAAAATCCAACGCATGCTTCCAATGTATTTTTTCTTTTCTGCGCCGGTCAAAAAATGAGATTCAATTACTTTATCTTTTACTTCAACAACTACAGGTTTATTCTCTGGTCGCAAAAATAAAGAAGCCATTTCTTCTTCGTTAGTTTCTGCTTTGGTAATTAAATAATTTTCATCGACATCAACATACACAATTGACGAACCCATTTTCGACTCGACATAAACCGCATATCGTCCTGGTACAATTGACTGTCTGTCACTCTGCAGAATGTGAAGCGTTCTAATCATTTTGGATTCAATGTAACTTAATTTTATTCGTTTATTTCCATCGTTCTCTTCTGAATACGGAGCAATAAGCGTAAACTTTGCTCCTTTTTCGATTTTCTTTCCGCTTATTCTATAAGTGATTTCTGTATCAGAAGCTTTTGTTTTAAATTTTGAAAGTTCAGGTTTTTTATCCGGTGCAGAAATTGTTTTTACAAGAAACAGCTGACTGTCAGTCCCTAAAAAACCATTTTGTGCTTCAAGTTTATAATATCCAGTCTGAAGTTTATCTGTCTCAAGAATAAGATTTAGTTCCAGAGTTCCATTTGTGTTTAAGGTTTTATAAGAATCAAGAGAAACAGGAACACTTTCAAGATCAAATTCTGAAGCAAATGGATATGGAATTATTCCTTTGTCCGGAGTGAATGAATAAACTGTACTTCCGTCAAATCCTGTTCCACGAACACAAAGATTAAACGGCTGCCCTTTCTGAACAGTAAGAACATTCACTTTATAATTTTTATCATATTCATAAATCGAACTGTCAATCTTTGGACTTTCATTTGAAAGAACAAGTATTTCCATTGAAGTTTTATGTTCACCCGGATTTTCTACTACAAGATCATAATATCCAGAAAAAAGATTTTTTTCATTGTATTTAACTATAACTTCACCTTTTTCGGTATCACGACGTACAATCGTAAGCGGAACTTCCGGTTTATTGTCAAAAAATGAAACAAATTCCACACCGCTTTCTGTTTCTATTTTAGGAACAAGACGAAACGATGTTTTTTCAAAAAAGATATTTTTTCCCTTAACTGGAAAAGAATTTGTCGGATCTCCAGAACGAGCAGAAATTACACCCTCATCATCTTCTTCCTCGACGGTCTGAGTTCCTTCGCCATGAACTTTAATGACAGGAGATTTCCATCGTGCTGACTGTACAAAGAAATTTGGATAAAGATAAGGTTCGGTTTCGTTTAAAATAATAAAATTGGTCCAGTCAGTTGTAGAAGCTTTTTTTCCAAGTGCATTAAAAACACTAACTGCAACTCTGTAATTTCCAGGATATAAAAGGAGTTCAACTGTATTTTCTTTAAGTTGTTTTGAAATATGCTGTTCGTAAGTTCCTTCTGAAACTTCTTTCTCAATGATGATTTCGTATTTTTTTGCTTTAGAAACTTTTTTCCATGAAAATGTCTGATACTGCTTGAGAGATTCTGAAAAAGAAAAATGCAGACAAAGGAAGATTCCAATAAAAATAAAAAATAACCTTTTATCCATACCTTGAATATATTATCATTAATTACTATTTGTCACAATAAAAAAACTCTAAAAACTCAATTATTCTTATATCAATCAGCTATTTAGTTGAAAAAATTTTTACAATATGAGTAACCGGATAAAAATACAGCTGCCACATTTTAAGTCCTCCAAACTGTCCGATAAGAAACGGCTTCAAAACCCAGCAGAAAAGAACTGAATACAATGCAATTCCAGCTGTGAAAATAAAAACACGCTTTCTGATATACTTTAAATAATGGTCATAGATTTCTGAAGTATCTGGTATTTCATTAAAAGAAGAAAAAATCTTTGAACCGATTTCAACTACAGTATCATAAATTCTTACAGCTTTATATTCATTTTTAATTTTAGAAATCAAACCTTTTTTAATTCCACGCTCTGAGATAATACTTTTAATCCACGGCCAGAGATTAATCACATTTTTTATGAATCTGTAAGTTCCCCACACCATGAGTGCTATGAAAATTCCACCTGAAGCATCAAACGAAATGTCCTGACCAAACGGCTTGAAGATTACAAAAACAAGACCAACAGTCATGATAAGACAAGTAACTGCCATTCCAATCAAAGTATTTTTCATTGCAACTTTCATTTTTTCATCTATGATTTTTTTTATCTTTTCATCAACAGGCTCTTTCACTTTTTCAATTACTTTTTCTGCAGCAAGATCCAGAACCTGACGAGCAACAAAAATAATTACAAAAACATCATCAATCAAACCTGCCCCGGGAATAAAATCTGCGATAATATCAAGCGGCAATAAAAGATACAAAAGACCACCGATGATAATTGTTTTTTTATAAAGTGGAACTTCTGGATCAAGAAATGCATTCCAGAGAGCGATAACCTTATCCCAGATTTGAGTCACCGGACCTCTGTTCATCTTTTCGAGATTTTTTTCAACATTTTCGATGTCTTTCTGATTTGCTTCTTCGCCGAGCTTTTTGGAAAGTTTTACGGCAGCATCTTTTTTGAGTGTATCAAGAATTTTTTTCTGAAATCTGCTTTTCATTTTGTTTATTGAATCAATAAATCAGTATCTACTTCTACGCTTTCAATACTTTCCAATATACCACTTTTATTTTGAACCCACATTAAAAATTTTTTTGATAGAAACTTTTGCAAATTAAAATTTTTACAAACGAAAAACATCTTTTGTTTTATTCCACGTATGCTGAATATTTTTTTTATGATTTTACACTAACCCGGCTTTTTTCTTTTCGATATAACCGCTGTCTTCGAGATACTTTCGGCGGGTGATGATGAGGTTTATAAGTTCCTGATACATATTAAAGTCAACTTCGATTGCCATCGGAAGAATAAAAAATTCTGTTTCATCGCAGTAACGCTCGATAAATTTCGGGTCAGTTACATAACCGAGTGAAATCATGTTAGAAATTCTGTCGGCACACTTAAGGACTTTTGCCCTCTGTGTTCCGGTATCAAGAATGCGTTTTAAAAAATCAGGTTTTGATTCTTCAGCACGGCGTGTTACTTCGAGCACAAGGTCAAGAACTTCCTGTCCTTCAGAATCAGCGTTGATAATAAGATTTCTGTCAAAATCAGGAATATCTTCGACTGTATCATGAACGACACTTGCCTTTAACAATACAGAATCGATGTATCCGTAATCGATAAGAATTGCAAGTGTGTCCATCTGGTGACGGAACATATTGCCGCCGGCATGACGGGCTTTTCCAATCAGGCCGGTAGCAAGCTGCATGTAAGGAGCAAGGCTTATGTCACGAAGTTCATACATCTGTTCGTTTGCCATTATCTGAGAACGTTCTGTTTTCATCTCATACTGTGGTTTTTTCATACCCTGCTCCCGCCTTGTCCTGTTCAATTAAAGACTTGCAATATATCCTTCAAGAGTTTTAATCTTTCTCTGGCTTTCTGCAAGACGCTCGCGTTCTGCTTTTACAAGTTCTTCCGGAGCATGCTGTGCAAAATTTCCGTTGAGTTTGTTTTCGCTCATTTTTGCATAGCCCTGTTCTTTTTCGAGTGACTTCTTGAATCTTGCAAGAAGCTGTTCTTTATTGATGTTTTCATCAACGAGAATAAATGCTTCAAAGCCTTTTCCTACAGTTCCGATTGAACTTGAAGGTTTCGATTCAACAAATTCAATTTTAGCAACACCGGAAAGAAGACAGATCATTTCGATCTTTTCGCGTGCGACTTCTGCAGGACTCCCCTTTTCGATTAAAAGCGCAATATTGATTTTTACTGCAGGATCAATTCCACAGTCAACTTTGGAAGCACGAACTTTTGCAATCAAATCTTTGAGTACATCAAAGCGCGCTTCGATTTCTGCATTCTCGCGGTCTTTTGAAAATTCCGGATAAGGTGCATTCATAAGCATTCCGTTGTATGTGCTTACTGTAACAATCTTATTGTCTTTGCTTCTTGCAGAAACAAGGTCAGCAAGCGGAAGCTTAGAATAGATTTCTTCTGTAACAAACGGAATGTACGGATGAAGGAGTCTCAAAGATTCTTCGAGGATGTTCATGAGAACAGTTGCCTGTCTGTCTTTTTCTTTATCATCACCGTTCTTAAAGTTAATCTTTGTAGCTTCTACATACCAGTCACAGAATTCATTCCAGAAGAATTCCATCATTGCAGAAGCGGCATCATTGTAGCGGTATGTTTCAAGTGCTTCGCGTGCAGTCTTTGCAGCGTAATTAAGTCTTGCATAAATCCATTTATCAAGTTCTGTAAGATCGCTGTCTTTAACTGTAACAAGATTGCGGCCTTCGAGATTTCCCAAAAGATAGCGTGAAGCATTCCAGACTTTGTTACAGAATCGTGAACCGAGTTTGAATGAATCTTTATCTACAAGAATGTCCTGTCCCTGTGCGCACATAAATGAAAGTGTAAACTTGAGCGCATCAGAACCGTACATGTCGATGATTTCAAGCGGGTCAATTCCGTTTCCTAAAGACTTTGACATTTTTCTTCCCTGCTTGTCGCGAACAAGACCGTGAATGTAAATATCATGGAACGGCGCTTTTCCTGTAAATTCAAGACCGGCCATAATCATTCGGCTTACCCAGAAGAAGATGATATCGTATGCTGTAACAAGTGCTGTTGTCGGATAGAATTTTTCAAGGTCAGGAGTTTTTTCTGGCCAGCCGAGTGTTGAGAACGGCCAGAGCCATGATGAGAACCATGTATCAAGAACATCAGGATCCTGTCTGAGATTTTTGGATCCGCACTTTGGACAGCATGATGGATCTTCGCGGCTTACAATTGTTTCACCACATTCGCAGTACCATGCAGGAATTCTGTGTCCCCACCAGATCTGGCGCGATACACACCAGTCACGGATATTTTCAAGCCAGTTTCGGTAAGTGTTTTCCCATTTCTGCGGGAAGAACTGGATTTCTCCTTTTCTCCATGCATCAAGCGCTTTGTCTGCCATCGGCTTCATTTTTACAAACCACTGTGCTGACAAGTATGGTTCAACGACTGTTTTACAGCGGTAACATTTTCCAACTGAATGAACGATTTTTTCTTCTTCCTTAAAAAGACCAGCTTCTGTCAGATCTTCAATTACAAGCTTTCTTGCCTGTTCGCATTTCATTCCGCGGTATTTTTCTGGAACATTTTCGTTTAAAGTTCCATCAGGATTTAAAAGATTGATTACTTCAAGATCATGTCTTTTTCCAACTTCCCAGTCGTTAGGGTCATGAGCCGGAGTAATTTTTACCATACCGGTTCCGAATGCCATATCAACGTATTCATCAGCGATGATTGGAATTTCTTTTCCTGTCAAAGGAAGCTTTAATTTTTTTCCTACGATTGTCTTGTAGCGTTCGTCGTTCGGGTTAACTGCAACTGCTGTATCACCAAAGAAAGTTTCTGGACGTGTTGTAGCAACTTCGATTCTTCCACTTCCATCTGCGTATTCGTAGTAAATGTGGTACATTGCACCATTTGTATCTTCGTGGTCAACTTCGTCATCGGCAAGAGCAGTTCCGCAGCGTGGACACCAGTTTACAAGACGGTTTCCTTTGTACATAAGTCCGCGTTCATACAATGTAACGAAAACTTCGCGTACGGCTTTAGAAAGACCTTCGTCATAAGTAAAGCGTTCGCGTTCCCAGTCTGTTGAGTTTCCGAGTTTTCTCTGCTGTTTAACGATGATATTGTGATGATCTTCTTTTACTTTCCATGTGCGTTCAAGAAATTTTTCGCGGCCGAGATCGTTTCTCGAAAGACCTTCTTTTTTAAGCTGGCGTTCAACTACGTTCTGAGTTGCGATTCCGGCGTGGTCTGTTCCAGTAACCCAGAGTGTATTGTCACCGCGCATACGGTGGTAGCGTACAACGATATCCTGAAGAGTATTGTTAAGACCATGTCCCATGTGAAGGACACCTGTTACGTTTGGTGGTGGAATGACGACGGTATAAGTATCTTTGCATTTTTCACACTGGCAGTGAACCGGAGAAGATTCATCGCTTGCAGGTTTAAAATAACCTTTACTTTCCCATTCGTTGTAAATACGGTCCTCGAAAGATTTCGGGTCGTAAGCTTTTTCTAATTCGATAGCTTTCATTTCATTCCTCTTTGCCAGCCACCAAGCTGGTATTTTAAATAGTAAAATATTGAAAAATATTATAATGCTTTTGATTATCTCTTTCAATGGAATATATTAGTGGAATTGTTTAAACTAATGTGCTATTATTCAATATATCTTAAAAAATAAAGGAAAATTACTATGTATATTACTTGTCTTGACCTCGAAGGTGTACTCGTACCGGAAATCTGGATTGCTTTTGCAGACGCTGTTGGAATTCCGGAATTAAGAAGAACAACCCGTGATGAACCTGATTACGATAAACTCATGAAATACCGAATCAACATTCTCAAAGAAAACGGGCTCGGCCTTAAAGAAATTCAGGATACAATCGCAAAAATCGATCCTATGCCTGGTGCAAAGGAATTTCTTGATGAACTTCGTTCATGCTGTCAGACAATCATCTTAAGCGATACTTTTGAACAGTTTGCAGGTCCTCTCATGAAAAAGCTCGGTCTTCCGACAATTTTCTGCAACGAACTTGTTGTTGCTCCAGATGGAGAAATCACAGGTTACAAAATGAGATGTGAAAAAAGCAAACTCACAACAGTAAAAGCACTTCAGTCAATCGGATACGAAACAATTGCTTCCGGCGACTCTTTCAACGACCTCGGAATGATCAAAGCTTCAAAAAAAGGTTTCCTGTTCCGTTCAACAGAACAGATTATCAAAGACAACCCTGACCTCGAAGCTTTCACAGAATACAAAGATCTTCTTTCTGCAATCAAAAAGGTAATCAACGGCTAAATGAAAAAGTTAAAGTGTCTTTCGGTATTATTACTTTCTGTTTTTTCCACTGTTCTCTTTGCACAGGAATACAAACGTGATGTTGAATATACTGAAGCGCTTTACAATTTTATTGAAGCATATTACAACAATTCAATTGCATCTGAAGAAGAAGCAGACAGACTCTATTCAGATGCAGTTTCATCAATTTCAGAAGATGCATCTGAATACGAGAAAGAAGTCCAGTTTGCGCGATGTGATTATTTATATGGAATGTATTCAATGGGTGAATATGACCTCGAAAGTATCCAGAAAATAAAAAACATCAATGATACAAAAGATAAAAATGAAAATGCATCAGAAACAATAAAACAGAAAAAAGCAAAAGCCGCATCATATTTTGACAGCGGAATAGAACATGCACAAAAAGCAATCAAACTTGAAAACCGTTCTGACGCCGTTCTGATTTATGTTATGTGCCTCTCTTCAAACTGTACCGTAAAACCAACTTCATACGTCATCGGAAACGGACTTAAAGTTCAGTCAAATGCAAAAAAAGCAATTGCCCTCGATCCTAAAAACGGAACTGCATATTTTTACCAGTGGGCTCAGGATTTGTATGCTCCTGAATTTTTTGCAAACTACAAACGCGGCTATAATAAAATGTATTCAAATTATAATGATGAAAATCTGCATTTTGAAAAATTTGACCGCTTTAATTTTTTAATTGCAATCGGAGATTCATTCTTAAAAAGACATGATAACGATTCGGCAAAAATATGGTATGACAAAGCAAAAGCATACTATCCAAACAACCGCACTCTTAAAAAGATCTACGACAAAAATTATTAAAATATAAGATTAAATTAAATTATAATCCCCAAAATTTACGAGAGGGAAGAAAGCAGAGACCGGCAGGACTTGAAAGACGGAAAGAAAGTTTCCTTACCGACTTTCATGTCCAGCGACGCTAGCTAGCGGTGCCGGTCTCTGCTTTCTGACCGGAAGTAAATTTTGGGGATTGTAACTTAATCGTTCTATTTTTTAATTTACATCAAAGCTGCAGATTAATCTTTATTTTCTGCGTACAGTTTTTTAAGCATTTCATAAACTGTATTTTTCATGTATTCAATATTTTCTTTTTTTGAAAGATCTTCACGCGGATAAACCGGTGGCAATACATGTAGTACGCCGATTTTTTTTCTGCGGAATATTTTTTTAACACCTGTCGGATTCTTAAACATAATAAAAGTCGGAACAACAGGAACATTATTTGTAACAGCTGCGTGGAAAGCACCTTCAATGAAAGGTCTTGGCTTTTCATAACGTGGCCACATTGCTTTTTCAGGATAAAATAAAACGAATTTCTTTTTTTTAAGAAGATAAGAAACTGTTTTTGTAAGGTTTTTCATTGCACCAAAATTATCAGAAAACGGAATACATCCGGCGCCCCTCAATAATGCACCAAGAGGACCTTTCATATTGTTAAATTCTGCAACTGTAATATAGAGCTTATGTCCGGCAGCTGCCGCCCTTACAAAGAAAGTATCAAAAATATGAACATGATTACAGGTTACAACTGCAGCCTTAATGCCTTTAAAATTTTTACGACCTTTGATTTTTGCAGAACCCAGTCCAAAAAAACAAAGCGGCTTTGCAAGTACAAATGCAAGCCCGCGCGCAATCCATGACCAGATTACTTTAACAGGATTTTTCGGAAGATAAACAAAATCCGCAGTAACTTTCTGCATACCTTCCCAATCAACAGGCTGGACGTCATCATTAAAACGTCCCTCTTCTTCTGCAAGACGGATGTTTTCGCGGACCATTTCTTTTACTTTTTTTGAAGCGCCTGCAATATCTTTCATTTATTTTCTTGTTTTTCTGTGCGAAATTCTAACCGCACTTTTTTTGGAATTGTTTTCCTGATCATCAATTCTGTCAATTGAAACCCATGTTGTATCCTGAGTTCCTTTTGCAAGTTTATAAAATGACCAGAAGAAAAATCCTACATATTCAGAAATATAAAATGGATTAATAATCATAACCCAAAGTTTTTCAAGAAATGTAATTTTATAAGTTTTTCTATCTGCAATAAGAGAGAACAGTGTGTATGCATCAAGAACAAGATACATAGAAAATGCACAATTGATTCCTTTGTAAATAAGATTCATTACATTTGCATCAAATGCACCGACATTTCTGTATGAAATAAAACCGGCAATTAAAAAGATAAGGCAGCATATTGCAGCCGGTGCAAAAAATATTCCAAGAGGAATAAATGAATATAAAAAGTCAAAGCAACCCCAGAAATTTCCACGGAGTTTTGCATATTCTTCAGGTGAAAGATTCTTACTGTCATTAAGACGGATTTTATCTTCACGATACTTTTCAGCAACAGCTTTTCTGTATTTGGAAGTAACCTGTGCATAACCTAAAAGCCATCTTCTTCTTCTGTCATTTGCTGTCTTATGAGTCATACTTTCTTCTGTATAAGTAATCGCCTTTTCGTAATAATAAAAAGTTCTTTCTGCAATCAATGAAGAAATTGCAAGTTCAAAATCTTCTGTAATAAATCTGAACGGCCATCCATGAAGTTCATCAATTACTTTAGCTGTAATCATAATACCGGTTCCGCAGATTGAAGCATGCATCATATTTTTGGAACGGAATGCATTTCCAAGTTTATCAAGCTGTGTATAAATCAAACCATTGCAGTTAACAACCCAGTTGCGGTATTTTCTGTCAAACAAAAAGTTTTTAATACATCTTTTTCCAAGAATGATATCACGGCCTGTAACAAGTGAATTATTAAATTCAAGAACAAAATCCTTATCAACGATATTGTCTGCATCAACAATAATATAACCTGCATATTTTTTCTTTGACTTTAAAATATCCTGTAATACACCATCAAGCGCATCACCTTTGCAAGTCTGATTTTCAACAAGTTTACAGACTGTATTTTTATAATTTTTACAAAGTTCTATAGTCGGATCATTCTTATCAGCAACAATTACGTAAGTATCAAAATATTTGGGATCGTAAGTCTGTCTGGCAAGACTATCAAGCAGATGAACAACACCTTTTTCATTTCTTGCAGGAACAAGAACTGCAAGTTTATTTTTTTCAGGATTTTCAAGCTGCTTTGGATTTCTAAAACCTTCAAAATAATATGCTATACGAGGAATGTAAATAATAAATGAAACAAGGCAGCTGTAAAGAAAGATTTTATAAATAATTTCAGCTGTTTCTAAAGACATAATCATAGGAACATTTTAACGTTTATACGAAATTAATGCAATCCGATGAGCTTTTTTACTTTTTTGTATCAGCTGAATAGAACTTATAAACTGAATCAGGAGAAAAAAGAGGAGCAATTATTTTTAAGGTATCTGAATTCATATTTGAAATTTTTGTATAGTCCTCTGCAATCCGAATCCAGTCTGAAGTTTTTTGGCGGCAATAATCGTATAAAAGCATACAGCTTCCGTAGTTGGAAAGTGTTCCGTCAAGACTTTTTTTAATCCAGTTGTTTTTTGCTCTTTTTATTGAATTTGCTTCACCGTCATTTATGTATTCTTCCAGAGCCTCTTTATAATATTGTTCAATAACCGAAACATTTTTTACATTATATATTGTCAAAATACCAAAAGGCATTTCAGATTCCGCTCCCTGGACACGGACAGCAACTTTTTTACTCTGTTCAATCTGCTGACATTTTTTCTCAAAGAAATCTGCAAAATCAAAAAGAACTGCATTAAAAACAGTATCATCAAGTTCGGCGTTATAAATCCAGTATTGAGCAGGATCGAGAAATTCCGTTGTCGGAATTAAAACCTGAGGTCGCGGACCTGCTTTTTCTTTTGGAACATCAGTCATAAAAAGATGAACAAGATTTATTTTTTTTGTTTTTCTGGAATTTAAAGTAATGGAAAAATCTGAAGGCTTAATCTTTCCTTTTGGTGTTAAAATTCCAAATGAACTGTTAAGCTGTTTTTTTAATGATTCAGAAGGATTTTCGTAATCTTCAAAAATATTACCGGCAATAATTATTTTATATCTGTCGGAATTTAAAAATTCCGAATAATTTTCAAGAACTTTTGTATAAGTAATTTTATTTTTTGGAAGAATCTCTTTATTCAATGAATAAACATTCTGATAGTCTTTAGATTCAAAAAGATAATTAACTGCATTTGAAAAAATCTGAAACGAAGATGAAGAAACTTTTGCAATTTGATTTGACTTTGTATCAAGAACAAATCCATCAATTACAGCAGGTTCTACCGGACTAAAAATCAAAGCTTCCGAAAATGCATCAATTACAGAAGGTAAATCTTCTGCAAGACATTCCGCTGTAATTATGGAACTGTTTAATCCGGTATTAAATTTTATGAGAGGTTCTGATTTAATCTGATTATAATAGATTTTCTGATTACAGTATTGGCTGAATTTATACCATAAAAATTCTATCATTACATTTTCCAGACCATACTCTTCTCTGCTGTTAATTTTTTCTCCACCGTCAATTACGATTGAAAAGCAGACATTATTTGTTGACGGACGCTTTTGAGTAATAACTTCAATTCCGTTATCAAGAGTAAAACTGTCTATAAGTGAAAACTGTTTTTCAAAAAAAACATCTGCCGGTGTAAAGCTGTCATCAATTGATTCAGGCTGTCCGGAATAAACTTGTTTTTCAATTTCTTTATACAGTTCCTGTAAATACCACGAAGAATTTTTCGAATCAATTATCTGATAACCGGCTTTTGAAAATTCTTTTTTATACTGTTCAAGAAGTTTTGAATTTACAAACACAAATACAAAAGGTTCAGTTTTTTCAAAATCAGAAATCATTTTATCTTTCTGAACGCTCTGCAGCATCTGCATTCTTGAAAAAAGAGAATCACTTAATGAACAACTTTCTGTATCAAAATCTTTTGTAACATAATCTTTAACAGCCCAGAATTGAGACAGAAGATTCATGAATGAATAAGAATTATCAATCTGTTTATTAAAAGAATTACTTAAATCCAGATATGAATAAGAAAATTCACCATCTGAAATCTGAGAAGCAGAAGATTTTACCGTTTTTATAAACTCTTCAGCCTTTTTACATGGAGAAGTTTTTTGATTTTCCAGAAGTGACTGAACAATTAATCTCGAGCTTGAATTTTTATGTGCGCTTGAAAAATCAATATATTGAGGAGCCCTTATTCCAAGAGATGACTGTTTTAAAAGATTCTGTTTTGTGCTGGAAGAATTATTATTCATAATTGATGCAAGATAATCACAATATTCAAGTTTTAAATCTGTATATTGAACGACAATCTGAGTCATTTCCGGAGAAAAATCCGGGTGAGATAATACAAAAAGTTTTTTTTGATCGGTAAAATCCATTGTTACTTCTGAAGTGATAATATTTTTTTTTGGAATTTCTACTTTTGCAAAAGTATTTAAAATCATCTTATATGCATCTTCTTTTGTAACAGGACCCGAAATAAAAAGCGCAGAATTATCAGGAGTATAATATTTTTCTGATATTCCTTTTAAAATTACACGAGCTTTTTCATTTGAAATATTTGAAAAAAGTTTCGGATAAATTCCACTGTCATGTTTCCACGGAGTTTCAGAAAAAACACGGCTGTCAATTGCAGAATTAATAAAACCTTCAATGTCGTGAGTTCTTTGTGAAACTGCTTTTTTACTTTCTGCAAGTTCACGATTCAAATCCTTATCTGAAAAAACAGGATTAAAAGCCGCATTACATAACGCAACCAGCGTTTCATAAATTTCACCTGAAGTTACCGCTGAATAATAGCGTGCAGAATCTGCATTGCATTCACATTCAAAAGAAGAAAGCAGTTCTGTATTTACTGGAGACGCATATTTAAAAAGTGAAGTATACAACGGAAAGAAACCTGTATTATTAACGCTTTGTTTTGAAAAACCTGCTTTTGCAGTATATTCCACGCGGATTAAAGCCGAAGAAAAATCTTCCAGAACAAAAACCTCCATTCCGTTTTCAAGCACATATTCCTGAACATCCGGATTTGCAGATACAGACAAAAGAGAAAATAAAAAAAACAGAACAAAAGCAAAAGATTTCTTCATAATCTATATTTTTATTTCAAAGGAAAATCATTTCTTTGAAGCGTTGATTTTTGTTTCACATTTTTCAACAAGATCTATGATTGCATAATTATTTGGAAAAATATCCTGACATTTTTTGTAATATATAATTGCGTCTGAAAAATTATTCTGACGGTAATATGTATATGCAATTGCACATGTAAAATTAAAGTAATCAAATTTTTCTTTTATAAGATTTTCATCATTAAGATACTGTGTCATAGTTTTTCTACCACGATTTGCATTGCCAAAAATTCCCGGAGCATATACATCCTGGGCATTTACAGAAAACCATGCTGTTCCATTTGCAGGATCAATTTTTACAGCTTTTTTTGCATACTGACTGATTTTTAATCCGTTTGCAAGAACATATCCGATTGGACGAACAGTACAGTTTGCAGAAACAGCCTGAGCATAAATTGACATCGCGTCAGCACCATCTTTTACTTTCATTGCTTTTTTTGAATGCTCAATTGCCTTATCAAACCATAACTTTGCTTCTTCTCTGATTCTTCTGTTTTTTTCTACAGGGTCTTCAAATTCCTTTGTAGTATCATCAAGAGCATGTTCAAGTCGGGTTAAATCATAAGTTGCCATTACATACATTCCAAAATAGTAATCACAGCGGCAAAGATGAGTTTCGCGTCTGTATTCATCATCTTCTGCAAATTCATTTACAGATTCAACGGCATTATTGTAAACCTGTTCTGCAATTTCTTTTGTTTCAAGTGAATTGTTAAAATATCCTTCTATAAGTTTGTACAGTGCTTTTGTATAAACAACATCACGTTCTGCTACCTGCGAGAAAGCTGCAAAAGAAAGTGAAATTAAAACTGCACAAAAAATTCTTTTTAAATAATACATAAATTACCTCTGAATAAATATTGCGTTAAGTATATCATTTTTAAAACTTTATTTCAAAAAAAAATAACAAAAATAATGATTAAATGTTATAATTATTTTATGAAACAGATTACAAAAATCCTTTTTAAAATTTTATTTTTTCTTATAATATTAAGCGGAATTTCTTTTGGTACATTCTTTGGAATAAAAAAATTTAAAGAAGTAAAAACAGAAAAACTTTATGCCACAGTTTCAAAAACAATTACCCAGGCTGCAGAACTCTGCCTTTATAAAATGAACTACACAGACATCATCATTGTAAAAAAATCAACAGCCATGGGACTTGCAAAAAGTTATTCAATAGTAAAATATTCTGGAATAATCCGCGCCGGAATCAGAAACATAGATGACATCAATTTTGAAATTTCCGACGACCATAATAAAATCACACTTACCGTTCCGCCTTCAGAATTACTTGGAAACGATATCGTAAGTCAGACTGTCTTTGATGAACACAAGAACATTTTTGTACCGATTTCAACTCAGGAAATTTTTGATGAAATTGAAACTGCAAAAGACGATGCGGCAAAAGAAATCCTTGCAGAAGGTTTTCTTGACGATGCAGACAAACGCGCGGTTTCATACATTTCAAATCTGCTTTCAGCACTCGGTTTTGAAAATGTTGTTGTAAACCAGCTGTAAAAACCATAAAAAATTTTTAATTAATTTACCGCAAGCATTTGATTTCAGAAGGAATTTATGAAAGACGAAAATCTTGAATCAAAAATTAAGGAGCTCCAAAAAATAATCGATGAATCAGAAAACATCGTATTTTTTGGAGGTGCCGGAGTTTCAACAGAATCCGGTATTCCGGACTTTAGAAGCACATCAGGTCTTTATAATCAGGAATGGAATTACCCTCCCGAAGAAATAATCAGTCATACTTTCTTTTATGAAAACACGAAAGAGTTTTACAGATTTTACCGTGCAAAACTTTTATCAACAGGCATCAAACCGAATGACGCACATTATAAACTTGCAGAATTAGAAAAAGCCGGAAAACTAAAAGCAATCGTAACTCAAAACATCGACGGACTTCACCAGAAAGCCGGAAGTAAAGAAGTTTACGAAATTCACGGAAGCACACTCAGAAATTACTGCTTAAACTGTAATGAATTTTACGATGACACATTCATCGCACAAAGTGAAAATGCACCTGACAAAATTCCACACTGCACAAAATGCGGCGGACTTGTAAAACCAGATGTCGTGCTTTACGAAGAAAGCCTCGACGACAATTTAACAGACAGATCAATCCGTGCAATCGCATCATGCGACACACTCATAATCGGAGGCACATCACTCGTAGTCTACCCCGCAGCTTCTTTTGTAAGATACTTCAGAGGAAAAAATCTCGTCCTCTTAAACAAATCTGAAACGCAGATGGACTCCGCTGCAACCCTCGTAATTCACGATTCGATTGGAAAAATTTTGAGGGAGATTAAAGTTTAATCTCCCTCAAAATGATTTATTTAGAAATTACAATTGCTGGAACGATACCCATAGATACAGAGTTAGCAATAGTCTCACTCTGATAACAATGTCCTACCTGAACATAACGAATCATATCATCCTGTTTATAATAAGGCGTCCTGATCATATAGTTACCATTATTATCCGTATCTTTAGTAACACCCAAAGCAGTACTAAAGTCGTTCACTTTTCTGTTTAAGTTAGTTGAATTACCATCACATCCGCTGGCAACACCATACTGCTTATTAGTACAGTCATAAATTGACAGAGCAAAAACTTTATCCTCTGTATCTGAACTTGTATAAATAGTTTTTCCAGTTGGATCTGTTTTTGGATTTCCGTCGTCATCATTACCTTTTGTACCGTCTATTCTACTCCAGTTTGGATTTGTAGGGTCATTAGAAGAATTACCATCATTTTTGATTGCAGTTGTTAAAATCTTGTTCTGTGCGGCTTCTGTAAATGCCATATTCAAGAAATTACTGTTTTTGTATTTATCAGAAGTAGTTCCATCATCAAGGTAAAGAGTTTTTCCATTCAGGAATGCACGTAAATTGCTGAATTCATAGTTATTTGGATATACAGTTTTTTCGTTAATTGTTCTATTCTTTGTTGCCTCACTATAAAGAATACCACCATAAATAACATTATGAGTAACTAACAGTTTATTGCCATTATAATTTTCTGTATAAACATCCCACACAAGAGGTTTAACTGAATAGTAATCACTTCCGGCTTTACCGTAATAATTTCCATCACTTCCAATGTACCAGCCGTTTTTAGCAGGTTTATCAGAAAATTCCTGATTTGGATATGGAACATAAGCAGTCTGTGCATAATCACCAAAAGTAATGGTACCATCACCATTATCAGTGATATTGTCTGTTGTTGTCTGACTTGCTTTATAAACTACAAGTGTTTGTGTTTTACCTTTTCTTGTAAAAGTAAAAACATTCTTACCGCTGTTTAATGTGTAAGGCAAAGCAGGCTCAACTGTCCAGTCAGTTACAGTTGCTTTTGAGTCATCATCATAAATTGCTGTAACAGTAATATCATTTTTAGTATACTCAGCAGATTCTTCTGTAAGTTTATCCTGATTATAATTTACAGAAAAATCAACTTCAGTCTTTTGCGGTTCTGGTGGAACCGGTGGAACTGGCGGCGGGTTATTAGAACTTGCTGGCTGATAGCAGGATGCTAATACGACTGCAGATAATGTTAAAGTTGAAAATAAGTTAATAATTCTTTTCATAACTGTCTCCTTATTTTAAATTATAAGCAGAATTGTATTAAATGCAACAAAATAATTTTGAGATATTATAAATAATAGTTTACGAAAATATGATTTTTACTGTCCGCACTTGATCATTCCGTTTTCAGAAATAATATAATCAACCTTTACATCATTTTCTGCATTCGGAATTTTTTCTTCGATCTGCATATCATAACAGTAACCGATTTTAATTCCTGATTTTCTGAACGCACGGCTCTTTTTATAAACTTCTTCAAGATAGACATCGTAAAAACCTTTGCCCTTTCCTATTCTTGTTCCATCTTTACAAAAGGCAGTCCCCGGCATGAGCATTACAGAATTTTTTGGAAGGAATCTGATATTAACTTTTTTAAGATTTGTTTTAGGTTCTGGAATTCCAAAAGCCCCAGGCTCTGTCTGAGAATTAACCGGAAGATTTTCAAGAATGTAAAAATCCATTCTGTTTGTTCCCGGAATTACACGCGGAACAGCAATCTGCTTTTTATCAAGAATTGATTTTACAAGTATACGGTCTGTACTGATTTCGTTTTTGCAGGATATGAAACAGAAAATCAAAGATGCATTTTTATAAAATTCACTTGTTAAAAATGCAGAAGAAGCTGCAGTTTCTGCTTCCTTGATTTTCTGTTCTGTAAATACAAAGGCCGCAAGTTTCTGTTTTATAAACTTTCGGAATGCGGCCTTTGCTTTTTGAATTTCTTCAGAATTGATTATTTTAATTTCCAGGTTCCTGTTGTAATAGTTCCTGCTTCATTCCATACATCAAACTGAATTGACTTTGTTTTTGTCAGATCCATTGCGGCATAGAATTCTGCAAGGTTTGTTACTTTAGTTCCATTTACAGCAGTAATTACATCGCCGTTCTGAAGTCTTAAAGCCGCAGCCGGTGATTTTGGAATTACATTTGTAACTGCAACACCTTTAGCTTTGTCCTCGACTTTAAGTTCTTTTTTAACATCTTCTGTCAAAGGAACAGCAATAAAGCCAGGCCAGAGTTTTGAATCATCAGATGAAATCTCATCTTTTCTTTCTTCAATTATAACATCAACTTCGTAAGTTTTGCCACCACGAATTACTTTAAATTTAGATTTTTCACCAACGCGTAAAACTGCAACATCGCGTACAAGCTGATCAACAGATTTTACTTTATTTCCGTTAAGTTCTACGATGTAGTCACCAGCCTGAATGCCGCCTTTCTGAGCAGGGCTTCCGACAAAAACCTGAGATGCAAAAGCACCTTCTGTATCTTTGATTCCAAGTGACTCTTTGTAATCAGCTTTAACTTCTGTAAGGCTTACACCCATCCAGCCGTAAGTAATTTTTCCATCTGCAATAAATTCATCGATTGCGCGTTTAACATTATTGATTGGAATTGCAAAACCAAGACCAACGTTTCCGCCAGTTCCACTTGCAATCCATGTATTGATTCCGATTACTTCACCGTAAATATTGATAAGAGGTCCACCGGAGTTTCCCTGATTGATTGCTGTATCTGTCTGAATGAAATCATTGATGTTTCCGATATCGCCGCCAGAACGTCCTGTTGCCGAAACGATTCCCTGTGTTACAGACTGCGCATAGCCAAGCGGTGCACCCATTGCATAACAGATGTCACCTGCTTCAACTTTGTCAGAATCTCCAAGTACGGCAAGTGGAATTTCTTTATCAGACGATTCAAATGAAACAAGTGCAATGTCCATTCTTTTATCAGCTCCTACAAGTTTTGCATCAAACTTGCGGCCGTCATTTAATTTTACTGTAATTTCTGTTGCAGTTCCTGCAACGTGATTATTTGTCAGAACATAAAGTGTGTTTCCGTTACGGCGGATGATTACACCAGAACCAAGTCCCTGTTCTTTATATTCGCGGCCTTCATCACTGTTATCCTGTGGTGTTCCGAAAAAGAAAAACGGAATGTCGCTGAAAGGATTTTTTGCTCTTTTTTTTGTTTCTGTAACGTCAACTTCTACAACTGACGGCAATACACCGCGGCTTACGGAACGATTAACTTCCTGCAATGCTTCTACGAGATTAAGTGAGCTCTGCGGAATAGCTACCGCTGCTTTATCGCTCATACCGTTTGTCTGGGCAAAAGCTGTGTTTGCACTTCCTCTATCTTTAAAACCTGTGCATGAAAATGAAATAAGTGCAAAAGCCACAACTGCAACCGCTGCACATCCGATAATGTATTTTAAGTTCTTTTTCAACTTGATGCCTCCATATATAAAGATAATAACAAAACACCCGAAAGTGTTACAAAAAAGCATAAAAAAGTATTTTTTTATAAGTCATTCCATCAAAAATGAGGAATTTTCAGAGTTCGGAGAGAACTTCTGTATGGTCTTCAAAAACGGCTACAGTATGTTCTTCATGGGCAGAAGGTTTTCCGTCACGAGTCAAAACTGTCCATCCGTCATCAGCAAGTATGACATCTCCAGTTCCGAGATTGATCATCGGTTCAATTGCAAGTACCATTCCCGCCTGGATTCTCGGATTTCCGCCTGCCCAGTCTGTCACATTCGGAACATTCGGATCTTCGTGAACATCAAGACCGACACCGTGACCACAGTAATCAGAAACTATTCCGTAGCCATGCTTCAATGCAATTTCTTCAACTGCACGGCTGATATCTTTAATTCTGTTTCCAACTTTACACGCAGCAATTCCAGCTCTTAAACATTCCAGAGTAACTTCATCAAGTTTGCGTACTTCTGCCGGAACATTTCCGACAAGAACAGAATGAGTTGAATCACTGATATAACCGTCAAGATCAATTCCGACATCGAGTGAAACGATATCACCATCTTTAATGATTCTTTTCTTGGAAGGAATTCCGTGAATGACTTCATTATTAATGCTGATGCAGGCAGCACCAGGAAAATCTTCTCTGTACCATGCAGGAGTTCCGCCATGAGACTTGATGAATTTTACGCAAAGGTCATCAACGTCTTTTGTCGACATTCCGACTTTAACCTGTGGAATTACGAATTTAAACATCTCTGCTAAAAGTCTGCAGCTTTTTCTGATTCCATTAATTTCATCTTCGTTCTTTAATCTAATCATTTATTTTCCTCGCTTCTTCAAGACAGATTCTCGAAGTCGCTTCATCTCCAAGCTTTAAATAAAGTGCTGACATTCTCTGAAGAATAAATGCATCTTCTTTTTTACCAAGTTCAAGATCAAGAGCTCGCTCAAATGCATCAAGAGCAAGTTCATCATTTATTATTCCTTCAAGTTTAGTACGCAGAATATTTTTTGTAAATGCAATAACTTCAGGAAAGAAAAGTCTGAAATAATTATAGCTGTATTCCATTCTGATTATCTGCTCCAGAAGTAAAAACGCATCATAATATTCACCGCGTAATACAAGTTCCTCTGCAAGAATGTAACCATAGTCCATAAAATTTTCACGGGTAAACCAGCGCTTAAGACTGAAATCCGCATGATTCATATTCATCTTTTTAAATTCTTTTACTGCATCGTCTTCGCGATCATGCATCAGATCAAAGAAAATTAATTTTGCACGGGACTCCTGATCTTCGCGTTCCAAAAGCCATGAACGATAATCAAATTCTGCTTTTTTATTTCTGTGAAATTTTACATGCGCAAAAATTGAAGAATCAAAAATCGATCTGCTTTTTAAATCCGATAAGACTCTGTATGCGTTTACAACTTTTGTAAATTCTTCTGAAGTTGTCTGTGTTCCGCTTTTATCCGGATGAAGTTTTTTAACTTTCTGTCTGTATGCCCGTCTGATTTCTGATAAGGTGGCGTCCTGCTTTACTCCAAGAATCTTGTAGTAGTCTTCCATTTTGTAAACGCCTCTTTATTTTTCTTTGCGGTTTTTCAACGATTTGAGAACAAAGACATTTTCACGGTCTCGTTCTTCGAGAACTTCCTGAATATAACGGACAGTTTCTTCTGTCTGTGGAATTACGAGTTTATCAAGTGCATTTACACGACGCTGTGTTTTTTTAACTTCGCCGGCAAGTCTCCAGACAATTGTTCTTACAGAAGCCATTTCTGTTAAAAGTTTTAAAAGTTCAAAAAAGTTTACGACAGTTTCATCGATGTCTGCAGATGTTCCCATGAAAGAGTAAAAAAGTTTCATTTCAGGAAGCTTAACATCGATTGTCGGAAAATTCATTCCGCCGATTATTGCAGAACCTTCTGTAAATTCAAAATCGTATTTAACATTTTTTGCAATCTGTTCAAGTCTGTCACCGCCAGAATGCATCAAAGTTTTTTTGAGTGACGGATAAGCTTTTGCAACAAGCGCATCAATGTTCTCTTCCAAAACCTT
Source organism: Candidatus Treponema merdequi (assembly GCA_018064525.1). Lineage (GTDB taxonomy): Bacteria > Spirochaetota > Spirochaetia > Treponematales > Treponemataceae > Treponema_D > Treponema_D merdequi. The sequence continues at coordinate 29,361 of JAGHVB010000003.1, read as the reverse complement.
AACTTTTTCTACCATCTTCATGAGTTCCATTACAAGAATTTCGCGTTTTTGTTCGAGAAGTTCGTAACCGTTTTTCGAAATGGAAAGCTGTTCTTTCTGTGCGAGAAGATTTGATTTTGTCGGAGCAACATTAAGTTTTGCCATTAATTATTTCTTCCAATATATTTTTCAATCAACTCAGGTTTGATACGTGTAAGTTCTTCTGTCGGAAGAATCTTTAAAAGACTCCAGCCGATATCAAGTGTCTGATCGATTGTTCTGTCTTCGTACTCACCCTGAGTAAGAAATTCATTTTCGAATCTGTCACCAAAGTGAAGATACAGTTTATCAAGTTCTGAAAGTTCTTCTTCACCGATGATTGCAGCGAGGTTTCTGATTGATTTCACTTTTGAGTAGCATGCAAAAAGCTGGCTCGAAACTGCGGCATGGTCATCACGTGTCATTCCTTCACCGATTCCGTCTTTCATCAAACGGCTGAGTGACGGAAGAACTGCAACAGGTGGATACATTCCTTTCTGTGAAAGTTCACGGTTAAGAGTAATCTGTCCTTCTGTGATGTATCCTGTCAAGTCTGGAATAGGATGAGAAATATCATCGTTAGGCATTGTCAGAATCGGAATCTGTGTGATTGAACCTTCACTGCCCTTTATCTTTCCGGCTCTTTCGTAAATCTCTGCAAGGTCAGAATAGAGGTATCCAGGATATCCTTTACGGCCAGGAACTTCACCACGAGTTGTAGAAATTTCACGGAGGGCTTCGCAGTAGTTTGTCATATCAGTCAATACGACAAGTACGTGCATTCCTTTTTCGTAAGCAAGATATTCTGCAGCAGTCAATGCACAGCGCGGAGTGATGATTCGTTCAATTGAAGGAGCATCAGCAAGCGACTGGAACATAACTACTTTTGAAAGTACACCAGACTCTTCAAATGTATTTCTGAAAAACTGAGCAACGTCATATTTAATTCCCATTCCGGCAAATACCATTACGAACTGATCATCGCTCGAGCGGAGTTTTGCCTGACGGATAATCTGAGCTGCAAGTCTGTTGTGAGCAAGACCGTTACCAGAGAAAATCGGAAGTTTCTGACCACGGATCAAAGTATTCATTCCGTCGATAGAAGAGATTCCTGTCTGGATAAAGTCCCTCGGATAAACGCGGGCATACGGGTTAATCGGGTTTCCGTTTACGTTGATTTTCTGTGATGAGACAATCGGAGAAAGACCGTCTACTGGTTCTCCAAGTCCGTTAAAGATACGGCCAAGCAGATCAGGTCCGACTCTCAATTCGAGAGGCTCTTCAAGAAATTCCACTGTCGTATCCTGAAGGTCAATTCCAGTTGTTGAACCGAAAATCTGAACGATAGCAACATCTTCTGACAAATCGATTACACGGCCAGTTCTCTTTTCACCAAAACGATCTCGAACATAAACAGTTTCGTTAAATGAAACATCTTCTGAACGCTTAACTACAACGATAGGTCCGTCAACAGATTTTACACCGCAGTATTCTACGCCTTTCATACATTTGCCTCCGAACCTTTATAAATATTATCAAGCTCATCAAATTCTTTTTCACAAAGCTTTTCAATTTCTTTGATTGCATTCATATCATCATTCTCTACTGTGAGTTTGATTCTGACGATTTTTTCACGGCTTGAAAGAGCAGAAACTTTTGCAATAGGACATCCGTTCTTTACGCAGTTAAGTGCTCTGTCATAGAACTTCATGATCAGAGAAAGAATACCTATCTGTTTTTCTACTCCGCAGTATGCATCGATTTTATCAAATGCGTTCTGCTGTAAAAATCCGTTCTTGATCATTTCGCTGACAACGAGAACAAGTCGTTCTGTTTCAGGAAGAGCATCCGGTCCAATAAGACGAACAATCTGTTCAAGTTTCTGTTCCTGCTTCAAAAGATCAAGCGCAGAAAGTCTTACGCTGTCCCACTTTTCATTTGTATTTTCCCACCATTCTTTAACTTCTTCTGCATATTCAGAATATGAATCAATCCAGCTGATGGCAGGATAATGACGGGCATTTGCAAGTTCACGGTCGAGTGCCCAGAAGCAGCGGATGAATCGTTTTGTATGCTGAGTAACTGGTTCTGAAAAGTCACCGCCCGGAGGAGAAACTGCTCCGATTACAGAAACACTTCCTTCTTTCTGAGCAAATGTCGTAATGCGTCCGGCTCTTTCATAAAACTCTGCAAGACGGGTCGGTAAATATGCAGGGAATCCTTCTTCTGCAGGCATCTCTTCCATACGTCCAGAAAGTTCACGCAAAGCTTCTGCCCAGCGCGATGTAGAGTCAGCCATAATTGCGACAGCCATTCCCATATCGCGGTAATATTCTGCAAGAGTAATTCCTGAGTAAAGTGAAACTTCGCGCGCTGCAACAGGCATGTTTGAAGTATTTGCGATGAGGATAGTTCTTTCCATGAGAGAGCGGCCTGTACGAGGGTCAATCAGTTCAGGGAATTCTGTAAGAACATCGGTCATTTCGTTTCCGCGTTCACCGCATCCGATATAAATAATCAAATCTGCATCACACCATTTTGCAATGGCATGCTGAGTCATAGTTTTTCCAGTTCCGAAACCGCCAGGAATTGCAGCTGTTCCTCCTTTTGAAAGAGGAAAGAAAACGTCGATGACGCGCTGTCCTGTCAAAAGAGGTTCTGATACAGAAAGCTTTGCAGCATAAGGTCTCGGTTTACGAACAGGCCAGTATTGAGAAAGTTTGATTTCTTCATCAAGGTCTGTAATACCGATTACATCATCAACTGTATATTCACCGTCTGCTGTAAAAGTTTTTAAAGTTTTTCCTTTGATATATGGTGGAACCATAATTGAATGTGTAATCGATTCTGTTTCTTTTACAGTTCCAAGTACCATTCCGATTTCGATTTTACATCCGGCTTCAACACCAGACGCAGCATCAAACTTCCATTTTTTCTTATCATCAATCGGAGTAGTTCTCTGACCAGGCAAAAGGAATGCACCTTTGTCTTCAAACATTTCTTTTAACGGACGCTGAATACCGTCGTAAATAGTTCCGACAAGTCCAGGACCGAGTTTAAGAGAAAGCGGAGCCTGAGTACATTCAACAGTTTCTCCGATTTTCATTCCGGTGTCATCTTCGTAAACCTGAATTACAGCTTTACCCTGATTCTGACGGATGATTTCTCCGATGAGTTTATTTTTTCCAACGTTAACAACATCATAAAGACCGCAGCCTTCAAGTCCGTCTGCAAAAATAATAGGACCTGCGATGCGAGTAATTTTACCTTGAATCATTCAGGAATCCTCCCGCCAAACAAAGTAACGGCTAATTCATTTCTATATTTGTCGATTAATTCTGAAACTAATTCTTCGAGAGTTAATCTGATTTTTACTGATTTATCATCTGATGCAAGAATAATTCCTTCGTGAAGATCGATTCCTTCAATTGCAGCTTCGCCTGATTTTTCGAAAGCGATGTTTGTGCACGAAGTAATTTTAAGTCCGGCTTTTTCAAGCTGTGCTTTAGTGGAATTTACGTCAAAGCCGTACACGCTTGCATCAAAAGTTTTTTCTGAAGTCAATCCAGAAAAGTTTTTCAGCATTGAAAGAACAGCAGACATTCTTTTTTCAGCTGAAATCTGTTTTAAGTAATCATTAATTGCTGATGTAACAGAAGAACTTACAAATGAAACGACGAATCGGGATTTTTCAAGAGAAAGACTCGCATCCAAATCTTTTTTATGATGCGAAATTTTTTCATCAAAGAAAACCTGTTTTTCTTTTTTTGCATTTTCAAGGCGCGAATCAACTTCGTTCAAAATCTGTTCGCAAACTTTTTCAGCATCGAGCTTAATTTTTTCTGCCTTCTTACCTGCGACGTCCAGAATCTGCTTTTCAAGGACCTCGGTAGATCTAAGTTCTTCCATAATTAATTTTCCTTAAACACACTGACTGCCACATTTTTTCTGCAGCAAACAATCTATACACTGATTCCAACAGCTTCCCTGATGGAATCTGAAAGAGATTTCTTTCCCTTGATTTTACCTTCAAGAGGCGGAACCTCAACGATAAGCGGCAACTTTCCCTTTAACTGCCATGCTGTAATTTCTTCTTCAAGCATTACAGAAACGTCTTCTGTTAAAATGAGAACTCTGGGAATGTCTTTACTTACCACGGACGAAAGCTCTTCGCTCTGGCCTGTCACTTTATTAAACGCATCAAGTGCTTCTGTTCTATCAGAAACTGAAACACCTTTTACGCCGACAAGACCAAAAGCAAGAACAAGCTCACGTTCGCCAATTATAAAATAATCCAAAATACTGCCTGTACTTCTGTAAATTCCACTTAAAGAATAATAATCAAAAGAGCAACAAGGAATCCCCAGAGACAGATACCTTCAGCAAGTCCTACGAAAGGAAGTGCTTTACCGGAAAGTTCTGCATTTTCACTCATAGCACCCATTGCAGCAGCACCGATTTTTCCTACTGCCATACCACCAGCGATACATGCAAGACCAACAGCAAGTCCGGCTGCGATATATTTTACAGACTGAGAGTTATCAACTCTTTCTACAGCAGGTTCATCAGCTGGTACTGCAGCTTCATCCTGTGCAAACAATCCTGTAAGACCAAAGACTGCTAATAATGACATTACGATAAAAATTTTCTTGTTCATATTGAACGCTCCTTATTTTTTTTGTCAGACTCAAGTCCGACTCATATCTATACTATTTGAATGCAGGTACTTTTGTAAAAGCGAAAGGCTTAAACTCATCACCTGTTTCATTAAAGAACTTTGAAAAGAATTCATAATACTGCAATCGGATAACCTGAATTGCAACAATCATTCCTTCGAGTACAACAACAATTGCGTTTCCGATAATCAGAATTGCTATCTCACCGATAAACGGAGCAAGTGCGCTCATTGTTGAAATAATATAACCTAAAACTGCGTGAGCAAGAGCAAATGCTCCTACACGCAGAAAGCTTACTGTATTTGACATATAGCCCGAAACAACTTCAATCAGTTCAACTACACCACCGATGACTGCAGAACCAAATCCGTTTTCTAAAACAGGACGCTCACCGTCACATAGACGTTCAAACGGTTCTCCAAAAGCTGCAAAGAAAAGTGTTACACCAATTACAATCCAGTCATACATCTGCGGAGTCTGCTTGAACAGGAATACACGAAGTACAAAAACAATTACATACCAGAAAAACAGAACGCCGCTCAGACCGTTTTTACCAAAGAAAGTCTTGCCGTATTTTTTCTGTTTAAAGTTATTGATAAGATTGAGAACAAGTCCGGTTGAATTGATGATAAATCCGACAGCAACAGAAAATCCAAAGAACTTGAACATATTCAGAATTGAATGAGGATCACTTGAAGGCATCATATGAAGAATATGATCTCTCGGTTCTCCAAAGAGTCCTGTCAAAAATCTTGCAACAGGAACAAGAAGAGTTTCATTTGCAAAGAACTCTCCTGTTAAAATTCCCATTATCATACTTGTACATCCGATTGCCATAAAAATCGGAGCAAACTTATTCCATCCGCCAAACTTAATTGTTTTTGTGGCCATTAAAATTCCAAGAATTAAAAATACAAGTCCCTGACCTGCATCACCGAACATAATTCCAAAAAGAAGTGTAAAGAAAACTGCAACAAACGGAGTCGGATCAATTGTTCCGTAAACCGGAGAACCGTAACTGAAAACCATTCTCTTGAAAGAAGAAATGAATTTTCCGTGTCTGATTTCTGAAGGAACTTTTTCTTTTTTTTCAAGAACAGAAGGAACTTCATATGGTGAATATTTTCTTACTGCAATTCTTTTTTCTGTAAGTTCATCAAGGTCTTTAAAAATCTTTTCAAACTCTGCAGAAACAACCCAGCCTGTAAGACGGTAAACATATTCTGTTCCTTCAAGCTTACATTCGATGTCACCAATCTGACTTGCAACCGAAAGTTTATCAAGCAGAACTTTTATCTTTTCAGAATCAGAAGCTGCAAAATTATTTTTCTTTCCTGCAAGCTCAGAAAGTTTTGCATCAGAATCTTCTGACTGTTTTTTCATTGCTTCAACAGTTTCTTTTGAAAATCCTTTAAAATTCTCTGGAAGCTGAATTTCTGAAAAATTATTTTCTGATAAAATTTCATCAAACTTATCTGAACTGTCTTTCGGACAGGCAGCAAGAACACGGGTCTTGTCTTCTCCAAGCGGAATGATGACAGCATTTTCCGGAAGTGCTGCAGAAATTTTATCAAAATCTTTGGGATTGATTTTTCCAACTTTTAGAGTTAAGAAAGAAGCGTTTTCGAGTTCTTCTGAAGATGCTGCAAGATTTACGAGAGACAAAGCTTCTTCATAAGATTCTTTTAATCTTCTGTTATTTTCTGTTTCTTCTGTTTCTGATTTCTGAAAAGCTTTTACTTTTTCAATAATCTGCTTAATTTCTTCAAAATCATTTTCAGAAGGAAGATCGTATTTAATTTCATCTTCTGAATTAAATGAAATATTCAGATATGAGCACACCTGTTCAAGCTGCTTATATAATTCAAACGGTTCATTTACTTTGTCGATATTTTTCTTTTCAGCTTCATACAATGAATTCTGAAACTGGAAACAGGCATTGCGTCCGAAATAAGAAAGTACTTTTGAAATGTCATCTTTTAAAACAAGAAGTTCTACAAGATGCATAGGAGTTGTTCTTGCCATCTTTTCCTCTTTACAAAAAAATTATATTGCCTGCTCAAGTTTAACATTAAGTCTGCAGGCTTCACTGACAGACCTGATTAAATCAAACTCGCTCTGTTTGATAAAGAACCATGAAACCAGAACAAGTGATGTAAACGGCTCTTTATGAAACGCACGCCTCATTTTTATATTGAAATCTTCCGCAGCTTTCTGTTCTGCAGATATCAAATCAAGCTTAAAGCCTGATGAACTATTCTGTGAAAAAAGTTTTGCATACTTCCAGTTTGACCACAAAGCTGAATCATCAACATTCCAGTTTACAATCTTTAACGCTTCCTGAGCCAGAACATCGTCTGCACCTTTTGATTCGTCAAAATAAAAAATCTGCTTTTTAATTTCTTCTGCACTCAATTTATAATAAACTTTTAAACGCAGAACCCAGAGTATATTCTGGATGGAATATTTTTCTGCAATTATCTTTTTTACTTCTTCTCTTTCTGCAAGCGGAAGTTTTTCTGCAGCTTTATAAAGTTTTCTGACACAATCTGTATCAAAATTATTTTCGAAATTTAATTTTTCAAAAGAATCTAAAAGTTCAACACAGACCTGAGCCGGTTTTGAATATGAATAAAGAAGTGTCTTATATTCTTTTACAAATTTTTCTGCTGCTTTTTTTTCTATTAATTTAACAAGTTCTGTCTGAGATACTGACGGAATATCTTCTGTAAACAGCAATGACCAGAGTTCTTCAAGAGATTTTACGCTTTTTAAAATAGAAACACGCTTGCCGGTATATGAAGATGCAAGCATACCGCTTGCTTTTGAGAAAACATAACAAGATGCAGCTGTTTTATCCATTCCGCTCACCTTCTATTTGAACAATGCCTTGTCCAAAAAAGAATTAAATGAGAGAGTATCTTTTTTTGATTGTGTAATCTGATTTTTAAAATTCTGAATTGAAGCAGAATGATTTTCGTCAAAAGTCCTGATTTTACTCTGACAGTCAGAATCAAGACTTTTTACGATTTCTGAAAATCTGCTTTTAAACATTTCATCGGCTTTTACTTTAGCCTGTGAAATTTTTGAACTGCTTTCTGACTGTGCATCATTAACAAGAGCTGCAGCCTGAGCTTCAACCTGCAGTAAATGCTTAATTACATCAACTTCGTTTTTACCCATTATAAACTCCTGTTATGATTGCACAAATCTGCTGTATCTGATTATTAATTACTGAACGTTGTCTGCAGACAAAGTATCAGCTGGAACTTCAACTGGATTTTCTTCGAGGCTGTCAACCCAGTCGAAATCTCCATTATTTGAATTCAACTGTTCTTCTATAGCCTGATCTGCTGCTTCAACTCTTTCTTTTGCAGGAGCTTTTGTCAAAAGAGCAATAGAAAAAGCAACTACAAAGAAAAGACCGACAAATACAAAAGTTGTCTTGTTAATAACGCTTGCTGAATGAGAACCAAATGCTGCTGAACCAGATCCAGAAAGCAAACCACCAAGTCCGCCGCCTTCATCATTCTGAATAAGAACAAGAAGAATAGTCAAGAAACTGATGATAACAAAAATAACAATAAGAGCAACTTTCAATGCTTCCATAATAACACTCCAAAGACCGGAAAAAACCGTGTCTTAAATATTTTTCGAAATTTTAATAATAATAATCTATAACGCAAGTCTTAGTCAATATTCAAAACAGGTAAAAACCGACAGTTTTCAGTTCTTAAAATTATTTCTGACACTTTGAAACAAAAGCATCCCCATTTGAATGAACTCATCACGAGTATCTTTACTGATTCCGGTAAGGGCCTTGAGAACACGCTTAAAATTATCAAAAAGATTTTCTCCAAACTGTGAATTTGTACTTGCACCTGTCGTTTCAAGAGCATCGAAAACTGTTTCTGTAAAAAGTTCCAGTTTTTCCGGTTCAACCTTATCAATCCAGCTGTTAAAAGTTTTATTAAAGTAAATACTTGATGCAGAAAGTTCTTTTTCGGTAACAAAATTCTGTCTTTCGATAATCCACGAAACTGCATCATGCTGCCATGCCCCGGAATTTTCACTTTTGACGACAGTATATTTTTCTGCATGTGAAAAGAGCATTCCGACAACAGAAGATTCAGGATAAAAAGTTTTTATTCTGGAACTTACAGCTTTAAATTCCTTTTCCTTAAAAAACTTTTCCGGAAAACCAGGCCCGTCAAAATTATAAACAGTCTTTATTCTTCTCTTTAATCTGGAATTTGCAGAAACCGCTGAATAAACTGCAAGATTTCCGCCTTTTGAATGCCCCGCAACAGTTACATTTCCGCGGGTCAAAGCAGCGATACTCTCAAGATAAAAAGCAGCATCTTTCTGAGCCGGAACAGACTCTGAAAAAGACATATTAAAGTCTTCTTTCCAGCCTACAATCGTATCATCCGTACCGCGGAAAATAACAAACGGATTCCTGTTCTTTTTTGTTAAAAAAAAGGTCACGGCAGAAAACTGTTCCTCTGATTCAAGGTCAATTTTATTTACATACGACGAAACTCGGATTTCTCCAAATCGTTCAGATAAAGCCGCCGCTTCGAGAACATGAAAAGTATCTTTATTAATTAAAACACCAAGATCTGAACGTTTTTCAAAATCCCGGTCACTTTTAAAAGCCTGCCACAGAGTAGAAATTGTGTAATCAGATTGAAAACCGGACTGTAAAATTCCATCAAAATTCAGATATGAAATCTGGCAGAGAACAAGCGCGTCGACTTCATTAAAAGTTTTTTCGCGGAAACTTAAATCGCCGCGCCATTGAATGTAATTAACAAGATTATTTGACATATAATGAATATATCAAATTTATTTCTTTTTTTCCAACTTCCAGGTTTTCAAATCGAGTTCATTACGCATGATTCTTCTGACAAATTTTCCGGCTTTTGAAAGATCCTTGTCTTTCCAGTTGCCTTTTGCGTCACGGTCTGCATTAAAATTAAGAATTCCTGAATCTTCACCTTTGTTGTTTACAGACCAGTTTACCCATGAAATATTGTTATTCTCAAGGAATTCAATCCACTCAAGCGTTTCTTTTTCAAATACGCCGCCGTCACCGCTGTCTTTTGTACAACCCCATTCTGTTGCAAAAATCGGAAGTCCCATGTCTTTTGCAGATTTAACTTCCTTTCTGCGTTCTTTTCCCTGACTTCCTGTGTAAAAGTGAACTGTATACATAATGTTTTTCTGTCCTACAATCGGATCACGGGCAGGAGACATTACGTCACCGCTCCACTTTGGAGTTCCGACTACGATTACGTTGTCAGGATCATATTTTCTGATTGCCTTGATGATTCGTTCTGCATAAGGCTTGATGTTATCCTTCCATGTTACATTCTGACCGTTCGGTTCATTACAGATTTCGTAAATGATGTTTGCCTTGTCACCGTATGTTGAAGCGATTTCTTCAAAGAAAGCTTCTGCATCTACGGCGTATAAAAGAGGATCTTTATCTCCAAGAACATGCCAGTCGACAAGAATATACATTCCGTCTTCGATGCATGCTTCGATTGAATCAATTACTTTTTCTTTTAATACGGGATTTCCGATATACGCCTGAACATAAAGTGCCGGTCTCCAGATCTGGCAGTTCCAGTCATCGCGAAGCCATGTAATTACATCTTTATTGGCAAACTTTCCATACCACTGAAGTCCGTGCGAACTCATTCCACGAAGCTGAACAGGATTTCCGTTCTGATCACACAGATCAGCATCAATAACCTGAAGCTGTCCATACCGTTCAACTACAGTTTTACCATCTTCGATTGCAAGATGAGTATCATCTTTATATTTATCTTCCTTCTGACAACCGGCAAAAGATGACATTACAAGAGCCATCAATGCCAGACAGGCAGCACTTTTGAACAGTACATTTATCTTTTTCATATGTTTTCCTTTTTTTTTAGTTTATTAATATAGAAAATCGTATCACACAAATACAGGTTTCGCAAATAAAAAAACTTAAACTACTAGACACACAGGGATGATTTTGATATATTAACTTCACATGGTTTCATTAAGCGAGAGTGGTGAAACTGGCATACACGCTAGACTTAGGATCTAGTGCTTCGGCTTGAGGGTTCAAGTCCCTCCTCTCGCAGTTCTTTTAACAGAGAACGAAAGCAAGATATTTTTGCGGGAATAGCTCAGTGGTAGAGCGCCACCTTGCCAAGGTGGATGTCGCGGGTCCAACTCCCGTTTCCCGCTCTAGCAGACTTTCTGGTCTGCAATACATTCAGAGCGCAGAAACTCAATATTTTGCGGGAATAGCTCAGTGGTAGAGCGCCACCTTGCCAAGGTGGATGTCGCGGGTCCAACTCCCGTTTCCCGCTCTAAATTAAAGCGATTTAGAGCAATCTGAATCGCTTTTTTTATTTATTTTTTTTCAAAGAGGAAAATATCGTGAAATTAACTAAGAATTACGAAAAACTCGAAAAATCAGCAGTAAAACTTACAGTAACAATTGACAAGGCCGACATCGAAGCCACTTATAAAAAAGTAACTGCAAACTACACAAAAAACGCACAGATTCCTGGTTTCAGAAAGGGACATGTTCCTGCTAAAGTACTCGAAACAAAATATGGCGATGCATTGAAGGCAGACACAATGAGCGAAGCAATCGACGCTTCATTAAACGAAATCTTTTCTGATGAAAACGAAAAAGAAAACCGCCCTCTTCCATATGCACAGCCACAGATGGACAAAGTTCCAGAATTTGAACTTGGAAAAGACCTTACATACACTGTAACTTATGATGTATTCCCTGTTGTAGAAGTTAAGAGCTTTAGTGGAATCACTGTAAAAGAACCACAGGTAACTGTAGGGGACGCAGAAATTGCAGAAGAACTTAAAGGCATTCAGGAAAGAAATGCAACTGTAACAGACAAGAAAGATTCTGAAGCTGTTGCAAAAGATGATATCGTAACAATCAACTATTCAGAACTTGATGACAACGGAGCTGTTGTTGAAGGTTCAAAACGCGAAGGATTTGTATTCACAGTTGGTTCAGGCGAAAACATCTACAAAATCGATGACGAAATCATCGGCATGAAAAAGAACGAAACAAAAGAAATCACAAAAACATACAAAAAAGACGATGCAGACAAAGACCTTGCAGGCAAAACAAAGAAAATCAGCGTAACAGTAACAGCATGCAAAGTAAGAAATCTTCCTGCTCTCGATGATGAACTTGCACAGGACGTTAACGACAAGTACAAGACTCTCGACGACCTCAAGGCAGATCTCAAACGCCAGATGGAAACAGCTGCAAAACGCCGCATCGCAGAACTCAAGAACAACGACCTCCTTTCTCAGCTCGTAGAAAAGAATCAGTTCGAACTTCCTGAATCAATGCTCCAGGCAGAACTCGACGGAAGATGGAGAATGATGGCTCAGCAGTTCCAGACAACAACAGAACAGCTTGAAAGAATGATCGTAACTTCTGGACAGACAAAAGAAGGAATGCAGGCAGCATGGAAAGATGACGCTGCAAAAATGCTCAAATCAAGAATCATCGTTGAAAACCTTCTTAAAACTAAAAACATCTCTGTTACACCAGAAGAAATTGACGCTCAGTATGCTAAAATCGCAGAAGAAGGCGGAATGACAGTAGAAGAAGTTAAAAAACACTACGAAGATCCACGCTCAAAAGAATATCTCATCGATGACGCAAAAGAATCAAAGCTCTACGATGAAATCTACAAAGAAGTTAAAGTTACAAAAGGCGACAAAATGTCTTTTGCTGACCTCTTTAAGCGACAGTAATTAAAGCTTTTACACACAAAGGCTGTCTAAAGTACCAGTTTACTTACAGACAGCTTTTTTTTTATTAAAATTGAAGGGAAACTAAAAAATAATGACGATTTTAATTATTTTTGCTATACTGAATACTATACGACAAAAAAAGAAATCGAATTAATACAGGGACATAAAATGAACGAACAGATGTTTTATCAGATTCCAACAGTAATCAAAAAAAGCGGAAACGGTGAACGTGCATACGATATCTACTCCCGTCTTCTCGAAGACAGAATTATTTTCGTAGACGGTCAGATAAATGATGAAAGTGCAGATATCATCATTGCACAGCTTCTGTTCCTTGAGTCAGAAAATCCTGACAAAGACATCAGCATGTACATCAACTCACCAGGCGGTTCTGTAACCGCAGGTCTTGCCATTTACGATACAATGCACTACGTAAAATGCCCGATTCAGACAATTTGTCTTGGACAGGCTGCAAGCATGGGTGCAATTCTTCTTGCAGGTGGAACAAAAGGCAAACGCTTCATTCTTCCGTCTTCAAGAGTCCTCATTCACCAGCCTTCCGGCGGAACTGAAGGTCAGGAAACAGACATCGCAATACAGGCAAAAGAAATTCAGAGACTTAAAAAACTTTCGATTGAATATCTTGCACATGACACAGGAAAAACAGAAAAAGAAATCGCTTCTGATATCGAACGAGACTTTTTCATGAGTGCAAAAGAAGCAAAGGAATACGGTATTGTTGACTTTGTTATGGAAGGGAGAAAATAATTTTGAAAAAAATTGGTAATCAGGAATTCTGCGCGTTCTGCGGACTTCCGGCTGGAAATAAAAAAGATGACATACGCAGATTAATCGGATCACGCATTGCACCGGTTTACATCTGTAATGAATGTGTAGAAATCTGTCAGGGAATTTTCGATTCAGAACCCGGCGAAGATCTTTCTATCGATTTAACAGAAGTTCCATCTCCAAAAGAATTTAAAGCTTACCTCGACCAGTATGTTATCGGTCAGGACTATGCAAAAAAAGCACTTTCTGTTGCAGTTTACAATCACTACAAGAGAATGGCTTCCCTTAAAAACTTTGAAAAATCAGATGTCAAAATTGAAAAATCAAACATCCTTTTAATCGGACCTACAGGAAGCGGAAAAACACTGCTCGCAAAAACACTTGCACAAAAACTTAAAGTTCCATTTGCAATTGCAGATGCAACAACTTTGACAGAAGCCGGATATGTTGGAGAAGATGTAGAAAACGTTCTTCTCAAATTGATAAATGCAGCAGACGGAAACATTGCCGCCGCCGAAAAAGGAATCATCTTTATCGACGAAATCGATAAGATTGCACGCAAAAGCGAAAACACTTCAATCACACGAGACGTTTCTGGAGAAGGCGTTCAGCAGGCACTCCTCAAAATCATCGAAGGAACAAAAGCCTCAGTTCCACCTCAGGGCGGAAGAAAACATCCGAACCAGGAAATGCTTGAAATCGATACAACTAACATCCTCTTTATTCTTGGCGGTGCATTTGTCGGACTTGATAAAATCATCGAACAGCGTACAAATGATCACGCGATGGGCTTTGGCTCAAAAGCAGGAACTATGACAGACGAAGAAAAGATGGAACTTTTAAACAAGGTTACTTCAGATGACCTTGTAAAATTCGGTCTCATTCCAGAATTAATCGGTCGTATGCCGATTTCTGTAGCACTCAAAGAATTGACACGCGATGACCTCATCTCGATTTTGACTCAGCCAAAGAACGCAATCACAAAACAGTTCCAGGCAAGTTTTGCAATGGACGATGTTGATTTAACTTTCACAGAAGATGCAATTGCAGAAATTGCCGACATTGCAATCAAACAGAAAACAGGTGCACGAGGACTCCGTTCAATCGTTGAAAAAATGCTTCTCGACATCATGTACGAAATTCCAAGTGTCAAAGGAAAAAAGAAACTCGAAATTACAAAAGACTTTGTAACAAGTGGAAAGTTACCAGACGCAAAATCACTTCTTGTTGAAAAGACTGCATAAGTTAAACTGATAATATACGGTTTGTGAAAAAATAATAAAAACTTATTTCACGGATTAAGCACTAATAAAAAAAACAGGAACTTCAGAATTAAATTCGGAGGTTTCTGTTTTTTTTATATTATAAAATTATTATATCCATGATTTTAATTTTAATCTTTATCTTATTGAATGCACAAAAAAAATATGAAAATTAAAAATGTGATATGGCAAAAACACCCGCCCTTTTCTTTTTATTAAGTAAAAAATAATCACCATCAGTAAAATCAACACCCCATGAACAATAATTTAAGGTTGAATATTGAGAACTTGAACAATACCAGCCTTCCATTTCTAACAGCCTGTCCAAAAAACCACCGTCTTTTAATGTTCTAAATGCTGCTTCAACAGCAGGTTTATTGTAATACAATGTCACAAGTTCATCCCTTGCAGGTAAATACCAGTTTTTATTACCATCTGTCAGATTATTGCAAAAAACAAAAGCATAAAATAAGTCTAATTCTTTTGCATCAATATTGTCACATATTACCTGCCAGGTTTTACTGCCATCAATATAACTTATTGGAGTTGTTACATCTTTTATAAAGTTTTTATCATAAGCTAGTTCAGAATGACTCCAAGATTCTGAACTAGCATAATTAAAGTTTAAAATAAGCTTTGGGTTTCCATTTGGATATACATCATAAATTACTCCTATTGGTGTTTTTTCTGAATTATATTCCGAGCTGTATGTTCCATCTGAATACGCAATCTTACCGATATTATCAGTAACCCCTTCTATACCACATTGTATTGTACATACATTGCTGTAAGTTTTACTGTTACCATCTTCACTTAATGCTTCACAGATATAATAAGTTGTCCCAGGTACAATTGTAATTTGTATTCTTCCAGAAGTTTCTCCGGTTAATAACTGCCAGTTTCCTGTTGTACCAGAATACCATTGATATTTTACTATATCAGTTGAACCAGAATATCCTTCACATGTTGACGCATCTTCATCATCTGATGCAATAAGATACCCTTTTAAACCTGCACCACTTTCTGAAATAAATATATGATCTACTGAAGGCGAAGAAAATATTGGCATAGTCTGTTCTCCAAAAACATCATCCGGTTTGACACCTGCTTTTATTTCTAGAATTCCGGTCTGTCCTGGTATTGGACCTGGAGCAGGCGCTGGCGAATTATTCGCATAAGAACATCCTGCAAACACGCAGAAAGACATCACGCACAATATGAGTGCAATTCCATTTAAAAACTTTTTCATAATTTTCCTCAACAATAAAAAATCTCTCTCGAAAAAATGCCCGAAGACAAAAACATCGTTTCTAAACATAGTATAGGGGGGGGGGACGTTTTGATGTCAATTAAAAAATTTAAAAATTGGATATATTTTTTGTAAACGCGCGTATTATAAGTGTGGAGGCAAAAAGATGAACGACTCAATTGGTTCCGCCGATTGACAATTTTCAGACATCGCAAATCAAACTCAACACGATCGAAAATGTAATTTACATCACGATGAAAAATGACGTGTCGTTCCTCATCGATTCACAGATGAATCTCTATGAACAGCAGAGTACGTATAATCCGAATATGCCACTGCTTTTGAATGGACTGCAGAGATGATAAACATCAACCCGGGACACAATGAGACTCTTCAAAAAATCTGTCAGCCGTTATATAATTATACAAGTTACGTTTCAAGAATTTCAGACAACAAGAAAAAGAGACTGACTGCAAAAGAGGCGGTCAATGAAGCCGTGGACTGGGCAATTAAAGAAAATCTTTTTGACGGCTTTTTCAAATTGCAGAAAGAGGAGATCTTAGCTATGAGTTTGACAGCATACGATGAAGAATCAATTCACAGAGCCTGGTATAACGACGGCCTCGAAGATGAAATTGAACAAGGAATCGAGAAAAATAAAAGAGATTGTCAAAGACGTTGTGATTGCCCCGGCAACTAATTAATCTCACCTCTTAAGTATCACAAAAAAAATCCTTTACATCTTTGTATCTATTTTTTAATCAACTCCACAATCTTCTCCGCAGTTTTCTTCCAGGTAAATTCCCCGGACCACTTTAAACCGCGTTCCACTAAACTGCCCCGCACATCATTATCACACACGACTTTTTCAATTGCAGCTGCCATTCCATCAACATCATCAGGATCAAACAGCACCGCATTTCCGCCAGATATTTCAGAAAGCGCACCCTTATCAGCGCACGCGGCAGGAATTCCACTTGCCATCGTTTCAAGAATCGGAAGACCGACACCTTCCTGGCTCGACGGGAAAATACATGCATCGGCATTTGCATAAAGAGTTCCGAGTTCTTTATGCGGAAAAAATCCAGTCATGAAAATATCAGTTGCAAAAGGAGAATCGAGAACAAACCTCATTACTTCTTCTGCATAATCCGTCTGACTTCCGGCAAGAACAAGGCGATGTTCAAGTTTTGTTTTTTCTTTGAAAATATTAAAAGCCTTGATAAGCTGTTCATAATTTTTATCAGGGCCAGAAATTTTTGTCGGATAAATTATATATGGTCTTTTAATTGCGTAAGGTTTTATGTCTACATATTCTACATCCGTCAAACCTTGCTGGTAAAAAATCGAATGATCGATTCCGTTTGGAATGACGGCAATTTTTTCAGGAGTAATGCCAAGTGCCGTAAGATCATTTTTTACATATTCACTCGGAGCAACTATAGTATCTATTTTTTTGAAAGATGGAATTACAACATTACGAAAATATTTGTCTTTTTTGTCATTATACTGATTTGAAACAATGTCATTTACAATTGCAATTGAACGTACCGAAAAACTCGACGGAATCATTCTGTTTGCGGCGCTGTAAATTACGACATCGTATTTTCTCTGGGCTGCAAATCTGTCTGCCTTAAAAAAATGCCAGGCCCTTTGTTTTCTTACATTGTCAGAAACATTCACAGCTGTATATTCAACGTCGAATTTTGCTTTATATGTATAACGATCGGCTTCCTGACCAAAAAGTTCGTATTCAATATCCTTGTCTTCTTCAAGGTTCTGCATAAGATAATATAAATAAGAACCAAGTCCAGACTGCCCGTGATCAAGTCCGAAAGTATCTATTCCAACTTTCATAATGACCGATTATAGCATAGATTGCCCCTATTTGCTATACTGTAAATATGGAACAGAATACTAACGAATCAAAAACATTTACCAGCCTCAACATTAAAGAAGAACTTTCAAAAAAACTCGAAGAACTTTCAATTACATCGCCATCTTCAATTCAGGCTGCCGTAATTCCAGAAATCTTACAGAAAAAAAATGTAATTTTCGAATCTGAAACCGGAACAGGTAAAACTTTCGCCTTTCTGCTTCCATTAGTGCAGGCGCTCGAAGAAGTTCCATCAAAAGAAGACAGAATAATCATCATCGCTCCGACATACGAACTTGCGTCCCAGATAAAATCAACAGCCGCAAAAATCACAAGCCTGAAAACAAGTCTCTTTATCGGCGGAACTCCGCTCAAACGCCAGATTGAAGCCCTCAAGGAAAAACCTCAGATCATAATCGGAAATCCGAGCCGCATCCTCGAACTCATTCACCTTAAAAAGCTCAAGACTTCAAATGTAAAGGCAGTCGTCCTCGACGAAGCAGACCGCCTTGTCTCTGTCGAAATTGCAGACGAAACAAAAAAACTCCTCGCCTCGATTCCATGTGACGCACAGTTCATCGCCTGCTCTGCTACAATCAACGAAAATACTAAAAAGGTTTTAGGTGGAATTTTCTCAAACCCGAGCCAGATTATAATGCCCAAAGAAGACATTTTATCAAAGAAAATCACTCATTGGGCAATCTTTGCCGAAAACCGTGATAAAATCGCAGCCCTCAAAAGCTTTATTCTCGCCGAAAACCCTGAAAAGGCACTCGTATTTACAAGCCGCGCCGACCAGGTCGAAAACATCGCTTCAAAACTACTATACAAAAAAGTAGACTGTATGGCACTTCACGCCAAAACAGACAAAAAAGAACGAAAAGCAGCCATCGACCGCTTCAGAAACGGAAAATGCCGCATTCTTATCACTTCTGACCTTGCTTCCCGCGGACTCGACATTCAGGGAATAACCCACATCATTCAGATGGATCTTCCGTCAAACGAAGACTTTTTCATCCACCGTTCAGGCCGTACCGCCCGCGCAGGTCTTACAGGCATAAATGTCGTAATCGGTGACGAATACGAAATGCGGAAATACGCTGCCCTCGAAAAAAAATTCGGTCTCACAGTCTACCCGAAAGTCCTCTATAAAGGTAAGGTCGTAAACCCCGCCGACATTGAATATGACGAGTAAAAACAACTATTGATAGTAACAGGGACTGTCCCCCTGCACCACCAGGACTGTCCCCCTGCGCAACTCACAATTGAATTTCTGCCCAAAAAGTGCTATTATAGTACAATATTCTTAATAAACATCAAGGGTGTTTACAGTGTTTTTAAAAAGTCTAGATATTTTTGGATTTAAGTCATTTGCTGACAGAACTCATATAGATTTTTCAAGTGGAATTACAGCGCTGCTCGGTCCAAACGGATGCGGTAAGAGTAACGTAGTTGATGCAATGAAGTGGGTACTTGCAGAAAATAAAAGCAAGAACCTTCGTGCAGACAAAATGGAAGACGTTATCTTTGCGGGAACTGCTAACCGCCCTGCCCTTAACGTTGCAGAAGTTGCGCTCACAATCATGAATGAAAACGGTCTTCTTCCCCTTGAAGATCCTGAAATCGAAATTAAACGCCGTCTCTACAGAAGCGGTGAAGCTCAGTATTTTATAAACGGCCGTCAGGTTGGTCCTTCAGAAATCAGAAAACTTTTTATGGACACCGGTGTCGGTAAAGCTGCTTACTCTGTAATGGAACAGGGAAAAATCGACCAGATTCTTTCGAGCAAACCGGAAGACCGCCGCTATCTTTTTGAAGAAGCCGCAGGTATCAGCCGTTCAAAAGCTGAATGTGCAGAAGCTGAACGTGAACTTGAAAAGACAAGACAAAACTTAACTCAGATTGAAGTTTCACTTGCAGAAATAAAAAGAAGTTATGATACATTAAAAATTCAGGCTGACAAAACTACAAAGTTTCGAAAAATAAAAGAAGAAATCTTTAACATTCAGCTTGAGATTCAGCTTTTACGCCTAAAAGGCTTTATCGAAACAAAATCGCGCAATGAAAATTCCATCAAAGAAATCGAAGAAAAACGTGACAGTGTTCGAAAAGAAATCGAAGAAATTCAAAACTCTCTCACGGAAAACCGCGACTTTGTAAAAAATCTTCAGGAACAGGTTTACACATGCCAGAATGAACTCACAGAAATTCAAAGCATGAAAAATGGAAAACTTGAACTTCAGAAACAGCAGAACTCAAGACTTGCAGAAATCAAAGAAAAAATTTCACAGCTCGAATCAAAGCAGAAATTAATTCAGGAAAGAATTGACGAAGCAGAAGAAGAAATCGATGAAGCTCATGCAAGCCTTCACGAAAAAACAAAATACCTTGCCGACATCAAAAAAAATATCGAATCATTCCAGGCAAACATCGACACAGCAGGAACTCAGATTACAGAAAACGACCAGCGAGCTGCAGAAAAACGCCGTCAGATTGAAGAACTCGACATTCAGCGTGAACAGCTTCAGAAAGATTTAACTGCAATCACAGAAGACATCGTTACAAAACTCGATTCAAAATTAAAAGACGCAGGCTACTCTGAAGCCGCTATGAATACAGCAAAATCACAGCTCGAGGAAATTCTCGGAAAACTCCGTGTATTCACAGAAGGAAGAAAGAATGTATTCGGTGATGCTGCAAGAAGCGGCTGCCGCTCTATTGATGAAGGATCAAAACTTGTAAAAGAAGCAGCTGATGCTTTTGAAGAAGCAAACAATATGATTCTCTCACTCGATAAATCACTCACTTCTTACATCAATGCTTCTCCTGCATTTATCAGTGAATTTCTTGCACCAGAAGGAATCATTACAAAAAAACGCGAAATCGATTCCAGAATTGCAGAAAACCTCCGCTTAGTTTCAGAATACAATCAGACAATCAGAGATCTCAATGCAACAAATGTAACACTCTCAATGAAGATCGATGAATACAAAGACACACTTTATAAACTCAAACAGAATGAAGTTGCAATGGCCGAACAGCTTAAATCAACTGAAGAAAAAATCACAATGATTCAGCGCAACATCACTTCTGAAAAAGCAAACCTTCAGACAAACGAAGATGAAATCTACGGCGAAACAAAACGCCTCGAAGACACTCAGGAACAGATTGAATCTATCGACGAAGAACTTGCAGAAATTGAAAGACGCGGTGCTGAAACAGTTGATAAACAGAACAGTCTTTACAAACAGATTGATGACTTTAACAACAAAAATGCCGGTAAAGAAAACGACCTCAAGAAAAAACAGGATCTGCAGAACAAATATCAGAGCCAGTACGAACAGCTTTCTGTTTCAATGGGATCACTCGATACAGAAATCAGAAACGTCAAGCAGAACTTTCTTGATCAGTATTCACGCGACCTTATGGACTACGAAGAGCAGATGTATAAGATCATCACTCCTGTTGCCCAATTAAAAGAAAATCTTTCAAAAGAAAAACAGAAACTCGAAGATCTCGGTCACAACATCAACCTCATGGCTCCAGAAGAGTTTACAGAAGTAAAAGACCGTTACGAAAGACAGGAAGCAAACTACAACGATACTAAAAAATCGCTTGACGACCTTATTCTTGTTTCTCAGGAAATCAAAGCAAAATCAAGTGACATGTTCCTTGATACATACAATAAAATCAAAAAGAACTTTCACAATATGTTCCGCCGTCTCTTTAACGGAGGTCACGCAGAACTCAGGCTTGAAGATCCTGAAAATATCCTTACAACCGGTATCGATATTCTTGCACAGCCACCAGGAAAAAAACTCGAAAACATCGCTCTCCTTTCCGGTGGTGAAAAAACAATGACTGCTATCGCACTCCTCTTTGCAACTTATCAGGTAAGACCAAGTCCATTCTGTCTCCTCGACGAAATTGACGCCGCACTTGATGACAAGAACGTTTCAAGCTTTGTAACTGCTTTGACATCATTTGCAAACATAAGCCAGTACATCGTAATTACACATAACAAGAAAACTGTAATGGGTGCAGGCTCTATGCTCGGTGTTACAATGGAAGAGTCAGGCGTTTCAAAAATCATCGCACTCCGTCTTGATGATGACATCGAAACAATCAGAAAAGAAGTCATTCACGAAAACGATGACTTTGTAGAAGAAGATGTAGAACCAGAACAGGGTGTAAAACTTCCGCCTCGTCCAGATCTTTCAAAACCTGCCTCAGAACAGAATTTTGATATAAGTGGAACTTCTCAAGCCGCGGACAGTAAGCAGACAGAAAACTCTGAAAACACTCCGGATTCAGCTGTTTCAAATGACAGTTCAGAAACAGCAGCTTCTTCTGATAAAGCAGAAAATTCAGAATCAACTGACAACTCACAACCAGAGGTTAACGGCTGATGATTGATGTAAATGACATTTTAGATGATGTCAAAGATTTTTACAGAGAAAAAAAAGTTCTCGCAATTATTATCACAACACTTATTGTACTTTTTTTTCTCGCATTAATCGCATTCATGATTCAATCTTCAAAGCCGCAAAAAACAGAACAAGCGTCGCCTGTAGAAATACCTTTAAATCCTGACCAGAAAATTTTATATCCTGACGGACCGTCAATTCCCGACGGATATGCTCTTACACGCGAACCTCAGGAACGCTGGACAGAAGAAGAATCAGAAGAATATTTTACAATGCCGGATTCAAAACAGCTTGAAAAACTTGAAAGTGACAATGATAAATTAGTAAATGAAATCTTAGGAGCAACTCCATGAAAAAAGTTATTTCTATTTCAATCATTACATGCCTTTTATTTTTTTCCTGCGAAACTTCAAAACAGGAAAACATAATTTCAGATACTTCTCAAGTGGAACTTTCAAATACAGAATCACTCGAAAATAACGATTCACAGACTCAACCAGAAAATCAGGAAGAGCAGTCGGATGATGCAGAAGAAATTCAATCTCCAGATTCAGAAGAAATAACAGAGTCAGACCCAGAATCAGAATCTCAATCAGAAGACGAATCAGAAAATATTTCCGCAGAAGATATTTCTCAAAAAGAAATCAGTGAAGAACTTATTTCTTCAGAAGAAATCGAGAACGATCTTGCAGAAAAAAAACAGGAACAGCAAAATACAAAAGAAAATTCACCAATAAAACTTCTAGAAACAAAAAACAATCCGGAAATTCCAAAAACACAAATTTCCGGTACAAAAAATCCTGAACAGAAAATACAGGATAACAAAATTCAAAAAACTGAAAATTCAGAAACCGCAGACATAAAACCTGAAACTTCAGATGAAATTCCGCAATCTAAAACTTTACAGCAGGAACTTTCAGAAGCTTCTGATCAGATAAAAGAAGAAGCTGTTCCAGTTCCATCGCGATCAATGCAGATAAAAAATCATCAGTTTATTGATGTAGCATATCCTGGAACCGGATGGATTTATCTTGGTGAAGTAGAAAAACAGAATCTCTTTGTTTTCTTTGGACGAAAAATTGAAAATGGAGAAACAGTTTTTACTTTGCAGCCAAAAAAATCAGGTGATGCTACACTTCACTTTTATAAAAATGATCCGCTTTCTCAAAAATATATAGATGACTTTATGACAGTATCAGTTTCTTCAGAATCAGCAACCGATACAATTCATGAAAAAGCTCCGCGCTATGCAAGTATTGTTCCGCCAAAACCAGAAAAAAAAGTACAGCCATTTGACGCAGCCGCAGGACAGAATGATGTTTCAAAAAATTCAACAGAAACAGATAAAATTACTCAGACAGAAACATCTGAAATTTCAAAATCAGATACACAAAAAGAAGATCCACAGAATATTCAGACTAGAATTTCCAAAGACAACAGCAGCGTTGAAACAGTTCCGGACTTTACTTCAAATCAGAAAAATGAAGTACAGTCAGAAAAATCTGTTTCAGAACAGACTAACAGATCATCTTCAGACTTACTGACTGCTGCACAGAAAGCATACGATGAAAAAAAATATTCAGAAGCACTTTCTCTTGTCAGAGATTTCTTTCTTGGTGCTTCATCAAGAATAGATGAAGGTCTTTTTCTTGAAGCGCAGATACTTGAAGCAAAATCGCCTGTTCAGAATATAAAAGATTCAATTGCAGATTATGACACAATTGTAAACAAATGGCCTGCTTCCAAATTCTGGAAAAAGGCAAATGAAAGAAGCATTTATCTAAAACGCTTCTATATTGATATTCGTTAAAAATAGTATTACAGTTTGTAAATACTTTAAAATATAAAAAACATAAGAGGAAAATATGTTAGATTATAAATTTATTAAAGACAATCTTGATGCAGTAAAAAAGAACATCGAAAACAGAAACATGAAAGCAGATGCCGACATTGTTGTTGAACTTTATGACAAAAGAACAAAGCTCGTAACAGACCGTCAGGCATTGCAGGAAAAACGCAATGCAAACGCTTCTTCAATGAAACAGAAGCTCGATGACGATACACGCAAAAAGTACATCGAAGATGGAAAGAAAATCAAAGATGAACTTGCTGCCGTAGAAAAAGAACTTGCAGAAGTAGAAGAAAAACTCGAAGAAGCTGCACGCCAGATTCCAAACATGGCGCATCCTGATGCACCAATTGGAAAACTCGACACAGAAAACCTCGAAGTAAAAAAAGTCGGAACTCCACGCAAGTTTGAATTTAAACCAAAAGATCATGTTGAACTTATGGAAGCGCTCGATCTCATCGACTTTGAACGCGGAACAAAAGTTTCAGGACCTAAGTTCTATTATCTTAAAAACGATGCTGTATTCCTTGAACAGGCACTCATCCAGTATGCGCTCAACACATTGAGAAAACACGGCTTTACTCCGTTCATCACACCGGACGTTGCAAAAGAAGAAGTTCTCAAAGGAATCGGATTCAATCCGCGTGGAAACGAATCAAACGTATATTCAATCGAAGAAGAAGGAACTTGTCTTGTAGCAACTGCAGAAATCACACTCGGCGGTTACCACTCAAACGAAATCTTAGACAAATCAAAACTCCCGCTCTTCTACTGCGGACTTTCACACTGTTTCCGCCGCGAAGCAGGAGCTGCAGGTCAGTTCTCAAAAGGATTGTACCGAGTTCACCAGTTTGATAAAGTAGAAATGTTTGTTTACTGTCTCCCTGAAGACTCAGACAAGATTCACGAAAAACTCCGCTTAATCGAAGAAGAAATCTTTACAGGACTCGGACTTCCATTCCATGTTGTAGATACATGTACCGGAGACCTCGGAGCACCTGCATACAGAAAATGGGACCTCGAAGCATGGATGCCTGGCCGCAACGGTGGTGAATACGGTGAAGTAACTTCTACTTCTAACTGTACAGACTACCAGAGCCGCCGCCTTAACGTTCGCTTTAAGGATGATGATGGAAAGAACAAATACGTTCACATGCTCAACGGTACTGCAATCGCTGTAGGACGAGCAATGCTTGCAATCATCGAAAACTACCAGAACGAAGACGGTTCTATCACAGTTCCAGAAGTTTTAAGACCTCTCTGTGGATTTGATAAGATTGAAAAGAAATAATTAGTGAAACCCGGTGGTTAATGAAAAAAAATTAGCCACAGATTTCACAGATTAAACACGTATTAACACAGATTTCTGTTAAAGTGGTTAAAAAAAACGTACGATTAAATTACAATTCCAAAAACTTACTTCCGGTCAGAAAGCAGAACCCGGCACCGCTAGCTGGCGTCGCTGGACATGAAAGTCGGCAAGGAAACTATCTTTCCGCCTTTCAAGTCCTGCTGATCCCTGCTTTCTTCCCTCGCGTAAGTTTTAGAAATATTTAACAATCGTACGTTTTTTTATTAGTCTTTTAACTTATTATCAATTAATATGCTGCTACAAAAATGTTATAACAAGATATTGTTGACTTTGTCTCCTGCACTACTTCAGACTTTCCAAAAGAAACTATCCATATTTTGTTATCATATTTTTCAGATTGAGAACTTGATATATAATAACCACTGTCTAAAAATCCAATAATCCTATATTCAGAAGGAAGTTTAGCCATTGCTTCATTAATTGCATTACGGTTCATTTTAATTGCAATAAGTTCATCTCTTGCAGGAACAAACCATGTCTTTCCTCCGTCAGTGAGTTTAATAGCGTCTTCAAAAACAGGATATTTTCCAGGAAATTCAAAATCAGAAACATCAGCTTTTATTATATTCCAGTTATCTTTACCATCTTTTGTACTTGTCTGAATTTTTTTATTAAATCCTTCTGCATCAGATGAACACCATGAATATTTCTGTAAATTTTTGTTAATCGTTACAACATTTTTAGGAGTTCCATCATCTTTTACTTCACATACAATTCCTATCGGAGTACCATATTCTGAACTGTAATCTGATTTTAAAAGGAAATCCTGATTTTTTCTATACAGAATCATTCCAACTTTTTCAGTTTTATCAGAACCGCAGATAACAGTACAGACATTGCTGTATGCTTTAGATTTTCCATCAGGGCTTACTAATTCAAGAATAAAATATGTAGTATCCTTTGCAATGGTAATTTTTAAATTATCCTCATGTTCATCCTCTGTAACAGGAATCCATTTTCCTGTTGTTCCTGTATACCAGTTACAGGTATAAGTATTATCTTCTTTTAATAAAGATGTAAGAAAAATTTCCTCACCTGCACCACTTTCATGAACATAAATATGATCTGTAATCTCTGACAAAAACTCAGGGAGAGCTTCTGTTCCAATAACGTTTTTAGGTCTCACACCTGCTTTTGTATTTAAGATAGATTCATCAATAAATACCGGCGGCTTCGAAGGTTCATTTGAAGCATAATTACAACCTGTAACAAACAGTAAAATCAATGCAGACAAAATAAAATAACAATTAATAGCTTTAATTTTCATTAACATCCTTCCTGTTAATCAATAAAATAATTTATTCGTTGTTTTCTCATATAAAAAACGAACATCTTCTTCTTTTACAGAAGTATATCTGCAGACTGCAGCATTAAAACTTTTTTCGTCATTATTATACAATGCTTCTACTTTACAAGTCAAAAACATTTTTCTTTCTTTAATTGCTGCAAGTTCAAGAGGGAAAGACATTTCCAAAGCATATTCTGCACCGCTTTCAAGATGCATAGAATCAGAATCTGAAGCAAAAACAATTCGTTCATAATCTGCATAAATAATATCAAGTGGATTTGATCTTCCTTCAACAGCCTGCATTTTTGGTTTTGCTTCAGCGAGATATCGGCATACTGGAATCAACTGAAGACCGTTTCCTGCTGTCCCCTGTTTTCTTGCGTGAGAAATAAATTCTTC
Organism: Candidatus Treponema merdequi; assembly: GCA_018064525.1. Classification (GTDB taxonomy): domain Bacteria; phylum Spirochaetota; class Spirochaetia; order Treponematales; family Treponemataceae; genus Treponema_D; species Treponema_D merdequi. The sequence goes on along the minus strand of JAGHVB010000003.1, from coordinate 2,353 downwards.
AAGATAATCTTTTGTTTTTTTCTGAATCTCTTCAGGAACATCACTCCAGATCGGTTTTGTAAACAATTTATAACCTTCAAGCGAATAACATTCTATATGCACATTTTCTTTATCATTACATGAATAAAAAAGTCTTACAGAAAAGTCTAACGGTCTTTCTTTTTCAAGTTCTGTAATTCTGCATATTTCAGATGGAATTACTAAAGCGAGGCCTGCTTTTACTTCCTTTAACTCTGTATTAAAATAAAGTCCAAGTCTGTTAAAATAAAATTCAACACGAACTTTCTTTGTCTGAAAATTCTGTACAGCCTTTGGAGGATTTGTCAAAAGAATAATTCCCTGTTCTAAAACTTTTATCTGTTCACCTTTTAATGCAACAGGAAAAATTGTCGAAATTGCGGGTCTTATTTTTTCATTTTCTGTTTTTTCATTAGAAAAATTTTTTTTATCTTCTGTATCTTTTTCTTCGACTGAATTATCTTCTTCAAGAGGCGTTACAGTAAGCGGAACATTTCCATCAATCAGATACTGTAAAACAAGTTCGCGTTCAATTCCTGTTAAATTATTACTTTCCATCAGAGCCCTCCCCGTCCGGTCGTTTTAATTCACCGGTTTTACAAATTTCGAGATCCAATATTTTGTAACTTTTTTCTTCTGGTTTCATAAAAAAATTAACATCAATAAATGATTTTCTGTTCTGCATTCTGACGGGAACTTCAATTGCATTATCCGATGCAAACGGTCTGCCAATTATCCAGTCAAGGCCTTTTACAGAAAAGCCTGATTCTTTTACATCAAACAGAAAAAGTGAAAGTGAATAGATGGAATTTTTGTCCATAAAGCTGTCACATTCTTCACTTTTTGAAAAGGCAATAAAAAACTTATTTATTATGCTTATAATGGCAGGATCTGTATCTGAGATATCAAGACTCGTAAAACCTTCGATTACAGGATAGACTGCGCTTGACGGGATTCCACCCTCCTGCGCAATAATCGAAGACTGTGAAAGCAAAACTTTAGTACTTTCAAATTCATCCGGATTTATTTTCTGTGAAAGTCTTGATTTTTCAAGTTCTTTTGTCCACTGAAGTTCCTGAGACATTCTTAAAACTACGCTTTTTAAGTTTTCGTTATCTTCAGAGAAATTCTGGTTTTGAGAGGCATTTGAACAGCTCAAAATTAAAAAAAGAGAAACTGATAATACGAAAATTCCACCAGAATATAATTTCATATAATTCTATATTTTACCATAAAAATGATTTTATTGCAAAATACAGGATTTAGGCTTATAATTATATTAACTTTTTTAATAACGGAGACGAAATGAAAATTTATAACTTAATGGAAGAACTTGTTGAAAAAAAAGTCAACAAGCTTTACGACGACTTAAAAGCTGCAAATACAGTATGGTTATCCTGCGACTGTCAGAATTGCCGTCTTGATACAATGGCTTTCGTTTTAAACAGAATTCCTCCAAAATATATTATTTCATCGCGTGGCATTACACATACCGCAGCAGATGCAAACTTAACACAGATCAAAGCTGATATCGATACTCTCGCAATTGAAGGAATCAGACTTGTAAGCACTTCAAAGCGTCCTACACATAACATCAAGACAAATGCAGAAAGTCTTGTCATCAGCGGAACAAAACCATTTTTCTTCTTTCCGACATTTACAGGGACAGTCATGGACGGTCTTTCTTTTGAACCGATTGCAAATGCAACAATTACACTGCTCCGTGACGGCAAACCTGTAGAAATGATTGATCAGACATGGGCAAATCCTACAAAAACATATCAGTCTACAAAAGGAACATATTCTTTCTGTGTAAAACCAGAAGAAGCAAAAGAAGAAAAACTTGTAACAAATTTTCAGTTTACAATTCAGGTTGAAGCAGAAGGTTATGAACCGACTCAATATGCATTCTCAACTCCTGTAACAAGCGAAATACTTCGTGAAAACCGAGGTCTTTCACTTTATTCACTTAAACTGCAGGATCTTTTTATGTTCCCTGTCGGTTCTGAAAACCCGATGGAATAATTTTTAAATTGAACTTATATAAGCAGCTTTCTTATTAAACAGGAAAGCTGCTTTTTTTTATTCTTCAAAGAGTAAAAATATTTTAATTTTTTTATTTAAACCTATTGACTCTTTTTAAGCAAAAGTATATATTAACAACATCAACGGACGATTAGCTCAGCTGGTACGAGCGTCTGGTTTACACCCAGAATGTCGGGGGTTCGATCCCCTCATCGTCCATAAGACCTGGTTTTTTACCAGGTCTTTTTTTTGCTTATTTCCTTTTTAATTATTTTTCTTCAAATAATATTAATTTTATAAAACAATTATT
>JAGHVB010000040.1 GCA_018064525.1 Candidatus Treponema merdequi | reverse complement strand
TTTGTGCTGCTTGAAGTTGGGGCAGTACCGTCTGTCGTGTAATAGATGTCGGCGCCGAAAGTTGCGCATGTGATTTCTACTGTGTCGCCGTAATCGACTGCATTATCTGTCACGCTGAATGACGGGGTGGTTACATCATTCCAGCCGATCCATTTTGCTTTAAGGATTACGTCGGATTTGATTGTATATTCTGTGCCGGCTCTGAAACTATTTTCGCCGTCGGTCCAGCCGTCAAAGGTGTAGCCTGATTCGGTGAGTTCTGAAAGTGTAATTGTTTCGCCTTTGTGTTTGTCTGTGATTGGGTCAGGGGCGGTGCCGTGGCCGTTTGCGTCGAAGGTGACTGTGTATGATTTGACTGTGTAAGTGGAACTTGCTGGTTCGCTTGATGTCATTCCTGTCTTTATTGCGATTGCTTTGATTGTGGTGTTAGATGTAATTGCAATCGGTAATGTGTATGTGGAACTTTCTGCGCTCGGATCGGTTCCGTCTGTTGTGTAATGGATTGAAGCGCCTTCGGTTGCGCATGTGATTTCTACTGTGTCACCGTAGTCAATGTCGCCTGATTCTGGATTAAAAACAGGGTCTGCAACTTGACCCGGCTGTGGCGGCTGATTTGAATCTGGAGCTCCGCTGTCTGGAGTGTCTCCACTTCCGGCGTAACTGCATCCTGCAAACACGCAGAATGACATCACACACAATAAGAGTGCAATTCCATTTAAAAACTTTTTCATAATTTTCCTCAACAATAAAAAATCTCTCTCGAAAAAATGCGAGAAGACAAAAACATCGTTTCTAAACATAGTATAGAGGGGGGGGTATTTAAATGTCAATTAAAAAATTTGAAAGTTGGATAGATTTTTTGTAAACGCGCGTATTATAAGTGTGGAGGCAAAAAGATGAACGACTCAATTGGTTCCGCCGATTCGCAATTTTCAGAAATCGCACATCAAACTCAAAAGACAACTCCCGCACCCCATCCGCAGTACCGCGACAGACTCTTCAAAGCAATCTTCGGCCGGGATACGGAGCAGAGCAAAAAATGGCGTCTCGAATTATACAACGCGCTAAATGGTTCTCATTACACAGACCCGGACGCGCTCAAACTCAATACGATTGAAAATGTAATTTACATCACAATGAAAAATGACGTCTCATTCCTCATCGACTCACAGATGAATCTCTATGAACAGCAGAGCACTTATAACCCAAATATGCCGCTCAGAGGCCTGATGTATTTTTCGCAGCTGTATCAGATGTTCATTTCTCAAAATGAAAAAGACGTGCACAGTTCAAAAATTGTGAAAATTCCGAACCCAAAATTTATTGTATTTTACAACGGAACACAAAACTTTCCGGACAGGTTAAAGCTCAGGCTCTCGGACGCGTTTGAAAAAGAAGACAGATCGGGAGATTTTGAATGGACTGCAGAGATGATAAACATCAACCCGGGACACAATGAGACTCTTCAAAAAATCTGCCAGCCGTTGTATAATTACACAAGCTACGTTTCAAGAATATCAGACAACAAGAAAAAGGGACTGACTGCAAAAGAGGCGGTCGATGAAGCCGTGGACTGGGCAATTAAAGAAAATCTTTTTGACGGCTTTTTCAAATTGCAGAAAGAGGAGATCTTAGCGATGAGTTTGACAGAATACGATGAAGAATCAATTCACAGAGCCTGGTATAACGACGGCCTGGAAGATGGAATTGAACAAAACAAAATCGAAAATGCAAGAAAGTTTTTTGAAAACGGAGTTTCAATCGGGCTTATCGCAAAATCACTTGATATGTCTGAAGAAAAAATACAAGAGATTGTCAAAGACGTTGTGATTGTATAATTTCATTCCACTAAATTTTTATATTTCGCCAGGTGTTTCACTTGGCGTAATTCCACCATCACCTGCGTAACTGCATCCTGCAATCACGCAGAAAGACATCACGCACAATGCGCGTGAATTTCCATTTTAACAATTTGAAAGCTGTTTATTTTTCGTCTTCTTTCGGAAGGTTTTTAAAATAAATTACGGCACAGATTACGCCCGGAACTGCAGAAAGCATGAAAGCCAGAGGCTGGGCTTCCTGGAGCCCCGCAACGCCGCGGTATTTTGCTAAAACTATGATAAGTGGAATGTATAAGACTCCGCCTCTGAGTGATGAGAGAAATAGTGACGATGCTTTTTTTCCGGTTGACTGCAGGAGCATTTCTGTGACCATGCAGAGCGGCATGAAAAGCTGGGCAATGCACATAAGGCGGAGTGCACGGATTCCGATTTTTATTACTTCAGGATCATCGCGGAGTGCTTTTACAATCTGCCCCGGAAAGATGAGTGCAAACACTGTTATGACAAAAAGAATTGAGGTTGCAAACAGAATCGTCTCTTTGTATGCAATGCGGACACGTTTAAATTTTTTTGCTCCGTAATTAAATGCTGATATCGGCTGAAAGCCCTGCCCGATTCCGAGTGCGATTGCAAAAATCGCAAATGAAACACGACTTACTATGCTGAGCGCTGCGATTGCGGCATCTCCTGCAACAAGAGCGGCACTCTGATTGAGGATGATTGTTGCAACGCCGCCGAGCGCCTGCCTTACAAGACTTGGTAAACCTGTTGTAATAATATCAAGCTGTCTTTTTGAGAAAAACGAAATGTATTTAACTGAAATTTTTGCCTGTGTTTTTCCGCTTAAGAAAATTCCAAGTAGAATTGCAAAACCGATGACCTGCGAGATTGCTGTCGAAAGTCCCGCACCTGCAATTCCCATATTAAAACCGAACATAAAAATCGCATCGCCGGCAATATTCAAAATTCCACCAGAAAGAAGTCCTATCATTCCGAGTACGGCTTTTCCTTCATAACGGAGAAGATTGTTCAGTGTAAATGTTGCAACGACACATGGTGCTGTCGAAAGAATAAAATAGAGATATGTTTTTGCGTGAGGTGCAATCGTCGGAGTGCTTCCGAAAAATACAACAAGCGGATTAATATAAATTAAACTGAAAACTGCAACGATGAGTCCGAGTGCAAGTGAAGTAAAAAATCCTGTTGATGCAATTCTTGAAGCTTCTTCAATATTTTTTTCGCCGAGCCTTCTTGAGGCGATACTGCCGGATCCCTGACCGCACATAAAGCCGATTGCCTGAAGGACTGTCATAAAACCAAACACAACACCGACAGCACCGCTCTGGCTTGTTCCGAGTGTGCCGACAAAGGCTGTGTCTACGAGGTTGTAAATTGTTGTTCCGAGCATTGAAATGATTGTCGGAATTGAAAGCTTGATGATAAGGCGCGGAATTGGCGTCTCAGTCATTAACTGAAATTGTTTTACTGAATCTGCCATAGATGATATTTTACTGATACCATCTTATGTAATCAACTTCCATCACTGCGCGTTCTGCTTTTTTATCGATTTCGCCGCCGAGATTTCCGCCCATTGCAACGTTCATCAGGATGTGAAAATTCTGATCATATGGCCATGACATCCAGTTGTCTTCATCATTATGAGGATTTCTGTATTCTGCTAAAACCGTTCCGTCGTAATACCAGGTAATTCCTTCAGAAGTCCAGTTTACGGCGTAAGTGTGCCATTTTTTATCCATTTTTTTGATTTCTTTTCCGCACGATGCAATCGGATTTCCACCATGGCCTGAAAGACAATGTAAGTTTCCGCAGACTTTATCTGCCCACAGATTTGCTGACGCTTCCATTACGTCGATTTCTCCGCTTCTTGGCCACGTTCCGTAAGCATTGTTTTCTGGTAAAAGCCAGAGTGCCGGCCACGAACCTTTTACAGCCGGAACTTTTGCGCGGAATTCGATGTAACCATATGTCATCGATTTTTTATACTGGGTTACCATTCTTGCGCTTGTCCATTTTCCATTTTCTTTTACGGCTGCAATTTTTAATGTTCCGTCTGAAACATACGAATTAGTTCTGCTTTTTGTGTAATTCTGAATTTCATGATTTCCCCATCCGTTTGCGCCTTCCTTGAAATTCCAGTTTGCAGAATCTGGTTCTTCGGAAGTTCCATCAAATTCATCTGACCACACGAGTTTCATGTCATTTTTTACAAAATCAGGAAGTGTGTTTTTTTTCGAAGAACAGGATATGCCGGTGAGGAAAATTCCACTTAATAAAATCACTCCGAAAATTAAACTGCACTTTTTCATATAAACCTCAAAAACTTTTTCTAAAATTATAGCAGAGAATTGAAAGAACGCAAATTTTTGTAAAACTGATTGACAGCCGGGCAAATTCCACTTAAATTACAATTGTTAAGGCAACCGGTTGCCTTAAATTTACTATTTTTGTATCGAGGTTTTTTATGAACGCAAATGCCCGCAAAATTGAGGAGATTATTGCTCTCTCCCCTGAAAAGTCAAACGGCTCTGTTATTAAAATTGACGGAGACTTGTGGTACAAAATCGAAAATTACGATTCGATTCCGCCGTTTTTTATGACTATTACAAGTTCAAGCGACATCTGGAATTTCATCTGGTCGACTGGTGCTTTGAGTGCCGGAAGAAAAGATTCTGGTTTTGCAATTTTTCCATATTACACCTGTGACAAAATCGATGACTTTAAAAACTGTGCAGGACCATTTGCTGCAGTAAAAGTTAAACGCGATGATGGAATTTATTACTGGGAACCATTTGCAACTTCTCCTTCTTACAAAGTAAAACGCAATCTCTACAAAAACTCTCAGGGTTCACACATCATCTTTGACGAAATCAACTCAGAACTCAGCCTCACTTACAGAACTGAATGGACTTCAAGTGCAAAATTCGGTCTCGTAAAAATTGCCTCAATCAAAAATGATGCAGGTGTTGACCAGACTGTTACTGTTCTTGACGGCTGCAGAAATGTAATGCCGGCTTCTGCAAATGTTGATCTTCAGAACAATTCTTCAGTTCTCCTTGATACATACAAAAAAACTGATCTCGACCTTGAAACAAATCTCGCGCTCTTTTCTCTTTCGAGCGTACTCACAGACCGTGCAGAACCTTCTGAATCTCTCTGGGCAAACACTGCATGGTTCAACATCGACACTCCGGTTTATCTTGATTCTGCTGTAGAAAATATTTTTAAGACAGAAAATAAAATGGAATTTTCTGTTCCGCAGACTCATGTTTTAAAAGGCGGCCGTGCTTCGTGCAACATCATCAAGACATTTACTCTTCACGCTGACTCAGAAGAAAAATGGTATCAGGTTTTTGATACTAAACTCGATTTGTCACGCGTTCAGAATCTCAGAAAACTTCTTAAAAACCGCGCTGCACTGACAAAAGAATTGATAGCCGACATTGAAGACGGAAAAAAACTTTTAGACAAATACATCGGTGACGCAGACGGACTTCAGAATACTGCTGATGAAATTACATGCATTCATCACAAGGCAAATGTAATGTTCAACATCATGCGCGGTGGTGTGTTTGCAGAAAACAATCTCATTCATGTTTCCGACTTCATCAAGTTTGTTGATACAAGAAATAAAAATACAGTGGAACTTGCAAAATCGCTTTTCAAATGTGAAACTGTAACTTATTCTGAATTAAAAGATGCCGTTTCAAAAACAAAAGATGATCAGCTCTATCGTCTTTATCTTGAATATTTACCTCTTTCATTCTCGCGCCGTCACGGTGACCCGAGCCGTCCGTGGAACAAATTTTCAATCAACTTAAAAGACTCACTCGGAAATCCTATCCTCAACTACGAAGGAAACTGGCGTGACATTTTCCAAAACTGGGAAGCGCTCGCAATGAGTTATCCTTCTTACACAATGGGAATGATTTCTAAATTTGTCAACGCAACAAGCTGCGACGGTTTTAATCCTTACAGAATTACAAGAAGCGGTCTCGACTGGGAAGTTCCGGAACCAGACAATCCGTGGTCAAACATAGGATACTGGAACGACCATCAGATTATTTACCTCTGCAAACTTCTCGAACTTCAGAACAACCTCAACCCGAAAGCGCTTTCTGAAATGCTTAACAAAAAGCTTTTTACAACCGCAAACATTCCATATCATATCAAACCGTATGCTGATGTTGAAAAAAATCCACGCGACACAATCGCTTTCAACTACAAGCTCAATGACAAGATTACAGAAGACCAGAAAAAATACGGAACAGATGCAAAACTTATGAACCAGAATGGAAATCCATATCTTGTTACATTGACTGCAAAACTTTTACAGCTCTGTCTTACAAAGCTTTCAAACTTTGTTCCTGGCGGCGGTGTATGGCTTAATACTCAGCGCCCTGAATGGAATGACGCAAACAACGCTCTTGCAGGTTATGGACTTTCGATGGTAACAACTTGTTATCTTCGCCGTATGCTTTCTTTCTTAAAAGAGATTTACTCATCTGCAAAAGACGAATGCTTTGAAATTCCAAAAACAGAAAAAACGCTCTTTGACCAGCTCATAAAAATTTACAGTGCAAAGCCAGAAGACACAATGACAGAAAGTTCCCGTGCTTCTTTCACACGTGCCTGCGGAAAAGCGTTTGAAACTGAACGAACCGCTTTCTATAAAAATAATTCACTTCTCGATAAAACAGCTCAGCTCAAAAAATCTGATTTGATTGCCGCACTCGATCTGTTCAACTCACATCTCGAATACTCAATCAAGGCAAACAAAAAAGACAACGGACTTTATCATTCTTACAACACGCTCGCAATCAACCGCGACGGAATGAAAATCGTTTATCTTCAGGAAATGCTCGAAGGTCAGGTCGCAGTTTTATCAAGCGGACTTTTGACATCAAAAGAAGTATGCGAAATGTACAGATCACTTCGCGCAAGTGCAATGTATGAACCACGCCAGAACTCATACATGCTCTACCCTTCAAAAGAACTTCCTGACTTTATTACAAAGAACATCGTTTCAAAATCAGAAGCTTCTTCAATCAGTGCACTTAAAAAAGAACTCGACAAAAACTACACAGCACCAGACGCTTCATGCATCATTTACAACGACTCAATCGACAGCACAGTCTGCCACTTCAATCCGGATTTCAGAAACGCAGCCATTCTCAAAGATGCAATGGCAAAAAACAAAATCGATTCTGACAGCCAGGAAAAAATCGAATCACTATACGAAGCAACTTTCCATCATGCAACTTTTACAGGACGATCAGGAACTTTCTATGCTTACGAAGGACTCGGTTCAATTTACTGGCACATGGTTTCAAAACTTCTGCTCGCAGTTCAGGAAAACTTTGACTGGGCACAAGACGGAACAGCAGAAAAATCAGAACTTGCAAAAATCTATTACGAAGTCAGAAGCGGTTTAAGTTTCAATAAAACTCCGGAAATTTACGGAGCGTTCCCGACAGATCCTTATTCACACACTCCATCAGGTCAGGGCGCAAAACAGCCTGGAATGACTGGTCAGGTAAAAGAAGAAGTCATCACAAGATTTTACGAACTCGGAATGAAACTCAAAGATGCAAAACTTTTCATCAAGCCTGATCTGCTTTACAAAAATGAATTTGGTTCTGATGGAACTTTGAGCTTTACAAGATTCGGCGTTCCGTTTACATACAGACTCGTAAACGGAAACGGATGCAAGATTAATGTTGATGGAACTTCTTTCGACGGCTGCATCTCAGAAGATGTATGTGCAAAATTATTTGCAAGAGACGGCAGCGTAAAAGCAGTTGAAGTAGAAGTTGGAGAAGAAATTTTATTAAAATAAGAGATTCCTTATATTAATAAAATCACTGTTACAAAGTGTTATTTATACCTCTGTTATGTGTTTTATATAACAGAGGTTTTTTTATGAAAAGATTAATTATATTTTTTACTTTGTTTCCGCTTGTCTCAATAATTTCAATTTTTTCAATTATTTATGTTCCATCAAGAACAGCGGAACTAAAGCTTGCGAAAGAAAAAACACAAAAATCAACAGTTGCAGAAACTAAAAATATAAACAAGAAAAACTCGAAACTACAGCTCCTTAAAAAATCTGCGTAAATCAATGTAATCTGTATCCAATCCGTGCAATCTGTGTCCCCATCTTTCTCCACCCACAAACAACCCTCCTCCCATGCGCCAGCCTAATTCCTAATTCCTAATTCCTAATTCCGCATTACCACTACACCCAAATCAAAAAATCTCCTATAATCAATCTCATGAACTTACTTTCCATCTCAAACTTATCAAAAATCGGACGCGAAGAACCGCTCTTTACCGAAGTTTCATTCGGACTTAACGAAGACGAAAAAGCAGCCCTCATCGGAAAAAACGGAACAGGTAAATCAACTCTCTTAAATACTATCGCAGGCGTTCTGCAGCCGGACGACGGACAGGTTGTTTTGAATAAGTCAGGTGGAACTTCATTCTTGCCGCAGAACCCTGTGTTTGCCGCTGATGATACAATCCGCGATCACATTTTCAAATCGCATTCTCCGAAACTCGAAATCATAAAAGAATATCAGGAACTCTGTTTAAATCTCGGTGAAGCAAATTCCACAAAACAAAAACGATACGAAGAAATAATGGACCTGATGGAAAAACAGGACTTGTGGAATTACGAAGCACAGATCTCTTCAATTCTTTCAACACTCGGAATCACAGACATGTCGCGCAAAATGGGAAGTCTCTCAGGTGGAATGATAAAAAAAGTTGCACTTGCTCAGGTTCTTGTTGAAGATACAAAATTGCTTTTACTCGATGAACCAACAAACCATCTCGACATTACGACAATCAGCTGGCTTCAGGATTATCTTAAAAACACAGACCGCGCAATTCTTATGGTAACACATGACCGTTACTTTCTGGACAATGTCTGCACAAACATTTACGAACTTGATCATCACAGAATTAAACTCTATCAGGGAAACTATTCAACATACCTCGAAAAAAAAGCGACAGAAAATGAAATCGCACAGAACACAGACCGCAGAATCGAAGCTGTTCTCCGTTTTGAACGCGACTGGCTTTTACGAGGTCCATGTGCACGCGGAACAAAAGCAAAGGCAAGAATCCAGCACGATATGGAACTTATCAACCGCGAAAAATTTACAGAAGACAAAGGTTTTACTTTTGAAGTCAAAGGCAGACGGCTTGGTGGAAAAGTTTTAGAACTTCATTCCATTTCAAAAAATTTTCCAAAAGGATATGCCGGCGCCGATGCAGGAACAACAACTCCAGTTATAAAAAACTTTTCATATAATTTTACAGCCGGACAAAAAATCGGAATCTTCGGAAACAATGGAACAGGAAAATCAACTCTCCTGAACATCATCACAGAAAACCTCGAACCTGACACAGGAAACATCGTCAAAGGCGTCAACACACATTTTGCATATTACCAGCAGAATCCTGTTTTCAAAGATACATCACTCACTGTCCTCGAATACATTCAGGAAGTGTGCGAAAACATCACGATGAACAACGGAAAAACTTACAGCGCCGCACGCTTTCTTGAAGAGTTCGGCTTTGAGGGAAAGATTCAGTATTCTCCGGTTTCAACTTTATCAGGCGGTGAAAGAAAAAGATTGTTCTTAGTTCGTCTTTTGATTTCAAATCCGAACTTTCTGATTCTCGATGAACCGACAAACGACTTTGATATTTTTACGATGAATATTCTCGAGCAGTTTCTCGAACAGTTTGAAGGATGTCTTTTAGTTGTAAGTCATGACAGATATTTTATGGACAAAGTCTGCGACACACTTTTTGTTCTCGAAGATGACGGAAGTGTTTCCGGATTTGTCGGAAAATGTTCTGAATACATCGACTGGCTTTCAGAGAAAAAACGCGAAGATGAAATCAAACGCGCAGAAGAAAAATCAGCTCAGCGTGAAAAAGAAAAACAGCTTGAAAAAAATAATGAAGCTGTCAATTCCAATGCGAATATCACTTCACAACCCGGCTCTGCTTCAACTGCCGCTCCAAAACCAAAAAAACTTTCTTTTAAAGAACAGCGTGAATTTGAACAGCTCGAAATTGACATCGAGTCCCTTGAAACAAGAAAGACCGAACTTGAAAATCTTATGTCCGGTCCTGACTACGAAAAACTTGCAGAATATACTAAAGAATACGAAGAAGTTTCAAAATCCCTCGACGCTAAATACGCCCGCTGGGAAGAACTTGCATAAAAAAAGACGCGGAATCAAAACCGCGTCTTTTTTTGATTAAATCAATCCCATTAATATTTTCACTGCAACAAGCACCGCAATGAAAATCAAATTCATCAGCGTGAAAACTTTTATAAACTTTCCGCCTTCACTGTTTTCTGATGCGCAGTAAAGTTTATATGAAATCAAACTTGCAAGAGAAGCAACAAGTGTTCCGAGGCCTCCAAGATCAACTCCTAAAAGAAGTTCTTTCGCATCACTCACAAATGGATAAAGCAAAAGAGTCGCAGGCACATTACTGATCACCTGGCTTGCGCAAATTCCACATAAAAACTCACGGTCGTTGACAAATTTTGCAAGAGCATTTTTTACGACATCAATATTCTGAACATTTCCGGAAAAAATAAAAAAGCAGACAAATGTCAAAAGCAAAATGTAATCAACCTTTGTCAGAATCTTCCACTGCAAAAGTCCGACAACAACTGCAACAATTATCGCAAGCATCATCGCAGTCATCACTTTTAAAACAGTAAGAATACACAGAACAAAAAGCACAATATAAACTGCAGTTCTGAAAATCTGAACAGGTTTTCCTTTTGTCGAAGACTTTGCATTTACAGAATCTTTGCTTTCAAAAAATGCAGCCTTCGCTTCTTCAGTTTCAAAAAGTTTTTCTGATGGAATTTTCATCGCCGCAATCACAAGACAAACCGCACTCACAATTGTGTACGGCAATAAAATCAAACAGAATTTTGCGGCACTCAATCCCATCTGAGAATACAAAAATAAATTCTGCGGATTTCCCATCGGAGTCAGCATCGACCCGAGATTTGCCGCAATCGTCTGAAGTACGACAACATAAACGATGTATTTCTGCTGCCCGCACTTTGTCATCAAAAGAATCGTAAACGGAACAAACGTCAAAAGTGCAACATCATTAGTAATGAGCATCGAAAAAACAAAGCACATGAAAATCAAAACTAAAGACAAAGCTCTTACACTCGAAGTCAGTCTGCACAAAAATTTTGCACACGCATCAAAGACACCGCAAAAACGAAGTCCCGCAACTACAGCCATAAAAGCAAAAAGTAAAAACAAAACCTTAGTATCGATGTAGCCCAGATATGCAGCGCTCGGTTTTACAAAAAAAGAACTCAAAAGAGCAAGAGCAAAAGAAATTACAAAAACTATTTCCTTTTTAACAAATGCAATTACCTTATTCATATTCATTTTCCAGCTTGTTTATAAATTCAAATTCTGAAAGACAGAATAATCCTTTATCAATTAATACACAATATGCTATAATGCCGCCATGATTACAGAACTTTCAATTATCGTAAAGCCGGAAGAAGAACACAACATTCCGCTTCTTACAAAAAAAACAGCAGAAGAACTTTTTCACAAAAACATAAAAGCCAAAGCAGAAGACATCAAATTTATCGTTCTAAAAAAATCAATTGATGCACGACACAAGCAGATAAAACTCGTTCTTCGCCTCAAAGTCTTTATCGGAGAAGAACCTTCAGAAGTAAAAACTGATACTTCTCTGCCAGTATGGAAAAAGGCAGATGGAACTAAATCTGTAATCGTAATCGGTTCCGGCCCTGCAGGTCTTTTCGGTTCACTTAAACTTCTCGAAGCCGGAATAAAACCAGTCATCATCGAACGCGGAAAAGATACATCTTCACGCAAAATCGACATCGCTTCAATTTCTACAAAGAACATCGTAGATGAAAATTCAAACTATTGCTTCGGCGAAGGCGGCGCCGGAACTTTCTCCGACGGAAAACTCTACACACGAAGCAACAAGCGAGGTGACATAAGCCTCATCTTAAAAATATTCCACGAGTTTGGTGCAGACGAAAAAATCCTCACAGACGCGCATCCTCACATCGGAACAGATAAACTTTCTGCAATCATCAACGCTATGCGTGCAAAAATCTGTGAACTCGGCGGAGAATTTTATTTTAATACAAAATGTTCCGACTTCATTCTTGAAAACAAAAACGGAACAAAAATAATTACCGGCGTCAAAACAATAAACATCGAAACAAATGAAGAAAAAACTTTCTCTGGCGATGCAGTTCTTCTTGCAACAGGACACTCTGCAACTGACATCTACAGTCTGCTCGCAAAAAACTGCCCTGAAGCTCTCGAAGCAAAAACATTCGCAGCCGGAGTCCGTGTTGAGCACCCGCGAGAATTGATTGACGCAATTCAGTATCACGGTCAGAACATAACTGCAAATCTTCCTGCCGCAGAATACCGTCTTACAACTCAGGTTGACGGACGCGGAGTTTATTCTTTCTGTATGTGTCCGGGCGGATTTGTCGTTCCATCATCAAGCGGTCCTGATGAAATTGTCGTAAACGGAATGAGTGCCGCAAAACGAAATTCAAAATGGTCAAACGCAGCAATCGTTGTCGAAATAAAACCAGAAGACATTCCGGCAGAATACAAAGAAAAAGCAAAGGCAGACGGTTGCAAGGATTTAGCAGGACTTTATTTCAGAACTGCAATCGAACGCCTTACAAAAGAAAAAGGAAAAGGACAGGCAGCACCATCACAGCGCCTTCTCGATTTTATCGAACACAAAGATACAGCTTCTCTCCCGGAATCAAGCTACACTCCGGGACTTGTCATCTCACGACTCGACCAGTGGCTCCCGAAACATATTTCTGAACGCCTCATCCAGGGATTTAAAAACTTTGATAAATCAAAAAAAGGATTTGTTACAAATGATGCAATTTTAATTGCAAGTGAAACTCGAACTTCAACTCCGGTAAGAATCGTCCGCGAAAAAGAAAGTTTTGAATGTATTGCGATTAAAAAACTTTATCCTGCGGGAGAAGGTTCCGGTTACGCTGGTGGAATTGTATCAAGCGCAATGGACGGCGAAAATGCAGCAAGTCAGATTATAAAAAAGCTTTCTTAATAAAAAAACCGCAGTCTGTAAACTGCGGTTTTTTTCTATTCTTTCTTTTCAAAAAGATACTGTTTGTTCTCATCAAGAAATGCAAATGAATTAACAGGCTTTCCAAAAAGATAACCCTGATATTTATCTGCTTTTAACGGCGCAAGAATTTCAACATCACTTTCTGATTCCACACCTTCAAGACAGACATTCATTCCTAAATCGTGTGCCATATTAATGATGTATTCAATTACCTTTCGTTCCGATTCTCCGCCTTTATCCATAACTGCCTTATGAACAAATGAATAATCAAGCTTCAAAGTATTTGCATGAAGATTCTGAATATATCTGAAGTTCGAATATCCTGTTCCAAAGTCATCAATATCTACACGGATTTTCATTTTGTGAAATTCATCAAGAATTTTCTGAAGTTCCACATGATCAATATAACCGCTTTCTGTAATTTCAAGAATGATATTCTCTGGTGATACTTTTGATTTATCAAGAGCCATCTGAACATCAAGAAGAATATCTGATCTTTCAAACTGCATGTAAGAAAGGTTTACGCTCATATGGAATTTGCTGTCATACTGATTCCAGATTTTGCACTGAGTAAATGTCTTAATCAAAATCCATCTTCCGACAGGAGCAATCAATCCGCTCTCTTCAAGAATAGGAACAATCTGATCCGCACCCAAAAGTCCAAGCTCAGGACAGGACCATCTGAGAAGCGCTTCTGCACCGATTACATGAACACCTTCAAGTTTATCTGCATTACTTGAAACCTTTGACGCATCAACAACCGGCTGATAATACATTTCAAAGCCTTTAAAATCGTTCTTTACTGAATCACGAAGTTTTTCACGAAGATAAAGCTTATTGATATGTTTTGCATATTCATTGGAATTAAATAAATAAAGATTATTCTTTCCCGACCTCTTTCCCATAAGCAGAGAAAAATCAGCTTTCTTAAGAAGATCTTTTAATTCACTGGAATCTTTTATGAATGAAACAACACCGGCAGAAATTGTAAATACTGCTGCATAATCAAGATTATATTCAATCTCAGAAACTTTTCTCTTTAATGCAGAAAATAATTCCTCTGCATCTTTTGCATTTTTTCCTGAAACATTTAAAAGAGCAATTTTATTTCCGCTTATACGATAAACAGAAGTATATTCGTCACGGACAGAAAGACATGCTTTTGCAACAAGATTGAAAATTTTATCTCCTACATCAAGACCAAAATTTTCATTGATTCTTTCAAGTCCTTCAATTCTGACAGCAAGAAGAAATCCAGAAAGACTTCCATTTTCTTTTACGAGATCGTTGTAATCAGAAACCATCTGCATTTCAAGCGGAAGCCCTGTAATATCATCCTTGTGTGTTGACTTTAATGCAACAAGTCCTGCAAGAAATTTTTTATCACCAGAATCTAAAAGCTTTCCACGGATTACAACCGGATTATAATTTCCCTTTTCATTTTTAAAACGATATTCTGCAACAAAGTCTGAAGTACCGCCGGCTTTAATTCTTTCACAGCCTTTTACAAAAAGTTCTTTATCATCCGGATGACAGATTTCTTCAAAAACCTCAAATGCATTTGAAAAATTTTCATCAGGAAGCTGAAGGGCTTTTACGATATCACCACTGATTGAGATTGAATTTTCTTTAAGGTTTAAAACAAAGACAAAGTCATCAGCACCTGCAGTTTTTACAAATGCCTTAAAATTTGAATTATCAAAAGACTTTGTTTCAATGGAATTACTATTCATACTTTTACTTTCTAAACTTTTTGTATTTTCTGAAATTATATCATAATTCTGTAATTTTTCCATCAAAACTTATGAAAATTGCACAAAAATTTCCAAATATCTCTATTTTCTTTAATTTCTCAGCAAGCTCAATTCCACCTGCAAAAAGCGTTGTAGAAAGAACATCACAGACCGTACTGTTTTCAGAAATAACAGTTACTCCTGAAATTCCGTTCTGAACAGGAAATCCTGTTTTACTGTCAAGAATATGATGATACCGTATTCCATCCGAAATAAAAAATCTTTCATAGTTTCCGCTCGTTACTACGCTTGTGGAATTTACACTTACGATTTTTATCGGTTCAGAAAATCTGTCATCAGGATTTTTAATTCCAACACGCCAGTTTTCTTCTCCAGGCTTTTCAGATTTTTTTCCAAAAACATAAATATTTCCGCCAAGATCAATCAGAGCGCGGTTCACATTTTTCTTTTTTAACAGCTCACATATTTTATCTGACGCATATCCTTTTACAATTCCGCCTAAATCAAGCTGTGTTTTTTCTTCTGTCAAAAAAATATAAAATCTATCACCTGATTTTTCAAAAACAATATTTTCAGGATTGCAATATTTTAACACACTGTCAATTTCAGTCTTTTCTGGAACACGCTGTTTTTCAGTTCCGATTGACCACAGTTTAATCAATGAACCTAATGCAGGATTAAAAACATTATCTGTCAATTCTGCGACTTCAGACGAAAATTTTACAAGTGAATAAACTTCTTCTGAAACCTCAACTTTATTTTTTGCAGCGTTCCGGTTGATGAGTGATATTTCTGAATTTGAAATATTCACAGAAAACTTCTGCTCAATTGAATTTAGCAGAGCGAAAATTTCTTGATAAAGATTTTCTGTTCCATTTTCAAAAAGATTTATTGTACAGACTGTTCCAAAAACAAACTCAGTCTGCGGTTTTATTTTTTTCTGATCAGAGCAGGACATAAAACAAACTGCAGACAGCAAAAGCAGAAGACAGAAAACAGATTCAGATTTTTTTATTTTATTTTTTTTAAGCATCTCTTTCATAAATTTTTTTAACCTCATCCGTATATTCACCGTCTTCTCCGTAAATGACAAGTGACTTTTCAACTTTTACTCCCGGCTTTGCACATTTTACAAACTGCATTAAAACCATTACTGCATCTTTTTCAATTTGTGGAACAACAAGACGCATCTGTTTTAATTCAAGATTATATTTTGAACAGGAAATTATTATTTCTGCAATTCTTTCCGGTTTATGAATAAGATAGAATTTTCCGTTTGGTTTTAAAACATACGAAGCAGCTTTTACAAAATCATCAAGTTCTGCAAGAATTTCATGACGGGCAATTGATAAAGCTTCTGTTTCATTTTTAACGGCACTATTACTTTTTATATACGGAGGATTCGAAACAACAACATCCGCAATCTGTGCATCAAAATTCTTTTTTATATCTTTTACATTTATATTAACTGCTTCAATTTTGTTTTCAAGAGAATTAATCTTTATGTTTTGTTCTGTAAGTTCAAATACACTTTTCTGCACTTCTACAGCTTTAACTTTTACATCATTTTTTGATGCAATCAAAACCGCAATTATTCCATTCCCTGACCCTAAATCAAAAACCAGATTTCCTTTTCTTACTTTTGCAAAATCAGAAAGCAAAACCGCATCAATTCCAAACATAAACTGTTTCCTGTTCTGAATAAGTTTAAGTCCTTTTATATGAAGTTTTTCAATCTGAATGTCGTCCGAAGAATCAAATTCCATAAAAAAATAATAAAGTATTCTTTTATCTGTTTCAATCAAAATAATAAATTAATTTAACGATACTCGACAAAAATCATTTTTGTCTGTAACATAAAGACATGAATAAAAAGTCATTATTCGAAAAGATTCTTTCCAAAATCGGAAAGTCAAAATATATAAAAGAAAACGAAAAAGCTGCTCAGGATTCAATCAGAACTCTAAAATATCAGATGGATCTTCTTAATCAAAAAGCGCTTAATATTGCAGAAAATTACCCTGAACAGAAAAAACAGATTTCAGAATGTTTTAATCAGATTAATTCAATCGAACCAAGTACATCTGTCCGTGCAGGAAAATTTGAGCAGGCAATTTCTGTAGAAATTACAAAAGTCAGCACAGCATGTGATAAAATATTTACAAGCAAAGATCAGAAAAAGCTCGACAGTGAAATAAAAGCACTTGCAAAAGCAATTCACGAAAGAGTAAACGCAGACGAACCGGTTTCCGAATAACTAATTATTTATTCCTGCAGCTTCTTTAATTATGACACCGGCCATTATAAGGCCCATTACAGGCGGAACAAACGCAATACTTGCAGGAGCAGGTTTTCCGGCTTTTAATTCTGTATCTTTTTCATTTTCGTAAACAGGCGTTAACGGTTTTTCTTTTGAATATACAACTTTTAATTCTTTAATATTTCTTTTTTTAAGTTCCTGACGGATAACCCGGCACAAAGGACAAACCGAAGTCTCCGAAATATCTGCAACTTCAAACTGGCATGGATCAAGTTTATTGCCGGCACCCATTGCAGAAATTATCTTTACGTTGTTTTTTTTGCAGGTTTCAATTAAAAGAAGTTTTGAACTGACACTGTCTATACAATCTGCAACATAATCAAAACTTGAAAAATCAAACTGATTCAGAGTCTCTTCACAAAAAAATGTTTTAAATATGTTTATTTTAAGTTCTGGATTTATATCAAGCATTCTCGCTTTTGCAATTTCTACTTTACTTTTTCCTGCTGTTGAACATAGCGCATAAAGCTGTCTGTTGATATTTGATTCAGAGACCTCATCATTATCGACAATTGTTATTTCACCGATTCCACTTCTTGCAAGAGCTTCACATACATAACTGCCGACTCCGCCAATTCCAAAAACAGCAATATGACTCTTAAAAATATTTTTCATTCCGTCAGTTCCAAGCATTGCACGAGTCCGGATAAATTTTTTTTCATTTTCACAAGTCATAAATCCATTCTACATTGAATAAAGAGAATATTCCATATAAAATAAAATCATGTCTAATGAATTTATTTTCTGTCCGATCTGTCAGAGCAGAAAAATCCAGTATCAGAAAAATATAAAATGGTTTTGTCCTAACTGTGGCTTTGATTTATACAACAATGTTGCGGCAGCCGTCGGATTAATTATTATTGATACAGATAAGACTGTCATCTTTGAACGCCGCGCAAAAGATCCTCAAAAAGGAAAACTCGCAATACCAGGTGGCTTTATCGATCAGGATGAAAGTGCGGAACAGGCAGCATTCAGAGAATGTCTCGAAGAAACAGGTATCAAACCAGATTCTGTAAAATATGTCGCAAGCTTTCCAAACACATATCCATACAAAAATATAACATATAAAACCTGCGACTTTTTCTTTATTGCAGATTTTTCAAAAACAAGAATAGAAACAAAAATCGTTGATCTGATGAAGGGACAAAAATCAGAAGTGTTAAATTTCGAATCAATAAAAATAACTGATGCAGAACAGATTAACAATCTTGATATTGCATTTGAATCAACCAGAAACGCACTTCTTTACTGGTTTGAAAATTTTCAAAATAATGGAGTTAATTAATGACAAAACTTGAAGGTTTTATAAGAATTATTTTCGCAGGAATTTCTTTCCTCTATTTTATCATTCAGATTGCTGTAATCAAAATCTGGCGCAATAAAATTTCCAGAAAAACAGGTGACTTAGTTTACAAAACTCAGACTCCAAAAATTTCCAAAACCATTACAGTTCTTGTAATCTGTCCTGTTCTTATTATTCTTTCACTTCTCACAAGAGCAACAACTTTTATCTGCTGTCTTATGTGTGTCGTTTCCTGCCTTGCCTGTTATATAAATGTACGCGAAATTGTTTATTCAAAATTAAATGGAATTTATACAAACGGACTTGTCGGATCTGCAAAATTCATTCCATTTGATAAAATTGAAACATATCCAGACACTTCTTTTAAAGAACCGGAAAAACAGAATACTGTATCCCTCGCAATTCAGTTAAAAGCAGAAAGTAACGCACAAAAACCAGCAGTATTCTTTATGGATTTTGCATCAATCTCTGAATACTCAAAAGTCGTTGCAGCAATAAAAGGATTAAAGCAGAACAGATAATCCTTTATCAAATCACCATTTCTGTTTTTACATCAAAAAAAATTTCTCTCTGCAGATATCCGTCTTTAATAAGTTTTGCATTTAATCTGGAAATTACAGATCTGATTTTTATTGCGGCTTTACAGATATCAACAAAAATATCGTTATCTGCATCTTGAATAAACTCAATGCAGATACATCCTTTTTCGCAGTAACTTTTCTTACCGCCAAAATTTTCTGCAGTTTTCAAAATCAAATCATAATAACGGGTAAAAAATTCAAAACATTCTTTTTCCGACGCAAAATCTTTTTCAATTTCAGAATAACTTTCAACTGTACAATATAACAAAGCATTATTTTTACCCGCAGAAAACTTACAATTATCTGCTTTCTCAAATTTTCCTTTGTACATGCAGATTAATATCTCACACACCAAAAGAACACTGCAGGCAACCAATGGAACAATCAGCCCTGTATAAATTCCAGTAAAATAAAAAATCAGATATGAAACTGATACAATAAAAACAATAAAACCGGAACAAATTAATATTTTATGAGTAAGTTTTTCTGTCAGGCCACAAAGATAATCACAGAGACATACAAAAACTAAAGCGATAATTACGCTTACCCACCACCATACAGTTTTTGCAAAACTTTTAAAACAAAAAAGAACAGCTGTAAGATTGTAAACAATATCATCTGGTGCAAATACGCAGGTTGTTTTTTCAACTTTTTGTTTTAAAAGATTTCTTTGTTCAGAATAATCCCTGTAACATTTTTCAAGTTCAGAAAACTTTATATCAATATCATTAAAATCGTCTTCTGCACTTTCAGATAAAAGTTCCTTCGCAGAACCGTTAATAAACATTAAAACTGTATCACAGAAATGTTCCTTTGATTCTACATATTCTTCAAAAAGTCTGTTTTTCTCTGCATCTGAAGAATCAAGTTTCTCAAAAAGCAGTTCCTTTTTTCTCATAAAATCAACAGATGATGCATAAGGCGAAGTATATTCCGGAGTATATTCAAAATATCCGCTGTCTTCCATTTCTGATAAAATTTTTACAACCGTATTTTCTTTTTTCTTTAATTCAAAAAAAACATCACAATCAACAGAACTGCTTTCTTCCAGTTTTTCTTTTACAGATTCAATTACAGTTTCATCAATCTGCCTGATGTTTTTATAATCAAACGGAACTGCAAATCCACCGGATACTTCAGAAAAACTGAAAATATTTTTCTTTATCTTTAAACAATTCCCGAGATAGGAATCCGCATCAAAAAAAATATTATCACTGCTCTTTTTTGATAAATCAAAATCAAAAACTATTTTATCTGTTCCAAATTCATTCAGCATCAAAACTGCTTCAGCAATTTTTTCACGGACAACAGCCAATTCACTCTCTGCAGAATTTACACCTTTTACAAGAAGAACATTTTCAACATCGACATTTATCTTTCTGTCAGCAAGAAAGAAACGGCATATATTTTTATCAAAATCAGTCAGCAAAAATATAGATGCAATTGCAATACAAAAAATACAGCTTTTATAATTCAATTTTTTAATCATAAAAATTCCCACACAATTTTTTTAATTTTTTATAAATTTCATTTTATCAAAAACAAAAATCTAACGCCACTACACTTAAAATTAAAATCGCGTTATATTAAATATATATCAAAAATCAACGAGGCATACAAATGAAAATTTTCACAAGCGCAGAACAGTTAATCGGGCACACACCTCTTCTCGAACTTACTCACATAGAAAAACAATTCAACCTTAAAGCAAAAATTATCGCTAAACTTGAAATGTTCAACCCGGCAGGAAGCGCAAAAGACCGCGTTGCAAAAAAAATGATTGAAGAAGCAGAAAAAAATGGAACTTTAAAACCAGGTTCCACAATCATAGAACCAACATCAGGAAACACCGGAATCGGACTTGCACATGTAGCAGCAACCCGCGGTTACAAAGCAATCATCGTTATGCCTGACACAATGTCAAAAGAAAGAATCCTCACAATGAAAGCCTACGGAGCACAGGTTGTTCTTTCTGACGGCTCAAAAGGCATGGCCGGCTGCATCGAAAAAGCAGAAGAAATCAAAGCAGCAAACCCTGGCTCAATTATCGCAGGCCAGTTCACAAACCCTGCAAATCCCCAGGCTCACTTTGAAACAACAGGACCAGAAATTTACGAAGACACCGACGGCAAAATCGATTTCTTTGTTGCAGGAGTCGGAACAGGCGGAACAATCACGGGCTGCGGACGTTACCTCAAATCAAAAAATCCTTCCATAAAAGTCATCGCCGTAGAACCAGCTTCATCCGCACTTCTTTCAGGCGAAAAAGCAGGTCCGCACGCAATTCAGGGAATCGGCGCAAATTTCATTCCGGAAATTCTTGATACTCAGATTTATGACGAGATTTTAAAATGTTCCGATGAAGATTCACTCAAATTCGGCGCTCTCATCGGTAAAACAGAAGGTATTTTATGTGGAATTTCAAGCGGTGCTGCTCTCTGGGGTGCAATTAATATCGCAAGCCGCCCTGAAAACAGCGGAAAAACAATTGTAGTACTTTTCCCCGATCACGGAGACCGCTACCTTTCCACAAAAATGTTTTCAGACTGATTATTTTTCGATTTCAGCTTCAATTGACTCTAAAATCTTTGGAAGATCAAGAACAAGGATAAATTTCCCGTCTTTTTCAGCAACTTTTGAAATAAAATCCTTTCTGCCCGGCAAAGTTCCAAAATCATAATTCTCTGAGTTAACGATTTTAAGTTTCGTAACAACATCCACAGAATCTGCAATCATTCCAAGAACAAGCGGCTGGTCATCTTTCTGTTCAATTTCAAGCACAATAATTGAACATTTTTCAACCGGTTTTTCCGACTTAAAACCGAACATTTCACGAAAATCAACAACAGTTACAACCGAACCGCGTATATTCATTACGCCCTTCAGATACGACAATGCCTTTGGAACAGCTGTAATCGGTTCATAATTCAAAACTTCGCGTACAAAATTTACAGGAAGAGCAAAAGAGCCCTCTCCAAGTGTAAATGTAAAGAATGAATCATCTGCCATAATTTTCTCCTTCAAATTTGACGGATACAAATTTCAATAGTAAAATATATATGTTGTTTTTAATAGAAATCCGTGTATTTATATACTCGGTTTTTTTTTCTATTATTTTAAGTCTTATGTGATGTTTTTTTGAATTTCTACCGACAATATATAAGTAGAAATATTTGCTTTTTTCTGGAGATGTTATGGCAAGAAAAAAATCGTCAGATTCGACTGTCATTCTTGAAGGCTCTATTGGAATTGAACAGGCTGAATCAATTAAAAAACAGTTTATCGACTCTATTAATTCAAACAAAACTACACTTGTCGATTTGTCAAAAGTAACCGACATAGACACTTCGATTATACAGCTGATTTTTTCTGCCAGCAACGAAGCAATTTCTCAAAACAAAGAATTTTTCGTAATAAATGTTACAGAAGATATTAATAATTTAATTTCTCTAATGTCATTAAACTTACCGGAAAAAACTTCAGAGGAGCAGTAAAAATGTTTGATCAGGTTGCAGGTGTATTTTTTGACGAAGCAAATGAACTGCTCGATAATCTTGAAGGATATCTTTTAACTCTCGAAACAGAACCGAATAATCAGGAAGTTATTTCTGCTGTTTTCCGTGCGATGCATACAATCAAAGGTTCATCGGCAATGTTTGGATTTGACGAAATTTCCAAATTTACACACAAAATGGAAAACGCCTTTGACCTTGTAAGAAACGGAGTAGTTCCCGTTTCACCAGAACTTATTGCAATCACACTGCAGGCACGAGACCAGATCAGAGCAATGCTCGGAACAGAAATCACTCCCGAAATTCAGGCAGCATCAGAACAGATTCTCAATGACCTTAATACCTGTGTTGAACCATATCAGAAAACTGATTCCGCAGATTCAAAACAAAACCAGCCTTCCACAGGTCAGACAGCTCCTTCTCCAGAACAGCTTACAACTCAGATCGGATTAAAAACAGAACCTCAAAAATCCGAACCTGAACATGAAGAAAAAACATGGCGCATTTCGTTTACTCCATCTGAAACAATCATGCAGAACGGTACACGACCAGAACTTCTTATCAAAGAACTCTGCGACATGGGAACAGCTACAGTTGTTACATTCAGCAACAATATTCCGACGCTTTCCAAAATTGACGAAACAAAATGCTATCTTTCTTGGGATGTAATTCTTACAACTTCAAAAACAGAAAATGATATCAAAGACGTTTTTATTTTCGTCGATGATTCATGCAAAATCAAAATCGAAGAAATCAATTTCAATGGTCTTCATAAAAAAATCGGAGAAATTTTAATTTCCAGAAAAATCATTACAGAAGATGAACTGAATAAAGTAATTGAGGAACAGCGCAAAGTCGGAGATCTTCTCGTTTCAAAAAATGTCGTTTCAGAACAGCAGCTTCAGTCAGCACTTGCAGAACAAAGCCATCTGAACAAAATGACGACACATCAGCAGACTCCTCAGCCTCAGATGCCCCAGGCAGCAGGTGGAATTCAAAACCAGACAATCCGTGTTTCTTCTCAAAAACTGGACCAGCTTGTCGATCTCGTTGGAGAACTTGTTACATTTAATGCAAGACTTTCTTCAATGGCAGAAGAACTCAAAAACAGCAATCTCCAGACATTAACCGAACTCGGCGAACATCTTATTTTCTCTCTGCGTGACACTTCAATGGACATGCGAATGCTTCCAATCGGAACAATTTTCTCACGCTTTAAAAGACTCGTTCATGACCTTGCTTCACAACTCGGAAAAAATATAGATCTTGTTACAGAAGGTGCCGAAACTGAACTTGATAAAAATGTAATCGAAAAACTAAACGATCCTCTCGTTCATTTAATCAGAAACTCATGTGACCATGGAGTTGAAACACCAGAAAAACGCGCCGCTCTCGGAAAATCCGAAAAAGGAACTGTTACACTTTCTGCAAAACACGCAGGTGCATTTGTATTGATAACAATTTCAGATGATGGCGGCGGACTTGATAAAGATGCAATCTATGCAAAAGCAGTAGAACGCGGTCTCATAAAAGCAAACGAAGAACTCACAGATAAGCAGATTTACGAAATGATTTTCCAGCCTGGATTCTCAACAAATAAAACTGTTACTGCCGTTTCAGGACGCGGTGTCGGAATGGATGTCGTAAAACGCGACATTGATTCCCTTGGCGGTTCTGTATCAGTTGAAACAACACCAGGAAAAGGATCAAGTTTTATTTTAAAAATTCCACTTACACTTGCAATCATCGAAGGAATGCTTGTTCAAATCGGTGAAAACAAATATGTAATTCCTGTTTCCGGTGTTGAAGAATGCATCGAATACGAACCTTCAGAAGATTCAGATTTCCTGTGCTCACACATCATTGCACGCGAAGAATATCTTCCTTGCATAAACATGCGTAAGTATTTTGAAATTCCTGGTGTTGCACCAGAAGAACAGCAGGTTGTAGTTGTAAATGACCAGTCTTCAAAAATCGGAATCATCGTTGATCACATCATTGGCAATCATCAGACAGTAATTAAACCTATTGGAAAACTTTTCAAAAAAATTGAAGGACTTTCCGGTTCTACAATTCTTGGAGACGGTTCTGTAGCTTTAATTCTTGATATTTTTAAACTCTCAGATATCATAAGAAAAATGGATATTAAAGGCAGATGAGCAGCACATTAATTAAACCCCAGACAATTAATGCTCCTCAAATACAGCTCACTCAGCTTTATCCGCAGTCGCTTCAACTTTCACAGCAGCAATTCAAGCGTATTTCACAATTCATGGAAAAGACAACCGGCATTAAACTTCCGGAATCAAAACGCTCAATGATACAGGCGCGGCTTGCAAATCGTCTCAAAGTTTTAAATTTTGACAGTTATTCTCAATACATCGATTTTGTTTTTTCTTCTAAAGAACATGCTGACGAAGAAATCACAATGATGATTGATTTACTTACAACAAATCTTACACATTTTTTCAGAGAGCAGACTCATTTTGATTTCATGGAAAATTCTGTACTGCCGGCACTTGTAAATGACGGAATTACAAAACCTGAAATCTGGTCCGCAGGCTGCTCATCTGGTGAAGAGCCTTATACTCTTTCAATCGTTATGCGAGAATTTATGTCAAAAAATCCGGGACAGATTACTGACTATTCTATTCTTGCAACAGATATTTCTACAAGAATTTTATCAAAAGCAATTGATGCATTATATCCGATTGAATCAGTAGAAAAACTTCCGTATGCAATAAAACATAAATACTTTTTAAAAAGCAAAGATCCAAGCAAACCTTTTGCCAAACCAAAATCGGAAGTAAAAAATAAAATCAGATTTGAAAGATTAAATTTTATGGATCCGGTTTTTAACATTCAACCTAAAAAACATATTATTTTCTGCCGCAATGTTCTTATCTATTTCGATAAACAGACACAATTAAATGTAATCGGAAAACTCATAGATTGTCTCGTACCTGGAGGATTTCTGTTTCTCGGACATTCAGAAACAATCTTCGGTTCGAATTTCCCAATTAAAACAGTTTCTACTACTGTCTTTCAAAAGACGAAGGAGTACTAAAATATGCCAATAAAAGTTTTAATCATCGATGACTCTGCATTGGTCAGAGAAACATTAAGTCAGATTCTTAATTCTGATTCAGACATCAAAGTTATTGCAACTGCCTCTGATCCGATTTTCGGAGCAAAAAAAATTAAACTGGAACGTCCTGATGTAATTATTCTTGATATTGAAATGGCCAGAATGGACGGACTTACTTTCCTTCGTAAAATGAATGAAACAGTCGACCCGATTCCATGCGTTGTCTGTTCAACAATGATTGCTGACGGTTCAGAAAATGCAATGAAAGCACTCGAATATGGAGCTGCAGAATTAATTCAGAAACCTGCACTTGGAACAAGAAAATTTTTTGAAGAATCAAAAGTACGTATCTGTGATGCTGTAAAATCAGCATTCAAATCTACAGGTAACATCAAAAAATTAATTCCATCACAAATAGCACAGAAAAAAGAAATTCAACCAAAACTTTCTGCTGATGTAATTCTCGACAAACCTTCTGCCCTTCAGTCTCCACTTGAAGTGACAGAAAAAGTTGTCGTCGTAGGCGCATCAACAGGAGGAACAGAAGCCCTCAAAGATTTTCTTACAATGCTTCCGGACGATGCTCCGGGAATTGTAATCGTACAGCACATGCCGGAACATTTTACACAGGCATTTGCCGCACGACTCGACGGACTTTGTAAAATTCATGTCAAAGAAGCCCAGAACGGTGACACTGTCCAGCAGGGACAGGCTCTCATCGCTCCAGGAAACTATCATACATTATTAAAACGTTCTGGTTCCCGCTATTACGTAGAAGTAAAAGAAGGACCTCTTGTTTCCCGTCACAGACCTTCCGTTGATGTTTTATTCCGCTCAGCTGCACGCTATGCCGGAAAAAATGCAATCGGAATCATCATGACAGGAATGGGTGATGATGGTGCAAAAGGAATGCGCGAAATGCACGACACAGGTGCATTTACAATAGCACAGGATGAAGCATCATGTATCGTTTATGGAATGCCGGGCGAAGCCGTTAAAAACGGTGGCGTTGATAAAATAGTTTCATTGTCAAATATCGCTCAGACAATGATGAATGCCGCTTTGATAAGATAAAACTTGCAGGGAAGCACAGAATATATTTGCATAATTAAAGGAGTAGAATTATGGCAGACAAAAAAATTTTAGCAGTTGATGATTCAGTATCAATCAGAACAAGTATTTCATTTGTATTGAAACAGGAAGGTTACGAAATCGTTGAAGCCGTAGATGGTGTAGATGGTCTTGCAAAAGCAAAAGCAGATAAATTCAATCTTATTATCACAGATATTAACATGCCAAACATTGATGGAATCGAAATGATCAAGCAGCTTCGTCAGACAGAAGGCTATAAATTTACACCTATTATTGCCCTTACAACAGAAAGTCAGGAATCTAAAATGCAGGAAGGAAAAGCTGCCGGTGCAACTGGATGGATTGTAAAACCGTTCACATCGGAAAAGCTTATCGCAATAGTAAAAAAGATTATTGGTTAACCTGGAGAAAATTATGAAGAGTTTAAAGAAAACAATTATGATATTAGCACTTGCTATTATCATTCCAACAATTACAACAATTGCATTGTTCTCTGGCTTTTCTGCAAGAAAAGCCATCATTGATCTTGAAACAAACAATCTTTCAATTGTATTTCAGGAAGTCGCAAATCATGCAAAATATCAGGTTCAAAACGAATACACAAGACTTGATACAATTGCCGGAAACGAAAACATCCGCGATACTTCAGTTTCTGTAAAAGAAAGGGCAGCTTCACTTACAAGATTCCTCAATACAGAAATCGGACACAGATATTTTGTTTTCTCTGACAAAGACGGAAATGCATACTCATCAGAAGGTCGCAAAGTAGATATTTCCCAGCGACAATATTTTAAAGATACAAAAGAAGGAAAAAAATCTGTCACAGATCCTTTAATGAATAAAATTCTAAATGCAAAAGCAATTCTCTATGCTGTTCCTTATTATGACCATGATAATAATTACGCAGGAGCAGTATGTCTTGATGCAACCCCGGATATTCTTGAAAACATCTGTAAAAGCGTAAACATTTCAAAACGCAATACAACAGTAATCATTTCGCGCGAAACAGGTGAAATTATCGGAACATCAAATCCAGCTCTTGCTCCACTTGAAACAAACTATGAAAAACTTGCAGAAACAAAATCTGCATACAAATCACTTGCAAACGAAATTCAGAAAGCAAGAAAAGGTGAAACAAAAACTTTAATGCTTAAAATCAAAGGAATTAATTTCTTCGTTTCATATACTCCAATCGAAGGAACTCCATGGATTATAGCAATGTATGCACCTTATGCCGATTTCCACAGCTCAATTCTTTTTATGGAAATAGCTAATGGAATTATCGGAATTATTCTTGCTGTAATCGCTTCTTTAGTTCTTATGATTTTTGCAAACAGAATTACAAAAGTAATTAAACTTGTTGCCCTCATGCTCCAGAGAATTTCAGAAGGAGATCTTGTTCTTGCAGAAATCCCGGAAGAAACAAAATTAAAACTCATCAGCCGTCAGGATGAAATCGGCGATATGAATAAATCATTACAGCAGATGATTGTTAATTTGAGTTCAATTCTTGCAACAGTAAGAGATTCTGCAATTCATGTAGAAACCGGCGGATCACAGCTTTCATCTTCAAGCCAGTCAGTCTCTTCAGGTGCATCAGAACAGGCTGCTTCGACAGAAGAAATGTCAGCAACAATGGAAGAAATGACTTCAAACATCAGACAGAATGCAGACAACGCTGCAAAAACAAGTGCAATCGCAAACAAAACTTCTGCAGAAGGCGAAGCCGGCGGAATGGCAGTTACAGAAGCTCTCGAAGCAGTTAAAGAAATTGCAAATAAAATTTCAATTATCGAAGAAATTTCAAACCAGACAAATCTTCTTGCAATCAATGCCGCAATCGAAGCAGCACGTGCTGGAGATGCCGGAAAAGGATTTGCAGTCGTTGCTTCAGAAGTCAGAAAACTTGCAGAACGAAGTAAAATCGCTGCCGGAGAAATTTCTGAACTTTCTGGAAAGACACTTCTTGCTGCAGAAAATGCCGGAAACAAAATCAATGAAGTTGTTCCAGGTATTGAACAGACATCACAGCTCATCGATGAAATTGCTACCGCATGCCGTGAACAGGACAACGGTGCAGAACAGGTATCTACTGCAATCATTCAACTTGATACAGTCGTTCAGCAGAATGCATCTGCCGCAGAACAGATGGCCGCAATGGCAGAAGAACTTTCAAGTGAAGCGCAGAAACTTGTAAAAGCAATCGGATTCTTTAAAATTAACGAAGACTTAATTGAAAATAACATTCAACCTGTAAAAGCAGCTCCGAAAAAACAGACCAAAATTAAAGCAGAATCGAAACAGGATTCTGTTGTAACAAAAGTTGCTCAATATTCTGGTGATGATATCATCGACTCTTTTAAAGATGAAACATCAAATGATTCTGATAAAGAAATAATTTCTGACAAAGAATCTGTAACACCAAAAATCACGGGAAACTTTACACCAAAGTCATCTAATGATTTAATCAGCGATTCTGATTTTGAAGAGTTTTAATTATGATAAAGCAATATTTGACTTTTTTAATCGATGATACTCAATATGCAATTGATGTTTTTCAAATTCAGGAAGTTCTTGAATATGAAGAACCACAACCTATTCCATGTTCCAGTCCTATGCTTTTAGGTATTATCCGGTCAAGAGATTCAAATATTGCAATCATGGATTTAAGAAAGCGATTTGGACTTAAACCTCGTATCAATGACAAAATGACGCGGACAATCGTTCTTGAAATTCCAGATCCGGAAGAAGGGGTAATTAATCTTTTTGGTATTATTGCAGACAGTGTTCTGGAAGTAATTGAAATTGATGATGAAAATCTTGATGTTCTTCCAACTTCAAAAAATATCAAAGGTTCAAAATTTGTAACATCTGTTCTTTCACTTAATGACCGGTATCTTTTAATACTTGATACAGCAAAAATTTTTTCAAATGAAGATTTAGATACAGCTTTTGATGCTACTGAAAATTCTTTTGACAACAAAACAGAAAATACAGAAGTTTCACAGAAAAAAAACAGAACAAGAAAATCTAAAACTAAAACAGACGGGGTAAAATAATGACAACACAGCTTTTGACTTTTACATTAAACAATAATCTCTATGCATTTGAAGTTTTTAAAGTTCAGGAAGTTCTTGAATACACAACCCCTGTAAAAATTCCATGTTCATCACCTTATGTAGAAGGACTTATCAATTCCCGTGGAACAGGAATTTCTGTAATCAATCTTAGAAAAAAATTTTCTTTACCAGATTCAGAACCTACTAAAGATACACGAATAATTGTCGTAGAAATTAATAAACCAACCGAAGAAAATCCAGATCACATCTGTACTTTCGGTGCAATTACAGATTCAGTTCAGGAAGTTCTCGAAATCAATGATAAAGATATTGAACCGCCACCAAAATTCGGAAATAACATTTCTCCAGAATATATCAGCGGTTTAACAAAAAAAGATGATAAGTTCATCATCATTTTAAATGAGAAAATTATTTTTTCGGCATCAGAAACCGCAAAAGCAAATCAATAGATTTTACTGTAAACTTTTATACTTTTTTAATTGAACTTCTTTCAATAAAGTCCGCTGCAACTCTGACAATTTTTGGAACTGGAATTCCAGAAATCTGATTTAAAAGCATCTCTGCTGTAAGCTCTGCAATTTTATCTCTATTCTGCCTGAAAGTTGATAAAAATAGATTTGAATGCATTCCAAGATTATCATCATCAAATCCAATCATCGAAATATCATCAGGAACTTTTTTTCCAATTTCATTCAAATAAGAAATAGCACCAAATGCAAGAGTATCACAAGTTACAAACAACGCAGAAATATCATCACAGTGACTCAAAAGTTTTTTCATTCCTTCACTACCAGAATTTTCTGTCCAGCTTTCACAGATCTCATAGTTTTTCTGATTAAATTCGATACCGCAATCTTTAAGACCTTTTACAAAGCCTTCAAATCTTTCTTTAGCTGCCGGACTTTTTTCACGAAACGGCGCGCTCAGATAACCGATTTTTCTATGACCTGCTTCAACAAATTTATGTGCTGCAATAATTCCACTTTCATAATTTTCTGTAACAACAGTACACACACCTTTAATAAATTCATTTGTTGAAACACATGGTATTCCAGATTTTGCAAGATTTTCAAGTTCTGGATCATCATCAATCGGATTGACTACGATAATTCCATCAACATCACGATAAATGCAATGATCTATATAGGACATCCCGCCGTTAAAATGCTTTGAAAGGAATAACAAATCATAACCGGCCATTTCTATTTCCTGACGAAACTTATTTAATAATCCGCCAAACAGAGGATGTTCAAATCCGCGCTGCATTGAAACATCTTCAAGAATTACACCGATTAATTTAGACTGCTTGGTTGAAAGTGATTTAGCCGCCATATTAGGTTTATAACCCGCTTCTGCCGCAGCTTTTAAAATTTTTTCACGGGTCTGTTTGTTAAGTCGTCCGTTTCCATTAAGAGCTTTTGAAATTGTCGGAGCAGAAAAGCCTGTAGCTTTTGCTAAATCGTAAATAGTAACCATAATTATATTTAAAAAAAATATGCGGAAATCCAGAAAAGAACTGAAAATGTTTGTTCGATTAATTCGCTCCGAATCATTCTCCACACCATCGGGAGGAGTAATTTTACAACAACTTACCGTTAAAACTTTCCAGTTAGAAAAAATCTTAACTCAAAAAGCTGTCGATTTATGGCCAACCGTCCTTCCGTGTATACAACGAAGTTACTCTGACCTAACAAACATTTAACGTCCTTTTTTAGAAGTCCGCAATAATTTTAACTACAGCCTTATCGTAAAATAAGGTTGTAGATTTATAAAATTGTAAAAACTTATTCCTTAACAGAACCCATTGTCAATCCAGAAATGATATATCTAGACATGAAACAATAGAAGATGATGATTGGAATAAGAGAAACGGCAATACCCATATAAATAGCACCGAACTCTGTACGATAAATATCACCACGGAGCAACTGTACCAAAATAGGTAATGTTTTCTTTTTATCATCCTGCAAGAGAATCATTGGAGTAACGAAGTTGTTCCAAGATCCTACAAATCCGAAGATTGCCTGTGTTGCAAGAGCTGGCTGAAGAATAGGAATAATAATCTGATTAAAGATTCTGAATTCTCCGGCACCGTCGATACGTCCAGCATCTACAAGTTCAAGTGAAAGAACAGATGCCATGTACTGGCGCATAAACAATACAGTAGCTGCAGAAGCAATTGCAGGAATTGTCAAAGGAATAAAGCTATTTGTCAAATGGATTGTAGACATAAACTGGTAAAATCCAATGAACGAAATAGAAGCAGGCAACATCATTACGAAAAGGATGAATGCCCAGATAAACTTACGTCCCTTGTACTTATAAACATGCAAAGAATAAGCTGTTAATGAAGAGAAATAAATTCCCAAACCTGTAGAGAAGAATGCAACGATCAAAGAGTTCATGAAACCTCTCCACATCTGGAACTTACCTTTTGTAAAGTAAACGATAAAGTTTCCGATATGGATAAACTGATTTGCATAGTTAGGATTTTCAAAAAGATTTGACCATCCGCCAGCTTTGTTTACAGTTGCAACTTTCAATCCACTACCACAAGTAATAAGCAAGTTCCAGTTCTGAACTGCACTTCTTCCAGGAAGTAATGAAAGACCAGCATTGATTTCTTCTGTTGTTCTTGTTGAGTTAATCAACATCAAATAGATAGGAACAAGAGCTACTACTACGAAAAATACCATTAAAATATATACGATTGTCTTTTTGACAGTCATTGATGCTTTATAATCCATTTCGCTGCTCCTTAATTCTTTCTACCCATATCACTTCTATCCTGCATGAAGAAGTAGATGAACATTGAAAGTACCATTGTAATTATAAATACACCCATAGCGATTGCAGAACCGTAAGCATAATCGTTTACGCCCTGGAAAGCCTGGTTATACATATAAACAACCATTGTACGAATCTTATTCTGTGGTCCACCATACATATCTGTCAACAAGAATGGAATTTCGAACAACTGCATACCACCGATAAGACCTGTGATGAGGATGTACAACATCATTGGTTTAAGAAGTGGCAATGTGATGTACCAAGTCTGCTGTCCCTGGTTAGCACCATCTACTACAGCAGATTCATACAAAGATGGAGAAATAGATGTAATACCAGCCATCAACATAATCAATGTCTGTCCACACCACAACCACCACTGGATGAATGATACAATACCGCGTGACCATGGAATACTTCTGAAGAAGTTAATACCTTCTCTGATAACTTCACCAGCTTCGTTTGTATAAACGTGCTGAATTCCAAGGCTATATAAGAACTGGTTAATAGGTCCGTTAGGATAACCAAATAAACTACGGAACAAAATAGCAACCGAAGCTGCTGTCAACAAGTTTGGCATATAGAACAATGCACGGAATGTATTTTTACATTTCAAATGCATACGTGGATCTGTAAACCAAATTGCAAATAAAAGGGCAATACCTAACTGTGGAATAAAGTTAAACAACCACATAATGAAAGTATTACCAATAGCTCCCCAGAAGAATTTATCATGAATTAATCTGGCAAAGTTTTTTAAACCAACAAAGTTTAATTTTGTTGCAAAGCCTTTCAAATCTGTAAAGGCAAGCATTACTGTATAAATAGTAGGCCACAACTGAAAAACGAGGTATATAACAATGAAAGGAATTACAAAGAATACACCATATTTTTGAAGTTTAGCCTCAGAACCTAACTGTTTAGTTCCCTTGACTGCAATTGCAGGCTTAGAAACCTGATTATTTCCGGCCATAATTACTCCTAAAACTTAAGTAAATGTGTAAAGTAAAAAAAAAGTGCAGTATGACATGTGTCACGCTGCACTTTTTTTAGATTCTAATAATTAGAATCCGAGTGTTACGTTAACCTGTTCTTTGAAGTCAGCAAGAGCCTGTTCTTTGCTCTTTTCACCGTTAACATAAGCTCCTACACAGTCACCCCAAATAGCTTCGATAGCCTGGTCTGTTCCCTGTGTAAGTTTTCCATCTACGTTGTTAGCCATTGCAGCGAAAGCAGCATAGTGGTTCTGTCCATTCAAATATGGTTCAGCATATGTATCTTTAATCTTGTTGATTACGTTGTTGTTAGAAACTACGTCACCTGTATCTTTAGCCCATCTTTCGAGGAAGCTGTCATCTGTAGCTACATATTTGATGAAGTCTTTAGCAAGGTTAGGAACCTTAGTCTTCTTATAAGCTGCTACCCATGTACCACCCCAACGATATGCTGCAGGTCCTGGACACATATACCAGTCTCCAGCTGTATTAGGAGCGTTTGGTTTAAGAACGTAGTGGAGACCCCATGTAGGGAGGAAGTAAGAGAATACTTCTACATCAGCACCTTTTTCGTCTTTGAGTTCGCCTTTCATACCAGCGAACCAACCTTCTGCCCACTGACCCTGGCGTCCTTCATATCCCTTGTCTTTAAGGAATTTACAAGCGTCCATGTAATCTTCCATTGCTGGGTCTACTACGAGTTTTCCGTTTACAACCCAAGGATCTTTACGAGCACCCTGGAATGGTTTGAACAAGTCACCAGTTGTAGATACGATTACACATTTTCCGTTTGATTTTTCTTTGAGTTCTTTTGCAGCTTCGTTGAAAGCGCTCCAGTTAGCAACTTTTTTCTGGATTTCTGCTGGATCGTCTGTTCCGAAATATTTTTTAGCGATAGAACGGCGATAGAACATAGCTCCAGGAGCTGCCTGCCAAGAAAGTCCGTAAACTTTTCCGTTGAAAGATCCAACTTCTGCTGGATAAGCAATCATCTTGCCTTTGATTTCGTTATAAACGTCTGTCAAGTCAAGAAGAAGTGCATCACCCTGTTCGATGTATTTGCGAACGAATGCATCTTCAAGAGCGAATACGTCTGGAGCACCATTTCCGTTAGCAAGAACTGGGTCCAATTTGTTAGGGAACTGATCAGTAGGTGTAAGTGAGTATTCTACTTCGATACCAGGATGATCAGGTTTGTAATAGTTATCAACCATAGTCTGGAGTTCGTCTGTGAACGACCAGATAACCAATTTTTTTGCTTCTTCCTTTGCACCACAGCTTGATACAGATGCGATCATAGCAGCTGCTGCGATAGCTGAAAGAATAATTCTACTTTTCTTCATATTTCCTCCAGGATACATGAACATAAAAATTCTAAAGAGGCCAGCTGCAAGGCAACCGGTTTTTCTCTTTTGTATTTCTTATTATCTATCCAATCTGATTAGTTGTCAACAAAAAAAATTAAAAATTCTTTGAATTTCCCTTTATTTTTTTTCTATTTCCAGCTTTTAAGGATATTTCTGTAATATTTACGCTTTTCGTTATAGCATTTTTCATTTACAACCATGTTCAGCATGATTTTTTTGCCATTCTTACTTTTAAGGAGTACAAATCTCTCAAATGAAGAATCACTGCTGTAACATTTAAGGCGGACAGTGGTGTTTTCATCTTCGTCTAAAATTGAGATTTCACTAAAAGGATAAAAAGTTCCTTCAACCTGGCAGAAAAGATTTCTGATATACATATCTTCAGTTATATCTTCATCAAATTCCCTGATGTAAACCATAGCTTCACCATCATAAAAAAACAGGTTTTCTGCAGATTCTGCTCCACGCTGCCAGTTGTCATCAAGAGTAATTTTTGTATTTTCAGTTTCATAAGTTACTGATTTTGGCTTTTTGTTTTTGTGATTAAAAGTTTCGTTTTTATCTTCGTTTTTCTGAATCTGAAAATTTGAAAAACTTGTATCTTCTGTGCTTCTGATTCTTCCGTTGCACACAGCTTCAAAAAGAACTTCCTGTGAATTGCTTATGATTTTTTTTACATTGAAAATCGGAATATAAAAATCATAATAGATAAACACATCTCCGCCAAATTGCGGAAACTCTTCTTTTTTTCTAAAACCGCTGTTCATAAAAACTGATGAATTTTCATAAACGACAGAACTGTTTAATTCCGGATCATCAATTACTGCGCGAGAAATTTCTCCGGCTTTTTTTCTTCTTGAAGAAAATTCATAAATAAGATCGTGGATATAATTAATGATTTCTGTATCTTCCGGAGCAGGCTGTGTAACAAATCTTTCGCCTGTCATATCGATATATTCTTTATCCGGGTCAACTGTAAAAAGAAGTTCAATACTTTTTGGAGCAAGATCATCCTGAGCAGGAGCAAAATAGCGTGCTGAATAAGTTGAATTGCTGTAAGTTAAAAATCCGATATAGGATTCCCGGTTAAATGAATAATCGCGGTAGTAAACATATTCCCCTGAAATATCCTCAATGTAAGGAGTTACTCCAGGAACAGCAAATGCAAGCCCCGCACAAAATGCTGCAGCAATCAGTAATAATTTTTTTTTCATATATACCTCGTACTAAAAAAAATCGATTGGCCTGTTTGTTACAAACCAATCGATTTGAAGTTATCGTTTTGAAAACTAGCCGTTAAGTCTGGCAAGTTCTTCGTTTACGATTGAAACGATTTTTGCGCCTGCTTCTTCAAGCGGAATAAGCGAAGCGTCTTTTTCACTTCTGAGTTTTACTTCTACATTAGGAAGATTCTTGTCACCGATTACGACGCGGACAGGATATCCGATCAAGTCTGCATCTGCAAACTTAACTCCAGGGCGTTCGTTTCTGTCATCGAGAAGAACTTCGATTCCTTTTGAAGTAAGTTCATCGTAAAGTTTGTCACATGCTTCTTTCATTACACCATCGTATTTGATAGGAACGATTGCAACCTGGAACGGAGCTGTACTCATTGTCCAGATGATTCCGCTGTCATCGTGATGTCCTTCGATAATACTTGCAAGAGTACGGTCAACACCGATTCCGTAACATCCCATGATTGGAGTTACAGGTTTACCGCTCTGATCGAGGTAAGTAACATGCATTGATTTTGTATATTTGTCTCCAAGCTTGAAGATGTGTCCAAGTTCGTTTCCTTTTTTTGAATAGAATGTTTCGCCGCATTCAGGACATTTGTCACCAGGAACTACAACGCGGACATCTGCTGTCATAAACGGAGTAAAGTCACGGCCTGGTTCTACATGAATGAAGTGAACGTCTTTTTCAAGTCCGCCTGTAACTGCATCGTGCATTGTAGAAACGCTTTCGTCACAGATGACAGGAGCGTTTACCATTTTTACAGGACCTGCAAATCCAACAGGAGCTGTTGTAATTCGGACAACATCTTCTTCTGCTGCAAGTTCCACTTCACTGGCCTTTAACTTTGCACAAAGTTTTGCTTCGTTTACATCAAGATCGCCTCTGATACAAACAGCTACAAAACTTTCCGGATAATAGAAGTTGTCGCCGTCCTGAACGCGCTTGAGGTTTTTACAGCATTCCACTTTTGATAAATCAATAGAAGAATTTGTAACTTTATAAATAAGAGTTTTGATGAAACTCTGTGTGTTTGTTTTCAAGAAAGCTGCGAGGTCATCGATTGTCTTTACGTCTGGTGTTGGAATTTTCTCGTACGGCTTGTCTGTTGGTTTCTGAGGATTTCCGTCTTTGTCGACTGCAACATCCGGTTTACAAGTTGCTTTTTCTACATTTGCAGCATAACCGCATTTAGGACAGAGAATAAGTGTATCGTCACCTACTTCACTTTCGACCATAAACTCTTCTGAACCAGAACCACCCATCGCACCAGTATCTGCTTTTACAGAAATTGTGTTGAGTCCGAGGCGTTTGAAAATACGGCGGTATGCTTTTGCACATTTGTCGTATGATTCGTCGAGTGATTTCTGGTCTGCATCGAATGAATATGCATCCATCATGATAAATTCGCGGCCACGCATTACACCATAGCGAGGGCGGATTTCATCACGATATTTTGTGTTGATCTGATATGCAATGATAGGAAGCTGTTTGTAGCTTGAAAGTCCTTCGCGGATTAAAGCTGTAAATGCTTCTTCGGCTGTAGGAGAAACAACCATGTCCTGTCCGCCGCGGTTCTGAGGCTTGAGCATTTCTGCACCCATTGTATTCCAGCGGCCAGATTCTTTCCATAATTCACCGGGCTGAATAACTGTAGGTTTCATTTCCAAAAGACCGGCGTTATCTAATTCTTCGCGGATGATTTTTTCAACTTTGCGTAATGAGCGCAATCCAATCGGCATGTAAGAATAAAGTCCGTTTCCAAGTTTACGGATCATGCCGGAACGCATCATAAGCTGATGGCTCGAAATAACAGCATCAGATGGAGAATCTCTCAATGTGCTGATTAAAAACTGTGAACTTTTCATAACGATAATTGTATTGAAAATTATAATTGTTTTCAATTCAGTATGAGAAAAATATTGTTTTCAAAAGTCTAGAAATCAAGATGCGTAAAGATTTCGTCTTTGTGAATTGTTCCAAGTTTTTCGAGAGATGATTTTAGTGAAAGGTCTTTGTTTGAATTTTGAAAATCAGAAAGGTCCTTTGTAAAACAGTTCATCGAAAAATGCTGGTAAACAAAAACATGTGACCATGGATCTGTAGAAAAACCAGTGGACTTAGACTGACCGGCATAAGTTGCAGAATCGGATTTAGATTGGTCAGTATAAATCCGGGCGAGAGTGTCGCGATATGGAATAAAAAGTCCGCGGGGCTTTAATTCCGAATAACCGACAAGCCAGAGTTCCGGGAGGAATGGAATGTCAGGCTGACCAGTATAAGTTGCGAAGGCGGCATTAAAAAGATCTATGTGGAGCCGGGATGTTTTCTGAGCCATCCAGATCTGCGAATCGCGTATTAAATCTGATGCCGGGGAATTTGTCTGTTTTAATGCTTTTTCAATTTTTGCAAGATGCTTTGTTTTTGCCGAATGAACAGGCGTCTTATTTAAAATGATTACATTTTTTCTAAAATCTATTTTAAGATCCGGATTATTTCGAAAAAAACCTTCGGCAAGTTTTCCTGCCTGACCTACGAGATATTTTTGATTGATGTTTAACTGTTCGGATTTTCCCGGATTGTCACCGATTACAATCAACTTGATTTCTGAATCCGGTGTAAGTTCATCAAGGGCAGTGTTATAGACGACTGCATTTTCAAACGGGTAATCAGGAGTGTCCGTGAGAGCTTCTTTTTTTTGAAGTGGAACAAGCTGTTCTGCAAATTTGTTCCACTCGAGACATTTTTCCTTCAGTTCTTTTTTAAATGCAGAAAAAATTTTCCATTGCGATTCAAGCATAATCATTCATCTTTTACTGGAGCATCTTCTTCTACGATGTCGCGGTTACGATAGATGTTTATTGCCTGAATGATTGCAATAAGTATGAAAATTCCACCTGCAATTCTAATCAATGTAAAACCAAAATTAGAAGGAAGCA
Source organism: Candidatus Treponema merdequi (assembly GCA_018064525.1). Classification (GTDB taxonomy): domain Bacteria; phylum Spirochaetota; class Spirochaetia; order Treponematales; family Treponemataceae; genus Treponema_D; species Treponema_D merdequi. Next base: position 58,574 of record JAGHVB010000040.1, on the reverse strand, counting down.
TGAACAAAACGATTGCACCGATCAAAGTTCCAATTATTTCTATAACAAAATGTTTTTTTTCTTCAGAACCGCAAGTCATTCTGACAAAAGTAAAAATCTCAAGCGCCGCTGAACACAATGCATAAATTCCAAGGATTATCATCATTACTTTCCATGAAAAATTTACTACACCAACGGGAAGAATAATACAGAGAAGTCCAAGAATAATACTTAAACCACCGCGTACATAAATTCCAATTTTTAAAGAATTTTCTGTCAGATATTTAGGCATCGTAAACAGCAAGTAAATTCCTGAAATCAGCATAAAAACTCCAAGAGCAATTACGAAAACACTGATAATGGCCTCTGCAGAACAAAGCATAACAAGACCGATTACTGCAGTCAAAGCCGGAATTAAATAGACAGTTATCATATAAATTTCTCCTTATAAAAATAAATATAATTCTAAACACTTCTAAAGTCAAAATTTATTACTTTTGTATTACAAAGAATTTCTTTTGCGCCACATTATGTATAAATGAATATTTTGGACTTACAATTATTTGTACTATGAATAAAACCGAAAAAGAAAAGCCAACGGAACTCAGCATAATTGCAGGTAAAAATCTTGGCATACTACGAAAAAAATTTCATATTTCACAGGAAAAATTTGCTGAACTTCTTGAAATTTCTTCTCCTCACCTTTCCAATATTGAAAGAGGAAAATGCGGAGCAAGTCTCAAATTAATTGAAAAAATTCTCCATACTTTTCCAGTTACTCCAAATGAACTTTTTTTAGATAATTCAAAGAGAAAAAAAATAAACAATCTGACAAACATTTTAAGAAACAATATGGAATCTTTTGGTTTTAATCTCTATATGGAATTAACAGAATTTTACAGTTCAACCGAAAACAGCCAGTCAGAATGGAATTCTGATAATTATAAAATTCCACCTAAAAAACGGAATGTAAAAACCAAAGTTGCTGATATCAAAGGTAATAAATAATTTTTTTTATTATTGACAAAGTTTATCTTTTTTTGTTATATTCATATCACATTTGGAGCGATATCAAAGTGGTCGTACTGAGGCGGTCTTGAAAACCGTTGTACCTTCGGGTACCGGGGGTTCGAATCCCTCTCGCTCCGCTAATTAGGAAGCGTGGTAGAGCGGTAATACAACGGATTGCTAATCCGTCGGTTCCTTACGGGCCGGGCAGGTTCAACTCCTGTCGCTTCCGTAAGGCCCGCAGAACGTGGCCTGTATTTGAGGCTGTAGCTCAGCTGGATTAGAGCATCACCCTGCGGAGGTGAGGGTCGCACGTTCGAATCGTGTCAGCCTCGTAAAACTCATCTTTTACAGATGAGTTTTTTTATTTTAAATTGAAATCAAATAAACTGAACAGATCCGATTCGAACCAATTATCATTTCCCTAGTTTGTTTTCTTTATGGGTAATTTATTATACTTTTATTCTAGACAAATAAACAAATTTTACAGATAATAGATAGATGTAAGTATTTTGGGAGTGTTTCTATGAAAACAATTGGTATTAAACTTGCTGACGGAACTTTCTATCCTGTTTTAACAGAAGGAACAGCAGACAAAAAAGAATTAAACTTAACAACTGTAAAAGATGATCAGACTACTGTTCAGGTTGATTTATACCGTTCAGAAAGTGGAACTATGGATGACGCTGAATATGTTGATACTCTCGAAATCAAAAACCTGAAAAAACATCCTAATGGCGAACCTGATATTGCACTTGATGTTTCACTTGATGAAAACAATGAACTTATTGCAGAACTTCATGATCCGGAAACTGGTAAAGACTCTTCTACAACCGTAAGTCTTGTTTCAAGAACTCTTGAGCAGAGAGGGGAAACTTCTGATGTAACAATGGCAACAGACAGCGACTTACCTGCAGATTTTAATTCAGATGATGACTTTGATTTAGACGCAAGCCTTAATTCAAATACAGAACAGGAAACTTTCGAATCTGACGAAGATATCGCATTTGATCCTAATTCACTTCAGTTCGACTCAATTGTAGAAGAAGATTCATCAGACAAAACAATTTCTGAAAATGATTTCAATTCAGAAATTTCTTTTGACGAACCGGCTTCTGACAGCGATGTTAATTCGGAAATCTCTTTTGACGAGCCGGCTTCTGAAATGAGTTTTTCAGACACTCCGGCAGAAACAACTTCTTCAAATGCAGGACTTGATTTTTCTGACATTCTTGATGAAGAAACAAAAGAAGGTCATGCTGCTTCTGATTCCGAAACAGATTCAATTAAAAAAGCAAAAGTTCCTGTTTTGATTTGTATCATCTGTGCAGTTATCTGTGTAATTGCCGTTATTTTGACAATTCTTTTAATTTCAAAAAAGAAATGCGCAAACAATTCTGAACCACAGACTAAAACAGAAACAGTTGTTGAAAATTCAGAAGTAAAAGAAAGTTCTAAATATGAAGCAAAAGAAAATGAAATTGTTGTAGCACCGGCAGCAGAAGTTGTTCCGGAAGCTCCAAAGGCTAAAGCTCCTGCTTCAAAAAATATCACCTACAAAATTAAATGGGGTGATACACTTTGGGACATTTCAAAAACCTATTACAACAATCCGTGGAAATACCCTAAGATTGCAAAATATAATGGAATTAAAAATCCAGACCATATTATTTCTGGAACAAAAATCATAATTCCTGCTGAATAAACCAGAGTTTAATTTATGAATATAAAAAAGTGCCTCTCAGCGTGTTTTATTTTTACAACGCTTTTTTTAGGTTGTAATTCTAATTCAAATGCTGACAATTCGTTACAAAAAAAGTACGGACCAGATACAGATTATTTTATCGGTTTAAAAGCTGTAAACGAAAACGATACAAAAAAAGCATTACGACATTTTAACAAGTCAATCGCACAGGGAACAAAATATGTTAAAAGACGAAGTCTTGAACAGAAAATAAAGCTCGGTAATATTCTTCAGCAAATTGAAGGCGCAAAAGAGTATCTCAAAATCTACAGCGATGATGCAGCTCTTCTTTTTGCCTGCAAAATATTTTTTGAAAATAAAGAATATTCTGTTTTGATCGAAGAAACAAATTCAGTCGACCTTTCAAAATGTCCGAATGAACTTGCAAAAATGCGTCTTATTGCAATGCACGAAAAATGTGACTCACGCCTAAATCTTGCAACATGCAGATGGTTTACCTCAAGAAAACTTACTGATGATCATCTGGATTTTTATAACGAATATCTTGCAGATAATTCTGCAAAAGACTCTGCAGAAATTGAAGTTATTGAACCAGTTGAACAGGATAAAGAAAATTCACCTGACATTTTTGAAAATGATATTTTAAATACTGATTCTCCAGAATATTTTTACAACATAATGACTTATATTCTGAAATTCAGAATTTTCTGCTACTGCAATAATTTTTCTGAAGCATACGATATGCTGAACAATGTAAAACAATATTGCATTTCGCAGCAGATTATTCCCTTATCAGAATTTCTTGTCGCAGATATTGGTAAAACTTATTTCAATGTCAGTAAAAAATATCTTCAGAACGGAAACTTTTTTCTTGAACTGAGCAGATCACCTCATGCCATGAATGAGAATATTAAATATTATGCCCTCATTTATGCAGGAAGAATTTTTACCAAGTCAGGAGTTTATTATTCAAACGCAGAAAAAGCATATTTAGAAGCGATGAACATAAGTAAAACTGATTCTGATTATGATATGGCGCTCTGGTTTTTACTTAATTCAAGACTGGCACTTTCTACCGAAGCTTGTATTGACTGTCTCGAAAAATACTGCGGAACATGGCACGATCCATATTACTTTTCTGATTTACTTGATACTCTTTCACTCCTCTTATTTACAAATGCAAAGTGGCAGCTCTTTCCAAAAATTTATAACATCATCGAAGGACATGCAGATAACGCAACTGCTTCCAGATTTTCATATCTTACAGGAAGACTGATGGAACTTAATTACCTGCATGGATCGGAAGAAGATATTAAAAATGCATTTATTAAATCGTTTGAATTAAATGCAGGAACAGATATTTATTACAGACTTCTTTCTGCAAAACATCTCGGTCTTCAGATTGAAGAAATAGAAAAAAACATTTTTACTCCCGCTGTTGCTCAAAGTGCAGAAAATGATTACGAAGCTGAAATTCTTTTACAGGGTTATGCAGATTTTGGTTTTGAAGAATTGATTTATCCTGAATGGCAGTATTTTTATACAATCAATAAAAAAACTTTCAGTCTTGAAACAATTACTTACGTTTCAGAATTTTTACGCTCGTGCGGAAACAGTTTAAATAATAATTACTATCGAAGTCTTCATATGATATCAAAAACTTCAAACCTCGATAATTCAAGACTTAATAAAAAAATATTTGAACTTTCATATCCTAAAAACTTTTCAAAAGAAATTTCACACAGTGCAAAAGAATTTGGCGTTGATGAATACGATATGCTCGGTCTTATCCGTACCGAAAGTTTTTTCAATCCCGTTGTAGAAAGTAATGTCGGAGCTCTTGGACTTACTCAACTGATGGAAACTACTTTTCAGGACTGTGCAGATAAATTAAAAATTACTGACGCAGACATTACTGATCCAAAAACAAATATCCAAATTGGAACTTACTATTATTCAACTCTTGTTCAAAGACTTGATTCTGATATTCTTGCTCTCTTTGCATACAATGCAGGACTTACAAGAGTTAAAAAATGGTTAAAATATTCTAAAGCCGGGCTGGGACTTTTTAAAGACCTTCCTTCGGACTTATTTCTTGAAACAATTCCATTTAATGAAACAAGAAATTACGGAAGAAAAGTCATCTCAAGTGCAGCAATCTATGCCTGGCTTTACTATGAAAAAAATCCTTGTGACATTATCGACGAAATGATGTAACATTCGGAAATATATTTTCTATCTGCTTTCTGAGGTTTTTATGAACGGTCCTTTTTCAAAAGTTCTGCCCGATTTTATGCACTTTTATTCTCTGCAGGGAACTCAAATTGTTCTTCTTCTTGGTATTATTATGTTCTTTGGTGCAATCGGTGGACGCTTATTTCAAAAATTAAAAATACCACAGGTTGTCGGTTATATTGTAATCGGAATTATCATCGGTTCTTCGGGACTTCAGCTTTTGAGTAAAGAAACGATTGCTGCTCTTAATCCGATAAGTACTATCGCACTTTCATTAATCGGTTTTTTAATTGGCGGCGAACTTAAGCTTTCGGTTTTGAAAAAATACGGAAAACAGTTTATCGGTATTCTGCTTTTTGAATCGATCACTCCTTTTTTTATTGTTGGCGGAATTGTTACTGCAGTTTCTTACGCTGTAACGAATAACCTTTTTGTTTCTCTTGCAATGGGACTTGTGCTTGGTGCCATCTGTTCGGCTACTGCGCCTGCTGCAACAACTGATGTTCTTGTTGAATACAGAACACGAGGACCTCTTACGACAACAGTTTACGGAATCGTTGCTATGGATGATGCGGTCGCACTTATTTTGTATGCAGTCGCTTCTACAATTGCTTCTTCCCTTCTCGGAGGAAAACAGCTTTCACTTGCTGCCCAGCTTATTTCAATTGCACGCGATATTTTCGGTTCCATAGCAATAGGCAGTGCATTTGGATTTCTTTTAAGTTTAATCGTACGCCATGTTATGAAAGACGAAGGAAGAATTCTTTCTTTTTCTCTGGGATGCCTTTTTCTCTGCACAGGCACGTGCATCATATTTGGATTCGACAATATTCTTTCCGCAATGTCACTCGGATTTTTTATGGTCAATTTTGCGCCATCAAAAACAAAACCTGTATTTGATTTAACAACAAAGTTTACTCCTCCAGTTTATGTTTTATTTTTCGTTTTAGTAGGCGCTAAACTCGACATCTGGATTATTACTCCTTACCTGGGAATAATTGCATTGCTTTATGTTTTTGGAAGAACTTTTGGAAAAACAATCGGAGCAAAAATTGGTGCATGGATTACGCACGCTCCGGAAACTGTAAAAAAATATCTCCCCTACTGTCTTTTATCACAAGCCGGAGTTGCAATAGGTTTATCAATTGCCGCCGGAAATGATTTTCCAGATTCAATCGGACCTCAGATACTTTTAATCATCACTGCAACAACTTTCATAGTTCAACTGCTCGGCCCTGTTTTTGTTAAACACGGCGTAACAAAAGCAGGCGAATGTGGTCTTAACATTACAGAGGATGACATCAAAAAAAATACACTTGTAAAAGATGTTATGTGGGGAAACCTGAAAATCTGTAATGAAAAATCTCCGGCAATCGTTTCTGATGTAACAACTATTAAAGAAATTCTTGATTCCTTCAGCAGACAGCAGAATTTAAATTATGTTGTCAAAAGTGAAAATAAACTTGCAGGAATTATTTCTCTTGAACATCTGAAAGAAGTTTTACAGATTGGAGAACTTGCAGAAAGCCTTCTCGCAATGGACATAATGGATGCCCCGGGAGTCTGCTGCAATCCTCATACAACATTACCAGAAGCGTATGAACTTTTTGAAAAACAGGACAGTCAGGCAATCGCAATTGTCGGAGATAATGGAGAGCCTCTTGGAATTCTGGAAAAGACAACTATTGATCATTACATTCATACACGAATACTCGAGCTTCATAGAAAAATTGAAAAACTCGGATAAAGATTCTCAATTAAATAAAAACTAAATCCGAAATAATTTTTTTTAATTTGAATTTCCAATTCTTAACCTGTATAATTCAATAAAGAGGAACAACATGAAATTTTTTTATAAATCATTATCTTTCATACTTTTTATGAGCATATTTTTCAGCTGTGCGACAACAGTCAGAACAACTATTGAACGGCCGGCAGAACTTGATTTAAATGGGGCAGAAGAACTTTCTATCATTCCATTTCAGACAAGTGCAGGCGATTTTGAAAAAGGAATAGACATCACTGTTTCCGTAATTGATTTATTTGCAAGCATCGCAACAGGTCACAATATTACTCACGGAAAACTTACAGATCAGGTAGAAATTGCAGATTATCTAACAAGAGAAATTGAAAGTTCCTTTTCACAATCTAATTATATGAAGCTTGTTCCATCTTCTGCCGTACAGAGCGCAATCACTTCCGGAACAGCTATTCCATGTGATGTCTATCTGACAGGAAATATTTCTAATTTTAAAAATGACATCAATAAAACTTACGATTTTGAATATGTAGAAGTTAAAGTTTTCGAAGATGGCGAAATTGTACGTAAAAAAGAAAAAAGAAAAGTTCTGAAATTTTACCGCGAAGTTTCTTTCGATGTTTATTACAAGATCATTGATGCAGATACAAACAGAATAACTTCTGTTCAGACAGAACATGTTCATAAAACTTCTTCAAATGCAGATAAATCTTATCAGGTAGAATCCGCACTTGAATGTGTAAAATATCAGCTTCAGTCAATTTCTTCACAGATATTACGCCAGATTCAGCCATATTACGTAACAAAAACTTACACTCTGTTAAAAGACAAAACAAAAAATGAACAGATGAAAACCGCCAACCAGCTCGCAAAGAAAGGCCTTTTAAAAGAATCTCAAAAACTATTCGAATCTCTTTATAACGAATTCCGCTATCCTGAAGCACTCTACAACTCGGCAATCGTTCTTGTAACACTTCACGAATATGAAAAAGCCCGTGACCAGCTTAATACATTAATTTCAATTTCTCCTTCATCAGATGCTTACGCTGCATTAGATGATGTTCAGAAAGAAATCAATCAAAGAGAAAGATTAAAACAACAGAAAAATTTAAAAGGAAAAAGAAATTCAGGTGCAAAGAAAAATTCAGAAAAACAGAATCAGAATTCAAAACCGGTAAAACAGGAAAAACCTGTTACTCCGCAAAAATCTGGAATTTTTTCATCTGATTATGATGACGATATAGAAGATTTATAACAGATACTGAAAGACTATATACAAAAAAAGTGTACCTTCAAAAATTGAAATAGGTGAAATGCATCGGATTTATTGCAGCAAATCACATTTCAAACTTCCGAAGGTACACTTTTTTTATTTTTCAAGACCTGTTGTTTCGTCAATTCCCATCATAATGTTAAGACACTGAACTGCAGCACCAGAAGCACCTTTTCCGAGATTATCAAATCTTGTTGTTACCATAATGCGGTCATCATTTCCGTAAACAAAAACCTGCATTGTATTTTTTCCGGCCATTGTATTTGACGGAATATAATTGTCTGTTAAAACACCTTCACCCATCACCGGAGCAACCTGCAGAAAGTTTGTTCCGTCATAATGAGCAGCAAACATTTCGTGAACATCTTTAACAGTCACTTTTTTAGAAAGCAGTCTTGTATGAAGACCAACTGTTACACACATTCCTTGAATGTAATCACAGATGTATGGAGAAAAAATCGGATCATATTCAAGATTTGACATTGCCTTGATTTCTGGTAAATGTTTATGACTCTGAGTCAAAGCATACATTCTTGGAGAATCAAGATCCTTGTTTCTTCCTTCTGCTTCATAATTCTGAATTGCTTTTTTTCCACCGCCAGAATAACCGCTTACTGCGTGAATTACGACAGGATAATCGCGTGGCATTATTCCTGATTTTACGAGAGGATATAAAATTGCATTTGATCCGCTTGCGTAACAGCCAGGAACTGCAACTCGGTTTGAAGTGATGATTTTTTCTCTGAATGATTTATCAAGTTCCGGAAAACCATAAGCCCATGCTGGATTTGTTCTGTGAGCTGTAGATGCATCAATAATTCTTGTTTTAGGATTTGTGCAAAGCGATGCCGATTCAATGCTCGCTGCATCAGGAAGGCACAGAAAAGTAAAATCAGAAGCATTAATCATTTTTGCTTTTTCAACAGGATCTTTTCTTTTGTCTTCATCAATCTGCATGATTTCAATATCACTGCGGTTTGCAAAGCGTTCATAAATCTTAAGACCTGTAGTTCCTTCTCTTCCATCAATAAAAATCTTTGCCATATTCCACCTCAAAAAATAAGAATTATAAATCCGATTTTATCGACTTTTAAGTTTTATTACAATAAAGGGGAATTTTATAAAACCGGCTTCCAGGATAATTAATTCAACTCCGTATACTATTTTTATTTCCGGACATTACCAAAAACCGCGGTCGGACAAATTCCACTTAACATTTTTACTTGCACTACACTAATTTTACCTATATAATATTAGTGTGTCAGAATTATACATTGTTGGAACGCCTATCGGAAACCTGGGAGACATCACCTGCAGGGCTTTAGAAACATTTAAAACCGTAGATGTAATCGCCTGTGAAGATACGCGCCATACACTTGAACTTTTGACGCATTTTGAGATACGAAAGCCGTTGATTTCGTGCCGGTCGCAGAATGAAGAGTTTGCCGCAGAAAAAGTAATTGAGCTCTTAAAAAAGGGCCAGTCTGTTGCATACGCAAGCGATGCGGGAATGCCTGGAATAAGTGATCCTGGTTCTGTTCTGGCTTACAAAGTGAGACAGGCTGGATTTAGGGTAGTTCCGATTCCAGGACCAAGTGCTTTTGCAACACTTGTAAGCGTTGCAGGCCCTGGTGGAAAAACCCTCGTTTTTGAAGGTTTTACCTCTCCAAGCCCCGGAAAACGACGAAAACGCCTTCGTGAACTCATGGATGCAGGCAGCGCATTTATTTTGTACGAAAGTCCGTTCAGAATAGTAAAGTTGCTTACAGATATTGCCGATATTGATAGTACCCGCCGCGTTGTAGTCGGCAGGGAACTTACAAAACTGCATGAAGAAATTGTGGAAGGGACTTCGGCAGAAGTAAGAGACGATTTCGCACAAAGACAGTCCATTAAGGGCGAATTTGCCGTCTTCGTTTCTGGCATAATTAATGCTAAACTTTCAGAGTAAAAATACCGATAATTAAGGTATAAGGCAGGAAAATATGATGATAGACAAACTTGGAGGAGTTGCTCCTCTTAACAATGTTCAGGGCACAAAACGCACTCAGAACACATCAAGCGTTAAATCTTCACCAGATTCAATCAGTGTGTCTGCAGAAGCTAAAGAAATGGCAGAAGCTTACTATCTCAAAGAAGTAGCTGCAGAAACTCCTGATGTTCGTTCAGAACTCATCGCTCAGATTAAAGAGAAAATTAAAGACTCATCATACCTTAGTGCAGAAGTTATCAACTCAACTGCAGAGCGTATTATGGCAAGCTACGGAATCTAATTAAAGATTCTAAGCTCGTAATAAAAAAAGGCGGAAGGAATTCCGTCTTTTTTTGTATACAGACAAAAAGTTTATAAATGGAACTTATAAAACATTTTTTTAATTAAAAATCCGGAGTTTATTTTATGGCAGATTTCATCTTCAAAATTTCACCAAACATTGTCCTCGGTTCTTACACAATTACCCGCATCGGCCAGTATGCACAGGAATACGGCTCTAAATTTATGCTTATCATCGATCCAATGTTAAAGGAAGTCGGTATTGCAGACAAAATCTTTCAGCCGTTGAATGAACACAAAATTGAATATTTTATTTTTGATGAAATTACAAACGGTGCAAATACACAGACAATTGAACAGGCATTAAATCTTGCACGCGATGCACATGTTCACGGAATCATCGCAGTCGGCGGTTCAAAAACAATCAACATTGCAAAAGCTGTATGTTCTGTATACTACGAAGTTCACGGACTTTACGAATTTGTTGATGGCGCTGCTCCTACTGTTGCACCGCTTCCATTAATCGCAATTCCGACAACAATGCGCGATCCGTTTATCTTTTCTTCGTTTACACCCGTTATCGATTCTCGCTCAAACAAAAACAAACTTATTAAAAATAAAGATGGTCTTTGCAAACTCGTTCTCTACGATCCAAACCTCTCTTTGACTTTGACAGAAAACCAGACCGCTTCAATGTCTATTGAAACTCTCTGTCTTGCAACAGAAAGCTATATTTCTCAGAAAGCAACTTTCTTCAGTGATATGATTGTCGAAAAAGGAACAGAGGTTTTAGGATATGCAATTGACGGTTCCGATACTCTTACTGTTACAACACCTTCAGAAGTTCTTTTGACACAGGGTGGCTGTATGACATCTCTTGCAAGTGCAATGAGCGCTCCTGGAATTGCTTCTTTACTTGCAATGACAATCAATGCCCGTTACAGAATTTCACGCTCACTTATTTCTTCAATTCTCTTTCCGTATGTAATCGAAGATGCAGCAAAATTCAAGGCAGACAGAATTGAAAAACTTGCAAAAATCTTAAGAGCTGCACCGGAAAATGCAACAAAAGAAGAAGCAGTAACAGCCCTTTGCGAATATGTCAGACAGAAAATTGCAAAAAACAATCTTCCTGCACGATTAAAAGATCTTTCAATTTCAATTGACCAGCTTGCACTGGCTGCAGAAGATGCAGGTGAACTTGATCTGATGAATACACTTCCAAGAAGCATGACATCAGATGATCTTTTTGATTTATTAAAACTCGCATTCTGATTGACAATAACTGCATTCTAAATTAGTCTTCGATAAGTTATGATTGAACCTCAAAAATTATTTCAACTTTCAGGCGGACAGAAAAGACGAAAACTCGCACTTTCATTTGGCGCTCTGGAACGTGATATTGCCGGTATTGCAGAAAAAGGAACCGAATACAATTTCAATTCAATGACACGTGAGCAGTATGTAAAAGAACTCGTCAAAGTTCTGCTGCTCGACCCGAAACTCCCGAAAGATGCCGCGTCAGAATTAAATTCCCTTTTAAACGAAAACCCGTTTAACGAACGACGCACATGCAACATCGCTCGCAACCACCTTCTCGCAATCATCGGAACATTTCCTGCAGAATGGGATTTAATCATCGCACCTCATAAAGGTCAGATAGAACTTAACAAAACACCGGACCTTTCAAAAGAATCTGATGCTTCTTCAGATTCACACGATACGATAACTGAAACATCAAACGAATCAAAAATCGAAACACGAAAATTCTACCCTGGTGTCTGCGCTTATGCAGAAGACATTCGTTCTCCATTTAACCTGGGTTCAATTTTCAGAACTGCAGAAGGACTTGGAGCAGAAAAACTTTATCTTTCTCCTTTCTGCTGCGACGAGACACATCCACGCGCTGTCAGAAGCGGAATGGGCTGTATCGAAACTTTGCCTTACGAAAAAAAATCTTTAGACGAACTTCCGACAGATAAACCGATTTTTGTTTTAGAAACAGGCGGTACTCCGATTGATGAATTTAAATTTCCGAAAGAAGGAATCTGCATCATCGGTTCGGAAGAACTTGGAGTAAGTCCTGAAGCAATCAAAAAAGCGACTTATGGCTGCGTTACAATTCCAATGATCGGATTAAAGGCTTCGTTGAATGTCGGAGTTGCTTTTGGAATTTTAATGCAGAAATGGGTTGAATCGTTAAATAAATAAAAAAAGTGTACCTCCGAAAATTGTCTCCAACTTTTGGGGTACACTTCAAATTGAATCTCAGCTTTTTTTTCTATTCTTCACTCTGTTCTTTCTGGAATGAAGCAAGAAGTTTTTCAGAAACTTTTCTGAGCTGGTCTTCATTAGAAATCTTAAACATTGCAAGAATCTCTGAATCAATCTGATAGAACGCAATTTCTCCAGTCTGATAATAAGTCAAAATATCTGCAAGATAGACAACACTTGTTAAAGAGCGCACATTTTCAGGAGCTTCTTCCGGGTCGTGATGATATTTAATGACATTAATGATTACTTCCGGGAAGTTCCATTTTTTTGCAACTTCACTTCCAATTTCGCCATGGTTTACACCGGCAATCATTCTTTCTATCAAGTCTGTTGAAATTCCCTTTGCTTCGCAGACATTCTTAATATTATCAAGAATATCCGGATGGGAAGTTTCAAAAATAATTTTTCCCATATCATGAAGAAGACCACAGATGTAGGAATCTTCAATAATGGCTCTCTGCCCGTTAAAGAAATTTCGTGCAAGATTATATGAATAAAAAGCAACCTGATAAGCATGTGTCCACAAGTCTGCCTTTTCTACACCGACCTGCTTGAATGTCTGCATTGTTCCGATACTGAACAGAAGGTTTTTAATTCCGCGAAGTCCAACAAGTTTTACGGCATCTGCAATACTGTGACATGGAGTTGCAAGTGCAAATGCTGCAGAGTTTACCATTTTGAGAAGTTCACCTGTTAACGAGACATCATTTGAAATCTGCATGGCAATATCTGACATTTTAGAATCCGGATCATTCAAAAGTCTGTTGATCTGAGTGATGTTTTCAGGAAACTGAGGAAGATTATCAATAAGCTTGACAAATTCTGAAGAAATGATGCTGATTTCTTTTTGAGTTTTTTCACTGAGCGGAAGAATAATTCTTGTAATTGTTTCACCGTTTTCACAAAGAGTCTGAAAGTTTTCTTCTGTCAAACCGATTTTCTCGAGCATAAGAATCATAATTACAAGTCCAAGACCTGCTCCTTCTGAATCGTCGAGAATCTGTGAAAGTGCATCTTCTACAGAAGTATACTGCTGTGCACGCGAAAGTTTATCGTGAATACGCTTATATTCAAAAACTGTAAGGCTTGAGTTGTTACGAACTTCAACTTTAATTTTATTATTTCTTACCTGGAGAATTAACTTAACATAAAGTCCTGCTTTTTTCTGAAGTCCAAGATAGTAATTGATGTTATTTAATGTATCTTCCTTGAAAGTTTTAAGACCTTCATCATAATCCTGTGCAACTGTAATATCGAGATTTTTTTGTTTAAAGTAAACGCGTTTTGTATTTGCTTTTTTGGCATTTGTAATTAATTCATTAAGACAATAGTTGAGATATTCAACCATATGATCCTGCTGCAATTCCTTAAGAAAAGCAGTAAGAACATCACCCATGTAAACTTCCATTTCATGTGGTAATGTATAGGTCGTAATTGTTAATGCAATTCCAGAATTAATTGCCTTTGAGATTTTTGATGCATCGACTTCAATTCGTTTCTGAAGACCCATTAATATAAACCCTTACCTTTTTACTTTAATGATACAATTTTACCATAATTGTCGGTGAAAATAAAGGATTTTATAAGTTGAAATCATCATTTTTTTTGAGTAATATTCAATTATGACAATGATTCCGTTATATGCGCAGCTTTTAATACTCTTTTTAATTGCAGTTTCAAGTGCAAGGGTTTTTTTTATCAGACAGACAAGATTAGATTCACTTGTTTTATTCATTCCGCTTTCTGCATTACTCCTGTTTATTGAAGCCGTTGCATGGGGATACAGCATAAACGAAATAATTCTCACAAATTTAGTTTTCTTTGCAATACTTGTTAATTACAAAAGTTTTTTCAGATTCTGCAATCATCTTTTAATTGATACATACAGCATTACATTTACAATTTTTTCATCGGTTCTTCTTTTGCTTGCAATCACAACAGCAATCATTTTTATAATTTTCAAACCAGTTTATTTTGACAATACAAAACTTCAGATTAAATCTGAAACAAAATATTTAAGTGGAACTTTCAGCACCGGCTTTTCAGAATCAGAAAAACTTTTTTCTTCAAAAAATCTTGCGCTGACTGTTTTTTATCCAGACCAGAATCAGCAGAACTATCAAAACGATTATGCAGTTTTATTCATTCCAGACAAAAGAGCAAACTTTTCTGCTTATGAACCTTTTCTGAAACTTCTCGCAAAATCAGGATTTAAAGTTTATGCAGGAGATTTCGGATTCAGCACAGTTCCTTCAAAATCAAAAATAAACATCAACTTTATAAAAAGATATTCACTGAACATGAATTCCAGAAAAGATGGAATAAAATATTTTTCTTCTGATTCAAATAATTTTTATCTCGATGTATATGCAAAAGAATATGAAGTTCTTTCCAGAATCGCAGACAAATCAGAACCTGTTACAAAAAAATTAATTATTGTTGCAGATGAAAGTCCTGCTCTCTGTGCTTCAAGAATTACTGATACTGCAAGACCAGTTTTAATGTTTCATAATATTGCTTTGCTTTCAGAATATAAAACTCCCGGATTTGGATTCATTCAGCAGGCAGATCCACTTTCTGCAAAAGTTTTATTCAATCTTTCAAAAGATAAAACTGGTTACTCTCCGAGCTATGTTGTAATGAAAATCAAATCTGCAATTAATGCTTACGAAAAAGCGCAGTTTACAGATTTAAGCGAGGAAACAAAATGACATTATATGAACTTGATGAATACTTTAATTCATTTTTAAAAAAAGAAAATTATTCAAACGACATTGCGCTCAATGGAATTCAAATTCAAAATTCAAATCCTGATTCAAAAAAAATTAAAAAGGTTGCTTTTGCCGTAGACGCTTCAGAAGAAACCGCAAGACTTGCTGCAGAATGTAAAGCTGATGTTCTTTTTACACATCACGGACTTTTCTGGGGCGGATGCGAAACTATCACAAAAAATCATTACACAAGAATCAAAACTTTTTTTGATAACGACCTCGCACTCATTTCTTATCACATTCCACTTGATGCAAATAATCCAAACGGAAACAATTATGGCCTTGCATCACGAATTGCACTTACAAAAATAAAACCGTTTGCAACATGGCGCGGAATGGATATCGGCGTAAAGGGAACTTTAAAAAAAGCGATGTCGATTGATGAAATAGCAGAAAAAGTTTTATGCGGCGAAAAACCGATGCATGTCTTGAACTTTGGAAAAAAAGACATAAAGACAGTCGGAATCTGTTCCGGGGGAGCAGCCGATGATGTTGAAGAAGCTGTTAAAGAAGGTCTTGATTTATTCATCACAGGAGAAATGAATCACGAACTTTATCACTTTATAAAAGAAAGTAAAATTAATGTAATTGCAGGCGGACACTATCAGACAGAAACTGTCGGAGTTCAGCTTGTGATGCAGAAACTTGCAAAAGAAAAAAAGATTGAAGTAGAATTTATCGACTGCCCGACACAGATGTAAATTAAAGCTGAATCTTTTTTATTAAATCAAAACAGATGTTGAGATTAAAAAAATCTCATTGTATAATTAAAAAACTGGAGACCATTTTATGATTACAATTTTACCAAACACAGACAAAGAACCATTGAACACAATCGGTTACTGCGCCGGAATCTGCTGGAACAGTCCTGTTGATGATAAAGAAAAAAACATCAAACGTGCAAAAGCATGTATCAGAAGTGGTCACACAAGAACTGCAGAATATCCTGATGTTTTCTGCATCGTTGACGGCTACTCTGCCCGCTGTATCAGAGAGCTCTATACTCACATCATCGGAACAACAAGACTTCAGAGTTCCACAAGATACGTTGATGCAAAATCAATGGACACAGAAAAAGAATTTTACTATCCGTTCAAAGACGAAGCCCGCGAAGTTTACAAAGAAGGCCTCGACTCAATCATGAACACATACACAAAACTCGAAGAACTCGGTTATCCAAAAGAAGACGCCGCAAACATTCTTCCACTTGGAATGGAAACAAAAATCGTCTGGAAAATCAACCTCAGAGCCCTCATGCATTTTATGAACATGCGCCTCTGCACAAGAGCTTACAAAGAAATCCGCGCACTTTCTGTCGAACTTAAAGAAAAACTTCGCGTTTTTTCTCCAGAATGGGAATGGATCTGTGATAACCTTTTTGTTCCAAAATGCGAAGCTGTCGGTTACTGTGACGAAGACCATTCATGCGGAAGAAAAATCTCAAAAGCCGAAATGCTCGAAGCTGTTGAACAGTGGAAAAAGAACAAATAACCTAACATTACACAAGATATAACTTCTTAAAACAGTTCATATATCCGGGCAGCCAGAATGATATCAGTTTTGGCTGCCCGATTTTTTTTTATTTTTTTTATCTAAATTTATTTACAAAAAAAACCATTTTTTTTATACTTAAATCCCGTGAGAATACCCTCCGTGATGCGCACGCGGTATTCGTGCCGCTGTGTGCGGCTAGGAGAATAATATGAGAGTAATAATCAGACCTGATTATGACACTGTCTCTAAATGGGCAGCAAACCACATTGCTTCACGCATCAATGAAGCAAAACCTACAAAAGACAAACCTTTTGTAATTGGGCTTCCAACAGGATCTACTCCGCTTGGAACTTACAAAGAACTTATCAATTTGTATAAGGCTGGAAAGGTCTCTTTCGAGAACGTTGTTACATTCAACATGGATGAATACGTCGGCATTTCAGAAGACCATCCGGAAAGCTATCACCGCTTTATGTGGGATAACTTCTTCAGCCAAATAAATATTAAAAAAGAAAATGTTCACATCTTAAATGGAAATGCAAAAGACCTTAAAAAAGAATGTGAAGACTACGAAAAAGCAATCAAAGCAGCCGGTGGAATCAGACTTTTCATGGGTGGAGTTGGTTGCGACGGACATATCGCTTTTAACGAACCAGGAAGTTCACTTAAAAGCCGTACACGCGAAATGGCACTCACACAGGACACAATCATCGTTAACAGCCGCTTCTTTGACCACGACGTTAACAAAGTTCCAAAAACAGCATTAACAGTTGGTGTTGGAACAGTATGCGATTCTGATGAAGTAATGATTCTTATCACAGGCCACAACAAGGCAACTGCCCTCAAACATGCAGTCGAAGAAGGAATCAGCCAGATGTGGACAGTTTCTGCTTTGCAGATGCACGAAAATGCAGTTATCGTTTGTGACGATGACGCAACAGATGAACTCAAAGTTGGAACTGTAAAATATTTCAAAGACATTGAAAAAAACAACTTTGACAATGCAATCTAAATAATCAAATTATTTGATTTAACAAACAACGGGTCTTTCAATAACAGAAAGACCCTCTTTTTTATTATGAGTAACCTTACACCAATTCAAACAGAAATTTTAAAAGCATTTAACCAGATGTCCGAAAAAACATCTTTTACAGAATTTATTCTTGCAAAAAAAGTCCGTGAAAACATAAAGCTTGATTCAAAAAAGAAAGCAGGAATTTCACTTAATGACATCCTTACAGTAACAGAAGAATTACAGAATCAGAATATCTTTTATTCAATTCACATTAATTCTGTAAATGAAATTCTGATTAAAAAAGAAAATGCGCCTTTTGAAATTCCACTTGAAGCAAAAAGACGAAGACAGGCTTCTGAAAAATCAATGAGCATTTTAACAACAGGCGATTTAAATTCCGGTGGAAGCAAAAAAACAAAAATCAAAAAACGAAATGAAACTAAAAAAATAAACATTAACTCAAACTTTGAAGATTTGGAAGAATAGAATATGGCACTTGAAAAATTCAACTCAAAATATATTCCGCAGATTGTTGAACGCGTAAAACCAATCTGGACACCGCAAGACGCATCAGACGATTTTAAAAAACTTTACGCCGAAGCAATCGTAAGACAGAACGGCGCAGACAACGACATGCAGTTTATGCACACAGACGGCGGCAGACTTTTAGCCGTGACCTTTTCCGAAACAAAAAATGAAACAAACAGCGCCGGCGAATGGCTCAAAAAAGTTTTCGAAAATTCCACAGATAAAGAAAAAAAAATTCTCGGCGTCAGCCGTGACTATCTTTCAATGATGGACCAGAAAACTTTTTCTTACATGACAGATTCAGACGTAAAACTGAGCCTCTTTGTAAGCATCGCAAAAGGCGAAGGCAAAAAAATCCTCGACGAAACAATCGCCTTTTACAAATCACGCGGCTTTAAAAACATGTACCTCTGGACCGACTGCGACTGCAATGTGGACTTCTACTTTAACCACGGCTACGAACTTGTCGAAGAAGGAACATACGATGCATTTTCAAGGCCGGAGGAAGAGTATAAGACGTATGTGTTTAAGAAAGGGATTTTTTAGATGGGATGTTGAGATGTCGACATCTGAAACTAAATAAATTTTCTGTCTTTACATAAACTAATTTTTAATTATAAAAAATTAAAACAGTAGAAATTTAAATCTAGTTTGAAACTATTTCCCTTCTTGTCATTAATATGGCATCTACAACAGTAGAAATTTAAATTTAGTTTGAAACATAAAGTTGGTACTATCCTGATATATGAATCTACAACAGTAGAAATTTAAATCTAGTTTGAAACTACAGCACGCTGAAAGAATTAAGAATATCTACAACAGTAGAAATTTAAATCTAGTTTGAAACACAGATTTATTGGATTGTAAAACTTACATCTACAACAGTAGAAATTTAAATCTAGTTTGAAACCACCTCGAACGGGAACTACTACACACGATCTACAACAGTAGAAATTTAAATCTAGTTTGAAACTTTCAAAATCCTTTATAATTTCACTTGCATCTACAACAGTAGAAATTTAAATCTAGTTTGAAACGACATTCGCATACAGAATATGCAGAAAATCTACAACAGTAGAAATTTAAATCTAGTTTGAAACAGTATCGGGCTTGACCGCTCGGAATCCATCTACAACAGTAGAAATTTAAATCTAGTTTGAAACCTTGCGCCCGTAAGGTTCAAGCCAAATCTACAACAGTAGAAATTTAAATCTAGTTTGAAACTCTTCGCATTTATGCGCTGATGCTTAGATCTACAACAGTAGAAATTTAAATCTAATTTGAAACTACTTCGGAGATTGAAAATCCGTTTAAAAATCTACAACAGTAGAAATTTAAATCTAGTTTGAAACCCTATTCAGGAAATAACATCGGTACAGATCTACAACAGTAGAAATTTAAATCTAGTTTGAAACTATTGGAATTGAAATGTGCCATACTGAATCTACAACAGTAGAAATTTAAATCTAGTTTGAAACTCTAATACACTCGAAACATTCTTCTGATCTACAACAGTAGAAATTTAAATCTAGTTTGAAACGATTTTCAATTCGTTATACATCTCAGATCTACAACAGTAGAAATTTAAATCTAGTTTGAAACTTTGGAAATGGTGGGGAGAAGAAGTACATCTACAACAGTAGAAATTTAAATCTAGTTTGAAACATTGTTCTGTTCGCGCGCTTTTCAAATCTACAACAGTAGAAATTTAAATCTAGTTTGAAACATTTCCGGAACAGACAATCAACGGAATATCTACAACAGTAGAAATTTAAATCTAGTTTGAAACATCGGGGTCGGTGTTTTTGCCGTTCATATCTACAACAGTAGAAATTTAAATCTAGTTTGAAACATCTAAAGCGGCGCAGGAACAGTCAAAATCTACAACAGTAGAAATTTAAATCTAGTTTGAAACTAAAACAATAGGGTGATATACACCTTATCTACAACAGTAGAAATTTAAATCTAGTTTGAAACTTACCGAAATAAAATGATCACACCCGTATCTACAACAGTAGAAATTTAAATCTAGTTTGAAACATTTTCATATTACTCTTAATAATAAGTATCTACAACAGTAGAAATTTAAATCTAGTTTGAAACTTCAGCGGAATTCAGAACATCAGTCTTATCTACAACAGTAGAAATTTAAATCTAGTTTGAAACTATATGGTTACTGAAAAAATGGATACTATCTACAACAGTAGAAATTTAAATCTAGTTTGAAACGAGCCAACATATTGAATGCTAACTAATCTACAACAGTAGAAATTTAAATCTAGTTTGAAACAATGCCGTGAAGCAAAACGAAAATACATCTACAACAGTAGAAATTTAAATCTAGTTTGAAACCTTTTCAGCTTTGTAGACCAGCTTATATCTACAACAGTAGAAATTTAAATCTAGTTTGAAACATTTTTCATTGAACTCTAACAAATCATATCTACAACAGTAGAAATTTAAATCTAGTTTGAAACTCCTCTTGAATCATCAGTCCAGTAAAGATCTACAACAGTAGAAATTTAAATCTAGTTTGAAACCACTTTGCAGGGCGGACGCTTCAAGAAATCTACAACAGTAGAAATTTAAATCTAGTTTGAAACTTTTCAACGGTCATGTTTGGGTTCGTATCTACAACAGTAGAAATTTAAATCTAGTTTGAAACCTCCATTCTGTAATTTCTGTTTCTGATCTACAACAGTAGAAATTTAAATCTAGTTTGAAACATTCTTTCTTCCGGAAGATTTTCGAATCTACAACAGTAGAAATTTAAATCTAGTTTGAAACTCTACTAATTGTCCGTCCGTCACAAATATCTACAACAGTAGAAATTTAAATCTAGTTTGAAACAGTTCAGCCAGGACAGACAAAACAGGTATCTACAACAGTAGAAATTTAAATCTAGTTTGAAACAGGAATGGTAATGGACGAATTAATTTTATCTACAACAGTAGAAATTTAAATCTAGTTTGAAACCATCAACAGCATCATCAAACATTTTTTATCTACAACAGTAGAAATTTAAATCTAGTTTGAAACAGACAAAAGCTTGTCAACCATCTCAAATCTACAACAGTAGAAATTTAAATCTAGTTTGAAACACAAATGCAAAAAATTGATGATGAAGTATCTACAACAGTAGAAATTTAAATCTAGTTTGAAACTAGTTTTAAGTTCAGTATACATCTCAATATCTACAACAGTAGAAATTTAAATCTAGTTTGAAACATTTGGTATGACAAGCAATGAACAGGGTATCTACAACAGTAGAAATTTAAATCTAGTTTGAAACTTTTTAAAACCCAAAATAGCTGTTTTATCTACAACAGTAGAAATTTAAATCTAGTTTGAAACAATAGAGTTGTAAAAAGCCGTCATACTGATCTACAACAGTAGAAATTTAAATCTAGTTTGAAACTTTTTTTCAAAGAAAACCAGATTCCCAATCTACAACAGTAGAAATTTAAATCTAGTTTGAAACTTGTAGATGAGTTGGATGGTATGACTATCTACAACAGTAGAAATTTAAATCTAGTTTGAAACCTTGCATAGTGTTTTTACTCGTTCGATCTACAACAGTAGAAATTTAAATCTAGTTTGAAACAATAATCAGAAAACACGGCCTTATAAAATCTACAACAGTAGAAATTTAAATCTAGTTTGAAACACGGTGTATGCAATGAATCATTCTACATCTACAACAGTAGAAATTTAAATCTAGTTTGAAACCATACATATGGTCTTCATACCATTGAATCTACAACAGTAGAAATTTAAATCTAGTTTGAAACCAATTGCATTATGTTTTCTCTTGTAAGTATCTACAACAGTAGAAATTTAAATCTAGTTTGAAACTATTTTACTTCCTCGCTACCTTTCCAAATCTACAACAGTAGAAATTTAAATCTAGTTTGAAACAATACTTATATCTACGTCCTTGTGCTTTATCTACAACAGTAGAAATTTAAATCTAGTTTGAAACTTATGAATAACCGTTTTTTTATCTTATCTACAACAGTAGAAATTTAAATCTAGTTTGAAACAATTAGAATAAGTACTAGGAATATTTTATCTACAACAGTAGAAATTTAAATCTAGTTTGAAACTTCATAGCACGGGAAACACCGCTTAAATCTACAACAGTAGAAATTTAAATCTAGTTTGAAACTTCTCCAGAAGTATCCCAACCGTTATATCTACAACAGTAGAAATTTAAATCTAGTTTGAAACCAGGGCATTAATCGCAAGTTTACAATGAATCTACAACAGTAGAAATTTAAATCTAGTTTGAAACTCTCCGCCAGCCTGCTTTCCAGCTAATATCTACAACAGTAGAAATTTAAATCTAGTTTGAAACAGGTTTTTTCTTGGTTATCGTCAACAATCTACAACAGTAGAAATTTAAATCTAGTTTGAAACAGAATGGATAATGTTTTTAAAGCGTATGATCTACAACAGTAGAAATTTAAATCTAGTTTGAAACACCAAACCCCAGTCGGAACACTTCGTGGATCTACAACAGTAGAAATTTAAATCTAGTTTGAAACCAATCGCATTATGTTTCTTCTTGTACAATCTACAACAGTAGAAATTTAAATCTAGTTTGAAACATTCGCCTGATGTATCCCAACCATTATATCTACAACAGTAGAAATTTAAATCTAGTTTGAAACCTTTCTGCTGGAATGGTAACGCACTCGATCTACAACAGTAGAAATTTAAATCTAGTTTGAAACCCCTGTCGTTGCTAAACAGTTCTTTTTGTTACTGTATTTCGCAAATATTACGTTAAAACTGGCATTTTTCTTCATTTTTTACTCCAATTTTTACAGTAAGACCAGGGGTTTGCAATTTTTACCTACAACAGTAGGATTTTTTTGTTTCAAACTTATGTTATTACAAAAACATCGGTTTCTTCATTTTTGGCATAACCGTAACAGGTTTTTGTACAAGTTGCTGATAAGTTAAATATAATCACAGAATCTTCTTCTGTAAAGGTCTTCATATAAATATTTTCAATTTCATTTTGAATATTCCCTAAAACTGTTTCACTGTTATGAATTTCAAAAACAGAATATTGCAATCTGAATCCAAACTTTGAAAGAAATTTTGCAAATTTAGTTCTAACTTTATCATTTGCAATATCATAACTTACAAGAAGCATTATTCATCCTCCTCATCCATATAAAAATTTGGAAAATCACAGGCAGATTTATCTCTCATAAAAGCACGATAAAACGACTGCAAATAAATAAAAATTTCATTTTTATATTCCATCAAAGCTTTTATAAAAATCTCTACATACGGTGCAGAATTTTTCCATGGCAAAATATATTGTTCCTGATTTTTCCAGAAATCCTTTTCATTTATCTGACCTAAATTCATTGCTTTAATTAAAGCTGCATCAATAATTGGTCTGAAAGGTTCTTCCAAATCGCAAACTAAAGATTTTCTGTGAAAAAACTGTGTATGTAAAATTCCTACATAAACATCAAAGCCATACATTTCCAAAAGGGCATTTATTAAATTAAATAGAATTGTGTAGCCAACATCCATAAGACAATTTGTAATATCATGTTTTACACGAGGTCTTCTTGCTGTCCAGTTATGATTTTTGAATAAATCACCAAAGTAAATTTTTGCACTTACTCCTTCAATTCCCATAATTTCCTGAACAGCTAAATCTGGTTTTAAAACATCTTTTTCAAATTGTTCCAGTTTTTTAATATTCTGTTTTTCTTCCTCCGTTTTATTTCTTTTCTTTTTCAACAAAAATGTCTGATTGTGAATTTTATTTGCAATTACATGAGCCGCAATATCAGTTTTTTCTAATGCATATTGTCTTTTCCTCAGTAAAACATTTCCTTCTGCTTTTGACGGAAGAATTGTTTTTATACGAAGATTTGAACTCATAAAAACAATATTGAATCCAAACTTTTTTGAACGCTCCAAAATTCCACTTGTAAGACACGCATCTCCACAAATAAAAAGCAAAAAAAGTCTGTAACAAGTTGACTGATGTTTTATTTTCCCCTCAGAATCAGTAATAATTAAATTGTCATTCTTAAAACTGATTTTTTCCCCTTTTTCGGTATACACAAAAGCAATTTGTTTACACTCAAAATCGCGGGTACTCATCATCTGATTACTCCTTCTCCCACCTTAAAATCCACCGTTGTAAGCTTTAGGTGCTAACGGTCTGTCACAAAAATCGTTATAAATGCAGTGTGCACATTTTTCCGGTGATTTTGGTTCGTATGAATCAACATTAAAATTCTGCATCTGCTCATTTGTATTTATAAATTTTTCAAACATTTCTGGATTATCTTCTGGTAGTGGATAATCATAAACTTTGTTGTCATCAGAAGAATAGAATCTGATTTTGTTTACTTTGTAACCCATCTCACGAAGACAAAGACATTGCGCATACAGTTGAAAAACATAACCGTCGTAAATTGTTTCAATATGTTTTTTCCGCTCAGTAAGCAATCCTTTTTCTGTATCAAATAAGTCGATTTTCCCACACAGTTTATATTCTTCAGAAAATACATCTATTCCTTGAAGGATATTTTTATGCGTTGAATATCGTTGTTCATCAATAGCAGAATGTGCGGCTTTACCATTTAATTGAGCATCGTCATAGTAAAGCCGTTCTGCTAAATCTGAATAAAGCTGATGATAATAAATGGAAAGCGGACAGAAGATAAAATCATTCAGATAAGTTATTTTCAGGTAAAGTTCCATCACTATCACCTTTGTTTATATCCAGATAATTTTCCGATGAAATAATTGTATGTCCTATTTCCTTTTCTGTTTCTTTGCGTGCATTTCCTGCAACTTTTCCACCACGTCGTGCAACATTTTCGTTTTCTTCAAAAGTTTCCGGTTTTTCATTTTGAGAAATTTCAGTTGTTACACGTTCGCCGAGCATTGTAAAGATTAATTCAAGGTCGGTCATGTGGTCACGAAGATTTTGATTTTTCTTTGTAAGACCTTTTATTTCCTTGTATTCAGATGGAGTAAGTCCGAAAGTTGCTTTTGAAATTTCCGCGGTTAGAATTGCGTAATCTTTTTCCTTTGTAATTCCGCGTTCTTTCCATTCATCTGTGAGATTCTGACGGATGGCCATTCCACGAAGCCGCTTATCAATCCAGTCTTTTGGATAACCTTTTTTTTCGTAAAGTTCCTTCATTCGTTCCTGGGCAAGCTCTGGATTTTCAATTTCCTGCATCCGCTCGTAGCCAACTTGAGCGAGCCATTGTTTGAAAGGTTCTGCTTTTGGAGAAGGAATTGACTGGATTATGCGGAAAAGTGATTTTACATTGGCACAATCGGTGTTATACATCTTTCCGTCAGTGGCTGGAAGTTTCAGTTGTACCCAAATTGGGGACAACTGAAGTTGCTTGAATTCTCTGTCTTTTATTTTTCCCCAATATTGTCGAGGTGTTGGGGATTCTGTAAGAACCTCAACAACATCAATAACCGAAAAATACCATTGTTGTTCTTCCTCATTCCAAACGGAACGAACCTTTTTATCTTGAAAAAGTTTTATCTGAGTACTTTCTGACATTGGCAACTCCTATTTTTGGTATTCTTTTTCCTGTACAAAACGGAACCAGTCGGCGTTGGAAATATTCTGGATAACACCTTTTTCATTGCGATTAAAATCATTCTGTAAAAGGTAAAGCCCTTTTAACGCAATGTGATAAGCTCCGTTTGCATCTGCATCAATTGGGAGTTTAGCTTCCTTTCCAAGTGCTAATTGTTCACGACTGTCAAAGAATGTTCCGTCATCTGCTTTTACTGGAGAAATAAGGTAATCAATTTCTGAATTTGGAATTGAATTACGCATTTGAAGAGTAGCATTGAAAGAACGTAAAAGAGTATCGAAGAATTTTATATTTGTTTTTTCAGCTTGAATAGTTTGAAGCGAATCAATGAAATTGTCTTCACTTTTCCAATTGATATTGAATTCTTCAAAAACCTTTTTAAGTTCAGCCGTAGGATTTACAGTAATATTTGTACGTTCTGCCTTACTATAAACAAGTCTTTCACCTTTTGTATAAACTTCCCACTTTTTATTGTAATCTGCATTGTCACAAAGTTTTGAATAATCAAATCCGAATACAAAACAATCTTCTTTGTTGTCATAACGTATTGAATCAAATTTATCAAAGAACTCTTTTTTCTTTTCAACATTTGTAAGACCTTTTGTTATGAACAGATTTGAAAATCCTGTTTTTGGATCAATCTTTGAAGTGTATGCTGCTGGAATGTAGAAAAGCCATCCACATTGTTTATATACATCGCTCACATTTGCTGATTTATCTGTAAGCTGATATGCATTCAAAACTCCACCAGGTTCTGTAACACCTTTATCTTTGAAAACAAGATAATTAAGTTTTTCGATGAGCATGTTTTCAAACTTCTGATAAACCTGACGTTCAACAGCAAAACGACCACGCTTAAAACCAAAATTCAAATCTTCCATTACAACTATGGCATTATTTTCTACCATAAGTTTTGCAATTTCATGAACAATATTTGAAAGATATCCTTCCTTAAGTTCCTTGATGTTTCCAATTGTCTGCCAGTTTTTGCGGGCTTTGTCACGGTCACCTTCTTTTTGAACAAGTTTTTCCTGATAGTTTACAGAAACTGTTTTATCATTGCGAACCTGTTCAACAAGATTAAGAGTTTTTTGCATTTCAATTTCACCTTTTTGATTTATAAGTGAAAGGTAAAGCAAATGACGTTCACCACGGTCAAGTCCAATAATTTTTACGTCTGGATTTTTTGAAAGATATTCAAGAACTTTGTCGTTGAATTTTCTGCCAGTAATTTCTGGTGCTTTGAAGTTCATTGTAATTGGACAATGGAAAAGATAAGTGTCTTCTGTAAAATGTTTATCTTTTGTAATTTCATGTGTTGCTTCTTTGAAAACAACAGTGCCTGAATCCAAGAGTTTTTTTGTTTCATCAGAAACAGAAGAAATCATCTTATTTTTGTATTGATAAATTTCCTGATAAATTTCTTCTGGAATAGATTTTCCATCTTTTGTTGTACGATTTACAAGGATTGAACCTTTTTTGTGATGAGTTACTTTTTCTGAATCTAAACTTGCTTTACGCCAGAAAAGTTCTGCTTCTCCATTCAACTTTAAACAGATATCTTTGAGATTTTCTTCGCTGAATAAGTTTTCCCAATACAAAGTGTGAAGATTTTTCTTTCCAGATGATTTTTCCGCAAAGTCTTTGTTGTAGATTTGGAATAGGAAAAGTTTACCGGAATCTACAAGCGAAAGAAGTTTTTCATAATTTATATTTTCAAAGTCAAGTTTATAACACGATTTAATAACATCAGAATAAAACTCTGCAATATCATTATATTCATCCGCTTCTTTCCAACAAAAATCATAATTTTTGTATGATTCATGTTTAGAAAAACCTAGTTTAAAATACTCGATTATTTGTATTAATGCTTTTCTATATTCTTGAGGATTCTTATCTCGATATTCTGTTTTGAACATCCCTTTATCATATATATCAATTATTGATTCTATAGGGAGATTATATTTTGAAACAGCCGGAGCATAGGATTCTCCTTTTGAGCGGATAAATAATCTAGGAGTGTTTTTATTATCTGGTTTCTGAAAATCATAAATAATATGTTTACAAGAATTATTTACAGTATTTTGAAGACCAGTAATTTCATCTTTCGACAATTTTTTATCAATTATACCTAGATAGTATTTTCCATCGATAATAAATAGATGCGTATCCTTTGTTCCAAACTCAGTACCCCATCCATTTAAGAAAGAACTACAGTCAAAATTCAACTTAACTTTCTTAACTTCCCCTGGCTTTTTAGTAACATAGTTTCTAACTTTATTGTAAAGAGGAACAATTTCAGAAAGCTTTTGTAAAACTTCATCCAATTTTGAATAGAAATTTGTATCTTTTTGTTCTTCGCCACGATAGTCTACAAGTTTTAAATGATGATATAATTCCTGAACTTCATCCAAATAATCTTTTATTGGAGTTGCAGCATCTTTTTCCTGCTGTAAATCATGTTGATTTTCAAAATCGATGATTGCATATTTAGATTTTATGTTTTGGAGAATGTCAGATTCAGTTTTATCAGGTGAATCTTTTTGATTTTTTAATGGTTTTATTGCAAAAAAGTTTCTGACAGTTTTTGTTACAGGAATAGTATTTTCTGTACACCATCTTTCATAAGCCGTTTGTAATTCTACCAGCGAATAATCTTTTTTTTCTATTTCTTTGTTTATAGCTTCAATTTGTTTTTCAGTAAGATTTTTTGTAGATTTATCTTTTTCTAATAAAAATAATCCTTCTGACAAAATTGACCAGTTCCCAAAAATAGATAAAGAAAATGCAGTAAGTTCTTTTGCAGGAACAAATATCTGACTGATATCATAATCAGAACATATATTAATAAGTTCCTTAATTTTTTCAACAACATTAGAATATGTTTCATCATTAAACTGTTTTACAGTATCATATACTTCGTTATTGTTTTCAAAACCAACTGGAATAAATGATGAAGTTTCTCTATCACTGAGAATTTGTTTATACAAAACAGTCATTTTTCCACGAAGTTTATTCTGTTCTTCTTTAGGAAGCTGCTGTTTTGCTAAATTAATTTTTTCATTTAATCCCTGTACTTTTTCTGAACCAGCTTCACCTGAAATTCCACCAATTACTGTATTGTAAAAATCAATTCCTGTCTGGGTCAGAACATCATTAAATGCTTCAATATTGAAGATTTGAGAAAGTGTTTTACCATTAAGATGTAATTTTAATGAAGTTTCAGTATCTTTAATTATTTGTGGGAAATTTTCTTGCAAATAATTAAAGAGTTTTACATTTGCAAAAAACTTTGGAAAGTTTTCATTGACGATTCTGTAACTAATTGCGGTAGATTTAGGATCTTCGCTGTACATATTTTGGCGGTTTTGATGGAATCCAGTAAAATATGTGCTAAACCGATTAAATACTTCTACAGCTTCTTTCTTGTCAGTTATTTCTTTATCTGTAGAGTTTTTTATCAAAGCTGGTAATAATTCTTTAAATAATCCATCCTTAAAGAGTTTGTCAAAATCAGGATTTTTTTTGAAAGCTTCAACTATTCTTTTTCGAGCTACAGTTTGTAATTTTTCCAATTCTTTTTTATGGGATGCTTTTTTTAATTTATCTTTTTCGTTCTGATATAATTCAAATTCATCAAATAATGGTTCCCATGGAAACGTTACTTTAGATAAGGTATCTTGAATAAAAGAACGATGTATATCATCGATAAGTTTTTTTACTTCCGGATATGCCATTGAACGTTCAATATCATTTTCCAAAAACTGATTGATATTTTCTTCAGTTTTTCCAATTGGAATTAACTTATTTCTCAATGTAATTGATCGAGAATATCCATTCTTCTGTCCGCAAAATTCTTCATTCATTTTCATAATTCTTTCTCCTTTCCTACAACAGTAGATAAAATATTATATCACATATCTTACCACATAGGGTGTCGCATAGAATGACACACCTAAAATTTGTCATTATCTTTTTTCCCATCACACCTTCCCCCACACAAAAAAAGGGAACCGTCCACCAGACAGTTCCCTTTCATCATTTCAATTCACTTCAAAAATTATTTACTCAACAATTTATTCAAACTCTTTACAAAATCTGCCGGTGCTTTAAGTTCAACTCCTGCAATCAAGAGAGCCTGATCAAGAAGGACTTCGGAAATATCTTTAATCACATCTTCATCATCAGTTGCTTTGATTTTTTCTACGATCGGATGATCGCCGTTTACTTCGAGAATTGGTTTTGCTTCTGGAACAGCCTGTCCCATTGCTTTCATCATTCTTTCCATCTGGTATGACGGATCGTTTTCGTCAACTACGATACATGACGGATTGTCGCCTGTCAAAGTTTTTGAAAGTTTTACTTCCTTAACTTTTTCACCGAGTGCTTTCTTGATTTTTTCTACAACAGGTTTGAAAGCTTCTTCCTTTTTCTTTGCTTCTTCTTTGTCGCCGCCGAGGTCTTCATCACTTCCGGCGCGGTTAACTGCTTTAAGATCGAAGTCTTTGTATTTTCCAAATGCAGGAATTACGATTTCGTCGATGTCATCTGCCATTACGAGAACTTCAAAACCTTTTGCTGTATATGCTTTGAGAAGTGGATTTTCGCGGAGATTTTTTTCGTCTGTTCCTGTGATGTAGAAAATTGATTTCTGGTCTGGCTTCATACGCTGAACATATTCAGCAAATGATGTCCAGTTGTTGTCGCCTGTTCCACTTGCATCTGTAGATTTAAATCTTACGATTTCTGCAATTTCATCGTGGTTTGCATAATCCTGATACAATCCTTCTTTCATCGGACGGTTGAATGCTGTTACAAATTTATTCCACTTTTCAATTGCTTTCTTTTCTGCATCTGTGCGTTTTGATTCTTCTGTCTGTTTTGCTTTGTCAGCATCTGTTCCCATTTTTTTGAATTCGCTCAAAAGTTTTTTTACGGAACTTGAACGGATGTTTTCGAGAATTCTGTTCTGCTGTAAAATTTCACGGCTTACGTTGAGTGGAAGATCTTCTGAATCGATGATACCACGCACAAAGCGAAGATATGTCGGCAGAAGTTCTCTGTCATCATCTGTGATGAATACGCGTTTTACATAAAGTTTTACGCCGCTCTGATAATCTGCCTGATACATGTCAAACGGAGCATTCTGTGGAACATAGAACAATGTTGTATATTCCTGTGTTCCTTCTGCATGTGTGTGAACATAATGAAGTGGATCAAGTCCGTCATGTCCGAATGTTTTATAGAACTCGTTGTAGTCTGCTTCTTTAAGTTCTGATTTTGATTTTTTCCAGAGTGCTGATGCGCTGTTAACCTGATCAACTTTTGCTTCTGTTGATTCGATGTTTCCTTTGTCATCGTATTTATTCTGGTCGTAGTGTAAGAAAATAGGGAATGCAATATGATCTGAATATTTTTTGATGAGTTCTTCGATCTTCCATCTTGAAGCGTAATCTTTTGAATCGTCGTTCAATGACATTACGATTGCAGTTCCAGTTGTTTCTGGTTTATCAAAGTTATATTTTTTTGCAGCATCGCTGTCGCTGGCCACTTCATCGATTTCATACGAGTTAGTTCCATCAGAAGACCAGTGCATTACTTTTCCATCACCTGCAGCCTTTCTTGTATAAACATCGATTTTCTTTGCAGCCATGAATGCAGAATAAAATCCGACACCAAACTGACCGATAAGAGCGCTGTCTTTAGAAGCTTCTTCTGTCAATTTTTCCATGAAAGCTTTTGTTCCAGAGCGGGCAATTGTTCCGAGGTTATTGTTGAGGTCTTCTTCGTTCATACCGATTCCAGAATCCTGAACTACAAGAACGTTTGCCTTATCATCAAATGTGATGTCAATTTTCGGTTCAAACTTGATTGCCTTGAAAGCTTCGTCTGAAACTGTAAGATATTTTAATTTGTCCAGAGCATCCGACGCGTTAGAAACAATTTCGCGCAAAAAGATGTCTTTGTTTGAGTACATTGAATGAATGATTAATTTAAGAAGCTGGTTTACTTCTGTCTGAAATTCATGTTTAGCCATTTTTCCATTTACCTCTATAAAATGTATTACTAATTAAAATAATAAAGATTTCGAAATTCGGCAAGGGGAATTAAATTTAGAGAAATTTACAAAAACAGAAAAATTAAATAAAGGATATTTAAAATAAATTTGTATAGTAAAAACTAATAATTTGACAAGCCAAACTATTTAATATATACTTTCTGCAGAGATGACCATTGCAGGCGGTTTTCTTCTCCCGGCAAACTCTACGGCTTATGCCGAATTTTGTACAGAGGAGGAGATGCTATGATTGCACTTATCACAGCAATAATGAATTTCATTACTGCTGTTCTTAATACAATTAAAGCACTACTCTCTTATATCAAAAATAAGAATAAAGAGTAAAAAATAACACCGCCATTTCCTGTTCTTCAAACGAATGGCGGTGTTTAACCAAAATCCGGGAGAACGACCAATACAATGGTCATCTCTCTATTTTTACTATACCACTGAATACCTATAGTGTCAATTTAAAATAATATACTTTAAATTTCATCAGCAACCTTCAAAGATTTATTCTTTTCTTCAGGATAATTCTTTTTTAAAACACCTATTTTTAATGTTTTTTGAAATTCGCTTTCAAATTTATTTCTTATCTCTGAATCATTTTCATCACCTGCCAGGTGCTTTCCTTTTGGTTCTATTTGAAAATCTGAAAATGGAACAAGTTTAAATTCTGTTCCAATATAAGGGTTGTCATATTTTTCAAGTACCAAGTAACTAAAGTTCATATTATTCTGATATGGGATTTTGGAAAAAAGTAGAAGAAGAAGCACTTAAAGTAGCAAAAGTATTCGGAAAGCCTGTTGAATATTTTCTTAATACAAATTACGAAAATACAAAAATAACATTCAGCCTTCCCTCCCAAATTCCACCAAAAACTTGCACATTCCACCAAAAACTATTACTATTAAAAAATATTCCAGTTCAAAAAGGAAGGTTTACAGTTATGGAAGAAATTCTCGATTTATTACGCGAAAATGCCCGTCTCTCGGTTGAAGACATCGCAGCTATGACAAAGAAAACTGTTGATGAAGTTAAAGAAATCATTGCAAAGCTTGAGGCGGATGGAATTATTTTAAAATACGCGGCCATTGTAAACCCTGAAAAAGATTCAGAAAATAAAGGAAAAGTATGTGCAGAAATTGAAATTCAGGTTACTCCGCAGAGGGAACATGGATTTGACGCAATCGCTGACAGAATATACAGATTTCCGCAGGTTAAGTCGCTCTATCTGATGAGCGGTGGCTACGACCTTAAAGTTATCATCGAAGGCGACTCTCTCAAAGAAGTAGCTTTCTTTGTTTCAAGCAAACTCGCAACACTCGACGGCGTGCGTTCCACTAAAACACACTTCATCTTAAAGACTTACAAAGAAAACGACATTCTCTATGTTGAAAACGAACGCGATCGTCGTGAAGGGGCAATGGCTTAATGAATACCCGCGAAGACAGATTTTCAAAACTCATGACTGAGATTCCGCCATCAGGAATACGAAAGTTTTTTGAAATGCTTATTGGTCACGATGATGTTATTTCTCTTTCTGTCGGTGAACCTGACTTTCCGACTCCTTGGTCAATTCGTGAAGAAGCATATTATCATCTCGAAAAAGGTCACACATCATATACTTCAAACTGGGGTCTTTTAGAACTCCGCGAAGAAATTGCAAAGTATATGGAACGATATAACCTTTTTTACAATCCGAAAAACGAAATTCTCGTTACAGTCGGAGCATCTGAAGGCGTTGATGCATCACTTCGTGCAATTTTAAATCCTGGCGATGAAATCATCGTTGTTCAGCCTTGCTATGTTAACTACGCACCGCTCGCAGCACTCTGCCAGGCAAAAGTCGTTCCAATTGACTCAAGCGTTAACGGCTACTACCCGACTGCAGAACAGATTAAAAACGCCATCACTCCAAAAACAAAAGCGCTCATGATCTGTTCCCCAAACAACCCGACTGGAACAATGATTCCGGCATCAGAGCTCGAAAAGATTGCCAAAGTCGTTGTTGAAAATAAAATCTGGTGTATCTCTGACGAAATCTACTGCGAACTCGCTTACGAAAATTCAAAGCACTGCTCAATCGGTTCGTTCAGTGGAATGAAGGACTACGCAATCATTCTGAACGGATTTTCAAAATCTTTCGCAATGACAGGATGGCGTATCGGCTACATCGCAGCTCCAAATGAACTTCTTCAGCAGATTGTAAAGCTTCACGGCTACAACACAATCTGTGCTCCGATTTTTTCTCAGTATGGTGCCGCAGAAGGACTCAAAAACTGTTTCAAAGATGTTGAAAAGATGCGTGTAAGCTATCAGCAGAGACGCAACTTGATGTACAAGGCATTCTGCGGCATGGGACTTTCTGTTCCGGAACCGACAGGCGCTTTTTACATGTTCCCTGATATAAGTTCTACAGGACTTACAAGTGAAGAATTTGCAACTCAGCTTTTTCAGAAGTACAGCGTTGCGGTAGTTCCGGGAAGTGTTTTTGGTGCAGGCGGAGAAGGCCACATCAGATGCTGCTATGCAACTGCCATCGACAAGATAAAAATCGCTCTCGAGAGAATTGCTCAATTTGTTCAGGAATTAAAGAAATAGATGAATTTTGCCGAAAATATTATATAATATTATTTAAGGTGAGATTTTATACATGGGCGGCACAATTATTCCAGTAATTATCGCAGTAATTGCTATTCTCTTATTCACAAGTTTACTCGTATTACTTTCATCAAGAAAAAGCACTTCAGGTTCATCTGGACCAAAAACAAAAAACCGCGCTTCAATCATTCGCGACTGTACAAAAAAATTAGCTCACAATCCGCAGAATGTTCAGGCTTTAACACCTCTTGCAGATTTATATTATTCAGAACATGTATGGGATAAAGCACTTCCACTTTACGAAACTCTTGCAGAACTTTCTTCAAGACATACAGAAATTGACATCGGTGACATAAATCTTAAATACGGTGTCTGCCTTGTCAAACTTCAGAAACCACAGGAAGCTGCTCCCCTTCTTTTAACAGCTCTCAAAGTTAATCCAGACAGTTACGAAGCTAACTTTTATCTCGGACAGGCTTTATATAAAAATGGTGAATTTGATAAATCAATTCCACTTTTAAAAAAAGCTCTCACATTAAATCCAGAAACTCAGGGAATTTACCAGCCGATAGGAATGGCATGCTATAAAGCTCATCACTTTAAAGAATCTGTTCAATATCTGCGTCGTGCACTGGATGAAAATCCAGAAGACAAGGAATCACTTTTTGCAATGGCAGATGCAATGCAGGAATGCGGAGTTAGTGACAAAGCTCTTAAAATTTTCATGCACCTTCGTCCGGATCCGAAATTCGGCGCTCAATCAAGTCTTTCTGCGGGAATCATTCATACAAAAATGCAGCAGCTTGATAAAGCAGCACAGGACTTTGAAATCGGACTTCACCTTACGGATATTCCACAGGAAATTTTTCTTGAATTAAATTACCGGCTTGCAGGCTGCTATTTCAGAATAAACAAAATCTCATCCGGATTGCAGTGCTTAAATAAAATTCAGTCGATTGTACCTGTTTACAAAGATGTAAACCAGTTAATCGCAAGATACAAAGAATTAAATCAGAATTCAAATTTACAGATTTATCTTACTTCTGGTACAAGTGACTTTGTTGCACTCTGTAGAAACCTTGTAAAAATTTTCCATTCAAAATCATTCGTTAAAATTGTCGATGTTGCAGTCATAACAGATTCAATTGAAATTTTATGCGAAGTTGAAAATGCAAAATGGGAAGACAAAGAATTATTCAGATTCTTCAGAAATACTGGTTCAATCGGTGAACTTTACATCAGAGACTTTCACTCAAAAATTAAAGATACAAAATGTGATAAAGGTTTCTGCATAACTTCCGGAACTTTCTCAGAAGAGGCTCACAAATACATCGACGGCCGTCCTATCGACCTGATTGAAAAACCAACCCTCATGAAAATGCTGAAAGTCATCTCCTGATTTTCACACCCACCGACACAGCCATTTGCTCCATGCAAATGGCCATCACTCGTTTCCTAGCGCTTCCAATACTCTGGAATCAGGAACATTATCATTGTGTAAATTTCAAGACGGCCCGCGAGCATCGCAAACATGTAAACCCACTTTAACGGCGCAGAAATAAAACCAAAATTGCAGCTCGGTCCCAATGAACCAAATCCTGGTCCGAAATTTCCAATCATCGAAAGCGCACCGCTGAACGAATCAAAAATTTCAAGTCCGGAAACTGTTCCCGCAAAAGTTACAAGAACAACTAAAACTGCATAACACATCATAAAAGCTGCAACATTAAATACGACATCTTTTCTTCCGACTTTTTTATTTAATCTTACAGAATAAATTCCGTGCGGATGAAGCATTTTAAAAACTTCATTCTTAACCTGCTTGTGAAATACAACCCAGCGTACAACTTTTATTCCGCCGGCAGTTGAACCTGAACAGCCGCCGATAAAAAACAAAATGAATATCAAAAACTTTGCAGCCGGAACCCAGAGCGTATAATCAAATGTTGAATATCCTGTTGTCGAAATAATTGAACACACCTGAAATGCAGATATTCTAAGCGCATCAGAAAATGAACTCATGAAAGGACATATTACGATTGTTATAAGTGAAATGATAACAAGAACGATTGCAACATAAGCTTTAAATTCAGAATTGTCTTTTATCTCTCTTAACTTTCCTGTAAAAAGATAAAAAAACAGGCTGTAATTGATTCCTGTTAAAAACATAAATACTGTTAATATCCATTCAATCGAAACAGAATTGAATGCTGCAATACTT
The DNA here is from genome assembly GCA_018064525.1 of Candidatus Treponema merdequi. Taxonomy (GTDB): domain Bacteria; phylum Spirochaetota; class Spirochaetia; order Treponematales; family Treponemataceae; genus Treponema_D; species Treponema_D merdequi. The sequence goes on along the minus strand of JAGHVB010000040.1, from coordinate 21,768 downwards.
ATATTCTTTGTTGAAAAACCGCCGGAACCAAGCGTTGAAAAAGCATGACATAACGCATCAAAATAATTCATTCCGGCTGTCTTTAGCAATACAAACAAAATTACTGTCATTGAAATATAAATAAGCCAGAGAGCTTTTGCAGTATTTGTAATTTTTGAAGTTACTTTTCCTTTGTCAGGACCTGTTGTTTCTGCTTTAATCAGCTGAAAACCACCGACACCAAGAAGCGGAAGAAGTGCAACTGTCAACGCAACAATTCCCATACCGCCAAGCCAGTGTGTTTCACATCTCCACAAATTTACGCAATAAGGAAGATTTTCTACATCAGAAAAAATTGTCGCTCCAGTTGTAGTAAAACCGGAAACCGTTTCAAAAAAAGCATCTGTAATATTTGAAAAGCATCCTGAAAAAATAAACGGAACAGCACCAAAAATTACACATGAAAGCCATGCAACTGCAACAACAGAAAATGAACTTTTTATTGTAAATTTAATTTTTTCTTTTTTTGTCAAAACAAAAACTGAAATAAAAAAAATCCATGCACAGATCATTGGAATTAAAAACGGCAGGATCATTTTTGTTTCACCGTGAATCAATGCAGTAATTATTGGAAAAATAAAAGTTGCAGCAACTATTGCAACAATTGCAGAAATAATTTTTAAGAAGTTTACAACGCCCATAAAATTATTTTACTCCAAATGACGCAAGAATCTTTTTTGATTTATCTGCATCTACAATCAGTATTATCTGATCATTTACATCTATTGTCGTTGCTCCAGATGGAATTTCGTAAACATCAGTTCCAGATTTTTTAATGAGCATCACAAGAAAACTTCCAGGATCAGAAATCTGCATCAAAGTTTTACCAATCAGTTTTGAATCAAGCGGTAAAGTAAGTTCAACAATTTCAAGAGAACCAGAACTGATTGTATGAACGCCGGTTACAGTTTTTCCACGAAGATGGCTCAAAATCGAATCGACAACCGAGTCTCTTAACGGAACAGGAACATCAACTCCGAGCTTTCTTGCGATTTCTGCAAAAGGTGCATTTTCAACAAGTGCAACTGTATGTCCGACTCCAAGCGATTCAAGGTAAGCAGCACCTACCATATTAAGTTCATGATTATGAGTTGCACAGATTATAAGATCATAAGTAGTTAAATTTTCTTCATATAAAAAGTTTTCATCAGTGATATCACCGCAATAAACTTTTGCACTTGGAAATTTTTCTGCTGCATCTTTTGCAAGCTGCTTATCAAGGTCAATGATTGCAAAATTGGAATTTATTTTTGCGCTTTTTCCAAAAAGACGCGAAAGGAAAAATTTCTTTTTGTTGTTTGTTATGAGTTTTTCTGCAATCAGAGTTCCTATTTTTCCAGCACCGACAAGTGCAATTTTATCGATTGTCTCAACTTCTGTTCCGCAGAGTTCAAGAATCTTTGTAATATCTCCTTTCTTTGTTAAGACACCAATGCAGTCGCCTTCATTAAGAACAGTCTGACCGCTCGGAAGACGCGGAGTTCCAAATGATTCTACATAAGCAGCAAGAAACGGAACTTTTGTAAGATTACGGATATTCTGAAGTGTAAGTCCTGCAAACTTTGATTTTTTTTCTATATTTACACGAGTCAATTCATAATCAGAATTTTCAAAAGAAACAACATCACTTACCGCACCGCTTTCTACTGCCTGAACAATTGCCTGGGCAGCTTCTACGTCCGGATGAATCATAAAATCAATTCCATAAAGCGGACGATGCTTTCCTGAAAAAGTTTCTGCATGCTTTTTATGAACTTTTTCTGTGTTCATATAATAAGCAAAATTTCTTACACGGGCAATTTTTAAAATATCAGGATAAACTGCATCAACAAGTGAACAGGTTATCATATTGACTTCATCGCTCGAAGAAACACAGACAAGTGCATCTGCTTTTGCAATTCCTGCATCTTCCAGAGTTTCAAGGCTGTTACCATCTGCAAAAATTACTGAACAGTCCAGACTGTTGGACGCATGGCGGACAACTTCTTCATCATTATCGATGATAGTTACTTCATTTCTTTCATTAATAAGGCGTCGTGCAAGCTGAATTCCAGTAAAACCAGCACCTACAATTACTATATTCATATCAATTAATTATACCTTTACCAATTTTTATATGTCAATAAACAGAAATTATGTTATACTTTTTTCATGCAGACAAAAAACACCCCGTCATCTGAAGAGTATGACAGAAAAAAACTCCTTTCTTTTCTCACGGCACTCTGCCTTTTTTTCTCTGCAATAGAACTTGCTCTGCCAAAACCTTTTCCATTTATCAGACTTGGACTTGCAAACACACCGATTATTTTAAGTCTTTTTATTCTGCCTCCATCTCAATTTTTTATTCTCGTTCTGCTTAAAATATTTGTTCAGAATCTTATTTCCGGAACACTTTTTTCTTACACAATTCTTTTTTCTGTTGCTGGCTCACTTGCTTCAAGTCTGATTATGTTTTCTCTTTTCAAACTGCTGTACAGAAGAAATCTAATTTCTTTAACTGGAATTTCTTTAGCCGGCGCTCTTTTTAACAGTCTTGCCCAGCTTTTAGTTTCTTATTTTTTTATTTTTAACGAAAATACAAAATTTATTGCCCCGTTTTTACTTGCATCAAGTTTCATAACAGGAATCCTTCTTGGACTTGCAATAACCTGTTTTACTAATAATTCAGAATGGTTTTCAAAAATCACTTCAAACTCAAATTACAGAAATTTATTTTCAGGTGACAAAAAATGAAAAACATTATTCTATGGTCAGTCATTTTCTTTTTATTAATCTTATGTCTTATCAAAAAAAGAAAAATCAGATTTCTTTCACTTATATTTTTAACATCTGCAGTTACTTTTTTTCAGCTCTTAACCCCGAACGGAAAAATTATTTTTTCTGTCCTGAATTTTAATCTTACTCTTGGCGCTCTCGAATCAGGTATTTTTAAAAGTGGAATTTTAATTCTTCTGCAGCTGCTTTCCAAACTGATTGTCTCATTAAATTTTAATTTCAAAGGAAAAACCGGCGATTTTCTGACAGATGTCTTTTTTATTTACAGCAAGCTCACAGAAACAGATTTCATTTCAGAAATAAAACATAAAACAGATGACAATCAGTTTTCAAAAATTCCGCCCGAAAAAAATTCAACCTTAAATTTAATTAAAAAAATTGATCAAAAACTTTTTTCAATCTGGGAACAAATATAATTGATTATGGTGTCTAATTTTAAGCAATTATTAGACACTCATTCCTGTCTATGCTATAATTTTAATATTCAGGAGGATTTATGAAAAAATTACTGTCCTTTGCAGCTTTATTAAGTTTATTAGTCTTTTTTGCTGGTTGTGAAACTACCAGAGTTGAACGAATTGACGCCGGCACTCAGACTGACATCAGTGGTTACTGGAATGACACAGATGTAAGAATTGTCGCTGCTGATTTAATTGAGCAGGTAACAGGTGCACAATGGTATAAAGATTTTATAAACGAAAATGGACGCAAACCGGTAGTTATTGTTGGAACTTTCAGAAACAAAAGTGATGAACATATTGATACAACCATCATTTCAAAAAAACTTGAAATTGCTCTTGTAAATTCCGGAAAAGTTAAATCAGTTGCAGCTAAGAATGAAAGAAATGAAATTCGTAAAGAAAGAGACGAACAGCAGCTCAACTCAAGTCTTGAAACTGCAAAGAATATCGGAAATGAAACTGCGGCAGATTTTATGCTTCAGGGCGATGTAAAAACTATCGTTGATACAAACGGAAAAATTTCTACAAGAACTTATTTTGTTTCTGCAGAGTTGATAAATATTGAAACAACAGATAAAGTCTGGCTTGGAGAAAATGCCGAAATTAAAAAAAGCATTAAACGTCCGTCTGTCAGATTCTAATTTTGTTTAATTTTTATGGAATTGATATGAAGAAATTTTCAATTTTATTTACAGCTTTAATTTTTGCATCTTCTCTTTTCGCTTCTTCAAGTCCTTCCAAAGTAAAAACTTCTTCAAAAATAAATGACGTATCATTTTCTGATTTTCCTGAATGGGTTGTAAATCCAGAATCAGAATACAATGGCCGCCTTTATTTAACAGGAGTTGGTTCTGGAATTGATGAGCAGACAGCAACAGATGTTGCAAAAGCGGAACTTATAAAAACACTTGTTCAGAAAATTTCTGCAAACGACAAAGTCAATACCTTTGCCGATAATACTACAGATTATGCATCAATATCTTCTTCAATTGATACAACTTCTGAACTTAAGTCAATTACAGGTTTAAAAATCGTAAACAAATTTAAAACAAAAGAAAATAAAATTATTGTTCTTGCTGTTTTAAAAAAACAGGATGCTGTTGATTTTTATTCAAAACAGATTTTACGCAATGATGAAAAAATTTCAGAGTTTATGAATTACGCAAAAAATAATCCGACTCTGCAGGGAATCATCTATGCACAGAAAGCTTATACACTTGCAAAAGATAATGATTACTTTCTTTATCTGATTGATATTATTGATTCACCGTTTCCATCTGATATAACTTTATCTTACGGAAACACAGCAAAGCTTTCAAAACAGATTTCTGAAATAAAAAAACAGATTCCTGTAAAAGTAATTGTAGAAAACGATTCAAAAAATTTAATTAAAACTGCATTTACAGAATGCCTTAATAAATTTGGAATTGCAACTACAGAAAAAGACAATGCTTCTTATGTTATTAAAGCAATTGTTGATGTTGAAAAATCAGATTCCGCTGATGATGAACATGTTTTTTATTACTACCTTGTAACTTCAGAAATGACATCATCTTCAACTCAGCAGGTTATCAATAATTTTTCAACTCACGGAAGAGCCGGTCATGTTAATGATCAGGGTGCAAAAAATAAAGCGTATATCATGCTTTCAAAAGATATAGAAAAAAATTTCAAAGCCGACTTGTTAAAGCTGGCAGAAGAAAATTAATTTTTTCAATACAAGGAGAAAAAAAATGAAAAAATCAATTTTAATCATTTCATGTGTTTTAGCAGCTATCATGGCTACAAGCTGTGGAACTACAAATCAGGAACCAACTGCTGCAGCAAAAGCCGCTGCAAAAACAGTAATGGGTGCTGACGGTGTTGAAAGACCTGAATGGGTTCTTACAGGAAAAGAAGATGCAACAGGAATTTATGCAGTAGGAAGTGCAAAACTTTCTAACGACCAGAATTCACTTAAACTTGCACGCACAAACGGACGCGCAGAACTTGGAAGAACTATTCTTGCTTCAACAAGATCTGTTCTCCGCTCTTACACAGAAGATGCAGGTAATGCAAAAGATGCTCTTACATACATGGAAGAAGCAATCGAAGTTAAATCTGTAAATATTCTTAAAGGATCAAAACAGGCTGATATGTGGAAAGCAGAAGACGGAACAATTTATGTTTTGATGTTCGTTCCATACACAGCAGTTTTACCAGAAGTAACTCAGTCATATAACGACTTTGTTCAGGATACAAAAACAGTATTCACAGAAGCTAAAGCTCAGGCTGCATTCCAGAAATACTTCGACGAAAACTAATTATTATTAAACAGGAATTATAAAAGTGGCGCATTGTATAGTTAAAGAAGCGGAGAAAATTTTAGACAAACCTTTCAAAGTATTAGACAAAGGATTTATCAGACTTGTTGATTATCTTGGAAGTGATGAAAGAATCGTTCAGGCTGCACGCGTGTCATACGGAAAAGGAACAGATTCTGTATCTAAAGACGAAGCTTTGATTGACTATTTGATGCGCCAGCAGCACACCTCTCCATTTGAGCAGGTCGTGCTGACATTCCATTTAAAGATGCCTATCTTTGTTGCCCGCCAGTGGGTACGCCACCGAATGGGCCGTATGAACGAACTTTCCGGCCGCTTTTCAGTAATGCAGGAAGAATTTTACGTTCCAGCAAAAGAAGACATCGACCCGCAGAAAAAAGACAGACTCGAGCGCGCACTCGAACCTGTTGAACCGGCAGAAGCTGCTAAAATCCAGTCAGACCTAAAGAAAGGCCAGAAAAAAGCCTACGAATCATACAAAGACTTGATCGAAAAAGGGCTCGCCAGAGAAATCGCACGCATCAACCTTCCACTTTCACTCTACACAGAATTTTACTGGCAGATGGATTTAAATAACTTATTCAGATTTTTAAAACTGAGACTCGATCCGCATGCTCAGCTTGAAATGCGCAAATACGCAGAAATCATTTTAGAAATCGTAAGAAAAGTATGTCCTGTTGCAACAGCATCATTTGAAAACGTAATGCTCAATCAGGTTGCTTTCAACGGTGAAGAAATCGACGCACTCAGAAAAGTTCTCGCCGGCGAAGCAAACCCTCTCTCAGGACCAAAACTCGACCGCTTCTTAACAAAAGTTAAGACTGGTCACCAGATGTAAATTAAAATATCTTTTATCAGATATCAAAAATCCTGACAGGAGATTACATTTATGAATTCTTTTCTCAAAAAATTTATCATTTCATTTTTACTTTTATCGTCATTCGCCTTTTCAAATCCATTCGAAAAATATCAGAATCTTAAAGGTGAACAACTTGAATACGCAAAGAAAAACTGGATCGTAGTTCCAGAAAAATATAATGCCAAAGGTGAAACTTTTAACAAATGTATTCTTACCAAAAAAAATTTACGGCCAGATACACAAAAAGGAATCGAATGTTCAGCATGTTCAATTGCATTTTTGATGCGATGGTTCGGTAAAGAAGCCGATGGAATTAAAATGTTTCATTCAGACTTTTATCCATGTAAATTTGAACTTGGTGCTTATCCGAAAGTTTTTAATGACTACCTTGTACCAAAAGGATATAAAGTAAAATATTATACCGGAACAATTGATGATTTGAAAAACTGCATTTCAAAAGGAAATCCTGTAATCGTACTTCTTATTTATCCAAACAATGTTCTTCACTATGTACCAGTCGTAGGATTTGATCAGAAATACATTTTCATTCAAGATTCAGTTCCAAAATTCAGAAACTGCAGAAAAAAAGAATACAATGAAAAGCGAACTTATTCTGAGTTTATGCAAATGTGGAATGTTCCGCTTGATTATTGTAAAAATCTTTTTGTAACAGTTGAGAAATAAAAAAAAGCACCACCAAAATTGAACTTTGTTTGTCCAGTTTTTGTGGTGCCCTTTTTTGAACACATTCTATATCAATATCCGTCCGACATTTCACGGTTACGGTCTTTCTTACAAAGTTCATCGTAAACAAGACTTCGTGTTCTAAGTTCTTCTTTAAGTTCCTGCGGGAACGGCATATTGCGCCAGAAAATTCCACGAACTTCTTTATCAAGACGCTGAACTCCTTCAGACTCTTTCGTCATCCACAAAACGTAATCCTGAATAAAGTACTGCTTCAAATCACCCTTGAGTTTCTGTTTATCAATCCATTCGTAATACTGACCTGTAAGACCTTCTTCCATCCAGTAATAAGATGCTTTCTCTTTTGCAACCTGCCATCTCAAATCTGCAACCGCAGTCAAAACAGCAATCTTCAGATCACGAGGATACATCGGAACAACAATACGACCACGGCTTGTTACACGGTTGTAACGGTCAAACGGTTCCCAGCAGAAACCTGAGTCACCATAAGTTGGAAGTAAAATTACAAATGGAACAATTCTGTTAGGCATATTTTTATGAATACGGCAGAATGCACCAGGGTCAATTGATTCAACCCATTTCAAAATGTTAACGACATTTTCTCTAAAGCCTGTTCCCTGCGGAAGACAGTGATAAAACTCGCGTGTAAAAATCGGAAACTGATTTCCCTGACGGCCACAAGTCATCTTTGCCATCTGTCTTACAGTTTCATATTCAGTATCAATGTCACCGGTGTTTACACTTACAACAGCCGGACCCATTGCAATTTTATCTGTTACAGAATTGTATGCTTCAGAAGCATCCTGATACTCTTTTAATGCTTTTGAAAGTTCTTTATCGTTTTTAGAAAGCTGATGAAGGTAATTTGTAATATCAGAAAAAAGTTTTTTCTGCATTTCTGTATAACCTTCTCTGTGAGGTTCACAGCCTGGTAAAACCTGATGTTCACAAAGATTGTCTATTCTTGATTTTAATTCAGCTTCAAGCATTGAACGTTCACTTTCTTTAACATTCAGAATACCTTCTGCGCTCTGAACCTTTCCAGAGTTTTTAGACTGAAGCTGCATAAGTCTCTGCTGTTCCTGAGTTGCAGCCTCTTCTGCAGAAGAAGCTTTTTTAGGCTGTCTGACTTCATCAGTTGTAGAACATTTAATAAGACCTGTCGCAACTCCCTTAAACCATTCATCAAGATAAAAAACAGGTTCATTTGTTTCATTATCAAGAATTGTCTTTGCAAATAATTCCTTATGTTCAGGTTTAAAAAGTGATGGAAGCAAAACTGCAAAACGCATCATCATTCGTTTTGTTATATCAACATTTTTATCTGCCATCTTTGGCGCCATCGAATGAATGAATTCCCAGTAAGCCATAATGACCTGCTGACGGTAAACCATTCTGTCCTTGATGTCCTTACATGTAAGATATTTCGAAAGTACCTGATGAAGACGCTGTGAATTGCTGCCTTCACCTGCAATGGCTGTTTTATAATATGTCGGACTGTCAAACCAGTCTGCAGGAGTATCATTATACAAGTGAGTAACTTCTTTAAACTCTTTGATACTCAAATCTACTTCTGGAACAAAACTCGGACCCTTTTTAGGTTTACTTTCTTCATTCTGTTCAATCATCATCTGTTCAAATGACATTTCATCTGGTTTATAAGGTGCTGCATCATTCAGTAAAGCTGCGATTGACGGATCGATATCACTATTGCTCATTTTTTAAAAAACTCCATTCTAGTATTATAAACCTTAGAACTCTTTTTAGCAAACCGTATATATCATTAAAGTCATAATTTAATATCAAAAAAACGCCTTTATCAAAACATTCAATTATTCTATATTAACACCTATGAAAGATATGACAGAAGGACGAATCGTCCGCCCGCTTTTATTATTTGCTTTACCAATTTTACTCGGAATAGTTTTTCAAAGACTCTACAACCTTTTTGACACAATGCTTGTCGGAAGGTTTATTGACCAGTCTGCACTCGCAGCTGTCGGAGCCTGCGGAAGCGTCTTTATAATGTTCCTTTCAATTTCAAACGGTTTTACAAACGGATTTTCAATCGTAATCGGACAGCATTACGGAGCAAAAGATGAAGACGGTCTCAAAAAATCAATAGCGGGAACTTATCTTTTTTCTTTTATCATTTCTGCATTACTTTCTGTTCTTGGACTTGTCTTTATTAATCTGATTCTCAAACTTATAAATGTTCCGCAGGAAATTTACAGCCAGGCAAAGAACTACCTTTCAATTTTAACAGCCGGAATTATTTTTACTGTCTGCTACAATATGTTTTCTGCAGTTTTAAGGGCATTAGGCGACAGTATCATTCCGCTTGTATTTTTGATTATAAGTGTTGTTTTGAATATTGCACTCGATTTATTTTTTATCATTTCGTTAAAATGGGGAGTAAGTGGTGCAGCTCTTGCAACTGTAATTTCACAGGCTGTGTCAGGTTTTTTGTGTTTTATTTTCAGTATGACAAAAAGACCTGCAACACGCGTAAAACTTTCTGACTTTAAAATTCCACCGAAAATCGTACATGAACTTTTAAGTCAGGGAAGTGCAATGGCACTGATGTTTACTGTTGTTGATATCGGTTCTGTTGTTTTGTCTGCTGGAATTAATTCGCTCGGACCAAATTTAATTGCCGGATGGACTGCAGGAAGAAAATATCTCGAACTTTTAATGATTCCGGGCGGAGCATTTGCATCAAGTGCCGCAACTTTTGTAAGCCAGAATTACGGTGCAAAAAAAATTGCAAGAATCAGACGCGGTATAAAATATTTAATTTTAATTTCATGGATCTGGGCAACTTTTGCTTTCTGCATCGCCTGGATTTTTGCATACCCATTGATTACTTCCATCACAGGAACAAAAGCGCTGCCTTCCATCATCATTTACGGAATAAAATATCTCAAAGTCGGAGTTCCATTTTATTATTCACTTTTTGTACTTGTAATAATCAGAAGTTCCTTACAGGGAATCAACCAGAAAAAACTTCCGCTTGTTGCAAGTGGAATAGAACTTGTCGTTAAGATCTGTGCAACTGCTTTTTTAATTCCGAAGTTTGGATTTACTGCAATATGTTACACAGAACCAGTCATCTGGATTTTAGGAATGCTCTGGGTAGCACCAGCATTTTATCTTTCACTTAAAAAACTGTAAGAGAAACTTCACCGCTATCAAGATGCTTTTCAAGACCGTCATCTGTTTTTACAACAAGTCTGGCGGTCTTTGTTATATCCGTAACAAGAGCAGAATAATTTTCTTTTGTCTCACCGATAACAGGAGATACTTCTACCTTTTTTCCAATCAACATAGACTTGTCTTTATATTCCTGCATTATTTCATCAATCGAATCAGAACCATTTTCCAAAAGCGAATACAGTTCATCAGAAATCATCTTTGCAAGTATGTCCCTAAAATAATAAAGCTTGTGTTCATCAATATCTTCAGAAATGCATCCCGCTTTTGAACTTAATTCAATTGGAAAATATTTTGTCGAAAGATTTATTCCGATTCCAATTACACATGAGTCAATGCATTTTGCATCTGTATTAAAATGACCTTCTGTTAAAATTCCGCAGATCTTTTTATTTTCAAAGTAAATGTCATTTACCCATTTTATCTGTGTATCAATTTTAAATAATTCTTTTATGCTTCTTGTAACTGCAACAGCAGCGGTGGCTGTAATAATTGCGGCATCTGTAACTGGTTTTTGAGGACAGTAAATTGCAGACATATAAAGTCCGGTTTTTTCCGGTGAATAAAAAACTCTTTCAAGGCGGCCGCGGCCATTTGTCTGCTTGTCAGAAATGACAACTGTTTTATGAATGAGATTCAGTTTTTGCGATGCTGTAGAATTGACAAGATTCATCGCAAAAGTATTTGTGGAATTAATTGATGTGAAGAAAATATATTTTATATCCTTCATGTCCCCTCTCTTAATTTTAGGATAACATACTTTCTTTGGATAATAAACTATTTTTTTCCAAGAACTGTAAAATTCTGAACCTGATTTGTAAACACAATTCCACTTCCGGCTTTCTGAAAACATTTTACGCCTGTAATTGCCTTGATTATTTCTTCTTTTTTATCGCATGGAACTAAAATCATAAGCATGTCTTTTTCCGGAACGATTTCTGCACCAAAGAATTTTGCATCACCTTCTCTTGCAGTTCCGCGTGCCTGAATGATTGTTCCGCCGCCTGCTCCAGCTTTTCTTGCGGCTGCCATCGCATCTTCTGCATAACCTTTATTTACAATTACATTTATCATTTCATAAGAATTGTTCATAATTTTTTCTCCGTTTGTTTTTGAAGCAGTTTTGCAAGTGGAATTTTTTTCACCGCAATTTTTTGAATCACTGTTGTCATTTGATAAACTTCCTGCCTTTATAAAATTACCGACATCAAGTGAAAACATGATTCCGTATTTTCTTTTTTTATTTTCTGTTGCCTTAATAATCGCATTCATGATTTTTTCTGACTGCAATATTTTTTCTGATGATTTTTCATTTTTATTACATTCAACTGAATCATCAGCAACATTGTAAGTAATATCTTTGGGAGCATCACCAAATCCCAAAAGCTGAATGATTCCATTTTCCGAAGTTTCTCTTCCCATGAGGACAGTTCCTCCAGGGCATCCGGCATCGCGTGCAGTGTTCGTTATCAATTCGCCGGCGTACTGAGGAACAACACTTATAATTAATTTATAACTCATTGTTCACCTCCGTCAGTAATACATTTGTTCTCTTCACTTTTTGAAGATTTAATTTTAAACATAATTCCCATTATCTGAATTGCAATAAGCGGCATCATTGCAACAAGCGCAATTACACCAAAAGAATCAACTGCATTTTTACCGCAGGCAGCTGCCCCGAGGGTAAACGAAAGAATAAATGTCGAAGTCAAAGGACCTGATGCAACACCGCCGGAGTCAAATGCAATTCCACTGAACATCGACGGACAGAAAATCATAAGAATCATCGCAAGAGAATATCCTGCAACTAAAACCCACTTCAAATCAAAACCAAGAAGCGATCTCAAAAGTGAAAGACCTATTGCAATCGCAGTTCCGACTGATAAGAAAACTAAAAGAGATTTTCGTTTTATAGTTCCACCGGAAACAGTTTCTACCTGTTCACTCAAAACCCAGACTGCAGGCTCTGCACAGACAATGATTGCACCAAACGCAAAACCGATTACAATCAGAATTCCATACCAGATTCCGCCGTTAGACAAAGCAGAAGTTCCAAGTGATTTTCCAAGCGCGCTTCCTGCCTGAGAAAAACCGCCGTTGACTCCGATTAAGAAAATCGTAAGTCCAATGAGACTGTAAATAAAACCGATTATAATTCTTGTAACCTGAAGACCTGTCATCTTCAAAAGTGAAATCTGAAAAACAATAAAGAGTGCAAAGAGCGGAATAATAGAAATAAGTGATTCGCAGATTGTCGAACCAATTATCATTTTAAACGGATGAAAAATTTCGTATAAAATTCCACCTGATACAACTGCACTTTCTGCAGCCTGTGAACATTCAAGAGAAGCCGCATCAAGAAGTCCAAAATTTTTCATCACAACAGAATAAATTAAAACAGCCATCACAGGTCCAACAGAACAGATTCCAGTCAGACCAAAAGAGTTTTCACTGTCCTGCCTTACCTGCGAAACACCAAGACCCATAGCCATGATGAATGGAACAGTCATCGGACCTGTTGTCGCACCGCCAGAATCAAACGCGATTCCAACAAAACTTGAAGGCGCAAAAAACATTATGACAAACAGAATCAGATATGAAATAAAAAGAGTCAACTTAATCGAAATATTCATTACAGTTCTGAGAAGCCCGATCATAATAAAAAGACCGACTCCGGCTGCAATTACAAAAGTGATTGCCTGCTTGTTGACCTGAGAAAAAATTCTTTTAACCTGATCAGAAAAAACCTGAATGTCAGGTTCTGCAGCAGTTACAATAAATCCGATTGCAAAAGCAGCAATCAAAAGCAGAATAAGATTTTTCTTTTTAGTAAGTTCCGCACCGCATCTCTCACCCATCGGCTGAATTCCAAGATCAACTCCCAGAAGAAAAATCGTAAGCCCCAGAATCAGCATAATACCGCCGACAACAAAGCGGACAAGCATTATTTTTTCTAAAGGAACAATTGTAAATCCAAGAAGCAGGACGATTACCATGACAGGAAAAACCGACATGGCAGTTTCTTTAAGTTTAGCTAATATTCTCACATATATATATTATAGAAAAAATGTTTAAACTTCAACTTTAGTTAAAGGTTATTTTTCTGGGATTTCCGAAAATAAAAATTTTGACATCCCATAAATCTCATTTTATACTGAACAAATTGAATAAGTTCGAGAGAAAAAAATATAATACAAAAGTTTTTCGGAGAGATTAATCTGTATATTTAGAGCATTTTCGCTTACGGGTAAGTTACAGGCGGAAATGTTTTTTTTGGGGTAACGAATGAAAAATTTTTTGAATGGAATTGAGTCTGTTTTTTGTGTGCTTGTACTGTGCGTGTTTGCGGGATGTTCTGCTCCAAATGATGTACCAGAAAAAATTACAGTGATGGCACCGGTATTTAGTGTTAGTGATGAAGCAGTTGACTATGGGGATAAGATTACTCTTTCCTGTGAATTTTCTGGCGCTGAAATTTTTTATACACTCGATGGAACTGTTCCATCAAAAGAAAGCACAAAATATGAAAATCCTGTTACAATTACGAAAGCGGTAACAATCAAGGCGATTGCAGTAAAAGCCGGAATGAATGACAGCGAGGTTTCTGAAAAATCATATACGGTTAAAACATATACTGTTACATTTGACGCAAATGGTCATGGAACTGCACCTGATTCAATCACCGGAAAACACAAAGGCGAGACAATAAAAATACCGTCAGGACTACAAGAAGCAGGATTGTTATTTACTTACTGGAATGACGGTACTAGAGATTACGGTGTAGGTGAAGATTATACTGTAACAGGCGATGTAACGATAAAAGCAACATGGATAGATAATACTGCACCTGGAGTGGTAAAAAACCTCAGTCCTTCTTGTGAAAAATCTCAAACAATAAAGCTTACATGGACAAATCCAACAGATGAAGATTTTGAAAAAGTTGAAATTTCTTACGGCGAAGGCAACAAAGTTACTGTATTGAAATCTGCAGAAGTAAATAATGCAGCAATAATTTCCGGACTTACAAATGGAACTTTGTATATATTTTCAGTCAAAACTTATGACACTTCAGGTAATGCCAGCAGTCCAATTGGTACAAATGCAACACCTCGAGTCTGTGCTGTAGATTACAACGCAGGTACAAAACCTGCTGATATTACAGGATCGAACGCCCAGCCAGAATTTTCTTCTCCGATTCAGGATCATCTGTATCTTTCACAAAGCAGTGCGGGAATTAAAGCCAAAATAACGACAAGTAATGTAAAAGAAGCCTCAAAATATCAATGGTATACAGGAACAGACGGTAAATGGGAAAAGCTTACTGAAAGTGGTACGTCAAATGCTTTGACGATAACAGTAGTACAGGGAATTACATATTATCTGTGCGAAGCTATAAACGGCAACAGCATTACATACAGCAATATTTGTACTGTGGAATGCGGAACTGGAAAGACAGAAAAAATCGGTTATATTTCGTATTCTGATGGAACTTTTTCTCAGGACTATAATTCTAATAAAACACCAGACGGCATTGTCTTTGATGTCGACGCTTCCGGAAATCCTTCAAGAATCGTAAATCTGATACAACTTAAACAAGACATAAAATGGTGCATATCAGGAACAGAAGCTTCTTCTAAAACTTTCACGACATTGAGTCCTACAGACGGAAGCGGAAACTGGAAGATAATCTGCGATAATGTCAGTGATGAAGGAACTTCAGGAAACTATCCTGCATTTGAATATTGTAATTCTATGGGCGAAGGCTGGTATCTTCCTTCACGTGATGAATTGACAACATTGTGCTTTAATAAAAAAGCTGTTGATGCAACTGTAAAATTATTAAACCAATATGGAGTTTCTGCAGTAAGCTTTGAAAATAATATATATTGGTCAAGCTATGCATCAACAACCAGCCCAAATTATGCGTGGTTTGTTTCTTTTACTGCAGAGTCTCAGGGTACAGGTGGAAAAACCGGAGGAAATCGTGTAAGGGCAATAAAAAAAGTTCAGTGATGTGCATAGCATAATCGATTTTTTAAATTGAAAATTATGTGGAAGTTTATTTGACGGTAATAATATGATATGATATATTAGAAGTAAGGAAATGCCCGACTCTGTCGGTTATCTCCACATTTGACAAAAGCCGCCGTGAGGATGAACAGGGCGGCTTTATTTTTTACTCTTTTCTATCGTACAGGTAGGAGAGTACTGCTATAACAGTGCAGATAACAGTAGCAACGCAAGCCACTACTGCAATAAATCTGTCAAAAGTCATAAGCAAGCCTCCCATAATCAAATTTCAGCATAAGCTGATTGAGTTTGGGAGCTAACCGCCTTAGAATCAGGCATTTCCAATAAGATCATTATACACCACATCGTGTTTACTGTATATATTTATAGTGGTAAAATTACAGATTATTCACAAATTTCAGGTTAACCAGAAAAAAACGCCTGGAATAATCTTTAAACTTCAACTTTAGTTAAAGTTAATTGAAAAAAAAATCAGTTCAATTTAAGATACAAACTCAGGAAGAGACGTTTTTTTACGTTTTAAATTGAATAATGAAAAAAAATTTTTTAGATCGTTTTGGACCGGCATCGTTTTATAAAAGCGCACTCATGATTGCGCTTCCGGTCATGGCTCAGGCATTAATTCAGAATCTGGTTTCTCTTATCGACAACTTTATGGTTGCAGGACTCGGCGATATAAAAATGGCCGGCGTCAACATCACAGGTCAGATAATTTTTCTCTTTATGGTTTTCTTTAACACTGTCTGTATGGCTGGTGGAATTTTCATGACCCAGTTTTTCGGTGCTAAAGACAAACAGGGAATGCGCCAGACTTTTATTTTTAAGCTCATCGCAGGAACTTTTATTGTCGCAATCTACATGTTCTCGTGCTTTGTAATTCCAGATAAAATTTTAAGCCTCATGGTAAAAGGAAATGCCGAAGCCGATTCAATTCTCGAATATGGAATTTCGTACATGAAAATTATGGGCTGGATGGGAATCCCATGGCTGTTTTCAATGATGATCGGTTCATCGCTTCGTGAAATCGGCGAAGTAAAAGTTCCGCTTGTAATTTCTGTCATCGCAACTTTGGTAAATACATTTTTTAACTGGTGCTTTATCTACGGAAACCTCGGCCTTCCACGACTCGAAGTCCGCGGAGCCGCATTTGCAACAATCATCGCGCGTTCAGTCGAAACATTAATTTTTATCGGATATGTCGTTGTTAAAAAACCAGACTTTGCTGTAAGACTTTCTGATTTTGTTCACATCAATTTCAAATTGTTCAGAAACATTTTGCAAAAAGCATGGATGATGATCTGTTCCGAAATGCTCTGGGCAATCGCCGAAACTGTCACAACTGCTCTTTACAATGGAAGAGGCGGCGCTGATGTTGTCTCTGGAATGTCAGCAAGCTTTGCGATTGCAAACTTGTTCTTTGTCGCATTCGGTGGAATTTGCACAGCCACAGGTGTCATTCTCGGAAAAAATCTCGGAAGCGGAAACCTCGAACAGGCCAAGACAGAAAAAGTCTGGCTCTTAAACGGTGCAAATGTCTTTGGAGTTTTCATGACTTTCTTTGGTCTTGCAACAATGTTCCTTGTTCCGCTTGTTTTTAAAAACTTAAGTCCCAACTCACAGAAAATCTGCAGCGAAATGGTTTTCATCATGGCACTCTATATGCCAGCCTGGGTCTACATCAACGGTCAGTTCTCAGTAAGCCGCGCCGGTGGTGACACCATCATGGGTATGCTCGTCGACGGAATCGCAAACGGCTGCATCGTCATTCCAGGAATCTTTTTCATGGCCCGCTGCACAACTCTCGGCCCTGTCGCAATGTACACAATCATCAAGGCAGTTGAATTACCAAAGATCTGGGTAGCCGGTGCAAGATTAAAACAAGAGAAGTGGGTTGTGAATTTAGCAGAGAAAAATAAAGTCAGCTGCTAGTTTATTTTTTATTTTAAGTTTTTCAATTCATTAATATTAAATGAATAGATATCGAAATCAAAAATAAACTTACCGATGTAATACATATTTGCTCCGGCTTCTGTCATGCTTATCAATTTGTCTCCGGCTAAATCAACATCTTCGCTGAACAAAATTGTCTGCAAACTGCTTGAAGGTTCTGATAAAAAATAAACAGGAGCATTATCCATTGTAAAATCCGTCTTAACAATGTCTTCCTGTTTATAAGTATCATAGCTTGAAAAACTCAAAGCCCAGCTTCTTGAAAAAATCATATCGCCGTCACAAGTTACTCCAACGCCTTGTACTTCATCTGGAATTGAATAAACTGCGACAGGTTTTGTCAAATCTGATAAATCGTATTTTGACATAATTGCAGTATTAGTTTTTCCATTAAATGTAAAAGTATGGTTACATTTATACTTTGGAGAATGTGCATATTCTCCGACATATAAAAACTTATCATCACTGAAACAGAATGAAGAATTATTATTTACTTTTGTTACTGTTCCAATTTCGATTACATTATTTTCAAGCTGGTCTGCAGAAAACTTATAAACACCTTCGCCTTCGCTCGCAAGATAAAACATTCCATTTGAATACTGAAGTCCACCCGTATGCCCGCAAAAATCTTTTGCACCAGAAATCAAACGATACCTTTTGATTTTATTTTTATCTTTAACAGTATAGATTCTGCTGGCACTGTGATCTTTCATATAACCGCATGTAACATAATAATCCTGACCGTCTATATATGTTATTCCCTGTGGAACATAATCATCCCACATACCAGGATTTTTTGCCTCTTTTGTCCTAAGCGAATAGAACTTGGAATATTTTACATGTGCAACAATCGAAAAAACGACCGTCATAAGTACCAAAATTGCTGCTATAACACCAATAACTTTTAATACAATACCAATAATTTTCTGAATAATAATTTTCATGCCTCCAATATTATCATAATTTATACGTTTCTACTATAAATAACAAAAGACAATGAAGCAGGTAGCAACTTAAAATCCCACACCACACCCCACATCCATCGAATTCCACATTAATTAACTCCCCCTTCAAAACTTTACTCCGTTTACAAACAGCCATTTCCTTACTATAATAATTCCAAAATCTAAACAAAAAACTGGAGTCACTTATGAAGCAACTCATGTTAGGAAACGCAGCAGTAGCACGCGGTCTTTATGAAGCTGGATGTGAAATCATTTCGAGCTATCCTGGAACACCAAGTACAGAAATTACAGAAGAAGCTGCAAAATACAAAGAAATTTATTGTGAATGGGCACCAAACGAAAAAGTAGCAATGGAAACAGCATTCGGTGCAAGTCTTGCCGGAAAACGCTCATTCTGTGCAATGAAGCACGTTGGACTTAACGTTGCAGCTGACCCTCTTTATACATGTTCTTACACAGGCGTTAATGCCGGAATGGTAATTACTGTTGCTGACGATGCTGGAATGCATTCAAGCCAGAACGAACAGGACTCACGACATCACGCAATTGCTTCAAAAGTTCCGATGCTCGAACCAAGTGATTCAGAAGAAGCACGCTGTTTTGCAAAACTCGCTTACGAACTTTCAGAACAGTTTGATACACCGGTAATTCTTAAAATGTGTACACGCGTTGCTCACTCACAGAGCATCACTGACACAGAAGAAAGAAAGACACTCCCTGTTAAAACATACGAAAAAAATATCGCAAAATATGTAATGTCTCCTGCAAACGCAATCAAAAAACATCCGGTTGTAGAAGAACGCACACGAAAATTAATTGAATGGGCAGAAACAAGTTCAATCAACAGAACAGAAGACAACAAAGCAAAACTTGGAATTATTACAAGTTCAACTTCTTATCAGTACGCAAAAGAAATCTTTGGAACAAAAGCAAACATTTTAAAACTCGGAATGGTTAATCCGCTTCCGGTAAAATTAATAAAAGACTTTGCTTCAAAATGTGAAACAGTAGTCGTAATCGAAGAACTCGATCCGATTATCGAAACTCACTGTAAAGCACTCGGCATTAATGTTCATGGAAAAGACATCCTCCCTATCTGCGGAGAATTTTCTCAGAACTTGATCGTAAAATGTTTTGCAGAAAGTGGAATTGCAATTCTTGCAGACTCTGTAAAAGATTATTCAGCAGAAACAAAGTTTACACTTTCAGAAAATGTTCCGGTTAGACCACCTGTAATGTGCGCCGGATGTCCTCACCGCGGAATGTTCTACGCATTGAGCAAAAATAAAATTACAGTTCTCGGCGACATCGGATGCTACACTCTCGGAAGTGCCGCACCGCTCAACTCAATGGAAATGACACTCTGCATGGGCGCATCTGTTTCTTCACTTCACGGATTCAACAAGGCACTCAAATCAGAAAGCGAAAATAAAACAGTTGCAATCATCGGTGACTCAACATTCATGCATTCAGGAATGACAAGTCTTGCAACAATCGCATACAACCAGTCTAATTCCACAGTAATCATCGTTGATAACTCAATCACAGGAATGACAGGCCACCAGCAGAATCCGACAACAGGCAAAAACCTTTACGGAGAACCAGCCGGCCGCGTTAATCTTGAGGCCCTCGTTAAATCAATGGGAATCAACCGCGTCCGTGTCGTTGATCCATACAACATCGCAGAATGCGAAGCCGCTCTCAAAGAAGAACTTGCTGCAGATGAACCAAGCGTAATCATCAGCCGCCGTCCGTGTGCACTTCTTAAAGAAGTAAAACATCCGGGTCCGATTTCTGTAAATGCAGATAAATGTAAAGGCTGTAAGTCTTGTATGAAAATCGGATGTCCTGCAATTTCAATGAAAAATGGAAAAGCAAAAGTTGACGAAACGCTTTGTGTTGGATGTAAAGTCTGTACACAGCAGTGCAAGTTTGATGCATTCAATGTTTAAGTGGAATTTTCGAAAATCGTTTTTCGTTTTTAAGGATGGAAATTAATATGAATACTACAAAAAATATAATGATAGTCGGAGTCGGCGGACAGGGCGCACTTTTGGCAAGTAAAACACTTGGACAGGTTCTGCTTGATGCAGGCTTTGATGTAAAAGTTTCAGAAGTTCATGGAATGAGCCAGCGCGGCGGTTCTGTTGTAACATACGTTCGCTACGGCGAAAAAGTTTACAGCCCGATTGTAGACAAAGGTCAGGCAGATTACATCGTTTCTTTTGAACAGCTCGAAGCAGCCCGCTATCTTTCTTACCTTGCCCCGGACGGACAGATTGTAACAAACACACAGACAATCGATCCGATGCCAGTAATTACAGGCGCCGCAGTTTACCCGGAAGACGTAGTTGCAAAGCTTAAAGCAACTGGTGCAAAAGTTGATGCACTCGACTGCTTAAAACTTGCCGAAGAAGCCGGAAGCGTAAAAGCCGTAAACATCGTTCTGATGGGACGACTTTCAAAATACATGGACTTTTCAGAAGAGTCATGGCTTAAAGCAATTGAAAAACTTGTAAAGCCTGCATTCCTCGAAATCAACAAAAAAGCATTCACACTTGGACGCAATATATAGTATAATGTAAATGGAGTGTCCAGCTGATTTTGGACAATCAAAAGTTTACATTGAAAAAGAAATTTGTATTAATTAAAACTATCTTCTCATTTATTTTTTCAGCATTTTTACTTTCATGTGAAATGTTTGACAGACCTGTAAAAGGTTTTCTTGAATATTACACAGAAACAGTTGCTGTCGGTAAAGTAGAACTTGAAGAAATTTTCCCTACAACAGATTCCGGAATTACATGTATTTCGTCTGACTCAAACAAACAAATTAAACTTTTTTTAAGAAACCCGCAGAACTATCCTGACATTGGCTTTAACTATTACTTTTTCGACCCGAATGTACAGACCATTGCAAATTCAATTCCAGATTCAGTTAAAATACAAAAGCTCGAATCAAATTCATCTTACGGCTTAACATTTTCAAAAGCCTTTCTCGAAACAATTGACGGAACAGACAGTAATTCTTTAAAAGGAACTTTAAAATTATATCAGACTTCAACTTTAAGAAATTTTGAAGATTTTGGAATAAATTACATTGCAAACACAAGCCCTGTTACAGTCAGAAATCCCGCTTTTCAGCTGACAGAACCAGGAAAAGGAAATTATATCCTCTGTTTTTTTGTTCCAGTGTTAAACAATACAATTCATAAAGATATAAACCGTATTATTATTTCCGGTACAACTTATTATCTTTCTGATGACCGTTCTGTTTTTTATACCGATGCAGAAAAAACAGTTTCTTCAGATTTATTTACATCATCTGCTTCTACTTACCCGCTTTGATATGTACCCATAATTCTGGACACATATTATGAACTAGGCGGAACGAATGGATGCTTCCCTGTATTTTACAGGAGGCATCCATTTTGTTTTAACCTGAA
>JAGHVB010000078.1 GCA_018064525.1 Candidatus Treponema merdequi | reverse complement strand
TTCAGGTTAAAACAAAATGGATGCCTCCTGTAAAATACAGGGAAGCATCCATTCGTTCCGCCTAGTTCATAATATGTGTCCAGAATTATGGGTACATATCAGAATCGCCCGGGGCCATCTGTTTACATATTAGTCACGATAGTTATCGAGTTTTGTATATGTAGTGTGCAAGAGCTTTTCTGATTTTTCACCAAGTGGTTTACCAAGGAAGTCTTTGTAAATCTTAGCGATTTCAGGGTTCTTGTGTGACTGGCGGAGTTTGCACTTAGCGTCGTCTTTGTAGAGGGCAGCTGTACGTTTTTTGCGAACGTCATCTGTAACTCCATAAGGCTGTCCACCACCGGCGATACATCCACCTTTACATGCCATAACTTCGATAAACTGCCATCTTGGAGCTTTCTTAGCTTTGAGGTCTTCACGAACCTGATCGATAACAGCCTGAACGTTTCCAATCTGGTGAACGATTGCAACGCTAACTGAAGTTGTCTTGTTAATCTTAACAACTGCTTCTTTAACACCTTCGAGACCGCGAACTTCTTTGAGTTCAACTGGTTTCATTTCTTTACCGTTGATGATTGCGTAAGCTGTACGAACAGCAGCTTCCATTACACCACCAGTAACACCGAAGATTGTAGCAGCACCTGTGTAAGCACCCATGATTGAATCAGCTTCTTCTTCCTTAAGGTTGTTAAAGTCGATTCCAGCCATCTTAATAAGTTTTGCAAGTTCGCGAGTTGTAAGAACCATATCATAGTCCTGAGCACCGCTTGCTTTCATGTTCTTATCACGCTGTGATTCGTGGAGTTTTGCTGTACAAGGCATTACTGAAACATTGTAAATGTCTTTTGCTTTTACTTTGATTGAATCTGCAAAGTAAGTCTTTGTCAAAGCACCTTCCATCTGCTGTGGAGATTTGCATGAAGAAAGATATGGGAGCATATCCTGTGCATTCTTTTCACACCAGTCTACCCAACCTGGACAACAGCTTGTGAAGAGTGGAAGATTTTTACCTGACTTAAGTCTTGCAAGAAGTTCGTTTCCTTCTTCCATGATTGTAAGGTCAGCTGCAAAGTTTGTATCAAATACATACTTGAATCCGAGTGCGCGGAGAGCAGCATAAATCTTACCTGTTGTAAGAGAACCTGGAGCCATTCCAAATTCTTCGCCGATTGCTGCACGAACAGCTGGAGCGATAGATACAACGCTTGTAAGTTTTGGATCTGCAAGTTTTGCAAATACTTCTGTGATAGGGTTAGAGAATGTGATTGCTCCAACTGGACAGTGAGATGCACACTGACCACACTTGATACAAGGTGAGTGAGCCATGTCTACGCCGCCAACTGGTCCGATCATAGTCTTGTCACCGCGTCCATTGTATTCGAGAGCGAATACTTTCTGTACGTCCTGACAAACTTCTACACAACGACCACAGTTGATACATTTGTCGCGGTTAAGAACGATTTCTGCATAAGAATCGTCAACCGGCTGATTTTTAAGAATCTGTTTGAAACGGATATCGCGGAGACCAAACTGGCTTGCGAGATCCTGTAATTCACAGTTCTGGTTTCTTGAACATTTGAGACAGTCCTGTGGGTGATTAGAAAGAATCAATTCAAGAACTGTGCGGCGAGCATTACGAAGTTCTGCGTCGTCTGTTACGATGTTCATTCCAGGTGTTACTGTTGTACAACATGCACGAGCCATGCGGGCACGACCTGTACGTGGGTCAACATTTTTGATTACACACAAACCACAAGATGCCCATGGTTTAAGGTCTGGGCTGTGGCACAATGTAGGAATTTTAATTCCCATTGATTTTGCTGCAGCAAGGACAGTTGTTCCGTCTTTAACTTTAACTTCTTTGCCGTTTATAGTTAATGTTACCATTATATTCTCCTAAAATCCTTAACTTATTTCTTGAAAATAGCGTGGAATTTACATGCAGCTTCACAAGCACCGCACTTAACACACTTAGACTGATCAATAAGTTTCCAAGGAAGCTTCTTGCCTTCTTTAACTTCTCCAGCAGCGTTATTAGAAATAGCACCTGCAGGACAACCCTTCATACAAAGTCCACAACCGATACATTTGTCAGCATCGATTACAAACTGTGTAAGTTTCTTACATTTTCCAGCTGGACATTTTTTGTCAACAACGTGAGCAATGTATTCGTCTTTGAATTTAGCAAGAGTTGAAAGAGTTGGGTTAGGAGCTGACTGACCGAGAGCACAGAGAGAACAAGCTTTCATTGCGCTACCGATGTCCTGGAGCTTCTGGAGGTCTTCCATTGTTCCGTTTCCTTTAGAAATTTCATCGAGGATTGTGAACAACTGGCGTGTACCAATACGACATGGTGAACACTTACCACAAGATTCATCAACACAGAATTCCATGTAGAACTTAGAAACGTCTACTACACAGTCATCTTCGTCCATAACGATCATACCACCAGATCCCATCATAGAACCTAAGCGTACGAGAGCACCGAAGTCGATTCCTGTATCGAGGTTAGCTTCTGTAATGATACCGCCTGATGGACCACCAGTCTGAACACCCTTGAACTTCTTGCCGTTTTTAATACCGCCACCAATTTCAAAAATGATGTCGCGGAGTGTTGTTCCCATTGGAACTTCAACAAGTCCAGAGTTTTCGATTTTACCTGTGAGGGCAAATACTTTAGTACCTTTAGAGTCTGCTGTACCAATCTTGTTGAACCATGCAGCACCCTTTGTAAGAATTACAGGAATGTTAGCCCAAGTTTCTACGTTGTTGATTACAGTAGGTTTTCCCCAAAGTCCTGACTGAGCAGGGAATGGTGGTTTTGGAGTTGGCATACCACGTTTACCTTCGATTGAGCGGAGAAGAGCTGTTTCTTCACCACATACGAAAGCACCGGCACCAAGACGGATTTCAATATCAAAAGAGAACTTTGTTCCAAAGATGTTATTTCCAAGGAATCCGTTAGCTCTTGCATCATTAATAGCTTTTTCAAGACGGCTTACAGCAAGTGGATATTCTGCACGGATGTAAACGAAACCTTTGTTAGCTCCGATTGCATATCCTGCAATTGTCATAGCTTCGAGAACTGAGTGTGGGTCGCCTTCAATTGTAGAGCGGTCCATGTAAGCTCCCGGGTCACCTTCGTCGGCATTACATACAACGAATTTCTGATCACCCTTAGCATTGAAACCAGCTTCCCATTTGAGACCTGTAGGGAATCCGGCACCTCCACGTCCGCGGAGTCCAGATGCTTTGATTTCGTTGATTACATCGATAGGTTTCATTTCGAAAAGTGCTTTTTCGAGAGCCTGGTAACCAGTGTTTCCAATGTATTCTGTAATATCTTCAGGATTGATTACACCACAGTTGCGGAGTACGATACGCATCTGTTTTTTATAGAATGGAATTTCTTCGTTTTTGTTTGTTGCGTTTGGATCATAAAGAAGACGTGTAACTTCTTTTCCACCAACAAGATGAGATTCAACGATTTCGTTTACATCTTCTGGTTTTACACAAACATAGAATGAATCTTCAGGCATGATTTTAACGATCGGACCTTTTTCACAGAATCCGAAACAACCTGTCAAAACTACCTTAACTTTATTTTCAAGACCATGAGCTTTGATTCCAGCTTCAAGGTTTTCTCTGATTTTTACTGATTCAGATGATTCACAAGCTGTACCACCACAAACGAGAACAGTCTTGATACCGTTTGTATCAATTTTTTTTGCTCCAGCTTTGCGGCTTTCAATTTCAGCTTTTTTGCTTTCATAAATTTTATGAAGTTCTTCGCGTGTCATTTAATTCTCCTACTGGCGATACTTGTCAAGAATTGGTTTAACCATGTCTTTTGTCAATTTACCGTAAACTTCGCCATTAACTGACATAACAGGTGCAAGACCACAACAACCGATACAACGAACTGGTTCAACTGAGAAGAGACCATCTTCTGTTGAAACATCGCCGTCCTTAAGTTTGAGGAGTGAACGACATTCATCGATTACATCCTGACCACCTTTGAGGTAGCAGGCTGTTCCCAAACATACACTTACGAGGTTCTTACCAGGTTTCTGTGTTTTAAAGAAGTGATAGAATGAAATTACGCCATAAACGCGTGCCAATGGGGTACCAGTTCTCTCAGCAACTTCGAAAGCAGCTTCGCGAGAAATATAACCCTGTTCTTCCTGCACATGGTGCAGAATCATAATGAGATTGCCCGGTTTGTCCTTCCAGTCTTTAATGAATTTAATAAGATCTGAAGAAAATCCGGCATTTCCACCTTTAGCCATTTTGTTCTCCTAATATGTAAACTAAGCAGAAAATACTGCCCGATTATTGTAATACTAATAAGAATAAAAAACAACTTATATGAAGAGAATTTTGCTAGAATTTAGTGGAATTTGACAGCCCGAAAGGCTTAAAAAGGATATCTCAGAGGAATATAAGAATACCCTTTAAGTCTTTAATCCAGGCTTTTCTCTATTATAGAAATCAGATTCAACCATGCCCTGTCAACCTGATTCATGTCTGAAATTCTGAAATCATTCACAGTCTTTGGTTTATACCATTCAAGCGATGAGAAAATGCTTCGTAAATCACTTGAATTGAACACATATCCATATTTTGCAAAGATGGTATTGCGCAATATTTTCAGTGATTCTTTCGAAAAGAATTTTGATTCTTCAGAAATAAAATTCATAAGCTGGGGTAAATATTGAGAATCTTCTTCACCTTCCCATTTTTCACAAGTTTTACTTAAAACAATTTTATAAAATGCATCTGCAAGAATTCTGTAAAACCTGTCTTCATCAAAAGTAGTTTCTGTTCTCTTAGAAGATTTAACATTTCCTTCCGGTATAAACTTAAATGCTGCAACTTCATGACAAAACAATGGATTATAAGCATCAATATAAGCGCTTTTAGTATAAAGGTAAAAATCTCCATGCCAATCCTCTGTTTTACCTTCAGGGCAATACGCAAAATTACCAAAATAGAAAACAGTTCTTTTTTCCTCTTTTCCATTTTTTTCATAAACAAAATCTTCTCTGACACAAGGAATAACCTGCGCAAAACTAAAAGCTGCTGAAAATAACAATCCTAAAATTACAATATACTTTTTCATCTTATACTTCTCTTTTTTATATCTTACAGAGTCCCTTTCCACGAAGTTCCACAAAAAGCTTTTTACCGATTACATCAACAACGCGCTTACCATCAAACGCGCTCTTATCTTCACAGCAATCAAACTTCGAAACAGAAATACTTTTCAAATACTCGGACACTTCACGCACCTTCTTCTGCTCAACATCAGCATACAAAAGTTCGCCCATATATGACCACGAAAGCTGCGCACCACCATTCGATTTTAAAACAATCGGTTCACCTGCAAGCCATACAAACCTTTCATCACTCACACTGCCCGGCAGATTTGCAAACTTTTCATCGCGTTCTTTTTCATATAGCGCAATCAGTTTTTCAACATAATCTTTTGTAATTGTCGGACGAGGCATCTTAAAATCAAAATAAGTTTCAACACTCTTGTTTAATTTTTCTCCGTGCATCCAAAGCTCGAGAGCTGCGTTCAAACCAGAAGAATATTTTTCACTTTTTTCTTCGCCTTCAAAATGTAAATCATTTTCCGCAAATGAATCTTTATTACGAGGCAAAATTTTCAAATCAGGATGAAGGCCTTTTTCATATTCTGCATAAACAGTGGAATGTTTTGTCAGCGTAAACTTATGCCAGAACGCGCTGTCTAAAAGACCTGCTTCAAACATCTGACGCAATGTTTCCATCGAGTTAATCAAATCCTGTTCACTCTGTTTGTAAAAACCAAAAATCATATACGAGTGAATCAAAATGCCGGCTTCTTTAAACGCACAGCATGCACTGATAATATTTTTCATATCAGTGCCTTTGTTTACATCAGTAAGTCCGTCGCCTGTTGCAATTTCAATTCCGGCAGAAACAGCAGTCATTCCTCCGCGCGAAAGAAGATCTGCCACATCACGATCAAATGATTTTTCAAACCGGATGTTACCCCAGAAAGTGAGTTCTTTTCCGCGCGACAAGTTTTTCAACGCAAACTTTTTCAATGCGGCAGGCGGACACGCTTCGTCTACAAAGTGAATTCCGTTTACGCCAGTGATGGCTGCCTGTTCTGAAAGTTTTTTATAAAGATTATCGACATCTGTCATGCAGTAATTTTTTACATAATCAAGTGTCGTATCACAGAATGCACAGCGATGCCAGTAACAGCCATGTGCGATAAAAGCTTTGAGCCACGAGCCGTCGTTCCAGATGCGGTGCATCGGATTTACATCGTCTGCAAGGCGCGGATATTTTGAAAAATTGACTGTAGAATAATCTGGTGTCGTTTTTCTGACAAGTTCTTTTTCAAGTTTTGAGATTTCTGCAAAACGAGATTCGTCATCAGAAATTGTAAGCGGTCTTATCAATTGAACCGCGCCGGGTATTGAATGAGATGTCTGTTTTGAAAGAGATTCATTTTTGGGCGAAAGTTTACAGCTTGAAAGAGATTTATATGTGATTCCGAAATATTTTTGTCCGTTGAATATTTTTTCTTTAAGTGGAATTTTTTCGACAGCATTTTCAAGCGCATTAATTAATTCCACATAACTACCGTAACCTTTGTCGTAACTTATGCAGTCGCAGTAATCAAAAAGTTTTTCTTCGTTAACTTCTCGAAGTTCTGTATTAACATATCCGCCGCCAAAAGAAATAATGCAGTCAGAAAATTCTTCGCGCAAAACTTTTGCAGTAAAAAGCGCCGCTTCAAAACATCCAGGAAACGGAATCGATATGCAGAACAAAGCAGGTTCGTTGCGGTCCACTTTAATTTTATTTAATATGATGTCTTTATAAAAATCGTTTAACGCACGGCTGTGCAATCCGTTTTCGCAGTCTTTAAAACTTGCAGTAAAAGCAGCCAAATGTTCTGCATAACGGATGAGCGCAAAATTATTGTCGTAAACTAAAGTGATGTAATCAGCAAGATCAGCAAGCGAAAGACTTGCAAGAATCTGTGAATCATCTGCAGTTACATCACGCGAAAGATTTGAAAGATAATTTTCAACGCGGGCACCCCGCGGAACATGAGCGCTTCTGATAAACTCATGAACATATTCACGTCCGCTTCGTTCTGACGGACACACGATTGCAATTATCTTTTCAATCCAGTCTGACCACAACTCGCGGTTTGAAACAAAACGCCTCAATTGAAACGCAGTATTGTCATCACCGTTTGATTCATATTCATCTGCAAGTTTCAATGCTTTATCACGAGTGGAATCAAAGATTTTCGAAATTCCACTTTTCGAAAAAACTGCGTGAAAAAAATCATTTGAAAAATCAAACCAGCTGACAGTTCCATCGATATTTTTTTCTGAATAAAGATTTTTGAAAAATGATAAAAGATAAGCGCCGCTCGGATAAGGCGTGTTAAGCTGAACGAGCGGCGGCTGAATGATTATCGTATTTAATTTCTGTGACATTTTTTATTTCTTCTGACAGTTTTTAAAACTATTTTGCAAGCTGATAAATAATATCAACGCACTGATCGATTCCGAGTGATGAAGTATTTAATGTGATGTCATAATTTTTTGCGTCACCAAATTCTTTATGAGTCCAGTACTTGCAGAATTTTTCGCGATGTCTGTCGATTGAGTGAATTGCATCAGCGATTTTTTCTTCTGACTTATCTTTCATCTTATCATTTTTAAGATATTTGATTCGCCAGTTTTCATCTGCGTGAATAAAAACTTTAAGAACATCATCAAAAGCAGAAACAATGTGATCAGCATTGCGGCCGACAATAACACATTTTCCGTGCTCTGCAATTTTTCTGATTATTTTTTTCTGTGCTTCAAACAAAGATTCTTCAACAGGCTCTGCATACAGATCAAAAAGACTCTGCGCAAATCCAAATGCAACCGGAACTTTTTCGTCGTACTTAATTATCTTTTCAATATCAAGACTTACATCACGCGCAGCCTGAATGATGATTTCTTTATCAAAATATTCAAATCCAAGTTTATCTGCGACACGCTTTCCGACAGTTCCGCCTGCGCTTCCAAAATCACGGCTGATAGTAATAATTTTTTTCATACGACTCCTCCAGTTTGCTTTCTTCTCTCATATTTTTTTTCAAAACCGTACAATGACAGTCATAAAAAATTTTATTAAAGAACTTTATTCAAAAAAGCGATTGTTCTTTCCTGTTTTGGATTTTTAAGGACTTCTTCAGGAGTTCCTTCTTCAATGATGTAACCGCCGTCCATAAATACGATGCGGTCTGCAACTTCACGGGCAAATCCCATTTCGTGTGTAACAACAACCATCGTCATTCCGCCTTTTGCAAGTTCCTGCATGACAGCGAGAACTTCTCCAACCATTTCAGGATCGAGAGCAGAAGTCGGTTCATCAAAAAGCATGATTGACGGATTCATGGCAAGTGCACGGGCAATTGCAACACGCTGTTTCTGACCGCCAGAAAGCTGCTGAGGATAGACATCTGCTTTTGATTCAAGGCCGACGCGTGTCAAAAGTTTTAATCCGAGTTCACGCGCTTCTTCTTTAGGCATCTTTTTTACTTTGCAGGGTGCAAGCATGATGTTCTGCAATACCGAAAGATTCGGAAACAGATTAAAATGCTGGAATACCATTCCGATATTTTCACGGAGATGATTTATATTAGTTGATTTTGCGTTGATGTCTGTTCCATTTACTTCGATTTTTCCACCATTAGAAGTTTCAAGTTTGTTCAGACATCGAAGAAAAGTTGACTTACCGCTTCCTGAAGGGCCGATTACAACAACCACTTCACCTTCATGAATATCAATATTAATATCTTTTAAAACTTCAAGCTTTCCAAATGTTTTTTTCAAATTTTCAACATGAACTTTAACTGTATCTTTCATTTTTCCGTTCCTTATCTTGATTCAACTTTTAATTTTCTTTCGATTACTTTTGCAACTTTACTCAAAGTTACAATTACGATCATATACATGATTCCGACAATTGCCCATGTTTCAAGACTTTTGAATGTATTGCCGCTTATTGTTTTTCCCATGTTTGTTAATTCTGGATATCCGATTACTGCAAGAATCGAAGTATCTTTGAGTGTGATGATAAACTGATTGATTACTGACGGAATCATTACGCGGATTGCCTGCGGAAGAATTACTTCTTTCATGCTCTGGCCGTATGTGAGACCAAGGCTTCGCGAAGCTTCCATCTGACCTTTATCAATACTCTGAATTCCTGCTCTGAAAATTTCTGCCATGTAAGCACCACAGTTCATTGAAAGAGCAATTGTTCCAGCCTTAAGTGCCGAGAGCCTGAATCCCTGAACACCGAGCATCTTGATTGCCTGCGGAACACCAAAGTAAATAAAGTATGCAAGTACGATTAAAGGAACACCACGAATTGCATCTACATAAACAGTTCCAACTGCATTAAGTGCTTTACTGTGACTGACATTGCAAAGCGCAAATATCAAACCGATTATCATCGCAAACACAAGTGCAAGTAAAGTAAGAAGCATTGTGTTTCCGAGTGATGATAAAAGCATTGTGGCATATTTTTGTAAAATAGATGTCATTCGTCGTTTTCCTTTACTGGTGGAATTTTCAAAACCGGGCATCGCATTGCAACACCCGGTTTCTTTTTACGGACATCTGATTTTGTCAGACATCCGCAGTTAAAAATTTTATTTCAAATATTTGTCGAGGATTGCCTGGTATTTTCCGTTTTCGCGGATGTTAGCAAGTCCTTTGTTGAACATGTCGAGAAGTTCCTGACGGTCTTTGTTCATGATTGCAAATCCGTATGGAGCACCTTCACTTTCCATTCCTGCAGGAATCTTGAGTTTGAGTCCGGCAGATTTAATGTTGTCAGCCATGATAGGTGTGTCTTCGCAGCATGCAGCAGAGTTTCCGAGGATTACATCCTGATACATTGTTGGAGAATCTTCGAATACTGTGACTGTGAATCCATATTTGTCTTTAAGTGAATTAGCGAAGTCAGCGCCGGCAGTTCCATTTTTAACTGCAACATTCTTGCCTTTGAGATCTTCATATTTAGAAATAGAAGAATCAGCAGCAACTACGAATGTCTGTGTAGCATTGTAATATCCGTCAGAGAAAATCCATCCAGAATCAATGCGTGACTGTTTAATTGTAGCTCCTGCGATAAGAGCATCAGCCTGTCCAACCTGAACAGCTGCAACACCAGCGTCCCAGCCGAGTGACTGCAATTCGTATTTAAATCCCTGATCTTCTGCAACTGCTGCAAGAATATCAACGTCGATTCCAACGAATTCGTTGTTTTCATTTGTGTATTCAAATGGTCTGAATACTGTGTCTGTAGCTACGATCCAAACTTTTCCAGATGTCTTTTTTCCGCATGAAGTGAAAGAAAAAAGCATCAAAGCCGAAGCTAAAGCGATAATAAGTTTTTTCATCTAAAAACTCCTGTAAGTAATATTAGTAATATTATAATGGAATTTGACGGTTATTTAAATAGTGGAATGGTTTAATTGAGGGGAATTGAGCAGCAGCTGAAATAAGAGAAAAGCCTGCTTTTATGGGTGTTACTGAGCGTTGCGACAAACGCGGTTAGACTGAGCCTCTGACGGGCCAGAACCTGCAATTTTTTATAAAAGTTACCCAAAAAATATTATACAACAAAAAAGATATTTTTTACACTTTCAACTCATTTTCAATCAAATCTTCAACAAGATTCTTATAATCCAAATTATCAATTCCGTTTTCACCAGATTCAATTTGTTTTGCAAGTTTACTTGAGTAATATTTTGACATAGCTGTTCGTAAATCAATATGCATTTTTTCAGCAAGATAATTTATAATATCGCTTTCTAGATTTTGTTTATAAATATTTTCTAATTCTTTTCTATCTGTCATTATTTTGTACCAAATACGATTTTTCAAATTTTAACAACTGAGACAATGCACCTTGGTTAACAATACAAAATTGATCGTTCATTTCTACAACCACAAACAAAATCTAACCATTTTTCAGCCTGTTTTTGGAATGTAGTTACATAAAAGCCTTTCCCAAAATCAAGAAAGTTTTTTGAATAGGAAATATCAGGAATTGAAACAATCTGATTAGAACCATGATAAACTGTCATACAGCAATTCCTTTTTCTCTGACAAACTCTGAAATATCTTCAACTAAATATTTACTTCCCTGCGTATGTAAAACGTCATAATTTTTTAAAATATAATCATCAAGAATTTTGGTGTTCTCAAGAGTATTAAAAACCTCTGCAGGTGTTTTATTCCAATTTTGTGCGAGTTGATGAATAAGAAAAATTGAAAACTCCATTTCTGATTTTTGACACATAATAACTCCTGCTAATTTATATTATACAACAAAAAAGGCGTTTTAGAAAACTTCTAAAACGCCTTTTTGGGAAAAGAGTTTATTGCGATTCGCCTGTTCCACAGGCTCATGCGCCATAAACTCTTTCTTGCTTTTATAGGTGTTACTGAGCTTTGCGAACAACGCGGAAGCCGAGGTCGTTGGTGCGGCTGTCCGGGCGGTAGCCATTCCGGTAAGAAACTGCACAGATGAAGGCGCCGTCCCACCAGCTGCCACCGCGAATAACGCGGTAAGTCTGAGCCTCTGACGGGCCAGAAGGGTCGGTTACATTTTCTGCAGTAGAAATACTAGCGGACCAGTCATAGCACCATTCCCTAACGTTGCCACTCATGTCACAAAGGCCTGCTGCATTTGGAGCTTTTTTTCCTACCTGATGTGTTCCGTAGCCTGCTGTTCCAGAACCAAGTTTTTTGGCATTACAAGTATACCATGCAACACCGTTTATATCATCGTTTTCTGAAGCAGAATAATTTGTTGTAGTTGCTCCAGACCAGTATTGCTTAAACTGTTCTTCTGTTGATTTTGAACCACCGCGGGCTGCATATTCCCATTCTGCTTCTGTTGGTAAACGGTAGCCGTTTGCATCTGTTACTGGTGTTACTGTTGCAGAATCAATATGACCATCTGAAACTGAAATATTTGTAATAGTATAAGCTTTTGTAAGTCCCATTTTTTCGCTCAAGGCATTACAGAAATATACTGCATCAAACCATGTAATATATTCTACAGGGCGGTATTTTTGTTCTTCGCCAGGAAGCATGTTTTTATAATTAGCAGAATTTGAAGTACAATAGCTTGGGTTTGCATTTAAATCTTTATCTTGCCCACCAATTTTTACTTTCTGTCCTGTCATTACTGCTTCGTACAGTTCCTGGGTTACTTCGTATTTACCCATAATAAAAGGGCTTAAAGTAACTGATCTTCCGTTTGGAAAAGCACCTGTGTCGTTAGAGTTCTGATTGTAGTCATTACTGCCGGTTATTGTGGCTGCCGTTGTCATTAACTGTACTTCGCCAGTCAACTTAAATGTTTTACCGTCAAAAGAAATGTCTGTCGAATCCGAAGGAATTCCATCATCATTTCCTGCTGGAGTTCCACCACCGTTTCCACTGTTACCTGCATAGCTGCACGACACGAACATCATCACGCCGGCAAGCAGTAAAATCATAAGAGAGCTAACCTTTTTCAATTTTTTCTCCTTAAAAATAAATTAAAAATATTTTAATCAATATTAATCGAATTGACAACAATCTTTAGGGTGGCGCAGTATGCGCCACAGCGTAGCGGACTCATCCGTGTGGCAAAAATCACATTTTATCGGCTTTTTTTTGATGCCGGTCTTTTACTGACAAGATAGCCACCATAAACCCATCCATACTCAGGAACATTTTTATTTTTACATTAACGCCGTCTTCAAACCAGTTGCGAAAAATAAAAAAAACCTCTGAGCGGCATGTTCGGATTAAATGAACTCTGCTGTTCGTAAAGTGTCATCTGGGAATCGATGAGGAATGAGATGTCGTTTTTCATCGTGATGTAAATTACATTCTATGAGATAATAAATCTTTATAACTGCATTTTTTCTGATGCTTTACACAAAGCTTTATAAAAGCGTGTCAGATATTCGCAGAGACCTTTTACCTTAGGCATTCTTTCATGTTTAATTGAAGAAATATTCATAAACATTTCTGGATCTTCATCAACAGCTTTATTCATATAAACAAGAATTTTACAAACGTATGCTTCGCTGGTTGTCCAGTCTTTGCTTATTTTTTGTCTTAAAACCCAGCTGGATTCACGGCACATTTCAAGTTCAACAAAATAATCATTTAACAAGCGTCGCTGATAATGAAGAATGTCTGATTTTTCTGATTTCTTTGCCATTTCATCGAAATCTGAGTTAAAACGCTTTTTATATTCTTCAGCAATCTTTTCCACATCACAACAACAATCTTTGTAAAAAAAAGATATTACGCTTTGAAAAGCATGAGCAAACTCAAAACTCATATAAGTTGACATCAATCCTGTATACCGCTGAAATTTCATGATTTGAATCGGAATAAAAATAGTTACAATCAATGTAACAAATGAAATAACAACCGAGATCCAGCCTTCCATAATTAAATCTCCGCGATTGAATTCATATAATTTTTTATATATTCTGCACTAAAAATTTTTTTCTTTGTTGTAGTTTTTGAATTACTTTTCTTAGAATTATCTTTACTTGTTTTTTCTTCAATTATTTCATAATCTTGAACATTATTTAAATCTGCAATTTGATTTAAAGTATTTATTCTCAAAGAATGAAGTTCATTTAATTTTGCAAACTTGATACCATTATCATCAATAATATATAAAACAAAAAGTAATGTAATTCCTACGGTACAAAAGATCGTCATACATACAAGTGGAATATAATTATCAGACTTTTTTAATACAGAATTATTTTTTTTTATATCTACAGTATCTGCAGAAACTTCAAATACTGATTCATTTTTTACTTCATTTTTGCTTGGACTACATTTAACAAAAAAACTTGTGCCCATCAAACCACAAAAACTAAAAAACATAATATAAAAGAAAATCAGCTTTCGTTTTCTTGGACTATAAGAATTTTCATGCACAGAATCTTTCATTATCTCGCCTTTATACATACTAGTTTTTTTTATCTTCATCTGTTACTGCCATATGATATTCATTATTTTTCATGACTGCTTCCTATGCATCTTTATTTATATCTCTAATTTGATTTTCAAATATTGTTTCTGACTGTAATCCACCGCAGAACAGCCGATTTCGATCTAAAAGCAAAATGTTAAAACTTCCTGCGGCGGTACTTTACGTAACCGTTTTAGTCGCAGCCTTTAGGCTGCTCTTTAAACGGTTACGTAATTTTATTTAATAGAAATGGAGCGCACAACACGGAAACCTGTGCCGCTGTCGCTGCGGTCCGGAAATTGTACGAAACGACGAGACACGGCACTGTTGCCCGCGCCGTCGGTATAGCAACCACCACGGTAGCAACGGCGGTCATGTGCGCTACTGCCCGAAGCCGACGCACCAACCGGGTTCTGTACATAGCCGTCTACTGTATATGCACTATCGTTTTGGCTTGCTGTATCGTTATACCAGTCATAGCACCATTCCAATACGTTTCCGCTCATGTCATAAAGGTTAAGTATATTTTTTTCTTTTAATCCAACTTCGTGTGTTGTACTGCCAGAGTTGTTAGAATACCATGCATAACTTTCAAGTTCGTCATCATTATATGGACTTGATGTGAACTTTGATGCTTCTTTTTTTGTCTGTGAACCTGCATATGCATAACTCCATTCTGCTGCATTCGGATTTCCGCCGCGTGCTGCAAATTCCCATTCTGCTTCTGTTGGTAAGCGGTAACCTTTCTTTGTCCATTTTCTATTGTCTGCATTATATGCTATATATGGAGTTGTTTTATTGCCTGCGTCTGTTGCAGTATATGGTGTTTTTAAAGCTTTATCGCTGTAATACACGCAGTCGGATGCTGTCATCGTCTTTTTTGTAAGTGCGTTACAGAATGCACATGCCTGGTACCAGTATACTGATTCTACAGGTCCGTTTTCCAGTGTTTCACTAACATATGGAAATCTATAGAAATGACTTGGATTAGATCCCATAACTTCGTTATAAAGTTTCATTGTTACCTGATACTGGCTCATTACAAACGGGTCAAGTTTTACTTTTCGGTCTTTAAGGAATACACCTTTATAAGAATTTGATGAACCGCTGTAATAACAGCTCCAGCTTGAATCATCCGGCATTGTAACTGTGGCTACAGTTCCTGTAGGTACAACTACTACCTCGCTGGTTTTGGCAATTTCTGTTCCGTCAATTTTTAAGTTTCCGTTGTCTGACATCCAGGTTTCTTTTATTACTGCACCCTGTGTCTGTTTCGGAATTCCTAAAAGTCCGCCATTTAATTTACACTTTACTTCCACACCGCTGTTTGCGTTTTGTACATTGTCATATGCCTTTACTGTAAATGTATATTCAGTTCCGTCTGTAAGTCCTGTAACTGTGGCTTCATCGTTTGGAGTTGCGGTTTTAAGAACTTCAATTTTTCCATCAGTTCCATATGTAATCACAACTTTTGCAAAATCTGCGTCTGCTGGATTTGTCCATGTAAGTTTTACTGTCTGGCTTGCAGTACATTTTGCTGTAAGGTCTGTTATTGCTGCTGGCGGGGTTAAGTCTTTCCACACTGCTTTAATTGTGACATCACCTGCTACAGTGTAATTTGCTTCGGCAGCGTAATCTGTCGTGCCGTCATTCCAGTTTTCAAACAGATAACCTGTTGCTGTTAATGCCGCAGGTAATGTAATTGTTTCGCCTTTGTGTTTACCCGTCATTGCATCCGGCGCAGTTCCATGTCCATTTGTGTCAAAGGTGACTGTGTATTTTTTGATTGTGTAAGCTTTTTCAGAAACTGCGCTGTCGTTCATTCCGCTTTTGAGTGCGATTGCTTTGATTGTTATGTCGGCTTTGATTTCAATCGGTGATGTGTATTTTGTGCTGCTTGAAGTTGGGGCAGTACCGTCTGTCGTGTAATAGATGTCGGCGCCGAAAGTTGCGCATGTGATTTCTACTGTGTCGCCGTAAT
>JAGHVB010000021.1 GCA_018064525.1 Candidatus Treponema merdequi | reverse complement strand
TTCAGGTTAAAACAAAATGGATGCCTCCTGTAAAATACAGGGAAGCATCCATTCGTTCCGCCTAGTTCATAATATGTGTCCAGAATTATGGGTACATATCATATTCCGTAAAAGGGGTTTTTATGTATACTTACATTATGTCACGACTTTTTTTATCTTTTTACTTTATGCTTTCCTTCATTTAAGAAAGAATAACCGTTATTATTTGTACTTGCATCAGTCTGGAATACAGTA
The DNA here is from genome assembly GCA_018064525.1 of Candidatus Treponema merdequi. GTDB lineage: Bacteria > Spirochaetota > Spirochaetia > Treponematales > Treponemataceae > Treponema_D > Treponema_D merdequi. The sequence continues at coordinate 51,492 of JAGHVB010000021.1, read as the reverse complement.
CATTCACCAGCATAAACCGGAGTCTGTTCTTTCTTTCCAACCCAACCACAACAACTCCACCACCAGTGATCTGGTCCATTTGTATCTGCATCACTTGGAATATTGCCAGCAACAAAGTGAACATAAGCTGTAGTTGAAACATTCCAGCTGATCCAATACCACAAACCATCTGTATTATTGTAAGGTGTCATTGCCCTTACGGTTCTAGGATTTTCATTCCAGTCATCACCATCCCATGTTAACGGAAAGTCTGCAGTACTGACACCACCAGAAATATTATCTCCACCGCGAAGCCATCTGTTAGCCTTACAATTCTCCCATTCATCACCATCAGGAGGTGTACATCGGTTTTTAACCTTACCTGTAGCAGCTCCTCCCCAAGATGACTGTTCCATTTCTTTTAAGAATATGATAGTTCTCATGGCAAATTCCATTCCAATTTCATCAGAATAAGAAGAGCCTTTCTTAGCTGTTGCAGAAATTAAAGCCATATATCCCTTATTCTTTGTCATATCAGAACCATTAATAGCAGATCCTAAAGAGCCTGTTGCTTTTTTTGCCAATGATGAAAGACTTGTATTCTGCATGTCAGACTTAGAAGGTATTGAGTTTGTAAACTTAGGTGCAGCAGTAATTTTTTTTGATGTACTTCCTTCCCATGCCATAGTAACATCATTACCACCGTTATTAATCAATTTAATATAAGTATCTTCCTGAGTAGTAATCTTATAATAAATTTTATCATCTGTACCCAATGGAGTCTGACAGTCAATCTTAAATGTAGTTGTAGGATTCTGTGTAACTGAAGTACCACTGATTGTTTCACTGACTTTATTGATACGAATTACCGGTGTTTCAACTCCCGGATTTGATCTTATATATTTTGTACTAGCATTTTCAAACACTTCTTCATTTTTGTTTTTAATGTAATTTTCTACAACGCCTGCAGGAATTGTTACAGTATAATCAGCACCTTGTACAGGTAAAATAAAATCATCTTTTAACTCTACAACAAGAACTGTTCTGTCATTTTCATCTACATAAATGTAATTTGAACCCATATCAACGACAACTCTGTCTGCAGTTATAGATACAGCATCTGCATCATCAAGTGCTTTAATATTTCCAACCAGCTCTGTATTGTCTGTATCAAATTCATATTTCAAAACATACTTTGAAGCTAAATCCGGAGAACCTGTATTTGCATTCCAGCCATTTGTTGTTTCTTTATAAAATTTTGTTATATCAGAAGGCCACTGTTCCCACTGAGTTTTTGACAGCATTGCAGGCGCTTCAAAACTAGTTTCCTGTTTAAGTGTAATGTAAAGTGAATTGCCGCTTTGTTTTGTAATTTCTGAATTGAATTTAATCCTGAGCTGTCTTTGTTTTACATTTACAGCACCAGATGGTTTTGTAAGTGTAATAGATTCTACAACCGGCCTACCATTTACAATTTTAATTGTACGGCTTTTTACAAGACCCGGATTACTTGAATACTCGACATTTCCAGTTACAGAGCTTCCTGTAGAAGCATCTTTTCCGGCAACAACATTTCCATATTCATCTTTAATCCATCCGTTTGAACCATAATCAATTTCCATTACATTCAATGCATCAAAACAGAAATCACTTTCTGATATTTCATAACTGAATCTTAATTTTTTATCATCAGTCTGTGATATTAAATTTGCATAAACAGTTTTTGCATTTCTATCTTTATCTGTAATGTTTAATTTTAATTTTACATTCTGTGCAGAAATCTTATTTCTGAACGATAACACTACAACAATATTATCATTTCCGTTTTTATAAGTTCCGTCAGGCTGCTCTGCGGAAATTGATGTATAAAGATTTCCTGCATCAATTTTTACAGTTACTACATCAGACATGTCAGATTCGTTTCCAGCCTTATCAATCTGTTTTGCACAGACTTTATATGTTCCATTCTGACTGATGACCGGATTTGATAAATAATTGATCCATGAATTTCCTCCATCAAGACTGTAGTATCTTGTGGCATCAGAAGCCGGTTCAAAGTTATCGAAACGTATGCTGTTTACTGAGGTATAATAAATTTTATGTTTTGAATCAAAATCTTCAACGCCAGTTACTGAAGGTTTAAGAGGTTTTTTTGTATCAACATAAACTGCATTAGAATTAAAATAATCAGTTGTATCTGTCGGTGTCACATCTGTTACTGCATTGCCTGCAATATCAACAATATTATTTTCTCCAGGAATAAACTGAGTGTATCTTAATTTACACATCTTATTTTCAGTATCAAGAGTATTATCACTTTCCAGTATTTTATATTTAAACAAAACTGATTTAGAACTTGACTGAGAGAAAGCATCAAGAGAAGTTTCTGTCTTGCCCGTACCAGAAATATTCAAAACAAGTTTCGTTTTTGAAAAATCTTTAACAGTAATCTCTTTATTAAAATCTGCCTGAACCCAGATTTCCTTGTCTTTGTTAAAATATCCTCCGGTAACCGGTGATATCTTTACTATACGAGGAGAATTGTTATCAATATAAATTGATCTGATTTTATCAAGATTTATACCATCACTTATTGTTAAAACTTTAACTTCTTCTTTGTTATTGTCTTTCCATGTATTTCCATTTGTATTTAAACTGCTTACCTTTAATTTTCCAGACAAAGAAGTTTCACTTCCAGAACCAACTTTATAATAATAGTAATGCTTTGATTCACCATTTCCAGATGAATAAGTTGCTTTTCCATTATTATTCAAAATCAATTCAGGTGCAGAAGATCCGCCTTCGAATGTAACTTTTTTATTATATTCCATGACGATCATAATCTCGTCACCATCTTTATAAGTTCCATCCTGTTTAGAAGAGTTTACTCTGAGCAACACAGGTTTACTGCTGCTTACAAAATAACTTCCGCTTGCTTTTGTAGTATTTCCACCCCAGTCAGTAATCAGTGCCTGTACACTTGAAGTTGTTGTATCTTCAGGAGTTATTAAATAAGATTCCCATGTACCGTTACTATTTTTAACTACAGGGGCCATTAATCCGTAACTGTTATATAAATAGATTTCACCGATTTTTGAATTATCACCCCAATGTGCAGCAGCATTATCACTCCATGTTCCGGTAAAATATATTTTATCTGTTATTATATTGCTTTCATTACGCTTATAAGTTTTTATTGCGTTGTCGGAATTAAGAGGATAAGATTCTGCCTTAGACTTATCATAGCCACTTTCCTGAGAAACAACATTAATATTATCAATTGTCAAAACAGGAGGTTCTACATCTCCCTGGAATGAGAATGTCTCAATAGCTACAGAACCACTTGTATCTTCTACTCTGAAAAGCAGAGTCTGATTCTTTAAATTTTCTGTAGAATAAACTGTTTCTACGATAACATCTTTTTTTCCTTCTCCAGCCTCAATTTCTTTTACATTTGTACCTGTACCATTGATTCCAAAAGAATTACTTTCGGTTCCAAAAAGATTAAATTCCTGATTTATTTCATAAGTACAATAGCCGCCTTCCGGCACTCCGGAACCAATAAGATTAATTTCGAATACTTTGTTTCCGTCAAGTTCAGATGTCCAGCCCTGATATGAACCGGAGAAATATTTCAAGAAGTTATCACTTCCCTTATTCTTGTTTGCAATGCGTACCATCTTAAGAGACTTAACCGGACCATCATCTTTTACCTGTCCCTTTAATGTAAATTTGCCGTTTGAATTTCCTAAAACAACATCACCTGATTTAGGTTCTGTAATTTCCATCTGTGGCGGATTGACATCAGAGATTCTAAAGAATTTTTCAAGAGGAATACTTACAGCACCATTTATATCTGTACATTTAGAAACAACTTTAAAGTGATTTGAATCAGAGATTGCATAAATTGTCCAGACGTTGTTTTTTGGATAATCATCTGCCTCAAGATCAATATGCTGTGTACGGCTTTCATCACGCATCCATACAAAGTTTTTGTAAATCCACAATTCAATATCAACAGATTTTAATCCGTCATCATCATAAGCATTTCCCTGAAGCATACAGCTTGGATAAACCTCTTTCTGATTCTTGCTGTCATCAAAAACATTGTCGCCAAGACTCATCTGTGTCCACGGAGCATCTGCTTCATGATAATAAATAAAAAATCCCTGAACCTTTCTTTCGATATTACCGGCTTCATCAAAACTTTCTGTCACAACGCGAAGAAGATGTTTACCGTTTTGAATTTCATTTTTAAGCTGACTTCTTTCTACATTAATTTCAAAACTTCTCGTAGAACTTGGAATTAATGCCTGATAAACATTCGGCATTGCAAACAGATCACCCTGTTCTGCAACAGATGGAATTGAAGAATCTGTAACTGTATCAAAAATTATTTTAAATTGTCCAAGTCTTGCATTTTCTTTCTGATTTATTTTAACAGCAAAATTTCCATTTACAAGTTTATCGAGAATTGAATTATCACGTAATGTACATGATGAATAAACACTTTCAGCATCTGAATATTTTTTAAACAACGCTTTTTCAATTGTTACTTCTGCACTAGGTTCTACACCATCAACTGTAATCAAGCGTTCATCTTTTGAATTTTTGCTCTGATTTCCAAATTCATCTTTTGCAATTGTTGTCAGAATAAAATCTTTCTTTTCAAAATTTTCCGGAATATTTACATTAATTGTCCAAAATAAATTTGTCGGTTTTCCTTCACAGGTTGCACCTTTATATTCTTTCCAGATACCGTTTTCAAATACTGTCCAGCCATTGCTCCATCTGTATTCAATTGTTGAAAAATTTTCTGCCGCAAGTGAAACAGTCATTTCTGTTACACCGACATTATCAGAAACAGTTCCCTTTATCTGCAAGTCTTTTTGAACTATTGCAGTAGGCGCCGGAGTTTCAATATTTATTGACGGTGCCTCAAGATCTACAGCTTCTCCCAATCCTACTTCGCACGAGGTTACTAACAAAAGAGAAGTAAATACTACTAAAATTGTTTTTAATAAATCTTTAATTAATTTCATATCGCATTCTCCTTATTAATAATGGAAGTAATCATTTACATAGGTTGCCTGTCCATAACTTGAATATGGATAGTTTTGACTGTTCGTTCCACCGTATAACAGAATTGACCATTTTGTACTTACAATTTCATATGAATTCCAGATAAACTGCTTGTCACCTGATTTGTAACAGTTTTTAGAAAAACTTGGCAATGCAACGTCTCTTACAGGGAATCCTGAAACACTTGGTTCTCCACCCATAAATGTTCCGCCCTCAATACAAAGCTGTGAGTTAGAATTATTGAAGTTTTCTGAATAGATTACAGTCTTAAATACCCCTTCATAACCCATTCCAGAAGTAGTCAAAGGAGTTTTTCTTGCAACTGCAACTACATAGTCCTTTCGGGCTGTCTTATAGTCACCGTCTCCTACAACAAAAATTATGCCGTTGCTGCTGTTTGTCTGAGTTATTGATGAAGGAAGAGAATCAAGATCTTCAATGTAAGAAAGCGAACAATTCTGATTTGACAAACCTGTTTTATAATTACCTGCAGAAGATGAAGTACTTGTACCTGTATTACCGTCTTTTACATTTATTCCAGAAGATAGTGTATATTTCATCCAGCTGATATTTGCTGCTGAGCTGCCTGTTGCAACTTTACCTGTAGTTGCATCAAAAGCACCTTTATTAATTACAGTATAGTCAATTACAGCCCCTGGTGTCTGAGAATCAATTCTTACGCGGGCATATCCAGTTGGTTCAAGTTTTCCACCAGAATTACCGGCAACAGTCCCTCCTCGTATTGTATTTTCTGTAATTTCCTGGAAGTTAGTTTTAGTTGCATCACTATATACTGTTGCTGAGCTTTTTGGTTCAATTGCACCCCAGCCATGAGAATATCTGTCTACACGCACAACAGGTGCTGCAGCTTTATCACTCCACAAAGTATATTCTCCAGAACTTATTCCTCCATACAGATTACCTACTGAGTCACGGAATGTTCCAGGTTCAATTATCAGTTCCCATTCAATTCCATCAGGAATACTGTCTCCGTTAGAGTCATAATCTGCATTGTAAAATTCATTCTTCGGGAATGAGACATACCAAACTTTCTTGTTCGAAGAATCCTGTTTGATATAAGATGAATTCATCTGTAAAGTATGTCTATGATATCCTGCTTTTTCAAACACAGCCCTGATATCAGAAACTTTTGCTGTTACATTTTTTCCATGAGGATCAAGTTTTGTTTCTCCGCTAAATAAACCAAGGTTAAAATCAAGAACATATTTTGTATCTGTATCCGGCAGATAAACATTCTTAGACGAAATTTCTTTTTCATAACCATGAATGTCTGCAAATTTTAAACCATGGGTAATTTTTTTATACGGACCAATTGCGATACCAGTTCTTGAATCAAGTTCTTCATTTCCGGTTCCATTTCCGTTTTGGGTTACCATCAGTTTTTCTTTATCAGCACTTGTTAAAGAAGAACTGTTATAAACTCTGTTAAAATCGGTAACTGTCATCACAGCAGGAATACCCCAGGCACCTTTACGCTGAAGGATAATATTACCAGACTCTTTTGAAACTTCTTCATCAAAAGTCAAAGTAATCATAAAATTACCTTCAGAATCTTTTCCAGTACAAATTCCATTATCAACAGGTATTTTTGCAGAAATCTCAGGAACAAATCCATCTGCGTTAATACTTGGTCTGTAACAGCCGGTTTCCTTACTTGCATCTGATGGAACTGCTGTCAGACTGTTGATTTTTGCAGTAGTTACTGCTGTCTGCTTGTTATCATATTTATCCTGTAATCCGTTTAAATCTACAGCTGAAATACGGATACCTTTATACACGTCTATCTTCTGTGTACCCGATTTTTCATCAGAAATCGTATGATCAAATTCAAGAATTGCAAAATTAAATTCCTTTGTATCATCTTCAGGATCAACATATTTTCCATCTTTTAAAACCGGAGCACGAACTTTAACTGTTCGTTTACCAACAGATCCTGTTACAGAATTAATTGTTTCAAATGTTATGCTTGCACTGTCTTCTGTAAATTCTTTAACTGTATCTGCAAGGAAAATCTGGAATTTTAATGTTTTACCCTTGCTGTAACTTCCATTTTCATTTGCAATTTTTATATCAAGAATTTCCGGGAACTGGTCATTATACTGAACATCAATCGCATCTGTGTTATCAGAAACATTTCCTGCTTTATCTGTAGCACGTGCAATTACATGATAAGTTCCACCATCTTTAATCTTGAGTTTTCCAGAATCATAAGAATCTGTTCCCCAAACCCATGAATCAGATGCAGAAGGAGCTGTTTTTTTTGTATAATCAATCCAAGACTGTCCGTTATCAATTGATATTTCAAGTTTTTCAATATCTGTATCAGAATTGATATTAACTTCATATCGCGGAGGTTTATTGCAAGTTCCTTTATTTACAAACTGATGACTGGTTTCATTTTCAATTTCAATGACAGGAACAATCGGTTTATTTGGTTTTATCGTATCAAAAACAGTCTTTAAATTATTGCTGACTGTATTACTTAAGTTCAGGTTATTTCCGGCTTCGTCCTTGATTGATTTTGTTGAATCAAGTTCAAAACATCCTGTTGTATCACAAGTCAGTTCAACATTGTTAAATGTCTCGATAAGATTTCCTATATCCTGATCTTTTAATGCAACTTTATAAGAATAAGTAATAGTTTTTTTATCAGTACTCATCGAATACTGTTTAAAGTTTACAACACCGGCAGCAGTAGTCTTTAAATATACATTACCACTGATTACGACAGGTTCTGAAAATTCAACATCAATTAAAACATCACGGTTTGCACTTGCATAATATTTTCCATCTGTCTTTGGACTAACGCCTGATATGCTGTTTAATTTAATACTGTTTATTACAGGAAGAATTCCATCAAGACCAACTTTTCGTCTTACATCAGGATCTGCAGAATCCCAGAAGTTGTTTCCATCAACAAATTTAATTATTGCATCACCTGTACCCTGTGTTCCTGTAACAATTTTCGTTCCAGGTTCAAGAACAATGCTGTCTCCGCTGCAGGAAATTTCTGAAGCAGTTACTCCGCTCTCAACTGTATATGTAAACTTGATTGTATCTGAATTATTTTCTTCCCTTACATAATCTGCATAAGTTGTATAACTGCTTCCATCTTTTGAAAGACCGGAAAGCTTTAATTTTGGAGTACCTGTTACTTTTACAGTATCAGAAAATTTTGCCTGGAACGAAATTACAGTTCCCAACGGATATGTCTTATTGCCAGCCTGATCAATCGAAACTGATTCAAGAACAGGAAGCGGACTTAATACAACAGTTCTGCGATTCATTCCTTCATTACCGAGAATATCAGCTGCAATGAATTCAAATATCGGCTGAGGATCTACAGAATAACCTTCAAATCCGCACGCCCATTTTGTTAACGTAGATTTGTCAATTGAAACCGTAACATATTCTTTTTTTACAGGATCATCCCAGGAAAGTTTTCCATTTGCAAAAGTACATTCAAAGTCTTTATCGTTCTGATTATTGCCAGAAGGAATTCTTTTTACGCAATAAGATTCCGGCTTAATGCCAAGTCCCGATGCTTTTACTGCCTTGAATTTTAACAGCAGACTCTGGCTGGAATAATCAACAACCATCATATCATTCTTTGGACTTGCGATTTCAATTTCAGGCTTATCATCATCAGCACTGACAATCATCTGCTTGTCTACAATATTTTTATCAATATCTTCAAGTCTTATTAAAAAGAACTTTGATTTATTCATTTCTGTCGGGAAGTCTGTAAGCAGATCAAAAGAGAATTCGAACGGTTCCATAATCATATTATTTTCCGGATCCGGTCGCGGTTTATCAGAAGGGAAAGTATATGTTTTAACAATTTCTCCGTTTGCTGCCAGAGATTCATTCTCAAAAATATCTTTTGCACGTTTCTGTTTATCAGCTGCAGTTTTATAAGTTCCATATTCCGGAATATATGCAATCTTTACACATTTACTTCCGCTTGTATCATAACTGTTACCAATAAACTTAAATACAGAAGCAACACCACCTGCTCCTGCAACTACAGAAGGACGCTCATTTTCAAGAGGCGATGTAATGATAAGCATCGGCTTTGAAGCGTCCATCAGGTTCACTTCGATAAAACGGCGTTTTTCATTTTCATTAATATCTTTTACATAGGCAAGAATAAAATAAATACCAGACGAGAAAGCTTTTCCATCATCTTTTGTTGTAGAAATCTGTAACGGATATTCGGATTCTCCCTGGGCAATTGTCACATTATGAGTTCCATCAAGGAGATATGTGTTCATATTTTCGTATGAAAGATTGTTATTTATTTTTTCTTCTTCAGAAATAAATGCATACGCAACTTCTTTAAGTTCATCATCATCAAAGAAATGAACTGGAATAGCACTGCCGGCATTAACAAGAAGTTTTTCATTTTCTGTTGCACTCTGCTGAATACCAGGAATATCACTTTCCGGATACCAGAGAAGATAACCGACATCACTTCTTGATTTATTACCAGCTTCATCAGCTACTTCGTAAGCAACCTTAATATAATGTTTTCCACTGTTGAGAGAACTCTTTTTTGAAACAAGTTCATCATGTGTAAAATCCCATTGCGGAGCATAAATGGAACCGCTTGTAATGGAAGCTGCTGTAACAGTTTTTGAAATAAACGGAGTTGAAAAATCATCTTCATAAAGATTGACTGTAGCACTGGCAACGCTTATTGCATCTTCAAAGTGACCGTTAATTGAAAAACCTTCATTCTGTGGAATGTATTTATTTGTCGCAAGATCGCAATCAACACTTTCAAGTTTACTTCGTGACATAAAGTTAACTGAAATATTTTTTCCCCTGATAATGTACCAGCCTTTATCAGTTGGAGAAGTTTCATCAACAATTAAAGTTAAAACGGCTTTAGATCTTGGAGAAGAGTTTCCGGCAGCATCCTTTACAGTACAAATAATAAATCTGTCACCTTCTTCAAGTGAAATATCACAGGACCATCTTTCCCCATGAATAACACCCTTACCGCGGCATATCATAGTTCCATCCTGAGCGCGTTCTGAAACATCGATTTCTGTAACACGAAGATTATCTCTGCAGGTTCCTTCCAGAGTTATGGTTTTATGAACGTTATCTCCATCAAGAGGCGAAGTAATCGTAATCTCTGGAGCCTCAAGGTCTAATGCAGAACCCATTCCGACTTCACATGCAACAAAAATAAAAACAGAGATTAATACGAAAAATGACAGAAAAAACTTTTTCATACGCCGTTACCTCTTCATAAAAACTTTCAAAATAAAAAAAACAAACATTTCTCCGCGTTGATTCTCGGAAAAATTCTCTAATTTATTTAATTTAAAATAGAAAAATATGTTTAAAATATCCAATTTTAAACGATTTTGAAGAAATAAACTGAAAAACCCACTTGATTAAATCATCTCTTAAGCAGAACTGTGTAGAGAAAATAGAGATATCATTTAAAAGTATACTATTGAAATCCCCAAAAAGCAAAGAAATTCGCAAAAAAAATGCGGAACAGCTTAAAAACCATTCCGCATCTGCAAAAATATTAAATATATTCTGACTGATTAAAGGTAAAACTCAGTTAATCCGCCATCTTCCGTTTTCTTTTACAAAACGGCTGGAATTTACTTCGATAAGTCTTCCGTCGTCTCCCATCATCTTTATCATCGAAGTGAGAGGATTAATTTCGGTAATTCTGAAATTTGTTCCGTCGTAAAAAATGTGAAGACCTTCAGAAGGAAGTTTTTTACGGGCTTCTGAATAAAAATCAAATTCGTAAGAAAGGCAGCACAAAAGTCTTCCACACTGGCCGGAAATTTTCATGGAATTAAGGGAAAGATTCTGGTCTTTTGCCATTCGGATTGAAACCGGTCTGAGCTTATCTGATACAGCGTGGCAGCAGTATGGACGGCCGCACACCCCAAGTCCGCCTGTAATTCTGGATTCATCTCTTACACCAACCTGACGAAGTTCAATTCGCATCTTAAAAACGCTTACTAAATCTTTTACAAGTTCGCGAAAGTCAACGCGGTTTTCTGCAGAGAAAAAGAAAAGAGCTTTCTGTTCATCAACAAGAAAGTGAGTAGAAATAAGCTTCATTTCAAGTTTATGATATGCAACTTTTTCTTTGAAAATCTTAAAAGCATCAGCTTCTTTCTGTTTCATGTCTTCTGCTTTTTTTAAATCTTCTTTTGTTGCCTTTCGGTCAATGATTACTACATCGTCCGGTTTAATTCCGACAGGAGTTGTTGCACGGCCTAAAACAAGTGCAAGATCTTTTCCGTATCTTGTCGGAACAATTACAAAGTCGCCGGCATTCAATTCCAGAGAAGAATCATCATCGACATTTGCATAAAGCCCTTCGCATGAATATTCAAGCTTTAATCTGTAGAGAGGCTGTTTGTAGACATAATTCTGACTTTCTTCTGCAAAGTCACTTCTTTCGTTATCTTCAAGACTAGAAAGATCATTTTCTGAGTCTATATCGTTTTCAAAAATATCACTCATTTATAAGTTCCATATAAACTATACTTTTAAGCTGCAAGCAAATCAATAACAAGTCCGGTAATTTCATGAACCTTATCAAGAAGCTTAAGCTTATCAAGATGATTATACCACAGGTCGTGTTCAAGCTGTTCAAGCTGCTTATTAATTGCAGTAACCTGAATAGCCGGCTTTACAGGCTTTCCATTTCTTGTACGGCCAAAACGCTTGTGTATCTCAATCGTATAGTTATTAAGCGCAAAGAATTTAATAAACTGGCCAACGGCCTTCTTGTACCTGTCAAAAGCCTGGGGAGTTGCGTTCAAACCTAAATCGTCCCCGGCCATATCGAGTTCATCCTTTAAGAAATCAACTGCATCGTCCATCGACATTCCCGAAATCTCAGGAGGAAGTCCCTGCGATACAAGTTCCTGTTCTTTCTGTTTATCTTTAACAAGGGATGAAAACCCTTTTGAAATTTTTTTCTGTTCGTTCTGTTTCTGAGTCTCGCGTGCAGCCTGATTCTGAGCAGCACTTGCTGCAGCTGCAAAATAAAGTGATCCGGAAGTCGCATCTACGGAATTCATTTTATTATAGCCTTATTCCTTATTCCTTTTGACTGACTCTGTGCGAGGGTTTCTTTTTCATAACGCTCTTCATCTGGAATTGAAATACAGTTTCCGTGAAGAACAACTTTGTCTTCTACCTGAAGTCTGTGTGTTGCAACATCTCCAATTACTGTTGAAGTGGAATTTAATTTTATGCTTTCTGGTGCGACAATATCACCGATAACAATTCCGCGGACAGTCGCAGCGCGTGCTGCAATATTTCCTCTTACTCTGGCTTTATCTCCGATGATTATATTTCCGCTTGTTTCGATATTACCGTCAATATCGCCTTCTACAATCATTCCACCAGAAACACGAAGATCTCCCGAAAAAGCAGAACCCATACTGATCATTGTGTTCATCGAAAAATCATCTACGTTTGAAGCCATTATTTTGAAACCTTGATATTAAGATATTTCATTGGATCAACAACATCAGAACCAATGTGAACTTCGTAATGCAGGTGAGGTCCAGTTGTAACACCAGTGTTACCGATAGTACCAATCTGCTGATACTGAGAAATAAATTCTCCTTTCTGAACATGAACTGTATTCATATGTGCATAACGGGTATAAATACCATGTTTGTGTTTTACTACAACGTTGTTACCGTAACCGCTGTCATATCCGACATTTACAACCTGACCGTTTGCTGTTACATAAATCGGGTCACCGGAACGCCATGTCGACATATCGATTCCTTTGTGAATATACCACTGTCCTGTAATAGGATGAATTGTCGGACCAAATGCCATTGATACGTGAAGCTGTGGTGAACGGACAGGCCAGATAGACGGAATGTCAGAAAAAAGAGAGTTCTGAGTTTCGAGCATCTTTCCAATCTGTTCAATCGGCTGGACTGCTCCTTCGAGGTAAGAAGTAAGCTGTCTGATGTCTGCTGTTTCTCTGATGGAACCTGCAGCAAGTTCTTCTGTTGAAAAAAGAGAATTAAGGTCTGAATTATTTAAATTGGAATTTGCAGTACTTGCTTCTGATTCAATTCCTAAAAGTCTGAGGCTCTGAGAAAGTGATGACTGGAATCTTTTTGCTGTCTGCAAAAGATTATTGTTTTCATCACGAAGTTCATCAAGGCTTGCCATTGTCTGTCTGTTTTCTGCATACAGTCTGTCAATTTCTGCACTCGATGCAATAGCATGTTTGTTAAAGAAAATGAAAGAAAATAAAATTCCTGCAGCTACAATAACAGCAAGAGACATCGCGAGTACATTAGTCTGAAAATTTACAACCTTTCCCTTTTCATGAGGAACGATCATGATTGTAAGTTTATTATCAAATACATGGAAAACATTCTTAAAGAAGTTTCCGGTTTTTTTGAGAACATTATTTTTAGAAGAACTTGAAAAATGATTAACTGAGTTTCTCATTATATTTCTTCGCCTGCCCACTTTTTTTCTCCATTTTGCAAAAATTATAGCATGTATGATAAAATAGTGTCAAATGATTCAAGTCTTTCTTTAAAAAAGTTGTTAAGTGTATTTTTTTGTTGACGGTTATAATTTATCGTGTTATCTTTAATAGTAGTTAAAGTTTAGTTTTTAATTATTAAAAAACTATATCGTTTCTAATCATTTTTTGAGAGAAAAGCCATGCAATTTTTTGATACTCATGCCCACATCGGACTTATTTACGATGATCCTATAGAGCAATTACGCGTTATTCAGCAGGCCCGTCAGGCTGGAGTAAAGCGAATTGTCAGTATTAATAACAGTCTCCACGATTTTGCAAAAGTATATCCTGCAATTAAAAACATTCCGGGAGTATACCACGCATGCGGAGTAGCTCCTTCTGAAGTTACAAATCCGGGGCCTCAATACCTCAAAACTATCGAAGAAAACCTTAAACTCCCGAATGTCGTTGCTGTCGGTGAATGCGGACTCGATTATTACAAGCAGTTTGGCGATAAAAATTCACAAATAGAACTTTTTATCGGGCAGCTGGAACTTGCCCAAAAGCATAACCTTCCGGTGATCATTCACAATCGTGATGCCGGAAAAGACGTTTTTGACATTTTATCACAGAGAATTCCAGATTCAGGCGCAATCCTGCACTGTTACTCAGAAGATGCCGAATATGCAAAAAAATGTCTCGACATGAACATTTACTTCTCTTTTGCCGGAAACCTCACATACCGAAACGCAAGAAACCTTCATGACACTGTCGGCGTTCTTCCTCTCGACCGAATCCTCATCGAAACAGAAAGCCCGTTCATGATTCCGTCAGAATTCCGCGAAAAGAAAAGAACAATGCCTGCATATTTACCGTCAACAGCAAAGTTCCTTGCCGAATTCCTGGACATGGACTTAGAAGAACTCAGCGTCCAGTTATGGAAAAACAGCTGCAAAGTATTCAAATTACCAGAAGCGTAGACCTGTAAAAAAATCTCAGCAAAAAAACTCGTCCACGCCTCCCATGAAAAATCCCTTTTGCTTCGATACTCAAACTAAATTTCACTTGAGTTAATAACTTGTTGTGTTTGAGAATCTCAGCAAAAGGGATTTTTCATTACGGCGCGGACGGGTCTTTTAAGGGAACTTTTTTTCAGATATACGCTTCGAAGATTTTTTCGTAATCGGCGCGGGTTTCGCTGTGGACAATATCAAGACGCATAGCGGCGCCGCCGTTTAAACCTTTTGAATATGCACAGAATCTTTTTCGCATGTCCTTGCACGCGGCACTTTCACCACGGTCTTCGATTAACACATCGAGTTCTGAAAAAGCTGCAGTTATTCTTTCTTTCGGATCGATATCAGAATATGTTCCGGTTTCTAAAAGTTCGCGGGTCTGACGAAAGATGAAAGGCTGTCCCATTGCGCCACGGGCAAACATCACTCCGTCGACTCCTGTCTGCTCAATCATTTTTTTTGCATCTTCAGGTTTGAAAATATCTCCTGATCCAAAAACAGGAACGCGGTGATTTACAAGTTCCACAAGCTCTTTTAAATAATCCCAGTTTGAACGGCCTTCATAACCCTGAGCACGAGTTCTCGGATGCATCGTGATAGCACTGGCTCCCGCAGCGATTGCTTTTTCTGCAGCCTCGCGAAAAGTTATGTGAAGCTGGTCCCATCCGCTTCTGATTTTTACTGTAACTGGAATTTCACTGCCCTTGTCTTTAACTGCTTTTACAACGCTCGAAACGATATCATAAAGACGGTCAACATCACGGGTCAGACTTGATCCCGCTCCTGTCTTTACAACTTTCGGAACAGGACATCCGCAGTTGATATCAATACAGCTTGCTTCAGTCTGTTCAAGAACAAGAGCTGCTGCATCATACATTACCTGTGGAGTTCCACCAAAAATCTGAACTGCATATTTTTTTTCATTCGGAGCAGCTTTCATTATTTCCTGTGTTTTGGAATTTCGTCTTGTAAGGGCTTCTGCACTGACCATTTCAGTATATTCAAAATTACTTCCACCCCGGATACAGAGTGAGCGGAACGCCCTGTCAGAATAACCTGCAACAGGCGCCAGAAAAAGATTTCCATCAAGAGAAAGTTTTCCGATTTGTACAGAATGATAAAGATTATTCAAATATGCCCCCGCGCCAATACGAATGTGTCGTCAGTATAACACAAATAACTTCCGCTAAAAACCCCTGTCTGCCCACAAAACCAGTGCCTCTCAAAAAAACTCTGGACGCGCCTCTCATGAAAAATCAGTCTGGCTGAGATGCTCAAACTAAACTCCACTTGATTTAATCACTTGTTGTGTTTGAGAATCTCAGCCAGACTGATTTTTCATTACGGCGCGCCCAGGCTCTTTTTTAAGACATTTGTTTTTATCATAGAAGTTCAGTTTGAGCATCTCCGACCGACACTTTTTTCATGGGAGTCACGCCCGGAGGTTTTTGAACGGACTTTTATTTTTTACCCATGAAATATGTTTTGAGCGGAGGGAATCCGTTAAATTCTACGGATGCGTAAGTTGAAGTGTATGCGCCTGTCGAAAGCCAGTAGAGTTTGTCACCTGACTTTAAATTTGTCGGAAGTTTATATTTTGCATTTTCGTACATGATGTCCATTGAGTCACATGTCGGACCTGCAATGATCACTTCGCTTTCTTTTGCACCGGGTTTATCTTTATTTGTGATGATAGGATATTTGATTGCTTCATCAAGAGTTTCAATGAGGCCGTTGAATTTTCCGGCATCGACATAAACCCAGCGGGCAAGTGCTGTATTATTTTTTCGTGATGTCAGAATAACTTCGCTTGTTAAAATTCCACTGTCACCTACTAAAGAGCGTCCAGGTTCAAGAATGATTTCTGGAATTTCATCACCAAAGTCATCTGAAAGATAGCGTGTAATTTCTGAAGCGTACATTGAAAGTTCGTTTGTCGGATCAATGTAACTTGCAGGAAAACCGCCGCCCATGTTGATCATTGAAAGTTTGATTCCCTCTTCTTCTTCGAGAGATGTAAAAAGATATTTTGTTTTTGCGATTGCGTCGTTCCACTGACCGATATCGCGCTGCTGTGATCCGACGTGAAATGAAATTCCATATGGAACAAGTCCGAGATCGCGGGCAAGAACAACAAGGTCATAAGCCATATCAGGATGACAGCCGAACTTTCTTGAAAGAGGCCAGTCTGCTGTCTGTGATGTTTCTACAAGAACACGGACATAAACTTTTGAGCCCGGAGCATTTTCTGCAATTGCCTTTAAGTCGTCCTTTGAATCTGTTGCAAACATCCGGACGCCTTTTTCGTAAAAGTATTTTATGTCGCGTGGTTTCTTAATTGTGTTTCCGTAAGAAAGACGGTGAGGTTCTACACCGAACGAAAGAATTTTGTCGAGCTCATAACGTGAAGCAATGTCAAAGTTAGAACCGAGTTCGGCAAGCATTTCAAGAACCGGGTCACCCGGATTTGCTTTCATTGCGTAATAAATTTTTGCGTATGGAAATGAATCGCGCAGCTTAATGAAGTTCTTCTTGATTGTATTCAAGTTAATAACGATATTTGGAGTTTCAAGATCTTTTGAAAATTCCAAAAAACGTTCCCATTCAGAATCAGATACGTAGTCTTCGCGGTTAAACATTGTAAAACCACCTTCAAACAAAGCATCGGAAAGTCAAAAAACTTCCGCCCTATTTTTTAAGCCGCAGCTGTTATTTCTTCGGTAAGGTCGATATTAGCACAACACAACTCAGTACGCAATAAGATTTTTCACTTTTTTTTATAAAAAATAAGCCACAGATTTTCCCAGACAAAACTCAGATTTTTTATCAAAATCCGTGCAATCTGTGAAATCCGTGGCTTAAAACTTTACAGTCTAAAGTAATTTATTTAACTACGAAATAAAGGTCATTGTGAGATTTGAAAATATCAAATTCACATTTTTTTCCGTCTACTGTTTCTACAGAATAGAATTTATATGAAGCTGTTTTCTTTTCATTTACTGCTTCAAGAGAACAGTAATCATCGGCTTCTTCTACACTGATTTTTCCACCGCCTACTGTTTCCCAGCTTTCTTTATCATTGCTTCCAAGAATTTTTAAAGAAACACCATTTTTTCCACCGGCTTTGATATTATCCTTAAAGCTGCCCTTTACAGAAGCATTTTCAAAAATATAAGCATTTTTTCCAGGAACTGCTGTATCAGGAATAATTCTGAAAGCACCGAAGTGATGTTCTACAACCCACATTTCAATCTTGAATTTTGTATATTCAATTTTATAAGTTTTTCCATTTTCTGGAACAAATGCAAAAACTTCCCAGCGGTTAAACTGATGGTCATATTCTGTTTCAAGTTTTTTTGAATCACCATATGTTGAAGTTACATCAGAAGCAAGTTTTGTCCAGCCATCCTTTTTTCTCCATCCATAAATTGAAAATTTAATATTTTCATCATCTGTAAAATTGATAACCTGGATAAAATCTGAATGCTGTCCTTTTACAGGTTTTGCATTTACGACAAATGCGTTAGGGGCATCTGTAAATTCCGGAATTGTTTCTGCAGCAAAAACAGCTGACGATACAAAAGCCGCAAAAGCCAAAAGAATAATTTTAATTTTTTTCATTCATTTCTCCTTGCAATTATTTTAATGCATAATATAATTTTACTATGAAACATAACAAAAAATCTAGTGCAGAAGAAATTCTCGCAAACTTAACAATTGACGAAAAAATCAGACTTTTATCTGGTGTTGGCGGCTGGTACACTTATGATGCCAATAAAAAACTTCCACAGATTATGATGACAGACGGTCCTCACGGACTCAGGCGACAGGCAGACAATCAGTTAGATATTAATGACTCAGATAAAGCAACTTGTTTTCCTACAGCAAGTTGTATTGCAAACTCGTGGGATCTCAATGTTGTAAAAACGATGTCAGGTGCAATTGCCGATCAGGCTCTCGAAAAAAATGTTGCAATGGTTTTAGGATGTGGAACTAATATCAAGCGTTCTCCAATGTGCGGCCGAAACTTCGAATATTTTTCAGAAGATCCTCTTCTTGCAGGTTCACTCGCAACAGCTTACACAGACGGAATGCAGTCAAAAAATGTCGGAACTTCACTCAAACATTTTGCCTGCAACAATCAGGAAACACGCAGACAGAACTCAGACAGTATCGTCGATGAACGTGCTCTCCGCGAAATCTATCTTCGTCCTTTCGAAATGGCAGTCCGCAATGCACAGCCTACAACTCTCATGGGTTCTTACAATAAAATAAATGGAACTATCACATGCAGAAATTCCAAAATCATTAAAAACATTCTCCGCGATGAATGGGGATTCAAAGGGGCTCTCATTTCTGACTGGGGTGCTGCCTTAAATATTCCGGAATGTATCAAAGCAGGACTTGATCTTGCAATGCCTGACAGCTGCGGTTATCAGACAATGCTTTTACAGAATGCATTCAAGGAAGGATCTTTAACAGAAGAACAGATCAACCGCTCGTGTCTTAAAGTAATTGAACTTGTAACAAAACTTGCAGACAATCCAAAAATTACAGTCGATTACAAAAAAGCCCATGACACTGCAAAAAAACTTGCCGAACAATGTGCCGTTCTTCTTAAGAATGACGGAATGCTTCCGCTTTCAAAAAAACAGAAAGACATTCTGATTCTCGGACAGATGGCAGAAGACATGCGTATTCAGGGTGGCGGGTCAAGTCACATCAATTCAAACATGGGACCAAATGTAATTGAAGTTTTCAAAGCAAAGGGCTTCAATGTCAAATATGTAAAAGCATATCCTTCTGATGATGAACTTGAAAAAATTCCACCTGAAGAAATTCAGAAAATGACACAGGAAGCTGCAGCAGAAGCAAAACTTGCTGCAGACAGAAAAATTCCTGTTTTATTTTTCACAGGACTTACAAACAGAACTGAAGGCGAAGGTTTTGACAGACATGATATGAATCTTCCTTACGAACAGGTTTCTGTTTTGAAAAAAGTTCTTGTCATGAATAAAGATGTCGTTGCTGTTTTATTCGGAGGTTCTCCGTTTGCAATTCCATTTGCCGATGATGTAAATGCAATTTTACATATGTATCTTGCCGGCGAAGCGTGCGGAGAAGCATGTGTATCTCTGCTTACAGGAGAAGTAAACCCTTCCGGAAAACTTTCTGAAACATATCCATTCTCAGAAAATGATGTTCCTTCAAAATCTACATGGGGAAAACAGGATCCTGCAATTGAATACAGAGAAAGTATTTTTACAGGTTACAGATATTACGAAACGTTCAACATCCCTGTTCAATATGAATTTGGATACGGACTTTCTTATACAAAATTTTCTTATTCCAAGCTGGAACTTTCTGCTGCAACTTTTGACGCAACAGATGCTGATGACGCAATCGGAAATATCGGTGACAAATGCGGTTATGGAGAAATGCTTTCAAAGAGCAAGAAAAATTTGAAAGTAAAATTTACTGTTAAAAACACAGGCAAAGTTGCAGGCGCTGAAGTTGTTCAGGTTTATGTAAAAAATCCGGAAGCAGATTACCTCCGACCTGTTAAAGAACTCCGTGGTTTTGCAAAAGTCTATCTTGAACCTGGAAAATCAAAAGTCGTTACAGTAGAACTTGATGCAAAAGCATTCGCAATGTATGACACAGCATCTCATCAGTGGATTGCACCAACAGGAACTTACGAAATCGAAGTCGGAGCATCTGTAAAAGACATCAAGCTTAAAAAGAACATTAAAGTTAAAGGCGTAAAATACACAGAAAACTCTAAAACAAAACTTCCGTCATACTTTAAGCCTGCAGGAAAAAATCCTGTCATCAAACTTGATAAACTTTTTACTCACAAAGATTTTGTTACACTTTACGGAACAGAACTTCCAGACGACAGACCTGCTGAAGTCGGAAACTTTACAATTTACAATTCCCTTGAAGAAGCTGCACGCTTAAACAAAATCTGCAAAAAGATTCTCGATAACATTACAGAAGGAATTCTCGAAGACAACAGAAAAAAGGGAAGATCAGACAACGACCCTGCAGTAAAAATTGTCATCTGCGGAATTTCAGAAAATCCTCTTGAAGCAACAATTCTTCTCGGAGGCGGAAAGTTCCGGAGAAATCATGCAGATGCAATTGTTAATGCAGTTAACAAAAAAGGTTTAAAGGCAATTAAATGTCTTTTGACAAAAAGCAGATATTAATTACTACTTTTTGTTTTTAAAGTCCATAATTGCATCAATGCTGGAAATGCAGGCACCGCGGACACCGTTTTTTTCAAGTGAATCAACGCCGCGGATTGTTGTTCCGTTTGGAGAGCAGACTGCATCTTTGAGTACACCAGGATGACTCTGTGTCTTCTGCTGCAGTCTTGCACTTCCAGCCATTGTCTGACTTACAAGTCGATATGCTGTATCGCGTGAAATTCCATACTTTACGGCAGCATCGGCATAAGCTTCCATAATTACGTCCATAAAAGCAGGTCCGCAGCCGGAAATTGCGCCACCTATTCCCATCAGTTTAGAATCAAGTTCTTCTACAATTCCAAGACTTGTAAAAAGATCTTTTATTTCTTCATGTTCTTTTTCTTCGAGAGAATTTTTCTTTTCAAAAAGCATTACACCTTCGCCAATCATTGCAGGAGTGTTTGGCATGATGCACTGAACGCGTACGCTGTTGTCCAAGACCTTTTCAAAAGTTTCAAAAACCCAGCCCGCTGCAATTGAAATCAATGCTTTACCTTTCAATAAATCTTTTACTTCTGAAAAAACACTTTCAATCTGATAAGGCTTGCATGCCATCACGAGAGTGTCGCATGTTTTAACCAGAGACTTTACATCAGCAGCCGGAGTAAAACCGATTTTTTCTGCATTACGTTTTAATTTATCCTGGTCAGGAGCAAACGCAAAGATATTTTCCTTTTTTACTTTTCCAGAATCTATAAAACCGCGGGCCATAGCCTGTGCCATATTTCCCATTCCGATAAATCCAATTTTCTGCATATATACCTCTGATATTTTAGATAGAATTATACTATCATTTTTGAGAAAGTTGAAAAAGATTTAAATGCTGTTTTTAAAAAGATTTTATGAATGCTGTTTTACAAACTGGATAAAATCTTTTTCGTAAAGAGGCTTTGAATAGAAATAGCCCTGAACCTGATCACAGTTAAGCTGTTTTAGCATATCACGCTGTTCTTCAGTTTCTACACCTTCAAAAAGCGTCTTTTTATTAAGTTGTTTTCCAAGTTCAATTAAAGTTGTAATCATCTTCTGATGATCTGTTTTTACACTCTGTCTGCGTAAAAAATTCTGGTCAAATTTCAATACGTCAATCGGAACTTCATTAAGCATATTAAGAGAAGACTGTCCGCTTCCAAAATCGTCCATTGCAACACTAAAGCCATACTGATGAAGTTTTTCTGTAACACGGATAAGATTATACGCATCACCTTCAGAAGCACGCTCAAGAATTTCTATTTCAATCAGTTCTGGCGGTAAATCATATTTACTGAATCTGTTTACAAATTCCTTAACAAACTTATCTGGATTTGAATGATTGCGCGACATATTTACAGAAATCGGAACAACAGGATTTCCAAGGTTAATCTGTTCCCGAAGGAATTTGAAAACCATTTCATAAACTTCAAAGTCAAGCTGAACGATAAAACCATTCCTTTCAAAAACAGGAACAAAATCTCCTGGACTTAATTCACCAAGCTTCGGATTGGAACTGTTCCAGCGGACAAGTGCTTCTGCACCTTTTATTTTATCATCTATAAGGCTTATCTTCGGCTGATACATTACATAAAACTCACCACGGTCGAGAGCTTTTTCCATGTGGCGTTCAATGCGCTGTTCTTTTTCAATTGTCTCGGCCATCAAGCTTGAATAGATTGCGTATGTCTGAAGGATATTTTCTTTTATAGTTCCCTTTGCGTAAGAAGCTTCGCCGATAAGATCAATGACAGTTTTGTTTTGGTTATAGAATTTTCTTTCCGGAAGGACAAAGGTAATTCCATACTTTGGATGTGCAGGAAGTTCAAGAGGGGCAAGAGCTTCTTCAAATGACTGAACTACATCGTCAAGATCTTCAAGGAATACATTTACTGAATCAATTTTTGAAATCATATAAAAATGATCTGCATAGCCGCGGCCGCAGAGTGCACTTGTTTTTTTACAATAATCAAGAAGCACTTTTGAAAATTCCACAAGAACTTTAT
This sequence comes from Candidatus Treponema merdequi, assembly GCA_018064525.1. Taxonomy (GTDB): domain Bacteria; phylum Spirochaetota; class Spirochaetia; order Treponematales; family Treponemataceae; genus Treponema_D; species Treponema_D merdequi. Next base: position 28,664 of record JAGHVB010000021.1, on the reverse strand, counting down.
TTGCTTCTTCTGCACCGAAACTCTGATTAATAAACTTAAAACCTCTGAAGTCCATTTCGATAAGAACAAATCTCGAGCCTCTATATTTATCAAGCATTGTCTGCGCTTCTTTTTCAAACTTAGGTCTCGTCCAGAGATTTGTAAGAGAATCATAATAACTCTCATGTCTGGTCGTCATATTAAGGAACAGGGTAGAAATGTAAGTTAAAAGACAGATAAGCATGACTGTAATGATTACAACTATAATAATTACAATCTTAAACTGCGAATAAGAAAAATACATCCGCTTTTTATCAACTGTAATACCGCATGTAAAAGGAGTTTTTTCTATTGCTTCGAGATAAACCTGTATTTCACGATTTTCTGATGAAAGCGTTTCATATATTCCGCGTCTTGATTTAAAGAAAAACTCTGAATCAAATTCCCTGAATTTTGAATCTGTCGGAACATATTTTTCACCAAGATATCTTGTATCATAATGGCAGAGAAATTTTCCTTCATCACCTACGATAAAAAAACGGCCGTCATTTTTAATATCAAGTTTTTCTGTAAGCATTGCCAGAGTCGAAAGCTTGATGGAACAGAACATCACGCCCTGTAAAGTTCCATCCAGATTAAAAACACCCTGAGAAGCAATAACTACAGTCTCACCTGTAGCCCGGCTCACATACGGACCATGAATAGATTCAATTTTCTGACCTGAAACAATTTCTTTAAAATAATCGCGGTCACTGATATTTAAATTGACATTATTTGCTGTAATTGCATCTCCATCAAGAGTCGCATAACCGATGTTATTAAAAAAATCAGGTTTCTGATTTAAATGCGATGTAAACCAGTCAAGACGCTGCTTATGAGTTTTACAGGCAGAAAATTCACGGCTTTTTGAAAACTGTTTCAATTCTGAACAGGTCTCTTCATACAGATATTTTGAAACAAGGCTGTACTCATGAACAAGCATTTCTGAAGAATTTCTGCTTGTGTGTTCAACTGCCTTTTTTATAAAGTTGACACTGTAAACTGCAACCGCAGAGAGAAAGCTGATTATGATGATTCCACTTACAAAAAAGCAAAGATATTTTGCCATGTGGCGGGAAATTGTTTTTCGATGTGGACCGTAATTGTATAGTCTTGCCATTGTAGGAATTATGATAACACAGGATTTTTAAATCGGCAAATTTATTTTCTAAGGTCAAAGACCTGAAATTCCGATAATTGAAAAGTGATGGAATTTTTTAATACCAGATTCTCAAAAAAGATACTTATCCTCGCAATGATCCTGTGCACAGTATTTGGAAGTCTGTGGGCAACCGACTATCAGTGGAGGCAGACAGATGCTGCAACTGATGAATGGGAAGGCACAAGCAACTGGTATTACTATTTACTTTTAGGATGGCCGGCAGCCGGTGATTATCCGGACGAAACAAGTGACAATGTTTATTTTGGCGGAGACAATCCTGTAACAATAAAACTCAATTCCGATGTAGAAGTCGGAAATATAATTTTCAACTATCAGGGAACAAGCGTAACAAGCGGCAGCCAGACTATAACAATAGATTTAAATGGACACAGTCTTTCCTGCAACAATCTCAATTTAAATAACAATAACCTCTCGTCAAATGTAATCATCACAGATTCAAGTGCAGGAACAAAAGGCAGACTTACTGTCAGAAACGATTTTGATTATACAGACAGTAAAGACCATACTCTTCAGATTACAGGCGGGGCAACTGTTTCTGTAAATGGAACTTTTAAACCTGCAGCTTCTGGAAGTGCCGGAAGCCTCACTATTTCCGGAGACAGTACAGGAATAATAAATCTTCCGGATGGAACTTCTGACCCAAATTTAACAATCAGTCCGACTGTAACCCGAAACTCCACAACGGAATATGTCTGGAACGGAAGCTCAGACAATGACTGGAACAATACTGCAAACTGGCAGAACGGAATAGTTCCTCCGGCAGGAACAGACAATCCGATTACAATTCCTGACAGCTGTGCAAATTATCCTTCATCAAACACTCCATCTTCAATTTCAAGTCTCGTAATAGAATCAGGTGCAGAATTTTCTGCAGACAGTACAATTTCAATTACAAGTCTCGCTGCCGGTGGAACAGTTTCTTTCAGTGCAAATTCATCAATCGGAAACCTTACATCAACCGGCAGTCTTTCAATTTCTTCAACAGGAAGAATTACAGTCAACGGAAATATCGATGGAGATAATTCTACAAGTTCCTTAACAGTCACTACTCCGCAGGGACTTTTTCTTAATGGCTCAATCGGACAGACATCAGCATTAAAAAATCTCACAATCAACGGCCATTACGAACCGTCCGGAGGTGCTGTTCATCCGATAACAATTACAGGCGACCTTACAATTACCGGAGATGCGTGGCTTCGCGGAGATATTTCTGCAGCAACAGTAAATCTCACTTCCGGAACTTCATTTTTAAGCGGCACAAATTCAATTACAACAACCGGAAATCAGACTTATTCCGGAAACTACGAACTGAACAATGACCTTACGCTTACCTCAACCGGTGGCGGTACCGTCACTTTTACAGGAAATCTGAACACTCACAATTCGAGCGCAGGTTCTCCAAAATCACTTACATTTTCAAGCGGTACAAATGCTGCCTTTGAAGGACAGATTGGAAATTCAATTCCACTTAAAAATTTAGTCATTGGCGGAAATCTGACAGAAGCTCACAATATTAAAGCAGAAAAAATTTCTGTTTCAGGAACTTCTGTTTTAAGCGGAGACATAATTACTACAGACGTCCAGACTTACAACGGAGCCGTTTCTGGAACAGGCACAATCTATGTACCAGAAATCGCATCAGGAACAGCTGTAGAATTTAAAGGCGGATTCAGCGGTGTAACTCTGAACGGAGCTTCTTCAGAAAATCCTGACATCGTTTTTTCAGGCGGAAATGTTACACTTTCATCTTTCACAGACAATGATGACAATTTAAAATTTGCTCCTGATACAGCATGTTTCTTTACAGCTCCGGGAACTGAAATTCCAAAAATTGAATTTGCAGGAAACGGAACAACAACTTTAACATCTGCCCTGTCCGTAACTGACATTACACTTACATCCGGCACTCTCGAATCCGGCTCAAACAATATCACAGTTTCAAACAACTGGATCTGCAACGGCGGAACTTTTTCATCTTCATCAGAAGTTGAAGTAAAGAAAAACGTTACAGGAACAAATTCAAACGCATTTTATAAACTTAAGCTGTATGGTGATCTGGAAACGAGTCATCCGTCAGTTTTGCAGATAAATATACTTACAATTGCCGGAAACAGCGGAACTGTTTCAAATATAAAAAATTCAAACACAATCGGAACGTTCATCTGTGAAGTTCCAGACAAAAAAATTTATTTTACTCCTGCAACAACTCAGACGATTACAACACTCAAACTTGACGGAACAGCAGCTTCTACTCCAATCATTCTTGATACGACAACAGGCTCTCCAACCTGGAACATCACTGCTCTGAATTCCGATGTAAAATATACTCATGTTAAAAACTCAACTTCAAATCCGGGCGGAACAGGAGAAATACATACTCACCTTTCAAAAAATCTCGGTGGAAATACACGATGGATTTTTTCAGAAGACTACATCTGGACAGGCAGTTCTGCGACAGACAGCACAAGCTGGAACAATAATGAAAACTGGAAAATCAATATCAGCGGAACACAATACAATGCCGTAAACTACCCGGGTGAAAACTCAGAAGATGATACTGTAACAATTCCGAATACAGCAAATAAACCTGTTTTCTCAGGGGCAGGAGCTGTTCTTTCCGATGTAACAATTTCAAAACTTACACTCAGTGCTTCTGAAAGCAAACTTACTCTTAACTCAGCATACAGTCTGAAAATAAAAACAGCTTCCGGACTTTCAAACTCCGGAACAGTTGTCTATTCATCAACTGCAAGAATCAAAAACAATGATACGACTCCTTTGCCTGTTTCTGACATCACGAAAGGAACTGTAGAATTTACTTCCGCTGCGACAACTGTCGATGACATCGGTGCAACTGACTACTACAACCTTGCTATTACAACTTCCTCAGCTGCGACACTTTCTGACGATATAACTGCAGCGGCAGACATTAAAATTAATTCAGAGCTTCTTGGAGCTTCACATTCTCTTTCTGCATATGGAACTTTGACAACCACTGCAGAACTTACAGGATTAAATACACTTTCTGTAACAGGAACTTCATCAATCGGCGGAGACATTACATCTTCCGGAAACCAGTCTTTTAATGATGCCGTAACTTTTTCATCAGCGTCTGTCAATTTAAATGCCGGTACCGCAGCAACTGTTTTCAATTCGAATGTAACAGGTCTTTCTGTAAATCCGACAGATGCAACAGCACTTACTTTGAATAATGTTTCATTCAATGGAACAACTCAGAAAATTTCAACTCTTACTGTAAACGGAACTACAGCAAATTCCGGAACAATTAATACTTCCAATATTCAAATCTATACGGGACTTGTTACAAACAGCGGAACAATCAATGTTCCGTCACTCGCTTCAGGAACTGCTGTAGAATTTAAAGGCGGTTTGTCAGGAACTTCCGGAACAATCAACGGTGCAAAAACAAATGCTTCCACACTCACACCTGATCCAGACATTGTTTTCTCAGGTGGAAATGTCAGTTTTGGAATTTTCAATGCGAACGATGACAATGTAAAATTTACAAACACAGCTGCAAATACATTCAACCCGAACAACCAGACTCTTTCCAGCATATATTTTTCCGGAACAGGAACAACTTTATCAAATTCTTTTACTGCAAAAAATCTTTATCTCACTTCAGGTACATTAAATTCTCAGACTAATAATATTTCAATAACGAATGACTGGACTCATACAGCCGGAACTTTTATTTCTTCTTCTACCGTTGAAGTTTTCGGAAATGTTTCCGGAACAAACAGTTTTAATGAACTTAAACTTCACAAAAATTTAACAGAAAGTCACTCAGGTGCAACTTCAATTACAAAACTTACAATCACTGATTCCGCTTTTCAAACAGAAATCAATGCATCAAATACAATCGGGACTCTTGTCTGCGAAGTTCCTGGAAAACAGATTATCTTTACAGCAGGAACAACACAGACAGTAACTTCAGCATTAACTCTGACCGGAAACAGCACAAATAAAATTTCATTACAAAGTTCTTCTGCAACAGCTGCCACAGCTGCAGACCAGTGGAACATCAACGCAACTGGCGCATCTAAAAGCGTTCAATATGTAATTGTACAGAATTCAAATTCAGCTGACACAATTTTAACTTCAAATTCAATTTCACATGGAAACAACATCAATTGGGGAATCGCTTCTTTATTCCGCTGGACAGGAAAAGGTTCTGACAAAAACTGGAAAACTTCTGACAACTGGGAAATCTTTGCAGATTCGACAGTATACAAAACTTACGAATATCCGGGTTATTTCGGTGGAAATGGAATTTACGACGACGCAGAAATCAATACAACACAGCAGACAGATTTCTGGCCGCAGTTCACAGAAACAGCAAGTTCACTCATCCTCAACAAAATTACAACAGGTGCCGCTGCAGAATTAACTTTGTCCGGTACAAAAAACTTACAGCTTACAGCCGCTTCTTCTGCAAACCCGATTTCAAACGCCGGAAAAATTTTCTATACAAACACAGGCCGCATCACAAACAACAGCGCAACTCCGCTTCCGATTACAGATGCCACAAAGGGAACAATAGAATTCAACTCTCTTGCAGCAATAATTGACGACATCACAACAGGAAACGATTACAACAACCTTATTGTCAACACAGCTGCAACTCTTGCCGGCGACATCAAAGTCAATGGAACTTTTTCAAATACACAGGCAATCACTTCAGGAACATCACTTGAAGTAACAGGAGCTGTGACAGCAGGCGGTTCAATTACAACAACAGCAAATCAGACTTACAGCAGCACTGTAACACTTGCAGATGACATTATTTTTACAGCAGCAGATTTTATTCTTAAAGGTTCTCTCAGCTGTAAAACACCTTATGCAAACAATCTTACAGTTACAGCAGCCGCAAAACTCTCAGGAACAATTTTCATCAACGTAAAGAACGCGACTTTCAATTCTACTGTTACAAACTATAATTCAACTGCAGCAGACATAACATTCGGTCAGTCTACTTCTGCAACAAATGTTATTTTTAATAATTCAGTTTCACTTTCTTCACTTTCAATTTCCGGAACAACCGCAACAGGTTCCGGATGCAGTGCAATCACAACAACTTCAAACCAGATCTACGCAGACGCTGTAACTTTTGCAGATAATCTTACACTCGAAACTTCAGCTGCTGCTCAGATAAATTTTAATTCATCTCTTACTGCGACAGGTGCAAATAAAAATCTCACTCTTACAAATGGAAAACTTTTACATACAGGTTCTCTTACAGCAGGCGATTTTACACTTAACAATGCAGGTTCATATACAAACACAACAGCTGCAGTCTCTGTAAACAACCTTACTCAAAACGGAACTTCACAGTTTGCAATCGGAGCAAATGCATTTAATGCAAACATAATTACAACATCCGCCGGAACAATTTTTACGCAGACAGGCGACAACTCATCAAACACACAGTCCGTTGCAAAAATAATAAACAACGGCACAATGACATGGGACTCTACTTCACTCGGCGGAACACTTTCTGTCGGTGCAGGTGGAATTTCACAATCTGACATCACGCATCTCGCGGTCTTCAACAAAAAAAATGTAATCTTTGCAGCATCTCCGGTTTCTGCTTCAGGAATTTTCTACGATCTCACAATTCCAAATGGTATTGAATTTACAAACAACCTTGCCGTAGTCGTAAGAAGAAATTTTACCGTTGATGGAACAGGTTCTTACAAACATAATAACTGCCAGCTTCATCTCGGATTTTACAATCTTAATGGAACTTCATTTACAAGCGAAAACGGAACAATTACAAGATCAAACGCGCCGGCTTCATCCTCTGTAATAAATTTTGGAAACACTTTTATCCGTGGTCAGAATACTTCAAAGACATTTGAAATTCCTGCACACATCACAACGTTAACCGCTGACGATGTTTCTGCAGGTTCTGAAAACGGTTCAATCACATTTAATGAAAATCTCACTGTAGAAAACTTTGCGCCTGTCTCAACAAAGGCCACCATTACATTTGCTGCTGCAGACTCTGCAGCTCATCCTGTCACAACAGAATTTACAAAAGGTGTCGAAATAACATCCGCACAGAAAATTTCACTCGGCGGAACTTTACAATCAACTTTTGCCGCAACTTCATCTGTCAAAGCACCTCTTACTGTAAAAGTTCCTTTACAACTTACGACAGATACAAAAATAATTACAAACGGTTCACCTGTTTTATTTGGAAATACCGTAAGCAAAGGCGTTTCTCAAAGCGAACTTAATATCACAACCGGAACAGTTTCTGGAACAATTAATTTTGAAAAACCAGTAACTGTAGAGCGCCTTACAATTCAAAACCCTGAAACTCTTTCAATTGAATCAGCAGCCGCTGTCAGTTCAACAAATGAAATTACAATTACCGGCAATGGAAAAATAATTTTCGGAACAGAAAACTCTGCTTCAGAACTTGTAATCTCAACGATAAATAAAAACATTCTCTTTGACGGCGACAGAACAAATGCAAAAATCACTTTAAATTCTCCTGTCAGAATTTCAACCGGAACTGCAGACGGAGACATCACATTAAATCAGAGCATCGATTCCAAAGCCGCCGGAGCACAGAACCTTACACTCATTTCCGGAAAAGGCAGAATATTCATCAACAATTCAATCGGAAAAACAATTCCACTCGGAACCGTAAATATAACAGGAATTACTCAGATTTCAGCTTCACTTAAAACTGACAGTCATCCAATTAACTTTACAGATACAGTTTACATTTCCGGAGATGCTTATTCAGATACAGAAATTTCTTCAGGCACAGAAGATATTACAATCGGAAACGCTTCAAACGCTTCTGACTTATTTATAAATGCTGTCGATGCATCAGGCGCAAAAAACATTTTACTTACAGCAGGAACAATCGATGTTAAAAACAACTTTGCACTTTTTAACGGCAACATCACATTAAATGCAAACCTTACAGCATCAAAAGACATCGTTCTTCTGAATGGCAATGTTTCAGCAATGTACGATGACACGGGCGATTCTTCAAAATCAGGAGTCACAAATCTTTTTGATTATCACAACCCGCTCAGAACAGCTGCCAATAATTTATGTGAACCATCACTCGTTTTCAAAACAGAAGACCCTTTAAATCCGGGATCACTTATTCCGACATCATCAAAATATCCGGAATCAATGCCGGACGGAACTCTCATAAACCACACAACTGCCTACAGTTCTTCTCTTTCAGGTTTTGCATCAAAGACAATTACTGCAAACCAGAACTTTTACGACAACGGCGTCAACCTTGAAGCCTCTTCTCAATGGACTCTTAAAATAAAGAAAAATGATTCTGCTGAAAATTCTTTTGCAGAATGTTATCACGCTTCAATAAAAAATATTCTCGTTGAATGTACAACAACCGGAGACTTTGCATGGCTTTCTGCATCAGAAGATTGTACTGACAACGGTTTTAACAGCACAGATGTAAACAATTCCCTTACATACAATGCAGACGGTTCATACACAAGACAGTTAACAGGAATAGCATTCAAACACCCGGTCATTCTTACAAGTTCAGCATCAATTTCTGCATCAGAAGGACGACCTGTAAATCCTGAAGTTCCAAACTTCTCTGGTACATACACTGTTCGTGACAATGTTATTCGTGTGGAATTTGTACGAAGCGACAACTCTTCCAGACTCTGCCTCATTGAAAACTCAAACAATGAAATCAGAAAAGCAGTCCGTTCTCTTAAAATGATAAAATACAACGGCGACAGCGCAACAAGTATTTTCTTTGAAGATGTTTTCATCGATGCAGAATGTACAGATACAACTGACGGCAAAGGAGATATCGCCGTAATCTATCTCAAAGCACCTGACTCTTCAAGATGGAACTATTCCGCAACCGGAACAGAATACGGAACTGATACAGATTCAAACGGAATTCATCAGACAAGATACAGCGATATCGAAATCACACGTGCACTTACAACAGTATTCTATTCGCTCACAGATGATCATAAAAACCGTATCGGTTCTTTCAAAGGAACTCCTGCAGGAAAAAGTTCATCAGAAGGTTTCAGATTTACTGCAACTGCAACACGCTGTGCAATCCAGCAGATGCACATTGCATTCTCAATTGCAGACTTTACTTCAAATAAAGTTTATCTCTATTTTGATCATCCGCTCGCAGATGACATCACATGGAACACAATTACAAAAGACACAATCCATTTCTATTCAGATATAGATACACAGGACACTTCTTATCAGGTTATTTCTGTAGAACCACACGGAGATCATGCAAACGGAGTTATACTTAACCTCAACAAAAACCTCGATTACACAAGAGCAAAACTCCAGTACGGAATTAAAATCGAATACGGAGCTTCATTCCTCTTTGTAAATAAAATTCACTCGCCTGACAACAAAGTCGTAATCTCAGGTGAATCACATTGTATTTCTGATGCAATCATGAACTGTGTTGAAGTTGAATATGCATACGACAACAGAAATGATGCTTACATTGATTCAACAGATGGAATTGCACCGGCAGATTCAATTGCAATACGAGACTTTGCAGGAAAAACAAAACACAACAAAGTATTTGCTGATAAAGATATTACTCTTGTAACAAAAGATATTTCTCAAAACCTCGACAGCTTTGGAAATCATGTTTTCACATATCATGCAGTTGCCGACATCACACCGACACTTCATTCAGACGGCGAAAACTTTTCAGCTTATTCAGGAATAAAAACACGCGCATGGTTCCCTGTAACAGCGCTCGGATCAACTCCTTTAGAAGGGTTTGCACCTGTTCTCAACAGTTCAAAAAACATTCAGACATCTCACGATGTTTATATTGAAAGAAATTTCAACGCCGCATCTTTGACAACAACATTCCTCTTCCACAACTTTTCAGAACAGACTCCATGCCTTAACTGGCAGTCTGGAAGTGATGTAAGATTCTTCTTTGAAGTTCAGGATCAGAATGGAACTATCGAAATCAACCATCTTTATGACGGCACAACAATTTCAACAGGAACAAGAATGACTCCGCTTTACACATTCAGGACTTCAAACCCTGCAGATTATACTTCAATCGATCTGTGGTCATTCATAATTTCAGAACCACAGCGTCAGCGTGGCGGAGTTTCAATTTATTCAAATGTTGTAAATGCCGCAAATAAAGAATTCTGTACTCTTGAAGTCAATATGCCGAAAGAAGGAAATCTTCGCGTAATCATCATGACAGCCGACGGCAATATCGTTAAATATCTTGAAAACGGCCGCCAGTCACCCGGACTTCACTACTACTACTGGAACGGTACAAACAATTCGGGAAGTACAGTTGCAAGGGGAATTTATTTCATCCGCGTTGTCGGTCCGGAAATTGAAGAAACAAGAAAAGTAATGATTGTAAAATAAAATTGTCTGCAATCATTTCAGACCTTGCACTTTACAATAGAGGTTTTCTACCATAAAATAGTATTATGTCATTTTTGCAGGCAATTACAGAACTTTTTGACAACATCTTTAGAAGCTCATCTCCTGAGGTTCAAAAAAGACAGAAGTTAAAAAAAATTGACACAGAATTAAGAACTCTCCCAAATGGAATTTACCGCAGCGGTTTAATCCAGCCGAACTTTGCAGAAATTCTCCGCATACTTTACATCAACACAAGACCAATTCTCAAAATTCTTGAAAACACAATTGCCGGCACAGACATCAAAAGAAATACAAGGTTTGAATACCAGCTTCTTGTTTCCGGCTATTCAGAAGAAAATCAGCAGAAACTTAGAAGCCTCGAATATGCAGAACGCAAAAATGAAGTTTCACTTACCGAACTTCAGGGAAACCAGATTTCAAAAGTTTTTGATGAACAGCATCGCCGTCTTGAAAAATTAGTTCACGAACTCAATTCAAAAGAATTTATCAAAATGGACGAGATATTCGTTAAAATCAAGCAGCTCACAGAACTCTGCAAATTCAACTTTGTTACTCCGTTAAAAACTTTCGATACAAGATTTGATCCTGCCCAGCCAAATTTAGTACCTTCATTTTCAGCAGTTCCACCGGTATCTCTCGAAAATGTTTTTCTCGACCTGTACTACATTATCGCAGAATTTCAGATGACAATGCCTGTTGCGTATGCCATCATCGCTCTGGCTCAGATTCTTGATCCTGAATCAATGACAGCAGCAAATCAGAAAAAAATCATCGACAATCTCAAAAAAATTGAATACGCATGTCATAAGATTTTAAATAAGAATGTCTTAAAAAGCCTCATTCAGGTTGCAAAACAAAATCCTGACTTTGAACCGACATCTGCTTCTTACACTGCAGACTCAAGACAGAAATTTTCAACACATATTCAGGAGCAGTACAACGCAGATGAAGCGAGAATCAAACGCGAAATCAAAGACGAAAAAATCAAAGTTGATATCGAAACTCTCTTTCCAGACGGACATCTTACAGAGCTTAACGGTTATAACGATGAATTAAACGAAATTCTTCTTCAGAATTCATCTGTAAGTTTTTCATGGATTACACCGTTAAAGATTCTAAAAACTTTTACAGCACATTATTATCCTGATTCGATAAAAGCACTTTTAAACGATATCGTAATCGAAGGATTTTTCAATAACCCGAATTTCAAAACTCAGTTTTCTCAGACAGTATTTGCAGCAAATGAAGTTCTTGAAAAAATCGAGGCCTTTGAAAAATCATTTGAAAACAATGCACCGAACAGTTCGGCTGTATTAAAAGGCTATATCAGAGACAGTCACAAAGACTCAGATTTCTCTAAAAAATTAATAAATCAGGTCGATAATATAAATGCGGAAGCTAAGCACATAATTCAGGAACAGGTTTCGGCACTGTTCTCACTATATGCAGAACTCGGAGACTTATTACAGGACTCAAAGAAACCTTCATGCGAGATAGTTTCAAACTTAAAAGTCTTGATGATGTCATCACGCAACCGTGATAACACAGACTTTTTGGAAAACAACTATACAAACTGGAAAGTATTCTTTGATATTATGAGGAACTACGCTATAATTTCCAGCGCAGATAAAAAGAACTAATATGGCAGAAGAAGAAAATAAAACCATCAAAGAAGCTAAACTCAATGACGAAAACATCGAATTAAGTTCACTTGTTGAACAGGACAATTCGTATGTGCAGGATGCTGTCGATCAGTATGAAAAAAGAATTTACGACCTTCAGCAGCTGCTCGAAATATCAAGATCCCTCTGTTCTACACTGGAATACAGCACCCTCATTGAATCAATTCTTTACACCTGTATGTGTCAGATGCATGTTACAGGAGCTGGAATTTTCGTACTCGATGAAATCGATTTAAATTCCTTTAATCTTTCATCAAATCATACAGGAATCGACCTTGATCCTTCAATTAAATATTCCATTCCGACAGATTCACCAATAATCAAAGCAATCTGTAAAAACAACAGAACATTTACAGTAAATTCTCTTAAAGAACTGCTTTCTGAAGATGCTGACATAAAAGAAATTTCTTCTCTCAATCCGACACTGATTATTCCATTGTTCCACAAAAACAGAATGAACGGATTTTTAATCCTTGGAGAAAGACTCGATATCGGTGACGGCTCTGAGTATACGTCTTACGACAAAGAACAGATTATTTCCATTGCATCACTTGCTGCAGTTGCAATCAACAATGCAGCCTTACTTGAAAAATCAAGTACAGATATGATGACACATTTAAAACTCAAATATTATTTCTTCAATATGCTTACAGACAAACTCGACATGGCAATCTCTCAGAAAGTTCCACTCGCAGTTCTAATGTTTGATATTGACTTCTTTAAAAAATTCAACGACACCTGGGGACATGCATGCGGTGACTATGTATTAAAATCAGTTGCCAAAATCATTAAACAGAATACGCGTGAACCTGACATTGCAAGCCGTTACGGCGGAGAAGAATTTACAGTAATGCTTGCCAATGCTTCAAAAGATGATGCAGTAGCTGTCGCAGAAAGAATAAGAAAACAGATTGAACAGAACGATTTCGAATACGAAGGCCAGCATATGAAAGTTACAATTTCAATCGGATGTTCCGTATATGATTCAGCAGTCAATCCTGTAGAAAGTCCAAAAGTTCTCGTAGAACAGGCAGACAAAGCGCTTTATGTTTCAAAAAGAACAGGAAGAAACAAAGTCACATTTGCAACAGAAGAAATAATCAACAGCACAGAAGCAAGCGAATGACAAATTTTTTACAGAAGAAATTCCGATATACATATTTTCACGCAACTGCAATTATCACTGTAATTAACATTTTAGTTTACATCTTAACCTCAATCAACAAAGCGTATACATTTTACTTTGCATTAAACCCGAGTGCAGTCATTGACCTTCACATGTACTGGCAGCTTTTTACCTGCACTTTCATTCATCACAATATCAAGCATCTTTTTTTCAATATGTTTGGTTTTCTGATGTTTGGAATGTATGTTGAAAAATCAATCGGTTCAAAAGAATTTCTTCTCTATTTTTTTATCTGCGGAATTTTCTCGAACGCACTTTCACTTTTAGTTTATGTTCTGACAGGTTACTGGAATGTTTTTTTAATGGGAGCAAGCGGAATTGTATTTTCAATTCTTTTCGCTTTTGCTGTAATCTTTCCGACTGTAAAAGTTTTTCTATTTGGAATAATTCCAATTCCGGCTCCAGTTCTGGTTTTACTTTACACAGTCATAGAAATTTTCAGCCAGGTTTTTGGAATTAACAGCAATGTTGCTCACATGACTCACCTTTTTGGTTTTCTTTCAGCATGGCTTTATTTTGTAATAAGATTTGGAATCAACCCGGTCAAAATATGGAAAAACGCATTAAAACATTAATTTTATTATTTTTAATTTCCCTTGCACCAGCATTTTCTGAAAATGACAGCATTGAAAAAATAAGACTCTATATCTGGGCTCTTCAGGATGCATATCCGGAATTTACAGAAACAAAACCTCACGAAATTGCCAGAAAAGACCTTACACAGCTTTCAGAATATCTTCTCGAAGGAATGACTTACGGATTTGACTTTGATTACACACCGTCAGACAAACTACGCAAAGTTGAAGAATATTTCGAACTTGTTCCATGTAACGACTTTTCAAAAGATAAAAAAAATATCGAATGGGATAAAACCTATTTCCGTGAAGATAAAATTTTCCTATGGGTAAATTTTAACCGTACAGAACAGATGAAACGCTACTATAAACAGTTCAGTTCAATCAAAAATCCACACGCAGTCGGCCGTGGCAAAGGAAAACTGAACAAAGGTTTTGCAGGCCTTCAGGAAGCAGTTCAAAATGCTGCAAAAGACGGAATTCGTGAATATTATAGAAAAATCATCAAAAACAAACCAAAACAAATTACAGGAAAACTTCTAATCAGAAGCGTTCGCGCAATTTATATAGAAGCCGGTTCTTATGTCGTTCAACTTGATTTTTTCCTGGAAACAAGTAAAATAAAGGAATATAGTCAATTTTAGCGTCATATTGAAAAATTCTTGCTAAAACTCTGGAGGAGAAATTATGAAAAAATTACTTGCTATCTTAGCTTGTATGGCTGCTGTTTCTTGCTTTTATGCTCAGGATCAGGATAAAGAAGTTGACGAACTTGTTAACCCTAAAAATCCTATGGACAGAACTGTTCAGGTAATAGTTCCGGAAAATCAGCGTATCACAACTAACCCGGAAACTGGAAAACTCAAACCAGCTTCTGTTAGAATTGAATACATTGAAAACTACGACGAAGCACACATTTATTACACATGTATGGACGTTGCTTTTGACAAAAGTGATGCTATGATTACTATCGCTGATGTTCTCGAAGATTTTACAAAAGAACACGGATACTACAAGTACACTTATGCAAAACGCGACAAAACAAGACATTACAAAGATGAACGCGGTGTAAAAATGGGCGAAATGCTCTGCATCGTAAAATTCTCTCGCTAATTATTTTTTTTGGAGGGGTGGAACTTTATAATACGGATTTCCGGATTGTGAAGTTCCACCAATATATTTTAAAATGGATATCTCAGGAACAATTAAAAACTTACACCCACTTGAAATCAAAGTACTTCTCAAGTACACACAGAAAGACGAACTTACATCAAGCCGTTTACAGAAAGAATTAGATTACAAAGAAGGTCACGCAAACCAGGCATTCAGCTGGCTCGGATTAAAGGGCCTTGTACAGGAAGTAAGCCGTACACCACACACATTCTTTGAAATCACAGATCTTGGAAAAGAACTTTCAGAAAAAGGACTTATCGAAGAACGCGCTGTAAACTTCTTAAAAGAAAATGGTGCTAAGACTTTACCTGAGATTGCAGCAGGAATCGGTGTAGAACAGAAAGACATCGGTAGTGCATTCGGACAGCTTTCAAAAGAAGGCATTCTCAAAATGAATGAAGAGAAAAAAGCTGAATACACTGGAAAAGAACTTCCGTCACGCATCACAATGACAGCTGCCCTTCTTAAAAAAGCAGTTGCAGACACAACACTCAATCAGGACGATCTTTCTCAGGAAGAAATCAGCGTTCTCTCAGGACTTGCAAAAAAACGTGGAGCTGCAGACGCTCCATTTAAAACATATACACGCGAAACTGTAGTTTACAGACTCTGCGGCGAAAGCGACACAATTGCTGCCGAACTCAAAAAAGTCGGAGTTACTGGAAACGAAATCGGTGAAATCACAACAAAGATGCTCGAATCAGGTGAATGGAAAAACGGAACTTTCCGTGGTTACAACATTTCAATTCCACCTGCAAGAAACATTCCGGGACGCATCAATCCATACGTTTCATTCCTCGAATCAGTAAAAGATAAACTCTGTTCACTCGGATTCCAGGAATTTGACGGACCACTCGTAGAAACAGAATTCTGGAACGGCGACGCACTCTTTATGCCACAGTTCCACGCAGCACGCGACATTCACGATGTTTACCGAATTAAAAATCCAACACATGCAAAATCAATCGAAGAACCATATCTCTCAAATGTTGCAGCAGTTCACGAAAACGGCGGAAATTCTGGAAGCCGCGGATGGAACTACTCATTTGACAGAGACTTTACAAAACGCCTTCTCTTAAGAAGCCAGGGCACAGTTCTTTCTGCACACCAGCTTCACAAAGCAGAAATTCCTGGAAAATACTTCGGTATTGCCCGCTGTTTCCGCTACGATAAAGTAGACGCAACTCACCTTTCTGACTTCTATCAGACAGAAGGTATTGTTCTTGGAAAAGATGTAAACCTTAAGACACTCTTAGGCTTCCTTGAAATGTTCGCAAAAGAAATTGCAGGAGCAGAAGAAGTTAAATACGTTCCGGGTTACTTTCCGTTCACAGAACCTTCAATCGAAGTTCATATCAAACACCCGAAACTCGGCTGGTTCGAACTCGGTGGTTCAGGAATCTTCCGCCCAGAAGTAACAAAAGCAATGGGCATCGATGTTCCAGTTCTCGCATGGGGAATCGGTATCGACCGCATGGCTTTGATGGCACTCGGTTTGAATGACCTCCGCGAACTCTTTTGTGAGGATATTGAAAAAGTAAGACTTAGAAAAGCTAAGTTCTAGACTAATATAAAAGGTCACCGAACGGTGACCTTTTTTTTGTCCTTTCAATTAACAGAAAAATCTGTGCTAATCTGTGCCAATCTGTGGCTTCTCTTTACAGCAAACCCTAATTCGTAAATTCTTTGATTAAAATTTCAGGCTGCTTTTCTTCATAACGGATGTAGTTTCGCAGAAAATTGTTTTTTATGTTTTGCGATTTTTCTTCTTCAGAGAACGGTTTTATATCCGGAATAATTGCAGAAATACAGGTATCGCTATACTTTGAACCAGAATAGACATCTTTTATCGTAAGCTTTATTTTTGATGTCGGTTTTGAAAAGTTGATATAATTAAAATAAACACAGTCTTCAAAATTAACAGTCTGAGAAGTTCCATTCTGCAAATCTTCAACAAGAAGTGTCTTTACTCTGGAATTTTCTTTATAGAACTTCATTCTGTTAATGTCAGCATATCCGTTCAATATCGAAATTCCATACATATCCTGAGTAAATTCCACTAAAATCGATTCACCGATTCCACTGTCTGATGCGCCTTCTACCCATGGAATATGACTGTAATTCCAGCTGTAAGGATGACAGACACATCCGCCTGCATAAAAACATTTATAAAGGTTATCAGGAGTGTAATTAATTTTCTTGCCGTTTACAGTTTCCGAAAAAGATGAACTTGCCGAGATTGATTTAAAATCATATCCGAACGGACGGTCATTCTCTTCTTCGCGGGCAGTTCTACTGTCAAAATGAAAGCTTTTAAAGTTCTGTGAAATTCTTTTACCGTCGATGAAAAGATATTCTTTTGAACCGAGATCAAGCTTTAAAAATCCATCTGAATCGACAAAAAGTTTTTCTCTCGAAAGTTTTGCATATCCGCTTTCGCCGACAAGATAAAGAACATCATCATTAAAATATATTTCTTTTGTTACTTCATCTTCCAAACTGAAATATTTCAGGTTTTGTGGAATTTCTTTTTTATCTATCTCTTCTACTTTGATGATTCCTTCAGCAACACCACGGGCAATTATTTCTGTTTTATAGCCACGAAGTTCTTCGTAGCTTGCAGAAACTAAGTCTCCGCCGTAAACCCAGCCGTATTTTTCGCCACAGAAATCCCTTATTGAAACGCGATACCAGTTAAAACTCTGTTTATCTTTTTCTGTTTCTTTTACGGTCTTCGCATCAGCTTCAAGTGCAATTCCTTTCCAGGCAGGGACTTCATATTTTTTCAGGACATCGATTTTTTTATATTCATCAGTATTGTAATAATTCCAGTTGAGTCTTGTAACAAAAATCTTTGTACTCTTGAAATCAGGTTTTTCGTATATCTGCACAGAATCTTTTGCAGTATAAAGTTCATCTGCAAGAAGAACATGCTCACCATCGATATATGTTTCATCTCCGATACTCAGTTTTGTCGAAATGCTTTTATGCTCAAAAAGTCTGTCTTTATAAGTATAGAAACCTTTTACACTACCAATTCTCAATTCCGGTTCTGCTTTCCAGAATGATTTTGACTTACCGGGAAAATAAAAATCTATAAATGTCTGCTTGTCTTCGTCAGTTCCACCGCACTTTGTAAAATCAATTTTATCAGGATAATCGAGGACAATTCCTTTTGCTGTAAAATGAGCAGTTCCACTTATAAAAGAAGAACCTGATGACATAATTGCCTGATAGGAACCATTTTTTTTGTCTTCGTTTTTAAAAACCGGTGCGTCAATATAAAAATAAGTTGACTTGTAAGTATTCATGAACATTGCGTTAAAGCCGTCAGGAAAATCGATATATTCATCTTCAGAAGAGACGGCATTTATCTTGCTGCAGGAAACGAAGTTAATGGTCAAACATATTGTCAGAAATACTGATATGATTTTTTTCATAAAAACCTCTTTTTATTTTTTTACTAATTCTTAAATTACTTCTCGCAGTGAATCCATGTTAATTCATGCTTGTTGTAATTTAAATGAACAACCCGGCTCGACGGAATGTCTGCAAACTGCTGTACGATATTCCAGTCAATTTCGCCCTGCATCTTTATTGTACAGATCATGTTCTTTGTTAAGCCAGAATCGAGCCAGACTTTGATCCATTCCAGAAGCCTTTCAGGATAACAGATGACATCACTGAAAACCCAGTCGCATTTTCCGATATCTTCTGGCTTTAATGTAAACGCATCATGAGCCTGAAATGTAACAAGAGGATTTGTCATAAGAGAAGGCGCAAGTTCTGCACGGTCAACGGCATAAACTTTTGAACCGAGGTTTACTAAAACCCATGTCCAGCCGCCGGGACACGCACCTGCTTCAAAACAACGCGACTCAGGCCCCGGAAGTTCCACATCAAAAAAGAGGTTTGCAAGAGTAAGACTTTCTGAAATTTTTAAATATGCACGGCTCGGCGGATTTTCGTGATCTTCTATAAACTCGATTCTGCCGGCAGGAAGATAAGACGAAGTAAACTGTGATGCGAGAATCTTTTTGTCTTCGATGAGAGTGTAAACTCCGATCGGACTTTTAGGAATCGAAAAAGGAAATTTCTTAGCCTTGAGATTTATATAAGGCAATTTTTCCTGAATTAAAGTTGCACGACGAAAACTCTGGTACTGATACGGAGCCCAGTTTCTCTGAAGTTCTTTTAAAGTGCGTGAAGCGTCGCCGATTGATTCAAAGTTTAGGAGGAACGGCTTTAAGAGTGTTGTTCTTGCCCAGTAAGGGAGTTTTTCTGGTGGAATGACTTCGAGAAGTTTTTCTCCGGGAGTTTCAGAAAGAGATTCTGCTGTGATGACTTTTTCTGAAACTGATTCGCCGTTTGACGAAATTCCACTTAAAAAAGCGCTTAAATCTTCGCCCTCAAGCAGCACGATATCACCGTAGCACTTAAAATGTGTCGATTCTGAGAGGCCAAAGCGTTTGATTAATTCTGATTTGAGAAATGCGAGGCAATCGGGAAAAGCTAAAAATCCGATTGCCGAAAGGTTTTCTATATGAACTGACATTCACTGTCCATTATCTGATGAGCGATGTCTCCGAGATTCTGAGAGTCCTTGTAAAGATACTTGATGTATTCCTGAAGGGTGTCTGTGTCCGGAGAGTGAAGAAACTTCATACCGATATCTGTTGAACCGCTGTCTTCTTTTGCCCACATCGGCTGGCAGATCAATGTAATCGGTTTATTCAATGACTGGTCTGTAAATTTTATTCTGATTGTATATTCTTCTTCAAGAGAAACTGCAACCGGATTTGAATAATGAATCTTACAGCCGTTCAAGCTTATATCAAGGAGTGTTCCCGGAAAGCTTGAAAGTTCTTCTGACTCAATCCGACCCAAAACGTCATATCTTTCAAATTTTCGTGTTTTAGCGCACATGTTTATATTATACTAAACCGTGTCAAAGCGTTCAACCTCTAAACTGTAATCAACGCCTTCTGCGTCAAATCCGTTTGCAACTAAAAAATCATGCTTATAACCGGCAAGATCGCAGTATTCTGAAAGATTTTCCTCTGTTACGGCATTCATATTAAAAACAACCGCTTTCTGAACTTCTTCTGTAAGCTCGAGATCATCCATTCTGATGCGTTTTTTATCGTCAAGTGGAACTTCTTTGCCCGCAAACAGTTTCTCAGCAAAAAGACGTTCCATCTGCTCGATGCATCCCTCGTGAGTTCCATTTGCCTTCATCACTTTGAAAAGGCACGCAAGATAAAGCGAAATCACCGGAATTACAGCAGAACTTCTTGTTACAAGTCCTTTGTTTACAGAAACATACGCGTGCCCTGAGATTTTATTCTGAAGTTCAGAATCAAGCTCGCGTGCAGTTTTTTCAAGATCTTTTTTTGCTTCGCCGATAGTTCCGTCGCGGTAAATTGCGTGGCTCAATTCTGGGCCGATGTAAGAATAGGCTAAAGTTGTGCATCCAGTTGCAAGGCAGTCGGAATCTGTAAGTGCGTCAATCCAGAGCTTCCAGTCGGCGCCTCCCATTACTTTTACTGTAGTTGCAATTTCTTCTTCTGATGCAGGTTCTGCTTTTGCTTCGGTGAGTTTTTCAGCGATGATATCGAGACATTTTCCTTCGTAAGTTCCGCCGATCGGTTTGATGACTGATTTATACATTACCTGTGTGTCAGGGTCAGTTCTGACAGGGCTTGCAAGGCTGTAAACAACGAGGTCGACTTTTTTACCGAGCTTTTTGATTTCTTCGATGACGCGTTTTTTGATTTCGTGGCTGTATGCATCTCCGTTTATTGTGATGGAATTTACGCCAGCCGCTTTCGCTTCTTTGTCAAACGCCATGTTGTTGTAAAAACCAGGAGTTCCACCGCGTGTCTCTGTTCCTTCCTTTTCAAAAGACACGCCGATTGTATCAGCACCGTATTCGAACGCAGCAGCAATTCGAGAAGCAAGTCCGTAACCTGTTGAACATCCGAGAACGAGAACAAAGCGAGGACCATCATCACTTCTCAACTCCGCGTCACTTGTAATACCCGCGCGAGCTGCTTTCTTTGCCTTAACATATTCAATCTGACGGCGAACTTCCTGAGCACATCCGGCCGGATGAGCATTGAGACAGATATTACTTCGAATCTTTGGTGTAACTAACATGGAAACTCCTTTTTACAAATTCCACTCTCTTCAAAAGCCCGCGCGGCTCAGCTCACATACTTTTTGAAAATTACGCAGCCATTGTGACCGCCGAAGCCGAGCGATACAGAGGCTGTGGCATTAATAGTTCCACTTTCACCTTTGTTCGGAACGTAGTACAGATCACAGCCACCCTCGGTATCCTGGTGTTCAAGGTTCATTGTGGCAGGATAGTAACTGTCGTTGATCGCTTTGATGCAGAAAAGGGCTTCGACGGCGCCGGCTGCACCGATCATGTGTCCTGTCATAGATTTTGTTGATGATATTTTTAATTTTTTAGCATGATCGCCAAATGCGATTTTTACCATGTTTGTTTCGCCCGAGTCGTTTGCGTGTGTTGATGTTCCGTGGGCGTTGTAATATTGAATGTCTTCTGGTTTTAAGTTTGCGTCTTTGAGTGCGCGGGTAATTGCTTTTGCGCCGCCTGTTCCGTCGGGGAGCGGTGCTGTGATGTGATAGGCATCGCTTGATGCGCCGTATCCTGCAAACTCAGCGTAGATTTTTGCACCGCGTGCTTTTGCGTGTTCAAGTTCTTCTAGAATTAAAACTGCGCTTCCTTCGCCCATTACAAATCCGTCACGGTCTTTATCAAAAGGACGGCTTGCGTGTTTCGGGTCATCATTATATTTTGAAGCGAGTGCTTTCAAAACAGTAAAACAGCTTATTCCAAAACCGTTGATGTCAGCTTCTGTTCCACCAGTAATACAGATATCAACACGACCGCTTCTTACCATATCGAGTGCAGTTCCCATCGCATCAGTTCCACTTGAACATGCAGTTGCCAAAGTCCACGACGGACCGTCGATTCCATAAAGCATGCTGACATTTGCCGCAGCCTCATTCGGAATCATTTCAGGAGCTGTCAAAGGCGGAAGTCGATTTGGACCTGCTTTCGGATCAAGATATTTTTTAAAGCCCTGTTCGATGATGTCAAAACCACCGATTCCGTTTCCGACCATGATTCCACATTTTTCATTCGCAAGATTTTCTTTTGTAAAGCCGGCATCTTTGAGAGCCTCTGTTGAAGACGCAACAAGAAACTGAGTAAAGCGCGCCATCTTTCGGCTGTCCTTAGAATCGATTCCCCAGTTAACAAGATCAAAATCCTTAACCTCAGCCGCAATCTGAACTTTGTAATCCGAAGCATCAAACAGCGTTATCTTATCAATTCCGATTTTTCCAGCCTTGATTGCATTCCAAGTTTCTTCAACATTATTTCCAATCGGAGTCACAGCTCCAAGTCCAGTTACAACAACGCGTCTCATAAAATTCTCCTGACAAAAAAATCCGGTGCCATGCTGCACATTTTTTAAGCTGAACTTCCGGCACCAGTTTTACACTTTTTTGAATAATGTCATAATAAAGTAAAATGACATTAATTGTCAATATGTCAGAGTGGAATTTTCGAGAGATTTATTTCCAGATAGTCCTGACAGGATATTTATGAATATTTGAATCTTTGGTCACAAGAATTGCTGATTCAGAAATTGTCTGAGAAATAATCAGACGGTCAAAAGGATCTGCGTGTATATTTGGAAGAGTTTTAATGACATCAAGTTCTGATGGTTTTATTGGTAAAATCATAATATCTTTTAGATAGCAAATATGTTCTATTTCAGAAACTGATTCTTCCAGCTTTAATTTTCCAATACTCTGTTTAATCGCAATTTCCCAAAATGAAGCGATACTTACGGCAACTAAATCACTGTCTGAAATCTGCTGTTTTAAATCATCGCCCATTTCTTTTGAATCAGATAAATACCAGAGAAGTGCATGAGTATCAAGAATTAACATTACATATACTCCTTGAACTCATCAATCGGAGCATCAAAATCTTCTGAGATCCACAAATCACCTGAAAGACCGCCAGGAGTGCGTTTAGAACACGGTTTTTGAGAACTGGAATTAAGGCTATTTACAGATTGAACAATCGAATAAACAGACTGGAGCTGTTCCTGTGAAAAAGTCTTAAGCATAGACTGTATACCGTATAAAACATTTTCATAATTAAGAGACTGGCTCTTATACAAAGGGCGGGCATCAGCGACAGATGAACTTTTTTCTTCTGAAAATTCATACAAATTATCAGAATGTCCGGTTTTACATTTTCCATTATCAATCAAATACGCATACGAAACATTGAAAATCTTACTTAATTTGCGGATTATTTCTACAGAAGGTTCAACTTCGCCTGTTTCATATTTAATATAAGCCTGGCGCGAAATGCCGAGCTCTTTTGCAAGAGCGTTTTGAGAATATCGGTTTTCTGTACGAAGAGAAATCAAAATATCTTTCATGATTTTAAGTTAACATCATTTTCAGAGTAAGTCAAGAAATATTACATATTTTGTAAAGATAAATTACTGTAATAATTTTATTTTTACACTACACTTTCTTTCTCACGATCTTGTCAGAAACTGTTTTTGGAAGCGATTTTACAAATTCCACTACGCGAGGACGCTTATAAAGGGCAATGCGCTTGAAAACATATTCCTGAATCTCGCGGGCAAGAGTTTCGCCTGGTTCAAAACCGTCATTCAGAACGATCATCGCTTTTACAACCTGACCGCGTTTTTCATCAGGAATTCCGTAAACAAGACATTCCATTACAGCCGGATGACTTGCGAGAACTTTTTCAACTTCGTACGGACTTATTCTAAAGCCCGCACTTTTTATGACATCATCTCCGCGGCCGCAGTAAAAAAAGTAGCCGTCTTCATCGCGATAAGCAGTGTCACCCGTGTAATATCTTTTATCAGAAAATACAGCGCGAGTTTTTTCTTCATCATTGTAATATCCAGAAAAAAGCCCAAGTGGAATTTTCTTATCAAGCTTTACTACAACCTGACCTTTTTCATTTGGAGCGCATTCATCTCCATTTTCATTTTCGATTATGACATCGTAGCACGGAGATGCTTTTCCCATTGAGCCAGGTTTTGTTTCTGAATCAAAAAAGTTTCCGATGATGACAGTTGCTTCTGTCTGTCCGTATGCTTCATGGATTTTCAAATTTGTTTTTTTGAAAAATGTTTCTGAAACTTCTTCGCTGAGAGATTCGCCTGCTGTCGTGCAATGCGTAAGTGAAGTAATATCGTGTTTTGAAAAATCTGTGCGGATAAGATATCTGTAAATTGTCGGCGGCGCACAGAATGTCGTCACTTTATATTTTTCAATTTTTTCTAAAACATTGTCAGGTTTAAAAGTTATAAAGTCATAAACAAAAACTGCAGACCCGCAGATCCACTGCCCGTACAATTTTCCCCAGAGTGCTTTTGCCCAACCTGTTTCTGCAAGCGTCAGATGAAGTCCGCCATCAGAAACACGCTGCCAGAAAAGAGCTGTTACAATATGTCCGAGCGGATACAAAAAATTATGAGAAACCATTTTCGGCTCTCCCGATGTTCCGCTTGTGAAAAAGACAACCATCGTATCAGAGTTTTTTGTTTCAGGTGGAATTTCGTAAAGCGCAAGATTTGTGTTATCGAAAGTTTTATGGAATTGCGAGAGAGTTATTTTTCTGCAGATGGAATTTTCAGAACTGAAATATTTTTTAATGCCCGCACGAGCTTCTTTACTGACATCACTTGCAATGCCCCCGCGAGCGAGATTCTCAAGCGCAGCGTCGATTTCTTTATTTACATTTTCGTCATCGATAGTGACAATCATTTTTGCGCCGCTTGTCTTTACGCGATACTCAATGTCTTTCGAAGTTAGCTGCACTGTCGCCGGAACCGCAATCGCACCAATTCTATGACACGCTAAAATAAAATACCAGAACTCATAGCGCCGACGAAGCATTAACATAACGACATCGCCTTTTGAAATTCCACTGTCGATTAAAAACTGTGCAGTCTTTTTTGATTCGCGCGAAATATTTTCAAATGAAAATATTTTTTCTTCACCGTCATCGTTGCACCATACGAGCGCGCGTTTTTGAGGTTCCACCTGCGCATAATAATCAACGACATCGCGTGCGAAGTTAAAATTTTCTGGAATTGGAATTTCAAAATTGTCTTGAAGTGATTCGCAGTTTGAAAATGTATCTGCAATGTCAGAGTAATTATCTGCAGAATTTGAGTTTTGATTTTGAAATAATTTTTTTAAATAGTTCATTCTCTTTCCGTCCTTTTTCAGTATGACATATTATTTGTTTTTGTCAACATAATATTAGACAGAAAAATGGCGGAAAGGTTGCAAGAAAAAATTATTTTTTATTGCGGTATTTCGGTAACATACCAGAAGCCAGTTTCATCATCTCTGACCATTGTAACTTCATCTGTTCCTGATTCTGTTTCGCCTTCAAATGAAAGTTCCAGACTGATGGAATAATAAATTGTTCCATTTCCGTAACGAGAATCTTTGTAATCACCTTCGTTAATCGTAATCGTAATGCTATCGACCGAACCGTACAAATCTTCATATGCTTCAAGCATTGCACTTATCAGAAAATCTTTTTTCGAAGGAGATGCAGGATTATCATAAACATAATCTTTCCACTTTTCATTATTTTCCAAATAATTTTTGAAAAATTTTACAAGAACGGTAAACGGATCTTTTAAGTCATCTGATGTTTTTAAAATTGCTTCATCATTAACAGTTACTCCGTCTGCGCTTCGAGCAACGACAAACGATTTTGAGCCTTCTGCAAAAATTGATGATGTGAATAGAATAAATAAAATTAAAGTTAAAAATTTTTTCATAATTGATATGTTAATATTGAATCCGGGGAATATCAAGGTATTCTCCATATGTATTGGTTTCGGTTATTTTGGTCATTAATTTTTCTTACCTTTTTATAGAACTATTTATTTCCCCTGTGATTAATAAAAATCTATATTCCATACTAAGTAAAGCGGAAGACTGACTGCATTAGTTCCTTCGCAATCATTTTCTGCAATATTTTTCAAAGATAATTTAAAACCTTTCTTATTCTGATATTTTTTACAGAACTGCTTAAAACTTTTTGCCTGTGTATTTGCTGCAGCTTTTACTTCTACAGGAATAATTTCACCTTCAGCTTCATATAAAAAGTCTAACTCAGCTGTGTTTCCTGATCGCCAGAAATATGGTGTTTTGCTTTGAGTTATAAGTTCCTGTAAAACATAATTTTCTGTAATTGCACCTTTAAATGTTGAAAGAGCAGTATTTTCTTCCAGGATATTTTTATAAGAAAGCCCAAGCCGTCTGCATAAAAGTCCGCTGTCTGCCATGTAAACTTTAAAATAAGTTGCATCAGCATTTGAAGATAATGGAACTTCTGCATTCGAAACCAATTCAACAAGATGAACAAGTCCTGCATTTTTTAACCATTGAAGTGCTGCTTCAAGTTCGTGGGCACGCTTACCTTCTTTTACATGAGAAAAAACAAATTTATTATTTTCTTTTGCCAGCTGATTTGGAATTGAATTCCAGATCATACGGATTTTTTCAATTTCAGAAACAGGAGCATGCTTAGAAAAATCATCTGCATAATCAGAAAGAATTTCATCCTGAATTTTTGCAACTTCTTCGTAATCACCTGATTCTGCAAATTGTTTTACCGCTTCTGGCATTCCCCCAACAATATAATAATTTTTTAAATGACGTTCGAGTGGAACTGAATAAAGTTCTGGAATTTCGCGATTTACATTCCACTTATTAAATAATTCAATATATTTTTCTTCACCCACAGCCTGCAAATATTCTTTAAAGCTCATCGGGTAAAGCTGCATACGGTTAACTTTTCCAACAGGAAATGAAATGTTTTCTTTTTTTAAGGCAACACCAAGCAAAGAGCCTGCACAAACAAGATGAAGTTCTGAAAGATTTTCACAAAAATATTTGAGGGAAGTAATTGCTTTTGGACACTCCTGAATTTCATCAAAAATTAAAAGAGTTTTGCCTTCAGTAATTTTTACATTTTCTTCAAGTTCTATTTCACGCAAGATTCGTTTTACATCAAAGTCATATTCAAAAATTGCAGAATATTTCCCTGCAGATTCAAAGTTTATGTAACAAAAATTGTCAAAATACTTTGAGCCAAATTCTTTAAGAAGATAAGTTTTTCCACACTGACGGACACCTGTAAGGAGAAGAGGCTTTCTTCTTTTGCTGTCTTTCCATTCAATTAAATTATTAATGAAATCTCTTTGCATGAGAAATTTTATACAATAGTCATAGGACTTTTGTAAATAAAATAACATTTTTCATAGGAGTTTTTATATTATTATTTATTTATCAATTTCCGATATTCGGGATTTTTATCTTTAAAAAGACGTAATTTAGAATTTTTATAAACTTTAGTAAAATATTCTTTTGCTTTTTCAAAATCACCTTTAGCAAAATATACTTTTCCTAAAAAGAAATTTTGCTCTCCCAATAATCCATGAATCCCATCATATTGCAATCCTATGACACCCCATTTTTCTGCTAAATCAAAATCTTTTTCTTCTAATGCAAGTTCACAAATCTTACGGACAAATAAATATGAGTTTTTAATTTTTATTCTTGGTTCTGGTAGATCTTCATAATAATTAATTAACATATTAATTGCCTCATTTTTACTACAATGACCTATTTTCATATTAAAAAAATCTTCAGCAACATCCATTTTTTTATTCTCCTTTTAATACTGAAGGAAGATATTTTTCTGTCATCTTCGCTCCTTCACTTCTATTATATCCATAATACTCAGGATAATAATTATTCGTCCATTTTCTTACTTCGTAATAAATCCATATCATTAAAAAAAAGATTCTTTTTTATTTTTTCTTTTATATTTTCTATTGAATCAGTTGAATGTATACCTTTTTCATCTTCTACTATTCCAATTTTCATTCTCAATAAAGTTTGCAAACATAAACCAATAATTAGAATTATATCTTGGCTAGGATTACTTCTCATTACTTCTTTATAAACTTCTAAAATATTTGACTTTAATTCCGGAATTCTAAAATACAATTGACGCATTGAACTCAAAGTATATCCTTTATTTGTCATATTATTTTCAGTTTGAAAACATTTATAAAGCAATGGAAAAGCATTTTTATCTCCTATCCAACCTAAAGAAATAATACATCTATATCTAAGATCATCATTTTCATCAGTAATATATTTATGAATATATGGTAAAACTTCTTTACATTGGTAAGGATACCCACTTAATATCATTATTGCTTCAGCTATTAAATCCTTATCATCAGATTTACTTAAAAACTCTAATAAAT
>JAGHVB010000042.1 GCA_018064525.1 Candidatus Treponema merdequi | reverse complement strand
ACGATGTTGAGCGGTTCAACATCTGTATCGTTTGAAATATAAGTTCCGATTCCGAATGCAACTTTGATTCTGTCGTGGAATCTGTCGTAAAGTTTTGACGCACGTTCAAAATCAAGACTGTCACTGAAAAGCAGTGTCTTGTTCTTAGGATTTACGCGTTCATCTTTATACTTGTTGTAGAACTTTTCGTAGTGTTCAATCCACGCTTCGCCCCATTCATACGGATCTCCAGAATCATGACGAACACCTGAGAAACAGATAGAGAATGTATAACCCATATCAAGATGAGTTGTTTCATCTCCGATTGTATCAGTCAGGTAAGTTCCATTTAATACGCCGTATTCTTTTGTCCAGCTGTCCATTGCAAGCTTGTTTGAATATGCAGGATTGTACATCGGGTTACCCTGGCCTACGCACATGATGTATTCGTGAGCCATTGTTCCGACTGGAATTACGCCGTATTTTTTTGCAAGGTAAACATTTGATGTTCCGACGCAGAAACTGTTTTTAAAGTTCTTGTTGTTCTCGCAAAGTTTTTTAACTGCAAGTTCCTGGGCTTCTGCACACAAACGGCGGCGAAGACCAAACTCAGAGAAACTTCCGATGTTATAAGTTCCATCGATCAGCCACTGAACTTTCTGGTCAAGGCGCTTTTTGTACTGTTCGATCAAGTCTTCGTATTTGTAAGCCATTCTGAAATATACTTCGTTTACGATTGCAAGAACAGGAATTTCATACATTGATGTATTGAGCCATGTTCCGACTGCTTCGATAGAAAGTCCGCATTCTGCTTTATCTGTGATTTCAAAATCTTCAAATCGCGGCTTCCAGAGTCTTAAGTGATCGACATAATCCTCGTGCAGCCATTCAATCTTGCGAAGATAATTCAATTCATCTTCTGTAAACTGAATGCTGCAGTAATTCTTGATCTGATCCTTAATTTCAGAAACCATTTCCTGAGTGAACTTTGCGTCCTTGTTACGGCACTTAAAAGTCCAGTTTGTTTTATATGAAGGGAACTGGTGATAGATTGCCTGTCCCATAGAAAACTTGTATAAGTCAGTCTCAAGTAAACTTACGATAATCGGATTTAATTTCATAAAAAACTCCTTATGAAAACTTAATTTTTAAGTTCAATTTAATAATAATAAAAAGCAAATATAAAGTATATAACTTTTAAATATACAGCTTTTATTTTACTTTTTTCCGCTTAAAAAGCTTTGCTGGCCTGTGACCCGCTCCGCTTGTGTATTCATCAGTTTCTTCAACAAACGGCATTACTTTTCTTCGAAAGTTTGCCGCAAGAAGATTTACTCCAAGAATTGTTTCCTGAATTTTCTGAAGTCCTGTCAGAGTAAAACGTTCCGGCAAAAAATCGAAAAGTACTTCAAAATCTTCAACCTGCTTTCTTAAGATGAACACAGCCTCTGCAATTATCTGTGCATGATCAAATGCAAGATCACTGTTTTCTTTTATGTGGAATTCAGTTCGACCGAATTTCTCTTTTACAAAAACAAGTGTCGTCTTTATTTTAATTTTTCCACTTGTAAGCTCAAGCAGATATTCACCGTTTTTCTTTTTTGAATATTCCACATTAAACCAGAGTGCCTCTTTTGCATCATCACTTGCAACTGCTTTTACACTGTCTTCATCAACGAGACTTACAAAAGCATTGCTTATAACCCATCCGCGGGGATCTCTTTTATAAGCACTGTAAGTTCCAATATCCATAAGATTAGTCGGAACGATTCCAGTTTCTTCTTTTAATTCACGAAAAGCACACTGTTCAATTTTTTCACCTTTCTGAACAAAACCGCCTGGAAGAGCCCACTTGTCTTTAAATGGATACCCTCCTCTTTTTATTAAAAGAAGTGAAAGAGTTTTTTTCTGGTCCTGGCGGTAACTCTGTTCTTCTTCATTCTGAAATCCGAAAACTACGATATCAGAAGTTACACTCGGTCTATCGTATTTTGTAATGTCATAAGTTTTAAGAAATTCAGCTTCTGTCACTACTTATTCTCCCTGTTTTCATTTTTATTCATTTTTGTCCATACGATAAAGCCATACACTGCGTTCATAAGATAGAATGCCCACATAACTGTCATTACAGCATTCTGTCTTGCAGCCCACATCACGACAGATACAGCATTGACTACAAACCATAAAATATACTGCTCACGGTATCTTAAAACCATAAGAGCATTTGCAAAAATACTGATTACTGTTGTCGTACTATCAAGCCATGTATTGTTTCCGCCGAGTCTGTTCAAAAGAATCTGATAAAGCCAGATGCAGATTGCACAGCATGCAGTAAGAATCAACGTAAACCACCATGTCATCTTCTTGCTTTTTACAGTTCCATTTTCATCTGCCCTGTTCTTTTTCCAGAGCCAGAGTCCGATAAACTGTGTCGGAAAATAGTACAATGCGTTGAGCATTACTTCTCCATAAAGTTTATCAATCCAGGCAACAATTACATAAGCCACGATGTTTGCAAATCCCCAGTAATACTGCGCCCTTTTTCCACCGGCACAGAGTACAACACAGAAGATTCCGCAGATTGCCGCAGCAGAATTGATTACAGTATACCACAAAGGTTTCTGAGTTTCTGTAAAAGCAAAGAAAAGTGTTATTGCAGTTACTCCTAAAACTTCAAACCACTGAAATGGTGTCATATATTTTCTATTCATTTTGCTTCGAGCATTTTATCTACAAGTTCTCTAATTTTATCAAAGCGCTCATTATAATCTCCTTTAACTTCAATAAAATTAAAACCGTTATCTCTATAAATCTTTTTGATTCTTTCATCGTACAGTTTTCGGTTCCGCTCAATTTCTTCGCTTCTGCCACCATCCTGAACAAACTTTACTCCGTCTGATTCAAGAAATACGATCAGATCATATTCATTTATTGCAGCTATCGCTTCTGCAAGTTTTGAATTCTTTTCTGCATTTTCATCATTCAGAAAATCAACAAAGAACTTTGTAATAAGACAGTCTGTGTCTTCAAACAGAATCTTATTGCAGTTTCTGACAGCCTGCATTTCTTTTAACTTATGCGCAAGAAGTATTTCTGTAAAATCTTCAGAAAGCATCATCTCATCTGTTCCGCTTTTCTCTGAAAGTTCTCTTCCAACTTCTTCGACATAACCCGTGCCATAATAATCTGCAAGATTTTTTGTCATTACAGATTTTCCTGCACTTTCACTCCCAATGAGTAAAACTTTTTTTACAAAATAAGGTTTTACACATTCAGGAAGCCAGTCCCAGTGACCGTAAATATCGTTTCGGATTTCGGTAGAAGAAATTCCATTACGCTTAAAAATTACAAGTTCACTTTCCGGATAACATTTTTTCCAGAAACTGTTTTCATCGTAATCACTTCCGCAAAAAACTGCATCAATTTTCTGACCTGCAAATGCCTTTACTTTTTCTGCATCTGAAAGCCACAAGTCTTCAGAATATTCAGCTTTTGTCTTTGCTTCATCTTTAAGAATAAATATCTCAACATTACCGATATGCTTTGTAAGTTCGTAAATCCATCTGTAACGGATTTTTACATCAATCTCACAGCGGTTTATTCCACTGCTTATAACAACTATCAGTCTTTCGCACATGCCGGAAGCTTTTATCAAACACTCAAGATGACCCTTATGAAGCGGATTAAAACTTCCGCCATAAAGACCGCATTCATATTTCATAAGACCTCCTTTTAGTCCCGCGGGCATTTCAAGAAAATAAAATCACTCGAACTGCCCGGCAGTTTATTCATTGATTATTTTAATCTGACACATTTTCATTGCGTTAAGTGCATTTCTGTGGCTTTCTGGAGTTACTCCCGCACAGGCTGCTGCATCAACGACAACTGGAACTTCCGGCATATTTGCTTTTATGATAAGCGCGTTAGAAATTACGCAGATATCTGTGCAAAGTCCGCAAAGTTCAATCTGTTCAACTGCCTTCAGAAGTCCGATTTTCTCTGGAAGTTCGAGGCTTCCGAAGCTTGGCTTATCGATTACAGGACATTCTCCGACATCGAGTTTATCACAGATCTGCCAGCCTTCTGTATCTTTTACGCAGTGAACTACAGGCAGATTTTTGCCTTCCTGTGTATTCAAATAGTCCGTGGAATGTGTATCACGTGTAAAAAACACAGCGTCACCATTTTTACGGTATTCCGCAATTTTTTTCTGAACTGCAGGTATAATCTGTACTGCTTCTTCTGTTCCAAGTGCTCCGTCGATAAAATCGTTCTGCATGTCTACTACAACTAATACTTTCATTTCTGTTCCTCCACGAACATAAAGTTTTTTGTTTATAACTTTTTGTTATTTTCATTTTGATAATAACTAATTTTATGCATATTGTCAATAGATATTATTAAAATAATAATAACATTTTATTAAAGTTATAGTTTAATTTTTGACTGCTTTTTTCCACTTGATGAGCATTATTGTGGAATTTGCAAGATATATTATCCACATCAACAGAATTGCGACGCTTCCAGTTCCATTTACAAAAGAATAAACCCACATACCGCACGACACGACATTTACGACAAGCCAGAGCACCCACTGCTGCCAGAACATTTTAATCGTAACAATCATCGCGATTACAGAAACAGTATTTGTAAACGAATCAAAAAACGGCAGGCGTGATCCGAGATGTTTTAAAAGAAATCCGTAAGCAACAGTAACTGCCGCGATTACAAAACAAAGAACAGTCACCTGCCCTTTGTTCATGCTCCGCTTGTTTACCTCGTGCGTTTCGTGATTCATGTTTTTGTTCCAGACATAGATTCCGTAAAATTCCATCGGAACAAAATATAAAAGATTGAGCATCACTTCGCCGTAAAACTTTGTCTTATAAGCAATGAGTGCATAGAGAACGCGGCCTATTCCACCGATGACATACGCCGAAAGTTTTCCTTTTCCAGTAAGAACGCTCGCTGTAATTCCGCAGATTGCACCGATTACACCAACTACGCTGTCTTTGAAAAAAGCTGCAGTTATAGAAATTGCAAGTGCACAGAATACGAGCCATAAAACTTCGTACCACTTCCAGCCAAGGAATTCATTTTTAATGATAGTTTTAAAATCAGGCATACCTTTTCCTCATTTTTAAATATACAAAAAAATCAGACTAAAAATAAAAGTTCTGGAAAATTTTTGATCGTCTTATAAACTTTTTTCTGATCGTTTTCGTTAATTTTACCAAATCCGTATGACGCAAAAATAAAATCAATTCCGGCTTTCATGCACGAATCAAAATCGCCCTGAGTATCGCCAACGTAAACCGGATGCTTCAAATTATTTCTATTTTCAATGAGAACAATGTTTTCCCACTTTTGTTTTCCAGTGTTTCCGTAGCTTTCAAAGTCTGTAATGCAGTTTGTGATGTTGTTTTTTTTCATCACAAGTTCAATATAGCCTTTCTGGCAGTTGCTTACGATAAAAAGTGGAATTTTTTTAGAAAGTTTTTCTATTGTTTCAGCAACGCCTTCGTATGTAATATTTGTTTCGTTTTGAGAAATTTCTTTTTCTTCTTCTTTTTCACAGGCGCGCATAAGAATTTTTTTCTGATCATCATCAAGGCCTGTAAAAAGATTGTCCGCAATTACATTCATCGGCTTTCCAAACTGACCTTTCAAAATATCAGCTGTTACGCGTGGAACCTGTGGAAAATTATTTTCAATCGCACGATTCCAGGCTTTTGCAACAACGCTTGTCGTATTCCAGATTGTTCCGTCTATGTCTAAAATAATTCCGTCAAAATTCATATACGGAACATTCTAATCAAAAAATGAATTATTTACAATTCAAAATAAAATCATAAAGTTTATCAGAAGCCAGAGTGTGAGTCTTTATACCGGGATGTTCATTTGAACCTTTATCTTCTTCTTCTGTTTCGCAGTCCATTGATTCAAACAAAAGTGAATAAACTTTATCATCTTTTGAATTTTCTTTATATGCTTTCACCCCTTCTAAAATATAAGGCTTTACATATTTGAGATTCATCATTCCGATTGCCCAGATTATTTTTGCATCCGGATTTTTACTTCTGACAAGTTTTATAAAATTCTGAACACCGATAAAAATCTTTTTTCCGTCTTCTTCAAAAGCATTTCCATTTTTATCATAATTGAATTTAAAAAGTTTTCCAGATACCGGATCTTTCCATTCAGTTTCATTAAATGCAACATCATCATTTGTTCCAAGATTTATAACAACAAAATCAGGCTGCCATTTTGAAAAATCGTATTTCTGAGTTCCACCAAGCTTTTTATAAAGCGGACCTTCTACAATCGAACAGACATCCTCGTAAAAACGCGGCATAACCCAGTAAGGATTATTGTTCCATGCAGAAACAATTCCATAACCATTCTGGCTCATTACACGATAGTCTGCATCAAGACGCTCGACTGTCCTGTAAGCATAAGTTTTGCAGAATGACATCTGACTTGCAATCCAGTCAGAATCCTGCACTGCCCCTGCAAGTCCGGAACCTGTCGTAATGCTGTCGCCGACAAATTCAATTTTCATTTTGTGTTCTGAAAAAGAAGAAAACTTTCCGCCTTTTGTAAGAGCGAGTTTATGAATTTTTAAAAAATGTTTCTGATCATCTTTCATCGGCTGACTGTCTTTTATAACACGGATGTCGCGTTCAAAAGTGTCATCAATTCCGCGGGCAAGACAAACCCAGTGTTTTCCGTGTGGAATCATCTCGCGCGATTTTAATCTTCCGTTAAGGTAAACCGCAATCCATGGTTCAAGAGTATCATATCCGGATTCAAAAAGAGCCCAGAGTTCCTGGCCTGAAAAATGAACTTCAAAACCTGAACCATTCCAGAATAATGTTCGTGATTTTAATCTGTCTGCATTATCCACATTCCGTCCGAGAAAATAAATTTCTGGAACGGAATTAATCGGATAGATTTTTACATTCTTCATAAAAGATTTACTCTTTTACTGCACCGGAAGTGAGACCTGCAACAATTTCTTTCTGAGCCAGTGCATAGAAAAGAATTGCCGGAATCAAAGAAAGTGTTAAGTAAGCAAGAACCTGTGCCCAGTCTGTCTGGAACTGTCCCTGAAACTGCATTACTCCAAGTGGAAGTGTATATTTATTTTCATCGTTAAGAACAAGAAGCGGAAGAAGGAACTGGTTCCAGCTTCCAACAAGTGTCAAAACTCCGATAGTTGTAATAATCGGTTTTGAAAGTGGAAGAACCATTCTCACAAGAAATCCGAATTTACTGCATCCGTCAATTGTTGCTGCTTCTTCAAGATCCATAGGAATTTGTTCAAAAAAGCTTCTTGTAAGCATTGTATGGAATGCAAGGTTGAACGCAGCCTGCGGTAAAATTACACCAAGATAAGAATCAATCAAACCGAAAGTTCGCATCTGAAGATACATCGGTAAAATTGCAACTGCAAGCGGAAACAGAAGTCCAAGTAAAAAGAAGTTGTAAAAAATTTCTTTTCCGGGAAACTTAAGACGCGCAAAAGCAAATCCTGTCAGACAGCAGAGAACAACATCTATTACAACAGTTCCAATCATAATAAGAATTGAATTTCTTAAGTTTACAAGGAATGAAGAAGTTGCCGGATTTAAGATTCTCAAATAAGAATCCCACTGAGGCGGATTAGGAAGCCCGAAAAGATTATGACGGAGATCACCGACAGTTTTAAATCCACCGGTAATCATTACATACATTGGAAAAAGTGTATAAAAAATCATTATCGCAAGAAAAACGACAGAAAGAATTTTATACCAGGAATTTGTATTTGTTTTATTCATCGTTTACCTCACTTTATTTTTTAATCAGTTTCTGATATACAGTATTGAATGTTACACAGAAAAGGAAAATTACAATAGCGATTGCACTTCCAAATCCCATCTGAGTTCGTCTGAAACCAAATTTGTAAAGGTACGTAACCATCGTCTCTGACGCATTTACAGGGTCGCCTTTTCCCATTGCCCAGATTATGTCAAATGTCTGAAGAGATCCGATAATGCAGAAGAAAAGAGTAACAACAATTGTAGGAAGCAAAAGTGGAATGATAATACGAGTATTAAGCTGCCATGGAGATGCACCGTCAATAGCTGCAGCTTCACGGATTTCATTCGGAATACCCTGTAATCCTGCGATATACAAAATCATATAGAGACCAAAATATTTCCAGATTATTACAACAAATATTGCAGGGAAAACTGTTTCCGGATTTCCTAAGAACGCAAAATCAGTTCCCTCTTTAAAAAACACACTTAAAAACGAAGTCGCAATTCCATACTGCGGACTGTAAATAAACTGCCACACAGTACCTGCAATAACTTCAGAAACAACATATGGAATAAAGAATATTGTTCTTAAAGCAACATTCCTTTTTGTTTTCGTAGAAATAAGAAGCGCAAGAACAAGCGCAATCGGAAGTTCAATTACAACAGATAAAATAATAATTTTTACGTTATGTCCGAAAGACTTCCAGAAAATCGGATCAGTTAAAATTTCTTTAAAATTTGCAAGACCAACAAACTCTGTTTTTCGGCCTGCATTTGGTCCAGTCAAAGGACCATATCCATTCCACTTAAAAAGACCGTAAAATGCAGCCTTAAAGACAGGAAATACTACAAAAAATGTAAAAAGTATTAACGGAACTGCAAGAAATGCCATTGCAATCCAAAAATCTTTTTTCTTATTAGTTAACATAATACCTTCTTTTAAATTGGATGATTAATTTTTTTTTGAAAGAACACTGCCACTTTCGAAAAATCCGAAAATGGCAATGTTTTAGATTAATGATAAATAATTGGAATTAATTATTTATTTTTTTCCCATGAAGCCTGAATCTTGTCTACAGCCTGCTGTGGTGTCATTGTACCGGCATAGATACCCTGTGTTGCATCTTTGATGTCTTCACCAACTGCTGTCGGTAAGAACTGATCATAATACAACTGATAGTATCCAGCATCTTTTACAGACTGAGCAACAACTTTCATGTTGTCGTCGATAAGATCTTCAAATCCAGGAATGATAGGACATCCGTTGAGTTTAGAACAGATGATCTTATAGTTTTCTGGTTCGTAGATTGATTTCAAGAATTCGATAGCTTCGTCTGGAGCGTTGGCACCGATTACATAACCGTCACCACCACCCTGTGTATCAGAAAGAAGACCAACTCCGCCTTCTACTGCAGGGAATGCCATGTATCCGTATGGAGAACCTTTTCCATCTGCTGAGTTATCACGTCCTGTAGAAGGAGCCCACTGTCCCATAAGATCCATAGCAGCTTTTTTGTCAGCTACAAGAGCACATTCTTCTACCATTGTGTTAGCAAGGAATCCTTCCTGGAATGGTTTTGTATCAACAAATTCTTTGAGCATTTCCATAGCTTTGAGGAATGAACCTTTGTTGAATGCTCCGCCGTTTGTTCCATTGTAAGCATCGAGGAAAGCTTTTTCTCCACCGAGACGCTGAGCAAGATATGTCCACCAGTAATGTCCTGGCCATTTGTCAGCACCACCGAGAGCTACAGGAGCATATCCGTGAGCTTTGATTACTTTACAAGAAGCAAGGAAGTCATTCCATGTTTTAAAGTTGTCTGGAGTAAGACCGCATTCTGCAAAAATATCCTTGTTGTACCAGATTCCAACTGTTCCAAGTGAATATGGCGCACCATACTGAACGCCGTCATAAGCATAAACGCCCATAGCACCGGCACCGATCTTAGAAATTGCACCGTCTTTTACATATTTTGTAATATCACGGAGCATTCCAGCTTCTGCCTGGTCGATCATTACACCGCCACCCCAGCTTCTGAAAATGTCAGGTGGATTTCCAGACTGAATTACTGTAGCAACCTTCTGTTTGAAAGCTTCGTTTTCGAGACATGTAATTTCGATTTTTACACCAGGGTGTTTAGCTTCGAAATTGTCTGCAATCTGTCTCCACGCAGCCTGCTGTTCATCTGTTGTGTCAAGGTGCCAGAATGTAATTGTCTTTGCAGCACCAGATGTTTTACCACCTTTTTTTGCACAACCTGTCAAAGCACAAAGTGAGAGAGCAAGAGCTCCCGCAACAAGTGTTAAACGTTTCATAGATTCCTCCTTATATTTGAATCCAAGAATATGAAAAAATATTCCAAAATATGTAAAATTATACCACCAGAATTTCTAATTCACAAGA
Organism: Candidatus Treponema merdequi; assembly: GCA_018064525.1. Taxonomy (GTDB): domain Bacteria; phylum Spirochaetota; class Spirochaetia; order Treponematales; family Treponemataceae; genus Treponema_D; species Treponema_D merdequi. Next base: position 20 of record JAGHVB010000042.1, on the reverse strand, counting down.
AAAAAAACAATTTTTTAAAT
>JAGHVB010000024.1 GCA_018064525.1 Candidatus Treponema merdequi | reverse complement strand
ATTATCGATGTCGGTGGAAAAGATGAACTCGGAGTATTTTTCAAAGTCTGCTATCTTCTCGGAACAAATGCCAGAATCATCACAGACTTAGATTCCCTTTTCTGCGGAAAACTCCGTGAAGGTATCTGCAAAGACGAACGCGTACAGGAATGGATCGACAAGCAGCACGAAAAACAGGAACCGTTCTTCTCTTCTGTTTTGACTCATTCAGAACATGTGACTTTCTACAGACTTTTGAACCGCCTTGAAAAATATCTTCTCGAACTCGGTGATAAAATCTGCGCATCAGAAATGGTTTTGCCACACGAACTCGGAGAATTAAAAACGCGTCTTGAAAAATTTAAAATGGAAAGAGAAGATGTCGAACATCTTGATACTTACAAAACTGTTTTAATGCAGGGTGTTATTAACATCGGGGAATATATTACAAAGTTCATCTTAAACGATGACAAAGAAATGATTATAAAAATTAAAAATCTTTTAAGTGTAATTCTCGCCGCTGCCGAAGCAGCCCGCGTATATATTTTACCGACAGGCTGCATTGAACATTATTACACTCAGAATAAAGTCAATTACATGCCTGTCCCTGGTAAAGATCGTCTCTTTCATGAAGAGTACGATTACCTTCAGACACTTTCAGAATCGCAGGTCACAATCGATTATCCGATTTTATGCAACCTGATTGAAAAAGCATCTTCATAAAAAAAAGCCTGGATTTTACTCCAGGCCTTCAATCAGAAAGTTCTGATTATTTTTTGTTCTGTTTAACGAATGTCTTGAATCCTTCTATTACGAGGAAGATTGCAAGAACAAACATTGCAGAAGCAAATACTAACTGGAACCAGTCGCCCCACATAGCTTTAGAAGCAGCAATAATCTTAAAAATTGCAATGATCTTCTGTACAAGGAATGTCAATGTAGCAGCAAGCATGAATATCATTGGAATGTAGAACATCTTGTTGTTCTTTCCAGCCTGTCCAAGCCATGCAGCAACAGCCATCAAAGCAATTCCTGCAAGAAGCTGGTTAGCAGCACCAAAGAGGCCCCAGATCTGTGAAAGTGAAAGACCACCAAGAATACATCCGATTACAACCATCAATGTTGTTCCGAAGAGTGGATGAGCAAGAACTTTTCTTACACCAGATGCATCTTTCCAAGTTGCTTCTCCATCTTTAAGGAAAAGTTCAGAGAACATGAAACGGCTGAGACGAGTACCTGTATCAAGTGATGTCAAAGCAAATACTGAAACAGCAAGTGTCAAAAGAGCATTGATTGTATTGTAAATTCCACTTCCTTCTTTTCCGAACATGATAGCGATACCGCCACCGAATGCTGCAGATGGAGATCCGAATCCTTTGTTGCACCATTTGTCCCAAACCATACCAACAGCAATCAAAGAAATGATACCAAGAGCAGATTCAATAAGCATTGAACCATATCCGATAGCTTTAGCATTCTTTTCGTTGTCGAGCTGTTTAGAAGAAGTACCTGTTGAAATCAATGAGTGGAATCCAGAACATGCACCACATGCAACTGTAATGAACAATGCAGGGAACATTGTAGAAGCTTTTGCAGCATTGAAAGCTGGAATAGCAAAGTTAAGATCTTTGTTTCCTGTTGAAACGATGATACCTACAACTGCAACAAGCATCATTGCATACAAGAGGAATGAAGAAAGATAATCGCGTGGCTGGAGCATGATCCATACAGGAATCAATGAAGCAACTGCGATGTAAACACCAATGAAAATAATCCATGCTGTGCGGCTCATTGCAAATCCATAGTTCAATCCGAACCAGATTGCTAAAACGATTCCAGCGATACCGATGATTGTTGCAGGAAGAGTTTTCATTCCGCATTTGTTAGTAAGGATACCATAGATGATTGCGAGAACGATAAAGAGCAATGAAATGATTGCTGTTGTCTGGTTTCCTGTAGGATTTTTTACAAATCCAAACATTACATTGCTGCCATCTTTTGTAAAGAATGTTCCGGCTACAACGTTTACAAATGAAGCGATTACAAGAATCAAAACAAGGAGAGCAAAAATGATGAAGAGTTTCTTTGCGCGTTTTCCCATTGAATCAGAGATGATTTCACCAACTGATTTTCCGTCGTGACGGAGAGAAGCGAAAAGTGAACCAAAATCCTGAAGACCACCGAAGAAAATACCTCCGATTACACACCACAAGAATACTGGTACCCAACCGAAAACTGCAGCCTGAATAGGACCGTTAATAGGACCTGCACCTGCAATTGATGAGAAGTGATGTCCCATCAAAACTGCCGGCTTTGCAGCACAATAGTCAACGCCGTCTTCTTTTTCGATAGCCGGTGTTTTTTTTGCAGGGTCAATTCCCCACTGTTTTGCAAGCCATGAACCGTAGAAAACATATCCACAGAAAAGCAAAACGATTGCAGCAAGAATAATTAATAATGCTGTCATTTTTTTCCTCCAAGGAAATTTTTTATAAAAATATATTTTAAATCCCTGCCCTGCCAGTTAGTGACAATGCGTCCGGAATTTAATTCAAAAACAGCGAGACGGAAATTACTCCATCCCCACAAACTCCACTTATACGATTTATAAAACCTTGTTTTCTTTACAAGTTTTGTGATTTCATCTGTGGAATTTTCTTTAAACTCATTTGTAATCACAACAAGAGTCACATCAGAATTTCTATGTCCGTTGTATGGAACGACTTTTGAAAGTCCATCAGACCAAGCGGTATTGCAAAATTCCACAAGCGAATCAGAATCAAGAACTTCTGGTGAAGCAAAATACACAAATTCATTTGAATCGATATCAGCAATTTTTGCGCTTTTTACAAAAATATATTTTTCATTATGAGAACGAAATTCCGCAAAAGCAGAAAAAGGAGAAACTGATTCAGTTTTTATTGTGTAATATCGTTCATACGATGAAAGTACTTTTTGTAAGCATTCAGAAAGCGTCATTTTAATACCAATTAATATTTTTAACTATTATAAACCTAAAACATCAGTACTTCAACTGAAAAACAAACTAATATATTGAAAATAGGTTAAAAATTTGATAAATTAGTTGTAACTACTTGATTTTAATCGGAAGGATTTGCATCTCTCAAAAAACTGCAGAGCCTGCCGGAAAAGTCCAAATATATTAAGGAGTCTTTTATGACAATTAATGACATTAAGAATGCCAAAATCAAGGCATGGGTTGAAGAAATCGCAAAGATGACTGAACCAGACGAAATCTACGTTTGTGATGGTTCTACAGCTGAATACGATCGTCTCATGAAAAAATGTGTAGACGCTGGTCTTGCAACACCACTCGCAAAGAAGCCTAACAGCTTCCTTTTCCGCTCACTTCCTTCTGACGTAGCACGTGTTGAAGGACGCACATTCATCTCTTCTGTAAAAGAAGAAGATGCAGGTCCTACAAACCACTGGATCAACCCGGTTGAACTCAAAGCAACAATGAAAGGTCTTTACACAGGCTGTATGCACGGCCGTACAATGTATGTAATTCCATTCTGCATGGGACCACTCGGATCTCCTATTTCTAAAAACGGTATCGAACTTACAGACTCAGAATACGTAGTTTTGAACATGGACATCATGACACGCGCCGGAAAACAGGTTCTCGACGTAATCGGTGAAAACGGTGACTTCGTTCCATGTTTGCACTCAGTTGGTAAACCTCTTAACAACGGTGAAAAAGATAATGGAATCTGGCCTTGCGCAGATGTTGAAAACAAATATATTTCACAGTTCCCGGAAGAACACCTCATCTGGTCTTACGGTTCAGGTTACGGTGGAAATGCTCTCCTCGGAAAAAAATGTTTTGCTCTCCGTATCGCAACTGTTCTTGCAAAAGAAGAAGGCTGGCTTGCTGAACACATGCTCATCCTTAAACTTACAAACCCAGAAGGCGAAGTAAAATACGTAACAGGTGCTTTCCCATCAGCTTGTGGAAAAACAAACCTCGCTATGCTTATTCCTACTATCCCAGGATGGAAAGTTGAAACAATTGGTGATGATATCGCATGGATGAAATACGGCGAAGACGGTCGTCTCTACGCTATCAACCCAGAAGCAGGTTTCTTCGGTGTAGCACCAGGAACTTCAGACGAATCAAACAAGAATGCTCTTATTTCAGCATCAAAGAATACAATCTTTACAAACTGTGCCCTTACAGAAGACGGAGACGTTTGGTGGGAAGGAATCGGATATCCTGCTACTGGAAAACTCGTTGACTGGAAAGGCAACACACGCGATGCACTTGCAAAAGACAAGTCTCCAAAGGGCGAAGAATTTGCTCATCCAAACGCTCGCTTTACAGCCCCTGCAAAACAGTGTCCATGTATCGCACCAGAATGGGAAGATCCAAAAGGTGTTCCTATTTCTGCTATTCTCTTTGGTGGACGCCGTCCTTCAACTGTTCCACTCGTACATCAGGCTCGCAACTGGAACCACGGTGTATTCCTTGGATCTATCGTAGGTTCAGAAATCACAGCAGCTTCTACAATCAACGCTGCAGAAGTTGGAAAAATCCGTCGTGACCCATTTGCTATTCTCCCATTCTGTGGTTACAACATGGGTGACTACTTTGCTCACTGGGTATCAGTTGGTAAAGCTGCAAAAGATCAGGACAAACTTCCAAAGATTTTCTACGTTAACTGGTTCAGAAAAGACGAAAACAATGACAAACTCCCTGGTGGATTTATGTGGCCAGGATACGGTGACAACAGCCGTGTTCTCGCATGGATCTTCGACCGCTGCGACGGAAAAGACAACGCAATCGATACACCAATCGGATTTATGCCAAAAGAAGGCGCTATCAACACAGACGGACTTGCTGACTACTACAAAGAAACTCTTCCACAGATCCTCAAAGTTGATACAGAAGGCTGGCTCAAAGAAGTTAAGGATATTCGTGAAAACCATTATCCAAAATTCGGAAAACACCTTCCACAGGAACTTACAGATTGCTTGAACGATCTCGAAGCTCGTCTTTCTAAATAATTTCGCTTAAGAAAGTTATTTTCATCCCTTCCAGTTTTCTGGAAGGGATTTTTTTTGTGGAATTAAAAAAAAGATCAGCTTTAATAAAAATAATAAACAGTCATTACGCATCTCCCATAGTCTCAGACGCCCTCGCCGTACGAAACTGCCGGTCATTTCATAATATCTCATACCCGGACTCGCGAGTCTGAGTCTATGAGAGCTGCGGTCTGGCTGTTTTTTTTCTTTACTTAAAATCAATATCTAGTTTTTTTAATTTCACAGTGATAAAATCTTTTTCAGAAGGTGCTCAAATGAAAATAACAATCTTAATCGACAACAACACAAAGACGAAATCGCTTTATAAGGAATGGGGGCTTTCAGTTTATGTTGAATATAATGATAAAAAAATCCTTCTCGATTCGGGGGCGTCTTCTAAGTTTTTAAGAAATACGAAAAAACTTGGAATTGATATTTCTGATGTTGATTTTGCGGTGCTTTCGCATGCGCATTATGATCATTCTAACGGAATGGTACCGTTTTTTAAAAACAATAAAACTGCACACTTTTATCTTCGGGAAAATGCTAAACAGAAATGTTATCATGAAGCACGAATCTTTCATCCTTACATTGGAATCAAACGTGGAGTGTTAAAAAAATTTTCAGACCGGATTCAGTTTTTGACAGGCGATTTTAAAATGACTGACGGCGTTTACTTAATTCCAAATAAAGCAAAAAACCTTGATAAAAAGGCACAGGCTGCGCATCTTATGATAAAAGAAAACGGAAGATTTGTTTACGACCGTTTTGAACATGAACAGAGTCTCGTATTTGAAACTCCAAAAGGTCTTGTCATCATGAACAGCTGTTCACACGCAGGAGCTGACAACATAATCACAGACATTCAAAACACATTCCAGGACCAAAAAATATACGCAATGCTCGGAGGCTTTCATCTTTTCTGTCTTTCAGACTCAGAAATCAAATCATTTGCAGAGCGTTTAAAATCACTCGGTGTCGAACATATTTACACTGGTCACTGCACCGGAGAAAAAGCATTTAAGATTTTACATGATACGCTTGGCGATAAAGCAGTTCAACTCTACTCCGGACTTAAAATCGAAATTTAATTATTAAAATATCTTTTCATTGCAGACAAAGCTTACAAAACTCACCGGATGGTAAATCGCCGAGTTCAAATTCAAAAAAACTGATTCTTTTTAACGCGGCTACCCTGTTTTTTAACGCAAGAAAAATTCTTCGGACCTCATGAAATTTTCCTTCAGTGACAGTTATTTTACAGCATGTGGAATTTATAAAAACAAGTTCTGCGCTGCGAGAAGTAAACCCAGGTGACTTTTTTTCTGCCGGAATTTTTACGCCCGCTTTAACTTTTCTGACATATTCATCTGCTTCCTGTGAGGATACCGCTCGTTCTAAAGTTACGAGATATGTTTTTTTAATGTTGTTTTCAGGTCTGGTGAGCGCGTTTATAAAAGTTCCATTTGAAGAAAAAATCAAAAGCCCTTCAGTATCACAATCAAGACGCCCTGCACAGCGAAGCGTGAGAGGAAGATTTTTTTCTTTTACAAAATCGTAAACTGTCTTGTGAGAATCTGACACTGTTGAACAGACAGTTCCGAGCGGTTTATTGAAAGCGTAATAAACATGTTCCGTATGAGGCAAAACTTTTTTATTTACAGAAACTGTATCATTTTTAGAATCAATCAGAAAAAGAGCATCATCGACTTTAATATCATTAACCAGAATCTCATTTGATTTTACAAAACTTTTAGCACTTCTTTGAGAAACTATGTTATTATCAATGAGAAACCGGCCAAGCGGAACTTTAAGAAAATTCATAATAAAATTATAAAACATTTCAAAATTATCATAAACCCTATTGACATAAATTAATATTTTATATATATTTACAACATCACGCGGGTGTAGCGAAGCTGGTTATCGCGCTGGCCTGTCACGCCGGAGATCACGGGTTCGAGCCCCGTCACTCGCGCAAAAAGCCTTCCGTTTTCGGAAGGCTTTATTTTTCTTTTTGTTACGGGCAATAGCGCAGTTGGTAGCGCGCAACGTTCGGGACGTTGAGGCCGCCGGTTCGAATCCGGCTTGCCCGATAAAAAAAGCCTCTGATTTTTTCAGAGGCTTTCGTTTTATATACCGCTCAGATTTTATTTCTTTTTGTTACAGTCTTTTGAATACGGACAACCGCTGCAGCTTTCTTTATCACAGCCGTTTTTTCTTTTCTTTAGCATAATAAAAACCGCAGCCAGAACAAATACAGTAACAGATATAACAACAAGAGAATCGCTCAAAATTCCATTTACATTTAATGTCATTTTACACTACCGCCTTTTTTATAAATTATTTTCTCAGTTTTTTTATAATTATAAAAACAATGTATGAAAGCGCCTGACAAAGAACGATTGTCGCACCGACAGGAGTTGAAAAAACAACTGAAATTAAAACCCCAAGAACAGAAGTAATAACCGCAAACAATGCAGAAACAGCAATAACTTTTTTAAAACTGTCCGAAACTTTCATTGCAGCAAGAGGCGGAAAAACAACAAGCGCCGTTATTAAAAGTGAACCCACAAAATTCATTGCCATTACAATTACAACTGCTGTTACAATTGCAATCATAAAATTATAAAGCGTTACATTTATTCCACATGAACGCGCAAAACTTTCATCAAAAGTCACTGCAAAAATATTGTGATAATAGAAAACATAAAGTAAAACAACAATCAGACAGACAACCGCACTGAACAGAACATCTTTTTTTGTAAGAGTAATTATTGCAGTTGATCCGAACAATGTGGAACATACATCACCAGAAACATTAGCCGCTGTTGATTTTACATTCATTAAAAAATATCCAAAGGCCATGCTCGTAACGGAAATTATTGCAAGAGACGCATCCCCTTTTACTTTTGTATAATTATTAAGAGCCAGAAGAATGATTGCGCAGATTACAGTAACAGGCATTACCAGAAGATTGCAGTCAGAAAGCTTTAAGACAGTTGCAATTGCCATTGCACCAAATGCTGTATGAGAAAGTCCATCACCAATAAAAGAAAATCTTTTTAACACAAGAGGAATTCCAAGCAATGAAGCTGCAATTGAAATGAAAACTGCAGCCAGAAGTGCATAACGCACAAAGTCATAATTAAAATAATTCAAGATGGAATTTATAAAAGACATAATCTGACTCATAAATCTATTCCCCGATCCGTAAAACCTGTTTAGCATACTTTTCAACAGCTTTCATATCATGACTTATCATTATTACACTGATATTATTTTCACGATTCAATCTGTCAACAGTTTCGTACATTTCTTCTGCAGCTTCAGGATCTAATCCCGAAACAGGTTCATCAAGAACAAGAAGTCCACCGCAGGCACACAAAGCTCTCGCAAGCAAAACCCTCTGCATCTGACCGCCTGAAAGTTTTGTAAAAGCCTCATTTTCAATCGAAGCAATTCCAAGCATAGTCAGAATCTTTGTAACTTCCTTTTTCTCTTCACGGCTGTAAAAAGAATTTACCTTTTTCTTTCCAAGAAATCCGCTCAATACAATTTCACGAACCGAAGCTACAAAATCATTTTGAAATTCAGTTTTCTGCGGAAGATATCCGATTGAATTTTGAGTAAGCCCGTCACCAAATTCAAGGGTTCCTGAAATTGGTTTTATCAGATTAAGAAGTGTTTTAATAAGAGTACTCTTTCCGCTTCCGTTTTCACCAATAACGCAAAGATACCCGCCCTTCTCAATCGAAAAGCTGATTCCGCTTGCAGCAGTAATTCCGTTATATCCTACAGAAAGATTTTTGCATAAAATTTGTGCCATGATTTGAGTTTAGTGGAATTCACGAGAAATTGCAAGTCATTTGCAAATTAAAATACTGACTAAAAAAACAGCATCTTCTGTGCATGTGCTTTATCTGCTCCTGCTAATGTTTAGAGGTATCCGATTCGCTTCGCTCACAACGATTAGAAGTCGCAGATAAATCCCATTCACTACGATGCTGTTTTTTTTTAATCAGTTCTAAATACGTTATTTATCTTAACTGATTTTTTTTATCCTAAAACTATTTCTACATTAACTTCTTTCTTTCCTTCTACGTATGGTACAACGCAACCTTCAACTGCGGCTCCGTCTACTACCAAAGATTTAACACCTTTGCATACGTGGTTAGGATTTTTGATTGTAATGTTGTATTTAGCACCACGGAATAAACGAGTTGCTGTAAATCCGTCCCAAGAAGCTGGAATAGAAGGATCAACTTTAAGTCCGTCAAAGTCAGGTTTAATACCAAGAATGTACTGGCTGATTGCAACCATGTTCCAAGCTGCAGTACCAGTAAGCCAAGAGTTTTTACCCTGACCGTAGTTCTTTCCACCGTTACCAATATCGCTACCTGCTTCTTTACCACCAATCATCTGGCCGTAAACATAAGGTTCTGTCTTGTGAATGTCAGAAGTTTCTTCTGTGAAAGCAGGAGCAATTTCTGAGTAGTATTTGAATGCCTGGTCACCTTTTCCTGCATAAGCTGCAGCACAGATAATCCATGCATTGTTGTGTGTAAAGATACCA
>JAGHVB010000050.1 GCA_018064525.1 Candidatus Treponema merdequi | reverse complement strand
CTAACTTACCGCCTGACATGGATTCTTCTTTTGGACAGCTTCTTGTTATGAGTGGGGATGATGATTCTTACCCTACACAGATATTTTCTGTAGAAGGCGATGATAATAATGACTTATGGTATAGAAAATATGACGGTGAAACATGGGGCAGTTGGACGAAAGTTATAACAAAAAATAATTTTTCGTACTTAAACGGAACTCTTACAATCAATATGTAAGGCGGTGAAAGATGCTTAAATTCGGAAGTAGTGAGGTTAAAAAAGTATTATTTAACGGAAATGATTGTAAGACGGTTAAATTCAATGGAAATGTTGTTTTTAATTCAGAAACAGTTAAATTCAAAGTTACATTACGCTTTGATAGTACTTATGTAAGCGGAAAAAGTGGCGGTTATGACCAGTGTGGTGAAACATACGGCTGGGTAGAAGTTAATTATGATAACAAAGTAACTGCTTCCGTAACTGCAAATAAATCTATCAGCAGCTGGAGTATAAAGTTTAACGGAAATCTTGAGGCTTGGATTGAAGGTTGGCAGAGTGCAAGTTCTCACAAAACGCTTTTAAGTTCCGGCTCAACTTTAACAAGTTCATCTCCTGCATCTTCTGTAAAAAGACAGTATTTCTATACAAGAACAGATTATCAGGATTCAGGTCAGATATACAGACTGTTCTATCCTGGAAATTGTACCATTACAATAAATTTCACTGACGGGACATCAGTCACCCATACTTATTCTTTCGGTTGGGTAAAATCAGATTATGATACTTATCTGTATAACAAAACTCTATACGCAGATTCTGGAGAAATACCAGTTTGATAAATCTTGTTGCTCTTAAAGACCTTGATACAAATGACTTTGTGATTAAGTGGCGGCTGACTAAGTATTGCAATGTTCATTGTTCATACTGCATCCGTCATGAACATCCTGCATACACAAAAGAAGATATTGAAGCCGATGAAGAAAGACTTTGCACAGCTGCAAAGAAACTTTATGATTTGATTGAACGCACACCTTTTAACAATGTTAAGATTGACTTAATCGGTGGAGAAGTTTCAATATTCGACCTTAAAAAGATTCTATCAAACATTTCTACAAAGAAATTGAAAAGAATCAACATGACAACAAATATTATAAAGTCGGCTGATTATTATGTTTCTTTGGCTGAATTTCTGAAAAGCCAGGATATTGAGTTCACTGTTACGGCTTCTTTTCACTATGAATTTCAGTCGGCAGAAATTTATTTTGACAAAGTTAAAAAACTTATACCGATATGCAAACTGTTTGTTTGCGAAATGGTATCGACTGACGATAATCAGGATATTTGTAAGAACTTTATCAAAGAATGTGAATCTTTGAATGTCGATTATATGGTCGAATCTGATTTAAGGTTAGAAAAGACAGGCGAAAGAAAAAACTATATCAGTGTTGTAAATAAGAGATTCAAAAATCCACGATACCACGCTTATTTTTCTGACGGTTCAGAAAAGATTTATGGTTCAAGAAATTCTTTCCTTTGTGATAAAGAAGTTGATTGTAATGTCATGCAGAACCGGGTAAATGTAAGAGGCTGGTACTGTACTAACTCATATAATTACATTTATGTTGATTTTAATTTTATCCGTGGGAAAATTGACGAAAAATCAGACTGCCGGCAGATTATCCAGCTTGAAGATTTTAACATTGTGAATCCTTCCCCATGTCATGCTGAATCCTGCACTATATGCGGACACATGAGCCTTTATAAAACTAAGGAAAAAATGAATGACGATATTTTCTGTTAGTCTTTATGATGATGATTATGACAAATGGCCGCTGCATAAACTCTGTATCAAATCATGGGAAAGATTACAGAAACAGATTCCAGGAAGTGAAATAAAAATAATCGGAACTGACAGCGAACTTTATAAAAAGTTTATGCAAATCCCGAACCCACATATTCACTTCTCACACTCGAAAGCTGTACAGGCTGACTGTTTCAGAATGTTCTGTTTGTCACAAATACCTGAAAGTATTTACTTGGATATGGATGTGTTTGTTTCTGACAAGTTCAAGTATCAAAAAGGCACATTCCTTCGCAATTCCTTTTGGCATATTCAGAATGATAATGACAGCGAACTTTTTAAGAAGATTTTTGAAAAATATCTTACAGGCGAATTTATCGGAAAGCAGGACAAGTTTGTTTTCAATTCCTTTTACCCTGGTGTGATTATTGAAGAACAGGAAGGAATAAGCCACCTTTACAAGTTCGATAACAGACCAAACGCAAAGATTTTATTCACGGATGATGAAGATTTAACACTTTCATACAAAGACGACAAAACAGTTACTTGTGTAAGCAGGGAAAGATTTATTCCATACTCAATGAATCTTTACGGAGATAAAGAACTGATTGAGTATGTTGAAAATTTCAAAGAATGTTAGTTTAAGCCTTATTAGCAATTATGGCAATTAAAGACACTCTAAGAAATGACATTCTTGCAGGAATAGAAGAAAGACTTGCCGATGAAAAAACACAAAAGAAATTTCTTGATACTTTCTTTACTTCCGCTTTGACAAATCCTAAGTCTTTCGCACACCAGCGAATGGTTGAAATTATCCTTCCAGTCAGTGCAATTGAACAGATTGACGTAAAAAGAGCACAGGCACAGAAAAAAGACATTACATTGCATCAGTTCGCAATCTTTCAGAATCTTTATGATAAGCAGCAGGGAATCCTTAACTGTATCGGTAAAGATAAGGAAATTATGGCGATCACTTCCCGTCGTACTGGTAAAACTACAGCAGACTGTGCATTGCTTGTTTATGTTTGTTTAACTCCAAATACTCACGCACTTTACATCAATATCACTTACAAACAGGCTGAAAAGCAGCTTTTTAATCCGGAAGAAGGAATTGAATACTGGGCAGAAATTGCAGGCCTTAAAATCATAAAAGAAGATAAAACTGACGGATTTATTTATTTTGAAAACGGCTCATTTATTCAGTATGGTTCAAATCAGAATAAAGCATCTGCTGATAAATACCGCGGTTTTAATTACAAAGTAATTATCATTGATGAAATCGGACATCAGTCAAATCTTGATTATCTTTTGAATGAAGTACTTTATCCGGCACAGGCTGACTATGGCGACAGATATTCAATTCTTTACACCGGTACACCTTCAAGAATTCCACATCATTTCTCAACTGAAATGTTCCTGAATGAAGATAACGGAATTAAGAAATTCAACTGGTCTATGCTTGAAAATCCATTCTTGCCTAATCCTAGGGAATTCATCGAATCCATCTGTAAAAAGAAAGGGCTTGATATTAACTCTCCATTCATCCAGCGTGAATATTTCGGTAAGTTCGTTGCAGATACAGAAGCCCTTGTTATTCCAAAAAGAACATATAAAGCCGATAAAAAATCATTCCCATATGACGGAATCATCATCGGTGTTGACTATGGATATACAGACAACAATGCAATTGTTGCAGTTGGTTATAACATCGAAAAGAAAAAGGCTGAAACAGTTACAGAATTGAAATTTAATCGTGCAACAGTTACAGAAGTAATGAACAGAATTGAAAATGTATACCAGAACTGTCTTAATCTTGTTGAAGATAAAAATACAGTAATGATTTATGCAGATACTAACGAGCAATCAATTACTGCTGACTTAAGGATTAAAAGAAAACTCCCGGCTTTCAATTGTTATAAATACAACAAGCAGTATGCACTTGAATTGCTGCGGGATATGTGCGGAACTGGTGCATTGCTCATTGATAAAGATGAGATGCTGGATAGAGAATTTGATCAGACACTTTATAAAAGAGATTCTGATGACAATATCATTCCTGAAATTGATGATGAAGTATTCCATCCTGACGGGATTTTTGCGCTTTTGTACGCAATGAGAAGGGTATTCCATGAATTAAGCTATGACATCGAATGGAAAGAATCATCAGAAGAAGCTTCATGGAAATATAAAAAGGTATCAGATGAAAATGGAGTAAGGCTTGAAAAAACGGAAACGATTGAAGATTACGGAATCTACCTTACAGAAGATTAAAGACTTCCAGAATGAATATGAGCTTTACAAGATTATCTATGAAGAACAGGGCGCAACAGATGAAGTCATGGAATATGCTTATAGTGTTCTTGTTAAGGCTCGGCTTGTTGAGTATTCATTGTGCGGAACTGTCTATGACAGGCTGATTAAAATAAATAAGCATCTTGAAAATCATAACTGCGTTACAGCTTACGCAATGAATAAGATGTTCCCATGGGGATATTTCCGGGATGCACTTCTGGAATTCTGCGGATTAAAAAGGCTTGATAATAATACTTATGTATCTACAGAAGAAAATCTGATTGAAAAAATAATGAGGTATGGAAATGAGTAATGAAGAATTCCTGGAACAGTGGAATAAAAGACCGGATGAAGATACTGACATAGAACTGAAAGAAGGGGATTTATTTACAATTCTTTCGGGTTTTGCTTTTGTTATTCAGAAAGATGGAAACGTTATCTGTAAAAAAATTACGGATGAAAACAGGTTTTTATTGCGTGAGGTTTTCAGAATGTTCCGCTTTTTTTGTAAATTCCATGGGATAACTCATATAAGGGTAGAAGGCAGTAAAAAAAGATATAACTTTCTTCCAAAGATGTTCCCATTCTGTTCTTTTGTCAGAGATGAAGAAATAAAAGAAAAAAATGTTTTTTTTGTAAAATTGTAAAAAAACAGCCTTATTAAAAGGCATGAGAAAAGATTCTGAATTATTCACTTTTATAAAAAACTTCAAAGACTGGACTACTATCAAAACCAGAACTCACGAATTGAATTATCACTTTGAAAGCGATGATGATAATATTTACTTGTTTTTTCAGGAATCCAACGGCAAAAAAGACTGGAAAGATAATCTGATTTTCTTTCCTATTCCTTGCAAAGTCTACAAAAGACAAGAAAATCATATGCTCTGTCATATGGGTTTTGTCCGTGAATATAAATCCGGACATGACCAGATTATGAGCGAACTTATAAAACTCTATGAAGTTCTTCCTAATCGTAAAGTAATTATTACAGGCTGGAGTAATGGAGCTGCAATGGCAACTCTTGCAGCCGAAGATTTTTATTACAGAACAGGGTGCAAGCCTATAGTAATCACTTTCGGAAATCCGCAGGTGTGCTTTGACCCTTTTACAGCTCACCATATTTTAAATTGTTGCGATGACTTCCGGGAATATTGCAACGTTAATGACATCGTTACAAAAGTGCCACCTTTCTATTTTCATGTTCATAAAATCAATGTCGGAAATTTTAAGCTGTTCGGAATCTTCAATCCTTGGAAATATCACACTAACTATGACAAGGACATCGAAGAAAAATGAGTTTTGCAACAGTCACATCTTTCCTGGCTTTTATTATTTCCCTTGCAACAGTTGGCAGCTACTTCTATAAAGCCGGCAAGAACAGCGGGGAAATTGAAAACATGAAGAAAGAAATTAACCAGTTAAAAGCCGAACACGAAGAATTAAAACAGCAATCTGACAACGATGTGAAGGAAATTAAAGCAGCAATTAACCAGCTGAATATTGAATTCACACGTTCATTTACTGAACTTGCAACATCGTTAAATTTTATTAAGGAAACATTGAGAGGGGAAAAATGACAAATCCACAAACTGAAATGATTAAATTCTCAAACAATATCTGTTTATTCATGTGCTATTTGTTTTGTGTTGACATCCGTCCGGATTCAATAGCCGCATGGTGCAGGTATCTCGCAGAAGGAATCGGTTATAAAGTTCTCGATGATGAGGGCTTTGTTTTGGATGCCCCGAAACTTTTAAAACTTCTTACAGGAAAAGAGCACACAGTTTTTAAGGTTGACCTTAAAGGCATCGAAGGAATCAAAAATAAAACCCCGGTTCTTTACTCAATGAATGGAAAGACAGGGCATTGGGTTGTAGTGGAAAATGGTCAAATTGTTTTTGACCCGTTAATTGATTCGCAGAATGTCAAAAAAGGAAAACCAATTTCTGCAAGGGTTATTACAAGGGGGTAAATATGGCAAATGGATTCTTTCAGGGAACATCCGGCGGTTATTCTATGAGAAGATTGATTGCTTTTCTTTTTGCAATTGCCGGGATTTTAGGGGGATGCTTTTCAATCTGGAAAGGGTATGACTGGAAAATTATTGCAGCATCTTTTGGTGTTCCAAGTCTTTCAATGCTTTTCCTTATGTTCTTTACAACCTGGGATGATATTTCAAAGGTTGTTAGTTTTAAAAAAGGGGAATAAATGAAGAATGAAATTAAAATCTTTCTTTCTGGTGTTGGTTCTGCTTTTATTGCCGTTATTCTCTTCTTATTCCGAAGAAAAAAAGATATGGCTGACAATGGAAGAGTACAACTTAATCATGCAGAATATGATGACTGCACAAAAAGAGTTGAACGACTTGAAACAGAATCAGAAGAACGAATTGAACGAACTGAAAATGCAATTAATTCAACAATCGGAATCCTTAAAAAGGCAAGAGAAAGAGCAGAAAAAGAAAACAGTTCTTTATAGCTGTTTAGGTTTTTCGGCCGGGGTTTTTGTTGCATCAGGAATATATTTAATAAGCAGATAAAAAAGAAAGCCCCGCAATGGTCTTAAATTGCAGGGCCGGAGATTAAACGAAAATAGCCAAAAAATTGCCGTTTCTGTATTAAATATACAAAAAATATTTAATACTGTCTACTTTTTTATACAGTTGAAAAGAATAAAATCAGTTACAGACTTATTTTCTTTTTCTGCGTTTTTCTTTAATTCATTCAACTGTTCTTCTGTCAACCTTATGCAAAGATTTTTTTTCTTTGCATTTTCAGATTTTGGGCGGCCGCCGCCATGGTAGCCGTAGCCAGAATATTTTTGTTTTTCCATTTCCATATTGTACTCTTATTTTTTAGATTCTTTTCTGTGCTTGTAAATCAAAAATCCTATAACACAAGCAACTAAAAAAATACAAAGCTTAATGATAAAATTTGACAAATTATCCACCTTATAAATAAAATAAAGGGAAAGTCCAAGCTATGCTGGATTGCATAACTTGGACACCGAATTAGTCTTTTGACTCTTCCTTTTTGTCTAGCCATCTTGTGATGTAGTATCCTACTACTACACCCGCCATGGCTAAGGAAAAGTCAAGTAACTTATCGGCAAAGTAAAGTAGTACTTCCTTCACTTTGCGTCTCCTTATCAGCTCCCGCTGATGTTTATATATTACCTTTTATTTTGTTTTATGTCAATACAATTAACAAAAAAAAGTTAAATTATTTTGTTAAAAAATCAAAAATATCTTTCTGCCATTCCAGAAGTTCCGGGAACTGTAAAGGGTCGAAGTGTGTGTAAACCCCTTCTATTCCTTTCAGAGAATGCCCCGCAACCAGTTCTATTTTTATAGGATTTAAATCCTTCATTTTTGTATCCGAAATAAAAAAATGTCGAACTGAATGAGCTGAAATATTTTCATTTTTCAAAATTGACTTACAGAATAATGAAACATATTTTTGACACGATTTACTTCTGAATGGGGCGCATAATTCTTTAGCTTCTGGAATTACCGGAATATCTCTATAATCACCTTCTTTTTTAGATTTAAGCGGTTTATATTCGTGATTCCTGTTATCCCATTGCCTTGTAAGGTGAATATAAGTAATTCCGTTTTTTTCTTTAAAATCTTCTTCTGTAACTCCGCAACATTCAGAAAGACGCATTCCTGTCAGAGCCATCAACAGAATATTTTTTCTGAAATCTGGAAGTAAAAAATCATAAAGCTGTTTAAGTTGTTCTCTTGTAAAAGGTTCTTTTTTTATTTTGTTCGTTGATAATTTGTGGTATTGAGCGAACGGATTCACATTGATAAGACCATCTGCAACGGCCATTACTATTATATTTTTAAAGGCTGCAAAAACATTATTAATGTATGAAGCAGTCCAGCCTTCCTGCAATAACTTCTGACGAAATTCTTTGAGGTTCGTGAGTTTAATTTCATTCAATCGCATCTTACCGAAGAACGGCATTATTTTAGAATTTAACATTGTTTGATAGCCGTAAATTGTTCCCTTGGAAAGTGGTTTATCTCTATCCAGGACAAACAAAGAATCGGAATTATAGAAGCCTGTTGCGTACTGCTCAAAGGTTTTATTTGACCCTGTGTATAGTGTTCCATGCAGAAAAAGCTCATCGCAATATTGTTTTGCAGCACCCTTTGAAGTTTTCCCTGTGCTCTTGGCGGTGGTTCTGTATCCTGAATTGTCATAAGTTCTGTAATACCAATAATCCCCACGCTTGAATAAAGTATAAGGCTCTTTATATCTTCCCATTCTGTTTCATCTCCTTAGTGGTCACATTCTGGACACACTTAATTTTATTTCTTTGTAATGTAAAGAATTATTCTTTACGGATTATTCAGGGTACTTTGCACCATTACAGTAGAAAGCCCCGAAAACCTTATAAAATAAGGGTTTTTACTTAATTCTTTTGTATCCAATTTCATATTTTTGTACCCATTTTGGATACAAAATCGGATACATTTATCTTTTTTTGGTCACATCGACAAAGTTGTCGAACTATAATAAAACCCCCTCTAAAAATGCCCTTCTCGCGCGTTTGAGGGGGTATTTTTCAACTACCTAGAAAAGCTCGGCAGTTGTTCGGAATTTCCGAACAGCTCATTTTTTTTACTTGTTAAGAAATACTTAATATCTGATTTTTCTCATTCTTTGACGAAAGGCTTTCATAGGCTGCATCAATAATTTTTTTCATCATTATTTTGTCGTGATCGGGGAGCACTCTGTACTTATACAGATAGTTGTATTCTTCATCTGTCACAAAGTCATGGATAGTCGATTCTTTCCGGGGCTCTCTTTCTTCTCCGGTGATTAGATACTCAAGAGATACATTCAGGAATCGGGCAACCTTCAAGGCGGTATCTGCTGCCGGAATCGTATCTTTTGCCCACCAACCTCTAACTGTAGAATCAGGAATCCCAAGATTATTAACCAGGTCTGATTTTTTTAAACCCTGATATTCCAATTCATCTAATACTCTTTGAGCGTAACCTGTCATATCTCCCCCTTCCCCCGACCCCGTTATTTTATCGGTAATAATAAAAAATATTTTATAAAATCACGAAAAATCGTGAAAAAATTAAAAATATTTATAAAAACCTATTGACTACCACGAAAAAGGGCGATAATATTTAATCATCACCACGAAAAAGGGTGATTAATAATCTAAGAAAGGAGAAAAACAATGCCTGAAAAAATCGGTGATAAAGAGTTTTTGAATGTGAAAGAAGCTGCAAAGTTCTTAAAGCTGTCAGAAGCGAGAATCTACCAGCTTAAAGCAACAGTAAAAGATTTTCCTTTTCACAAAGTCGGTGAAAAGATTCTTTTTGAAAAAAATGAGCTTTCAGACTGGGTTCTGAAACAGTAGGAGAGTTAAAAAAAATGAAAATTAAAAAGACCAAAAAAGGCTATAAGGCAGATGTTTCTGAATGGTGGGAATGGTTGACAGTTGCAATCGGTCTTGCTTGTTTCTGTGCATGGTTAGCCTATCAGATTGGGGGAAACTTATGAGCGAACTAAAAGAGATTGTGGACAACATCGAAGCAGACTGGAGAGGAAAAGCAAAATTTCTTGTTGAATCCATTTATAAAGACTGTAACGGTGATTATGTGGTAAGGGTATCCACCCCGGATTCTAGGGGAGAAGAAGAGGAGATTGAAGATGATAGGGTACAAAGCAACTGATAAGGACGGAAAATGCAGGGGTTTTCAGTTTGAAGTTGGGAAAACTTATCGAAAAGAAACGAAAAAAGAAGATATGGAATGCTGTACAGATACAGTTTTCCATTTCTGCCGAGAACTTTTTGCAATCGAAAAAGAAAGCGATTACAAGCTGAGAGAAAGCAGATTGTTTGAAGTCATTGCAGGCGATTATGTCAGAGACGGAGACAAGTACGGCACAAACGAACTGACAATCTTGCGAGAAATCACAGGCGAAGAAAAAGAAAATCTTTGTAACAGCGGAAACTGGAACAGCGGAAACTGGAACAGCGGAAACTGTAACAGCGGATACTTTAATTCTGATGCACCTTTAATTCGTATTTTCAACAAAAATACAGAATTAACCAGAGATGATATAAAGTTCCCATTTTGGCTTTATTTTGATTTGACTGTATGGGTATCTCACGATACCGCATCGGAAGAAGAAAAAGAGGCTTATAAGAAAGAAATTGAAACCTGCGGCGGTTTTCTGAAAACGCTTGAATACAAGGATGCTTTCAAAAAAGCCTACGAAAAAACAGATGATGAAGAAAAAAAACAGCTTTTTGAACTTCCAAATTTTGATTGTGAGATTTTTGAAGAAATTTCTGGAATCGATACAAGGGAAGATTTTAAAAGAATAAAGGAGAAAAACGAAAATGAAGCTGTATGAAATTACAGGTGAAGCCCTGGCAATTCAGGACTTAATTGAAACTGCCGTGGATGAAAACGGAGAACCTAGAGAACTGACAACAGAAGAAGATGGAATCATCACACAGTTCTTTCTTGCCAATCAGGAGCACTTTGAAGAGAAAGCAGATGCTTACGGCAAAGTAATGGCCAATTTACAGATGATGGCAGATGAAGCAGAAAATGAGCGTAAAACATACAAGGCTGAACTTGACCGCCTTTCTGCAAGAGCTAAGACATTTACCAACAGAAAAGACAATTTGAAGAAGCGGCTTTTCTGGGCAATGGACTTACTTAAAAAAGACAAAATCAAGACAGCCTTATTCAGTTTTAACATTCAGAATAAACCAATGTCAATCAATACTGACCTTGCCAATATATCGGCAGTTCCGGATTGTTTCTTGAAAAAAGAAGTAAGTAAATCGGCAATTTCTTCTGCAATAAAGGCCGGAGAAATTACAGTGACAGATTCAGGAAGCCTTATCTACAACAAGACAGGCGAACTTCTTGAAGGCATTAAGGCAGAAAAAGAAAAGACATTGGTAATCAGATAGGAGAAAAAAAATAAATGGCAATTCCAGTATTGGTAATGGGTGAAAGTGGAAGCGGAAAAACATTCAGCTTGAAGAATTTTTCGGACTGCTGCGTTTTTTCGGTTGAAAAAAACAGACTGCCTTTCAAGGCTAATGGCTGCAAAATCATCCCTCATGCAACATATGAAAGCATCGGGGCAGAAATGAGCAAAGGAGAATACAAGGCTTATGTCATTGATGACAGTCAGTATCTTCTTGTAAATGAAATGTTTGACCGTGCAAAAGAAACAGGATATGGAAAGTTTACTGACATCGCCTTGAGGTTCAGAAACATGATCCATTTCATCAATCAGAAAATGGATGATGACAAAATCGTTTACCTTCTGCATCACACAGAAATTGACAGTAATTCAGGCAGAGCAAAGGCTAAAACAGTCGGAAAGATGCTGGATAACCAGCTCACTGTTGAAGGATGTTTTGACATCGTACTGATGACTAAGAATGACAATGGTACACATTCATTCATTACACAGTCAGACGGATATAACACCTGCAAGAGCCCGGAAGGAATGTTTGACTTTGAAATTCCTAACGACTTGAAAGCCGTTGATACAAAAATCCGTGAATATTACGGACTTATTAACCAGCCCAAAATTAAAAAAGAATAAATGAAAAAAGGTATCCCATGGACTTGGGGCCAGTTCATAGAAAGCCAACAGGAGGAAAAGAATATGGCATTCGGAGAAAATTATTCACCAGTACACACAGCACCACAGCTTGATGACGGTATCTATCAGGCAAGAATCGAAACAGCAGAACTGAAAGAATATTCAAATGGAAATGAATACTGCTTAGTTAAGGTATCAATCAAAGGTAAACCGGGATATCTGCCTAACTCGATCACTTTGAATTCTGCTCCAAGACTTGGAGAAATGAAAGCGAATGGTTCACCGGTAGAACAGGCAGATGTAGACAGGGTAAATCGTCAGATTACTTCGTTCTTTGAATGTTTCGGGATTACAGACGGAGATTTTAACCTTCTCCACTGGAAAGGAAAAATCGGAACTGTAAAGGTAGCTCCACAGTACGACAAAAATGAGCCTGACCATAAATCAAAGTCATACAAGCAGATTTTCCCACAGAAACCACAGGAACAGGGGAACGCTTTACCACCGGCACCGGAAGCAACACCAGCCGGAGCACCTGCAACTAAATCAGAAGGATATCCAGAAGATATTCCCTTTTAATCTGTTTTAACCAGGTCTGGTGACGGGGAACTTCCCACCTTCCCCAAGGGGTTCAATTCCCCTTCTGATTCTTGACCTTGTTAAGGTCGTGTAAAGAAAAAACCGGCAGTCATGGGGTGTCTTGGTTAGTAATTCCCGGCCGAATGAAAACCAAGTGAAAACACAAGGCTGTAACTGTAACGGGGTAGCACATAGGAGTCTGCTTATAGCAGTGTGCGGGGCGGTTCGATTCCGTCCATACGGTTTAGCTCGTATGAGTGAATAATTTTGTCTTGATGCTCGGACAGAAAATGAACATCGGAAAAAAACTTTTTTATTTTTTAAAAAACTAGTAGTAATTCGCCGGCGGGTACGGGGCGGACTTGGGATAAAAAATCTTAATCGCAATTGGAATCCCATAGGATACGCAAAGCCCGCAATCTTGCACTGTTCATGGTTGAATACTTCGCTTATCTGTTCCAGAAGTATGAAAGGTTCAATTCCTTTTACAGTGAATATTTTTAATAAAAGGAGAAAACGAAAATGCGGGAAAGTTTTGTGGTTCATGCTGAATATCTGTTAGATATCCCGGAAGAAAATAAGCTGCAATTCTATTCATATATTCTTGAATTCGGTATCTATGGAATTATTCCAAAGGTATCAGGTTTTGAAAAAAAAGCATGGAATGTTATCCAGCGCAGAATTGAAGATGATACTGTTAAATATCAAAAATCAACAGTACAGAAAAAAATCAATTCAATTAATTTCAAAATCAAAAACAATACTGCATCTGACAAAGATAAAGAAAGATTGTCAGATTTAACAACTGAATTAAACAGTTTGAATAATAATTTTGAAGATTCTGAAATATTTCAA
This sequence comes from Candidatus Treponema merdequi, assembly GCA_018064525.1. Taxonomy (GTDB): domain Bacteria; phylum Spirochaetota; class Spirochaetia; order Treponematales; family Treponemataceae; genus Treponema_D; species Treponema_D merdequi. Next base: position 7,551 of record JAGHVB010000050.1, on the reverse strand, counting down.
AATATTCAAAATAATTCCCACACGGGTGTATCTGTATCTGACTCTGTACCTGTATCTTTATCTGTATCTGATACTGTATCTGTATCTGATACTGTATCTGTATCTGAGTTTGAGTCTGTATCTGAATCTGTAGTAGTAGTAGGTAAACACTCTACTACAACTACTACTCCCACAATTGAAGATATTCAGGATTACATCAAAGAAAAAAATCTGAATGTAAATGCAACAGATTTCTTTAACTATTATTCCAATGAAAACTGGAACATTAAGAGCTGGAAAAATGCGCTTATAGGCTGGGATAAAAGAGAAAAAAAAGATGTAAAACAGAAATCTAATGATAAATGGTGGGAGCAAAAATAAATGAACGAACTTTTTGATTTCAATACATCCATTGTAAAAGCAGTGTCTGATATTCAGATTGCGGAAAAAATTAAAGAAAAAACAGTATGGTCTATTCAAATGAAGGGCTCTTCACCTTATCAGTTTTGTCCTAAGTGTATGAAGAAAAAACTGATTACTTTAACCATGATGAAAAAGTTTTTTGAACTTAAAGACAAAACAAAAAAAACTACTGATGAATCTGATTTTTGTCAGAGGATAAAAACTTCCGGATTGCAGCCTTTAATGGACATCCGAAAAAAAGAGCTTGTAAAGGTGTCTGATGATTTTGGGCAGGTTATGTATAACTCATATCTTGAATGCCCGTTATGCAAGGAAGAAATCACAATTGAGGATTTTGAATCTGCGTACTGCGCACCACCCAAAGAAGATACCTGCAAAAAATATATTGAATTAAACAACTACCAGGAAATGGAAAGATTTTAGAGGAGATAAAAATGAGAACCAAAACAAAAGGCTACATTGTGACATGGGAAAAAGGAAATCAGAGATGTTTTAAAACGATCTCCGAAATGGAGCAGGTTTTAGACCTTTCCCATGTTCATATCGTTAAACATATCCAGAGCGGAGAATCTACAACGGACAGAACCACGAATGAAAAAATATGGATAGAGGAACTTGCATGATAAAGCCTTTTAAGTTCGTGATTTATGGAGAAACTCCAGCGAAGAAAAACAGAGAATGGCACGATAAGGCAGTACAACAGCTTGCTTTACAGTGGGATTTAGATAGTGAGCCGATAGAAACAAAAACCGCTATCACTCTCCACTTCTTTCATGGTGACAACAGGAGAAGAGGTAGTGATAACGGTACATCAAGTATTTTTGACACTTTACAGGATGCAGGTATCTTATCGGATGATTGCTGGCAGATTATTAGAAAATACAAAGTAATTAATGAACTTTGCAGCAAAGATGATGCCAGATGTGAAATTGAGATTATGGAGATTGAAGAATAATGGCAATGAAAAGAATCGCACTTTATAACGATAGTTTTCGGAAAGGATAAAAATATAAAAATGAGTCAGAAGGAAAAGACAAAATTCCGGCAGTCGGTGAAATGGAAGAAGTTTAGAATCTATATGAAGTCAAAGTACAGGGTTGACTACATAACCCATAAGCCACTGCGTTCTGGATGGAACTTGCACCATATGGACTTGAACGAAGAAAACTATACCGACATTTCTGACGAGAGCCATTTTATGGCACTTAACAAGATGATGCACGAGATAGTCCACGACCTTTATAGATACTTTGTCAATGATGAAGAAATCTTAAACAGGTTAAAACATATCTTGATGGAAATGAAAAAAATAAATGGAGATTGAGGAGTAAAAACAAATGGAACGAATAGCCTTATATAATGACAGTTTTCAAAATTGGAAATCACATGACATATTGAAAGCACAACTGATTTTAACTGATATTCCTTACCAGCTCGGAGCAAATGCATATGGTTCTAATCCGATGTGGTACAACGGCGGAGATAACTCTAATGGAGAATCTAAATTTGCCGGAAAAGCATTTTTTGATACTGATTCAAAATCAGGATTCAGAATTTCAGAGTTTTTCCATTTCTGCTCTAACCTTTTGAAGAAAGAACCAAAAGAAAAAGGAGAAGCCGGATGTATGATTCTTTTCTGCGCTTTAGAGCAATTTGATGAATTGAAAATGTATGCAAAAAAATACGGATTTAACAATTCAATCCCATTGATTTTCAGAAAGAATTATTCGGCTCAGGTCTTAAAAGCAAATATGCGGCCGGTGGGTAATTTTGAATGCGCCTTAATTTTCTACCGGGATAAACTGCCAAAATTCCGTAATAACGGAAAAATGGTTTTTCAGAATATGGAATGGCTGGATGACGGGAAATCAATCCCTAAAATCCACCCTACACAAAAGCCGGTTAAACTTCTTGAAAGCCTTATCCAGACATTCACAGATATTGATGATGTAGTGATTGATTGTTGTGCAGGTTCGGGAACTACACTTCTAGCAGCCGGAAACCTTGGAAGAAAAGCATACGGTTTTGAACTTAAAAAAGAATTTGTACAGGGTTTTTATCAGAAACTTTTCCCACTGATGCAAGAGGATATTTTCACTACTGCTGAACGTGAAGAAAAGAAAATTAAACAACTGGAACTTTTCGGGGCTTAATATGACACAGAATGAAAGGCTGATTAATTTTGTAATTCTTATCTGTACTGATAATGAAGAATTATTCTGTAAGGCTTATAAGGCTCTCTCCCCTAAGACTTACAGTATGGAAACGAAAATCGGACATGGTATGTGGCGGATGATTTCTGATGATTTTCAGAAAAAATATAAAGAAATGAAAAGAAGTCAGTATCTAAAAAATATTAAACCAAGGATTAAACATGGAGCACTATAACAGATTGCAGAATTTTCTGGTTTTGCTTTTTACAGATGATAAAGACACATTCTGTAAAGCATATTCCAAAATATCTGAACCACACAGAAAAATAAACGGGAATAATTGCTGGAATCTTGTAACCAACTATCAGAAGGTTCTTGAAGAAGCAAGAATCCGTCAAAGAAAATGGAAACAAAAACAAAAGGAGAAATTAAATGCTGATTAAAACAAAACTTTTTGGAAATGGAAAACTTCCTGAATACAAAACAAAAGGCGCAGCGTGTGCCGATTGCTATGCACGTCTTGAAGCTGCTAAAATTAAAATCCCTATGGGTTCAAATTGTGTTATCAATCTTGGATTCGGTCTTGAACTTCCGGAAGGATATGAAGCAGTTATCCGTCCACGTTCAGGGTTATCTAAAGATGTTCTCGCGGTTGAAGGCACTATTGATTGTGATTATCGGGGAGAAATTAAGGCCCGGCTTTATAACTATAGCCAGGGTGATTTTATTGTGAAGAACGGAGATCGTATCTGTCAGATGAAGATACAGAAGGCGGAACAGTTTGAGTTTGTTGCAGTTGATGAACTTTCAGAAACAGAACGAGGGACAAAAGGATTCGGGAGTACAGGAAAATGAACTGGTGCGATGAGTTCAAAAAACATAACCCAAATTTTAAGGTGGATGAAAAATCTTTCCGGGCTGGCTGGTTTGTTGCTAACCGTATGAACTCTATACAGATATGCAAGGCTGGATTAGTTGATAAATTATGGGAACATAAGATGAATAACGAATTCACGGAAGATGAAAAGCAAACAATCTGTTCCAATACAGAGCCATTTTAAGAAAGGAGTAGAAAGATGACAGAAGAACATACAAAGAAAACTTGGTTGGAAGAATACATTGAAGATAATGCAACATCAGAAGATAGAGCAATGGCTTATATGACGTCAAAAGAAATCTGTAAAAAGATTCTAGAAGAAGTTCATAAAAAATGGGAACAAGAAAAATCATACAACGGGAAAACATTATTTTCTGATATAGGAAATGAATTAGAAAAAATTATCAAAGATTTAGGAGTAAAAGTATGACAGACGAAGAAAAGGCAGAAAACTTTGTAAAAGAAAATTGTTGCGAATTTTGTGTAAATAAAGACGATTGCGAAATGGGATGTATAGAGTGCCACACAAAAGAAGGTGTTTTATACGGACTTGCAGAAGGCAGAAAAGAAGGTTACGAACAAGGCAAGAACAATGAGCGAGAATTACAATGTGGAAAGAAAAACTATGAGAAAGATATAGCAAGGCTGGAAAAAAGAAAACGAAGAACTTTTAGAAAGTTGCAAAGATAAAGACTGTCAATTAAACAAATGGTTTATATCTTACAATGAAGTTTTGAAAGAAAACGAGAAACTGAAAGCACAGTTTGTATCTGTATAAAAAAGTATACTGTAAATCCCTTCTGAAACGCTTGAGGATTGATTTACAGAGGACTTTTCAGAAAAAACGATAAAAGTATCGACCGAGTTAAAAACGGCTTTTTTATGCCTTATTATTCGTCATGTTGAAATTCTTTGATGCTATTAAAAATAAATTCGCAAATAAATCAAAATCAAAAGAAGCCTTTGACAAGTTGAGCCAAGGGCAATCTTTTACCTATAACCCTAAATCACAGCGCTATACATGGGAAAATAAAGAAGATTCCCAGTATGACAAAGACTGGAAGCCAACCACAAAGAAAGAAAAGAAATCACTTTCTCCAGAAGGTTACCACAGAACAGGTGACAGAAAATCAATAAGAGAACAGCTTTACAATTCGGTTAAAAACCAGGTTAAAGAACAGATTGACGATGAACAGACTGCTGATGCAGCTGCAAAGGATATTGTTGATAATCAGTATCACGAAGATAACATATCAATCAATTCCACTGCTCTGGCTGATGTAGAGTATGACCCATGGAATAGAATTTTCGGTGTTCACTTTCAGAATAACAATGAAAAGTATGAGTATAACCAAGTTCCGCCGGAAGTTGTCGCAGACTTTATGCGCGCCCCTTCAAAGGGTGAATTCTTCATGCGGAATATTCACGATCAATACACTTTGAATCCCGGACACATTCCTTCTAACGAACGACAGAAAAAGCAGTATAAAAACTACTTTGCACAGGTTCGCAAGGTTGCTGCAGAAGCTCGAAAGCGTGCTAAACCTATACAGAAATAGTAATTTGCCATTACTTAACTAATATTTATAGTGTATAAATATTTATACAGTATGAGCCAGTTATTATTTGATTTTCCGGAATTAAAGAATTTCTCTACTCCAAAAACAAATATTGAAGTAGAGAAAGTAATAAAGGACTTTGGCATTACAAATCTGAATGCTGAAAAAACAAAGAACACCAGAACCGGACGGGAAATTGATTTTTCTAAAAGTAATTATGACTGGGTAAAGTCACAGGTCGATTATTTCAATTCAGATTTTACAGATAAAAGAGCATGGGAAACTTTCACAACTATTATCTATAAGTGGTATTACAATTTTGGTTTTAAGAAATATAAAGACGCTGAAAGAGAAAATCTTGAAAAGATTCAGGAATGGGCAGAAGAAGCCTATATGCGTTTTATAAAGGTCTATAAAAAAAGAATTGAACTTGTTAAGTATTTCCAGGGAAAGACAAATGAAGTATCTGATGACCGCTGGACAAAGCGCATTTTGAATACTGGAGCATATGATACATCGGAGAAACAGTTCGCTTATTTGTTTCAGGCGAAAATAGGCTCATTAAAAATGTATGTCGTTTCTTTGAAACTTGAAAAAGAAAATAAAAGAGAAATATCTCTGGAATACCTAATGGAAAAATCCCCTAAACTTCTTACAGATAACAGATATTGTTTTGTATAGTCTGTCCTTATTATTGCCATAATTTCATTTAATTTATGGAGTAATTCATGGCAAAAGCTTCAACCAAAAACTATGATTCTGCGGTACAGAAATACGATGAACTCGTAAACAAATACTATGGTGCTGACAATTACAAGAATCTCTACAAAGATGCTTCTAAAGTTGCATCAGAGAATTCAAAGCAGGTACAGCAGGATAAATATAACACTTACATTTCACAGGGTATGAATCCGGCTAAGGCTGCAAGAATGGCAAGTCAGGACGCATCAAACAATTTCACAGAAGAAAAGAACGGACTTGTATCACAGCTTTATGGCGCAAATCAGGATGTGGTAAATGCACAGGGTACAAAACTCGATTACGCAAAAGCAAAAGATGATGTATCAAATCAGAATAAAGGTCGTGTGCTTGCAACTGCCGGCGGTGTAATATCGGGGATTGCAAATGCTATCTAGTCCTTTATTTGCAACCAAGTTAAAAGCACAGTTTACTCAAGACCAGCTCGAAAGATTTATTGAAAAACTTTCAAAACTGATTGCAGGGGAAATTGTGTATTTTGATGTTATCGAAGAAAAAATATTAAAAGAAATAAGTAAGGTGGTATAAAGATGTGGCATTTAATCGCGAAAGCAGCACTTGGGGGAATTGGTGGCGGACTGAAAGAAGCCGGTAATTCTGGAACAAATATGAGCGGCAATAATCCGGAAGCTGGAAAAAGCAATGACGGAATGCAGCAGGCATCGGAAGGCATGGGTAAAATCTTCAAAAAGGTAAAGAACACCATTGCAGAGAAGAAAAAGGAAAAGGAGCAGAATAATGGCTAAATATGCAGAAAATGAAATCGTAAGAAAAGGCTCTGATTTTTCAGGCGGTGCCGGGTCGATATTCAAAGGTCGTGCTCATACTGTAGACGGAAAGAAACTCTGGACATCAAAAGACGGATACAGTTATGAAACTGAAAAAGAAATGAAAGAAGCTGATAAAGTTTTTGAAAAAGAAAAATCCAGCAATATTTTTAAAACTGCTGCTCAAAATCTTCAAAGACAGGGTGAAGAACTCCGGCAGAAGAATGATGCAGAAGTGGAAGCAATTAAAAAAGCCAAAGATGAAGGAAAGAAAGTAGAAACAGACCCTACCACTGGAGAAACACTGGTAAATGGAAAATCTTTAGAAATAGATAAAACACCAGTGCAGGAAGTAGAAAAAGCAGAAGAAAAGAAAGCAGAAAAAACTTCTGAAATAAAAGAAGAACCCAAAACAGAAGAAATCAAAGAACCGGAAACACCAAAGGAAGAAGAACCAAAGGCAGAAGAAAAGACACCTGAACAGGTTGCAAAGGAAGATACAGAAGCAGTACAGGAAAATGAAAAAGCTGCATCAGACCTTCTTAGCAGAAAAGAAAAGTTTTCAAACTATCTGAATTCTGCACATCCTTCCTTATTCGGTGCAATCTTTGGCGATTCAGGGCTTTCTACTGGTGAAAGAATTGCAATGGGTGTATCTGCACTCGGTAAAATCATTGGCTCTGTTCTTATGGCCAATGGTATGTCATTACTGGGTGATAATTCCTATTTTCAGAAAATTGGCGAAGGTGTAGACCTTAACAGCATGACATCTGACGAACAGAAGAAATTTGCAGATGAAATGAATAATGCAATGATTGAAACTGCAAAGAAAGCAAAAAGAGCCGAAGAAGTATTTGATTCAAATATTAAAGCTTCAAAAGTAAATCTTACAGAAGAACAAAGAACATTTGCTCTTACAAACATCAACACCTACGCAACAATGTCAGATGAAAATGCACAGAAAGACTTAATTGCAAAAGGATTTACTCCGGAACAGGCACAGGTAACAGTGCAGGCATTGAAAAGAACTGTAA
>JAGHVB010000065.1 GCA_018064525.1 Candidatus Treponema merdequi | reverse complement strand
ATTCCGCCGCCTTTTCCTTTTGCAGTGATGACAGGAACTCCCGCAAGATTAAGCGCATCCACCCAGCGGTAAATTGTCCGCTGAGAAACACCAAAATGTTCCGCCATCTGTGCGGCCGTCATCGTTTTTTTGTCGAGAAGAATGTACGTTAGTTCAAAAAGATGTTCAGTTTGCAAATTGTGACCTTATTATAGAAGAGGTAATATGACAACTGTCTGTCATATTATAACATTTTTTTAGGAATCAGCAAACTTCCTATTTTATTGGATTTTAAAACGGAGGTTGCATGCGAGTAGAAGACACTAAGAAAAGTTGTCAAAAGCATCAGAACAGAGTAAGATCATATTTACCACCTACAGGAGAAGTTCGTATGTTAGTTTTGACAGAACGCCAATTTGAAGGCTGTGTATTATGCCAGGAAAAACCAGATTTACAAGAAAAACTCGTAGGTGCCAAAGACTTGGTAACACTATAGAAATGTAGAGCCCTGTCTAGACCTTCCGTTTTCGGAAGGTGATACACCTTAGACAAAGACGGCAAAATCATCGAACTTGCAAAAAGCAAAAAAAATCAACCGGTTGGTGAAGAAGAATTCAAAAACTATGATTTTATTGTTGAAATTGCAGGCTGGAAAAGCGAACTGAAGATTGTAAAATAGAGTTTACGCCCCCTTTAAGAATTGGAGGCGTTATACCTGTTCAATATTTTCAATCAACATTTATACCACAATTAAATTGAATGTTTATATTTTCAAATCAAGTTTTACAGTTTAATATTAAACATACGGAGGCAATATGGACACACAAATCTACATGCACGGACAGATTTTAGGAACACATTCATTTTATTTAAAAGCCGGACCTCTCCACCCGGACGAATATTCTGAACTTTCGGCAAAATATTTTTTACCAGGTGGCGAAACTGGAACTGCAGCCACAGTTTTAGCAAGTCTTGGTGTTAGCGTAAAAATTGACGGAACCCAAATTGGAACAGAAGTTGCGCCAATGCTCCGAGAGTTTTACAAAAACAAATCTGTAGATCTTTCATCTTGTTATTTTGACCCAAACTATGTTGGGCTCATGGATTACGTAATTGTAGACGGCCTGGTTCGAACTCCAATGGGATTTTTCCAGTCACTTTATCAGCCTGGAGTATATCAGCCTTGGAACATGCCAAAAGAAGCTGATATTGCGGCGGCAACCGTTTGCGGAATTGACCCTTTCTTTTTGGATGCAACAAAAGCGGCTGCTGAGCTTTGCGTAAAATACAACAAACCTTACGTTACAATTGACTGTGCACATACGGAATATTTACATCAGCATGCAGCAATAAATATTGTTTCCCGCGCGGAATGTCTGAACAACCACTACAAAGGCAAAACTGCCGAAGAAGCTTACAAACTTTTGACAGACACAACAGACGGCCTTGTAATTATTACGCGCGGTGGTGACGAAATGATTTACGGTCGCCGTGGAAAGCCTCCAAAATATATGAAGCCGTTCAAGACTGATGTAAAAAGCACACTTGGAGCAGGGGATACATTTAAAGCCGGATGTCTTTATGCATTACTCAATAATATGAGTGATGACGAAACTGTCCGATTTGCAAGTGCCTGTTCATCAGTGGCAATTTCACGTTATCCATTGCCACTGAATCCACCTACACTTGAAGAAGTAAGGAAATTGTTAGAGAATTAAAAATCAGCCAAGATAGTAAACAAGTTCGTCAAAATCAACTTTACACATCTTGAAAGCGACAACAACATCAAGTTCTTCAAAAAAACATTCAGCCTTAAAAAATTCAAACAGAGAACAAGGGGGACAGTCCTCAATTTTTTCAACTGCATATTCATCCAAAATCATAAACATTGAACTGTCTTTTACCTGCAGGCGAACAGTTTCAAAACTTTCAACGGGTTCATCATAATCAGAAAAAAATCATTTTTACCGTCAGTTGAAACTTCTTCTTCGTGCGTAACTGCGGCATTTGATTTTGTAATCGCTTTTAATTTGGAAACTGCGGCCGAAGAATTTCCACTTAAAACTTCAAGCGCCTGCACACTCGAAAGAATTTCCAGTTTTTC
>JAGHVB010000028.1 GCA_018064525.1 Candidatus Treponema merdequi | reverse complement strand
ATTGCAATTGTTGTTCCTCCTTCATGAATAAAATCTACTGTTCCGCCAAGAAGGGCAACTCTCTCTTTTATGTTGGAAACTCCATAATGCTGTTTTACTGACTGTTTGTTTTTTAATTCTACTTCTTCTTCTGAAAAACCTTTACCGTCATCTTTAATAATAAAACGCAAATCATCAATTCCATCAATAAATCTAATTTCAACATTGTTTGCATTTGCATGACGGGATATGTTACTCAAGGCTTCCTGTAAAATGCGAATAAGTTCAAGTTTAACATCTTCTGAAAGATTTTTAATTTTATTGGAACCAAGATAAACTTTGGTTGAAATGTTGTAATTTGCTTCAAGTGTAGCACCAAGTTTTTTAATTATTTCTTCAAAACTTTCTGAAAGATCAAGGTGAGTAGTGCCAATCATGTAACGGACTTCATTGAATGCCTGCTGTGCATAAAATTTTGATTTTGATAAATCATCTTTTTCAAGATAAAGTTTAAGTGCGGCAAGATCCTGTGCAACTCCATCATGAAGGTTACGGCTGATTTTTATCTGTTCTTCATTTTTGATTTTAAAACTGTTAAGTGCAATTTTATTTTTAAAAGATTTTTCAGCAATAATAAATCCGGAAATTACAATTAAAATCATTGAGCAGTATAAAAGCGAATCAAATCCAAGATTAAGACGGTTTTCAATTGTGTGCATATGATTCTGGAAAGTAATTACCGGTTCAATTGTATTACTTCCATTTTGTAAAAAATATTTAATTTGTTTCAGTTCGTTTTTCAAGTCTTCATCAAAATAGGTAAAAGTTTGTAATCATAATCGAGTTGATTAAAAAGTTCGGAAAAATTTACATTTTCATCCAGATTATCATTCATCTGTATTTTAAGCATCTGAGAATCAAGATTTGCAATTATCCGGTTTGTCTGCGTTTTATAATATATAGTGAATCCAAAATTTATTGCTGCAATGTAAATTAAAATAAGTTCAATTTTGAAAAATGATTTTAATTTAAGTTTTCTGTTGTTTTCCATAACTCAAATAGTATAAATCAAAAATAGTTTTTTTTCTTGGGAAATTTTCCCAAAAACTTTGGGATTTTGGACCAAAGGAATTTTGGGAATGTGAGGTAGAATGATTACTAAGGTAAATATATTAAGTATACATCTGGAAGAAAAAATAAAAAATACTGGTAGTTTTTACCTGTAAAAAAACAAGATTAACAATTTACAGAAGGAGTGTTGTTGTGGAACATTATGCGTTTGAACTTTACAGAGAAAACAATTTACTTCAGAAGAGGCTTTTTAGAGATTATCTTTTAAGAGCAATTTCTGCTGACAGTGAAGAACTTTTTAAGAAAGTAGTGGAATTCATTGGAACCCAGTGGGGTGTTAGAAGAACTATTTCAAATACACCGACTCCAAGTGAAGAAGAAAAGGAATCAGATATTAAAACAACAGTATCGAATTTTGATAAGTTTGCTAAACATCTCTGGGATAATAAAGGAAAAATTCTCAATGGAACTTTTGTTGTAAATGCACTTTCACTTAATGCAAATTCCTATGAAAGCAAGATTTGTTTTTTGTTGAATCCATGCTTCTATAAAATTATATATGACAGTCACAACAGGAAAGCCATTGGTAAGGAAAAATGTGATTATAGTGAGTGGCAGAAAGAAGTCGATGTTTACTATGAAAAAACATTTGGTAAAAATACATATACCATTGAAGAATACTTTTTAAATGACTGCAATTTGTGGTTAAAAGGCATGGAGTAAGTTATAAAACATAAATTCAAATAAAAACAGTTTAGCCTTGAGAGTTAAACATAGGAGATTAGATATGAAGAAATTTTTCAAATTATTTTTAACTTTGTGTGTTGGTTTGGTTCTGGTTTCTTGTCAGCAGCCAAATTCGGAATTACCTGAAGATAAATTACCATTGTTGAGTTCAATCGAAATTACAGCACAACCTACAAAAACAGTTTATATTGTAGGTGAAGAACTTGATACAACAGGTCTTGAAGTTACTGCAGTTTATAGTGATGAAAGTAGAAAAACTGTAAATAACTGGAAAACAAGTGGTTTTGATTCAAGTAAAGCAATAACAAATCAGACAGTTACAATTTCTTATACAGAGAATGAAGTTACAAAAACAGCTGAATTTAATGTTGAAATTAAAGAAAAGAAACTGGAAAATCCACCTGAAAATCCACCGGAAGAACCACCGGTTGAAAATCCACCTAAAACTGAACCACCAGTAACTTATGAAGTTAAGTTTGAAGTAGTTGAAGAAGCAGAATATTGGTGGAAGGTTCCAACTTGTGAAGATATGATAAAGATAGAAAAGTCAGATGTACTTAAGATTCTACTTGATTATATTGAAGAACATAAACCATCTTTTGAAACCAAAACTCTTAAAGAAAATGAAGAGCATGTTTTAGAAAGTTATAATGTTTGGATGATTGGTAGTGAAGATAATCCTAATTCAAGATATGAAGTTAAGTATTTTGCCGATGAAGAATTAACAAGTCCAATTGAATTTGGTTCAATTATAAAAAATGAAAATAAGACAATTTATGTAGAACTTGTTTGGTATCTTTATAAAGAGTCATACAACACAAACAAATAACAATTTTCTTAATATTACAAAGAGGTAACTGATTTAGTAAGCAGTTACCTCTTTCTATAACTAATGTTTTAAATACTGTGGATTAAGGCAACTGCTTTTCCGAGTGGTCCTGAAGAATTGGGTTCAAAACATATAGAAACTAAAGATTTAGGAATTGTTGAATTAACAAAAGAATCGTTTAACGGATATTATTATAAAGAAAATGGTGAAAGATGGATTTTGTGTATAGTAACGTTTCTTGGAATAGAAAACGGTTATAACGTAAAAAATTTAAATTATGATAATTTATTGAAAAAAATTGAAAATAATAATAGTCGTGTAGTTAAAGTTACAGCTTATAAAGATATCTTATAGGTTTTAATTAAAATAAAAGCCTGAAACAAAAGTTTCAGGCTTTTTTTTACAATGATATTAGTTGACCACTAACAAATAAAAATACAAATCTTGTTACTTCGCGTCATGTGAAAATGATTGCACAGTCTGACTATATTCAAATATAATTACGCATAGGAGAATAAAAAATGTTAGACTACAGACTTATGACAATTGATGATTATGAAGAAGCATACGATTTATGGATTAAATGCGGAAACGGATTAAACGATAAAGATGATTCACGCGAAGGAATTCAAAAATATCTTGACCGAAATCCAACTACTTCTTTTGTCGCAGTTCTTGATGGAAAAGTTGCAGGATGCATTCTCGCAGGGCATGACGGACGAAGGGGAATTATTCAGCATGCATGTGTATCATCGGACTCGAGACGAATGGGAATAGGAAAGAAGCTTGTCGATCTTGCGCTTGATGCACTTAAGAAAGAGGGAATTAATAAAGTTCTTCTTGTGGCTTTTAAAAAGAACGAGGGCGGAAATGCTTTCTGGGAATCGCAGGGTTTTATTCTTCGTGAAGATTTAAATTACAGAAACAAAGCTCTTTCAGAATTGATTAGAATTGATCCGGAGTATATAAAGTAGTAATGGATGAAGATAAAATATCTGGCTGTGCAAGTATTGACACCACAGGTTAAAAAATACTAACCCTTATCAAGGCTCTTCTCCTTTATGGAATGCATGGGGAGAAGCAAAAAAAGTGAAAAAGAGTTTTGTAAGAGCACTTTCTGCAGTTTGTTTATCCCGTAATTCCACAGATTTTTCTGTAAAAGAGCCTATAATTTCAGGAGAATTACGGGTCAAATTCTCGCCTGACCAGAATAATACCGTAAATTTTAATTTCCACTACAACAATTTTCAAAAAATTTACGGGTTAGTAATGCGTATGAACTGTGTTAACCCGTAATTCCACAGATTTTTCTGAGAAAAAACCCATGATTTCAGGAGAATTACGGTTTATTTTGTCAGCTTCCCCCAAGTTAACCCGTAATTCCACAGATTTTTCTGAGAAAAAACCCCAAGACTTCAGGTGGATTACGGTTTAACTAAGCATTTATATCAAGTTAACCCGTAAATTTCAAATTTTCCCCCAAGATATTCTCCAATTTTCAGGCAATTTACGGGTTAACGACACGCTCCAGCCGAATAAACCCGTAATTTTCAGATTTTCCCATAAAAAATACCCCAGTTTTCAGAAAATTTACGGGTTAACGACACGCTCCAGCCAGATAAACCCGTAAATTTCATTTTTTCTCATAAAAAAATCCCAGGTTTTTGAAAAAATTACGGGTTTAGTATGCAATCCCTGTAAATTAACCCGTAATTCCACTTTTTCCGCCTGAAAAATCTTTTCAATCATCGTTTTTTTACGGGTTATTTTACCATAGCGCAAAAATCATACCGTAATTACTCTTAATTCCGTATAAAATCGTCCAACAATTTTCCTCTAAACCATAACTTTAATTACACCATAACTTTAATTCCTTTTTCTCTTTCTATGATATAATAATAATCAGCAAACTATGAAAACAATCGAACTTAAAACAAAACGGCTTACATTACGAACTTTTCTTCCCGGCGATGAAATTCAGGCTCATGAATATGCGGGCGACACTTCCATCACAATGATGTACTGGCTTCCGAACAAAACTTTTGAAGAAACTGCCGAATACTTTAACCGTGTAATTTACGAACGGGAAAACGGCCTTACCGACAACCTCAACTTTGTCATCATCTACGAAAATAAAATTATTGGCAGCATCGACCTTATTTTTGAAGAAGATAAAACTACGGCGTACATGGGCTGGGTTTTGAAAAAAGACTACCGCGGATTTGGATTTGCAACCGAAGCCGCTCTTGCCCTCCGAGATTATGCTTTTTCAAAATGTGGCGTGCAAACTCTCCTGGCAGAGTGTGATGCGCGAAACCTTGCTTCTGCAAACGTAATGAAAAAAATCGGCATGCAGCTGATTGATGCAAACGGAACCAGAACGTACCCAAAAACCGGCGAAGTTGCCGCTGAACATATGTACGAGCTTAAAAAACTTGCAGAACCTTCTCTTAAAATTGCAGATTATTTTGAACTTGCGCCGGAACAGCAAAATCAAATCCTTACGCAGATGGAAGTTCGGCAGGATTTATGGGGTGCAATTCCGTTTATAATTAAGTGCCTAAAAACTGACGGGCAGCCAAAAACTTCTGCAACTGAAGGCGGATTTCATGCGCTTTTGGGACCGGGAAGATTTTTCCTTCTTTTAGATGAAGCAAATTCTACCCAACTGTCGGTAAATAATCAGACAAAAATGTGTCCGCGTTTAGTTTCATTTGTTGCGCTTGCCCGTAATGATGAAGTGGACATTTTTCAAAATGGCCGCGAAAACTGGACTCCGTGGATAAGCTGCGTTTTTACATATCCTGAATACCGCGGAAACAGCTATGCAGAAAAATTGATTTATCACGCAGAAAAATTTGCCATCACCGAATTTAATGCCGAATACACTTACATTTCCACCGACCACGTTGGCCTCTACGAAAAATGCGGTTACGAGTTTTTTACAAATTGCCAGACAGTCTGGGGTGAAGAAACACGAGTTTTAAGAAAAAAAATGAACTTTACCTTCCGCAAACTAAAAAAATCAGAATTGCCAGAAGCGGTAGAACTTATCCTCCGTGTTTTTGATGAATTTGAAGCGCCTGAATATTCCGCAGAAGGAGTTCAGACTTTCCATAACCTTATGACCGATCAGAAGTTTTTGAATGAAATTGTCTGCTATGGTGCGTTTGATTCAAATTCTCATCTTGCAGGAATTATTGCAACCCGCAACAATGGAAATCACATCACGTTGTTTTTTGTTGACAAAATTTTCCATAAAAAAGGAATTGGACGTAAGCTTTTTGAACTTGTAAAAGCTGATAATTCAACTGGCACAATAACAGTAAACTCTTCGCCATACGCTGTAGAAGTTTACAAACATCTTGGATTTACACCGACTGCGCCAGAAAAAGTTGAAGACGGCATCAGATTTACAAGTATGGAATTTCAAATTCCCCTAAATAAAACTTCGTATCATTTTTAAATTTCATTTTTCTACTCAGGATCGGCATAAACCATATTAAAAAACCGAAGTTTGCGATCATCACTTCTTGACTTAAATAAAAATGTTTCCTAAAATCAAAAAAGAGTGACCGTATGGTCAATTATAACAAAGGAAATACTGATGCCGACAAATCAATTTATGAATCTTAAACCAGAAAAAAGAAATCTGATTATTGATTCTGCAGTAAAAGAGTTTGCAGAAAATGGTGTTTTAAATGCTTCAACAAATGCAATTGTAAAAAACTGCGGCATAAGTAAAGGAAGTCTTTTTAAGTATTTTGAAACAAAAGATGAAATGTGCCTTGACCTTTTTGAAATTGTCACAAACGAAATGCTAAAAGACCTTTCTGAAAATATCAAAGATTTTTCTTCTGATTTGTTCCAGAAAATTATTGATTATTCAGTGTGGGAAACAGGATGGTACATAAAAAATCCGCTTAAAGGAAAATTTGTAATTGCGGTTGCAAAAGAAACTGATAAAGATTTTGTAAAAAAGCGGGACGAACGTTTTCAGAAAAAAAGTGAAAATGTTTATGAAGAGGTTTTATCAAATGTGTCAGCCGATTTATTCCGTGTAAAAAAATCAGCTGTTGCAAAAATAATAAAATGGGTGATTGAAGGTTACAATCAGGAGTTTTTGAGTAAAGTGGATTTAACAAAAAGTTCTATAAATAAATTGCAGAAAAAATATCTGCATGGGCTTGTCTCTAATATTGATGTATTAAAAAGGGGGATTTTATATGAATGATTCAATGCGCGAAAGTTTAAGTTATTTTGGTTTGTTCAGAAGAATGTTTGCAGTTAAAAAAACTGTAAAGGCGGAAAAAGTTTCTTTTGGCGAGCACAAAGACCAGTATTTTTTGTATTTTGAACCAAAGGAAATTACAAGCGAAAAAATAATTGTCTGGGTTCACGGCGGCGGATGGAATTCTGGAACGCCTGCTGTTTTTGATTTTGTCGGGCAGGCAATGTGCAGTTATGGCTACAGATTTATTTCCATCGGATATCGTCTGTCTCCAAAAAATAAATTTCCAGTTCAGATTGAAGATGTCTGTACAGGATACAATGCGGCAATCAAATTCTTAAAAGAAAAAAATATTGATACTTCAAAAATTATAATTTCAGGTCCGTCCGCAGGTGCACATCTTACATCTCTTCTTGTATATGACAGACAGATTCAAAACAGAATGAACGTTGACTTAAGTGGTGTAATCGGATTTATTGGAGTTGGCGGCCCGTACAGTTTTTTTACAAAGACAGGTGTTTTTGTAAAAATGCTTCTTAATCAGCTATTTAAAAAGGATTTTGACAGAACTCAGGGTGAACCTTGTTCACGCATCGCAAAAAGTTCTATTCCAATGCTTCTGATTCAAAGCGAGCACGATGGACTTATCGATTATTCCTGTGCAGAACTTTTTTATAAGCGTGCTGTTGAACTTGGAATCCCTTCTGAACTGTATTCAGTTGAAGACAAAAAAAATACTCACTCATGGTACACTGCCGGAATGTTTTTAGAAAAACGTGAAGAAAATAAAACACTCGATAAATTTCTTTCGTGGATAGAAAAATGAAAATTTATATTGATTTTGATGACGTAATCTGTGAAACGGCAAGACATTTTGTAAAACTTGCGAAAGAACTTTTTGGAATTGAATTGCCGTACAGCGAAGTTCAATTTTTTAATCTGCAGAAAGCATTTAATTTGAATGATGCTCAGTATGAACAATTGATGAAAGCAGGGCACACACCAGAAACTTTACTCGCTTATGAAGAAACTCCCGGCGCATCAAAAGCAATAAACAAATGGATTGATGAAGGGCACGATGTTTATGTAATTACCGGACGTCCTTTTAATTCGTTTGAACCTTCCAGAAAATGGCTTGATGAACATGGACTAAAACGTGCTCCACTTTATTGTGTTGATAAATATGGCCGAGAAAATTATGTTCAAAAATGGACATACAGCATGACACTTGAAGATATGTTCAAAATGGATTTTGATTTTGCGGTGGAAGATTCGCCGTCAGCATTTGAACATCTTCTTCATTTTCCAAAATGCCGTGTTGCAGTTTTTGACCGCCCATGGAATAAAAATGCTGAGTTCCCCGGAAAAAATTTTATCCGCTGTAACGGGTGGGAAGAAATTACTGCATTTGTGTGATATAATATAAGTGCCTTAACTCAGAAAAACAAGCTTTAAAGAAAATTGGAGAGAAACATGGAGCAGAAAATTACACAAATAAACAGAAAACTGTATTTTGATATTATCAGGATTATTGCACTGTTATCGATAGTAATGGTGCATGTTTCCGCATACTTAGTGATAAAATATCCGGATCCCCGGGGAACAATATATATTATCAGCGATATATTTAACGGAATATCAAGAGCAGGCGTTCCTTTGTTTATCATGCTCAGCGGTGCGCTGTTATTGAATGAAGATAAACCGTTTGACACAAAACGTTTTTATAAAGGATCGCTTTTGTGGATGGTTCTGCTTTTTATCGGCTGGCTTTTATTTTACGCTGCTTTTTATGCTTTTATTCTGCCTTCGCTTACCGGTGGTACATCATCATGGCAGATGTTTGCAGATTTTATTCTTTCATTCAAAGGAACTGATTATCCGCATTTGTGGTATATGTTCATGATTGTGGGCGGATATTTAATGATTCCAGTTCTGCGTCTTTTTGTTAAGAGAGAAAACCGAAACTATATTTTCTGGATGATTGTCGGTTCTATAATAATTCAATTTGCAGCAAAATCGGCAGATACTTTTGTGACCTCAGACGCAATAATAAACGTATCCGGATTTATGAAAAAATTTCATATGGAACCATTGACCGGTTATACAGGATATTTTCTTCTCGGCTGGTACCTTTCAGAATTCGATCTGAAAAAAGCATCCAGAATATTAATTTATTCAGTGACAGTAATTTTATTAACATTCAGCATTTTTGCATTACAGCAATGGGTAGAATTCATTCCGGCGATACGTGAAAAGCTTTATGAGGAACTGTCATTAACGGCATGTTTTTTTGGAATTTCATTTTTTATTTTAATAAAAACATTGTTCAAGGAAAAAGAGTCAAAATCAAAGCTGCTGACTGATTTTTCAAAAAATTCTTTTGGCATGTATATGATTCATATCGTTTACCTTGAACTTTTTACTAAAGTATGGTTTCCATATGACAAAGTTTCGGCCGGAGTAATAGCTTATATTCTGATTACATGTTTTGCAGATCTCGCTTTATCATATATTACCGTATGGGCAGTTGGAAAAATTCCTTTAGTAAAGAAAATCTTTTATTTAAAATAAAGAAGGTTGAAACTCAATATTACTAATTCAGGTTTTGACATTTTATCTTTGTGTAAAGACGCAGCTGCAGATTAGATTTTTTAATAGTTGAATTTTCATCACGTTTATTTTATCAGTCCGAGAAGTTTTGCATTCCAGACAGCCTGGTTTGCATTCTGGGAATCTAATTTGCTGTAGATGTTTTTGATGTGATATCTGACTGTGTTTATAGAAATGAAAAAATAATTTGCAATGTCTTCGTAGGTTTTACCTTGCTGCAGAAGCGATAAAAATTCTACTTCCTGCTGGGAAAAACTTTTGTTGTTTTTGTAGCGTGGTTTTAGGTACAACGGATAGTAAATTGCCATTTTTCTTGTTAATTCAATTGCGGATGTTAAGAAATTTGATTTGGCGGCGGTTTTGGAATATTCGGAAAGAATTTCAAAGATTGCAATTCCCTCATCAGCCACAAGGCGAAGATAATTCCGGCGTTTTGCAATTTTCATTGCACGGGCAAAAGAAACAAGTGCGAGGTCTTTTTTGCCGCATGACCAGAGTGCTTCGCTCAAAAGCAGATCAAGCTCGCACAAATCCATATGGCGGTGACCGTCTTCGAGCTGTGGACGAAGCTTTTCGATTAAAGCAATGGCTGTACTTTGTTCCTCCTGAACGATATAACATCGGATTTTTATCATGTAGCGGTACAGATCAAGCATGTTAAAATCGCCGATTTCATCCGGAGCATCGGATTTTAGCCATTTAAGAACAATTTCGTAATTTCCGCTGTAAAGTGAAAATAAAGTTTCAGCCGCATCAATGTTGAAAGAAAATTCAGCCTTGCCAATATGTGAAACACTTTTCTTTATATCTTTTATGTAGCTTGATGATTTTAATATTGTTCCATTTGCGTGCGCAATTTTAGCTTCGAGATACATTGCAACAAATAAAAACCGTGATTCGTTGAATTTGTCGAACGAGTTTATTGTCTGGGAAACAATTATTGCTGAATCAACAATCCTGTTTGTCTGATAATAATATTCTGCAAGTGAAAGATTATAAATCTGGTTTGTACATTCTGAGCCGTATAAAAATTGAATATAATCTTTAAAAGTTTCCTGGTACTTTACAAGCAAAGGTCCAAGGCGCGAAAAATCATTAAAGCCGTTTAAAAGATATGGACGGCCGGCAGTAAGTGTCGTACATCCGATAGTCGTGTTTTTTTCTTTTAGAAAAGTGACTTTTTTTATGAATCCTTTGCAGTCTATTCTTGGATTTACTATCGAAAGACCGGCTTTATATACACTTTCGTCAGGTAAATTTTCAATAACACTGTCCGCTTTTTCAAGATTTCCATCCATTACAAGATTAAGAATGTATCCGCAGAAACTTAACGGGTATTTTACCAGATCTTCTGCAGTTAAATTATAATAAAAATTCCTGTCTTTTCTCATATCAACAAGAAAATATGATGAACAAAATTGAATTATCCGGTCACTGAGTTCTTTCGCGGTCATAACATGAATTATATCACAAAATAGCAAAAAACTACATATTTATGTAGTGACAGTATTCCGCCAAATTAATAATATATCGCAGTTTTTGAAGAAAAAGAGTTAATTATTTGTCTTTATGGGGGAAAAAATGTCAAAAAAAACACTTACAGTTATAGCATCATACGTTTTTATTCTATTATTAACAGTATTTACAGGATGTCAGAATCTGACCTCATTCAATTTAAATGGAACTTTCGAAAATCCAAATTCTGAAATTACAAAAAATGAGACTCCATATTTAACTTTCAATTTTTATGGCGGAAATGAAAAAACTGTAAATCCTGTTTTTGACTGTTCAAAACTTACAGCAATTACATTAAAAGGAACTGTTACAGACGGCGTTGAAGAAACTTTATTTACAGAAAAGACTTATGCAGAAATAACTGCTGAAAACTTTACAGTTCAACTCACAAAAACAGGAACTTACAGTTTTGTAATGACTGCAAAATTGAATGAAAGAAATTACAGCTGTTCACTTTCAAACATCGAAATCAAAAACGGTAAAAATGCCCTTAGTTTTTCTATGTCGTTCATCAATCAGGACGAAAACTTTGTTCCCGGAAATGGAAATATTCAGATCAATCTTAAAATTAAAAATCATTCAGATATAAAATATGCAAAAGTTTGTCTTTTGAAAAACGACGGAACACCAGCATTCAACGAAGAAAAAATAGATAATTCAAACAGTGGAACTTTTACATATACAAAATCAAATGTTCCTGCCGGAAATTACACTGTAAAATATTCTTTCTATAACGGCGAAAATCTTCTTGGCTATTACATGGAAACTGTAAATGTTTCAAAAGATTTAAGCAGCACAGCAATAAGAGAAGTAGAAGCAGTTGCACAGTATTATAAAATAACTTATGCACTTGGCGACGGCTCATGGGTAGAAGGTTATGAAGGCGCAAGTGCTTACAGTAAATTTGGAATTGCTTCTTTACCTTCATGGGACAAAGCATTTAAGGGAAATGATGGAGTTGCCGGCTGGTATTATGATGAAAGCTTTATAGATAAAGCAACAGAAGAAAACATCAAAACAAAAACCGGCGACATTACTCTTTATCCAAAATACGATTTGATTGCCTATTCAGACGGATTTGGAGATTTGATTAATAGAATTAAAGCTTCTGGAGTTAATGAAACAAGACAGATTAAAATTCTTGATGCAGACCCAGATTTGGAAAAAATTACAAATGCACTTAAAGATGAAAATGTAACAGTTGGAATTGATTTATCAGAATGTACGAAATTAAAATCATTACCAGGCTACTGTTTTATGAGCTGTACCTCATTAACAAAAATAACAATTCCAGAAGAAGTAAAAGTAATTGGAGAATATGCATTTAAAGGATGCAGTTTATTAGAAAGCATTAACCTTCCAAAAGGTATAACAGTAATTGAAGAATTTACATTTGATGGTTGCAGTAAATTAAATAATATTGTAATTCCAAATGGTGTAACAACAATTGGAACTGCTGCGTTTAGAAACTGTACCTCATTAACAGAAATAAAGATTCCTGTTAGTGTTGTATCAATTGGTAAAGATGAGTATGACTCTATGGCATATTGGACTTTTAATAATTGTACTAAGTTAAGTAAAGTTACTGCACCGTGCAGATTCAAGGTTAATGAAAATTTTAAAAAGTGTTTTGAAGGTTGTAGCTCTGATATTATATTTGAGTATGATGAGCATACGTTTACAGGTGAAAATATTTTGTGTGATTGTGGAGTCGAAAAGACGGACTGTGAAGAAGGCCCTTGTGGAACTGATGCAAAATTTTATTTTGTAAATAGAACAGGAATTCTTACTATTACAGGCAGTGGTGATGTTACAGTAAATAACTTTTCAGCTTTTGCCAGTGAGATTAAAAGTGTAAAAATTGATGATACTATTACAGGTGTTTATCCCGGTATGTTTACTGAATTTACTTCATTAAGGGAAGTAAATGCTCCATGTTCAGCAATCAAGAATGCGGGTATTGATGAAAGTAAAGTGACAGTTATAAGTCATCATATATATGGAAAATATGATGATGATCATTGTATTTGTGGCAAAAGTACTCAGAAGAAATTGGAACGAAAATGGGGCGATTCTATTAAATGTACATATTATGATGGATCAAAAGTAGCTTTGTTTACTGGTTCTGGAACATTGTCAGACAATCAACCTGACATTTTTGCTGGTACTCAAGATCCTGATTACATTTCTTACCAGGAGATAGTAAAAGCAGAAACTGTAGAAATATGTGATGGAATAACAGGAATTGGCTATAGAGCTTTTCATGGCAAAAACTGGAAGAATATGAAAGTATTGAAAATGGCAGACAGTGTAACAAGTATTGGAAGGGAAGTATTCTCTAATCTTCCTTTAACAAAGATTACATTATCAAAAGCTCTTGATGCTATTGATAATAATGCATTTTCAGGTTGCTCTTCACTAGAAAATCTTGTAATTCCAGACTCTGTGAGCATTATTGGATCAGAAGTCTTTATGAACTGTTCAAACTTAAAAACTATACGCATTGGAAATGGTATAGAGACAAAAAAAATGGGAGGGGACATTTTTAAAGATTGTCCTTCAGATGTTCAAATAACTGCGCCAGAAAAATTAAATGGTAATAGCTGTCTTAAAGGCTTTACGAATATTACCTGGTATTAATTGATTTATGTGGAGAAGAAAAATGAAGAAAAATATAATATTAGTTTTGTTAATGTCCATTAGTCTGGTAATTTTTTATGGCTGCAGCAATCCTGGTAGTTCTGATTTACCAGTTCCTGAAAGTTTCTTACCTCCAGCGACTTCTGCAGTTCCAGAAACTGGCGTCATAATAATTACTGCAGAAGAAGAAAATGATTTTGCAGTAACTAAATCAGAAAGCAATGGAAAAGTTGTACTTACAGCAGCTCAGGGGTATTCAGATTATAAATGGTATCTCGATGCAGATTTTACAGTGAAGTCTGAGAATGCAGAGTATTCTTTTGTACCGGCAAATGGAGTAACAATGGTTTTTGTTACTGCAAAAAAAGATGGCGTACAATGCAGTGCGACATATTATGTTACGATGAAGTAAATATTTATAATTTGAATTAATAATTTGTAAAGACAATAAAGATGTAAGTGAATTTCTTTTCCTTGTGTTATTGCAATTGATAATGTATCATATAATAAGAGTTCAATAAAAATAATTTTTTTCGGAGAGAAATTTTGCAGACACACGGATATTATGTTCTTCACATCATCGCGCTTATACTTCTTGTAACAATCGTAAGACACAGCGCGTACATGGAACGCCGGCGGAACTTTCGATACAATCTTGTTGCAATCTGTGTCTGTTTTGCGCTTGCAGGATATCTCATCCGTGACTACAACGTAACTTTCTGTTCATACTGGCTTGGAGTTCTCGCTGAATATTTCATTTATTCGGCAACTGTTTTTTACTTTATCTTTTTTGTCAATTCACTTATTTCTTTTAAAAAACCTTTGATGCTTGCATTGATTATTTCTGGTGTCATTCTTCTTGTAATGCTTTTTGCTTCTCCGGTTACAGGCTGGATTTTTACAATGAGTCCTGATGGAAAACAGGGAAGGGGAAATTTAAGAATCTTTGGTGCGGCATGGGTTCTCTTTGCGTTTATTGCAACAACAGTCGTTAACTTTAAAAAATATAAATCATGTGAACTGGAAGATTTAATAAGACTTGTAGTTTTATTTATGCTTGAAGTTGTTGCTGTCTTCATGCAGTATTTTCTTCCGCAGTCATTTGATGATGCGTACATCGGTTCAGCTCTTATGATCATCCTGTATTACGCATTCGTAATCGAAATCGACAGTAAGTACGACCGCCTTACCGAAGTCTGTTCATTCACATATTTTACTTCGTATGCGGACCGCCTCAGAAACAAAGGCTCTTATGGAATTCTTCTGTTTGATGTAAACGGATTAAAGCACACAAATGATACAATGGGACATGATGCTGGCGACGTTCTTATTACTTCGGTTGCAGGTGGAATAAAATCTGCGGCCGGAAATTCTGGTAAAGTGTTCCGTGTTGGTGGCGATGAATTTGTTGTCATATTAAAATCCACAGACGAATCTTTTATCGAAAAAATTGCACAGAAGGCAACAGAAAACTTTAAGCCAAAATCCGAAAAAACTGGCATCAAAGTTTCAGCTTCATACGGAATAGCAGTCCGCGAAGCTGATGAAGACATAAAAGATGCCTTAAAGCGTGCTGATGAAAAAATGTATGAATGCAAGCAGCGTTTTTATCAGCACGAAGAAAATAATAGAAGAAAATAATTTTTTAGTCCGGAATGTATAAGTAAAAATTAATTAGTAACTTTCTTCTTTTTATGTCTGAAAATTATATTAAGAATTGTGTGAAAATAATTCGTATTGTGTTTTATTTTAGCAATTTTCATTCCGCCGTTAATCTGTTCAAGTTCATTATCAGAAAGTATTCCATTTTCAATTTTTGTATATTTAGTATTCATAAATTCCTCCTCGAACAAGATTCTCTTATTCATTTTACACTTATTTATACGAAAAATAGCAAAAAAAAGGTCAGCCTTTTATCGATATTCTAAATTTTTCTTTTATTATGGAATTTTCCAGACCGGGATTGTTTCTCTTAAAAGTAAGTGCTATTGGATAAAAAGGGCTAAAATGTTAAAATTAATGATGTACTTATTTTAAAAGGAGACTAATAAAATGAAAAAATTAGTTTTAGGACTGGTTGCTCTTGTTTCTGCTGCAGCTCTTTTTGTAAGTTGTGGTGCAGATAAAGATGTAGTTAAAATTGGTGTTTATGAACCTGCTTCTGGAGATAATGGAGCTGGTGGTAAACAGGAAACTCTCGGTGTTCAGTATGCAAATTCAATTACACCTACTGTAAAAATCGGAGACAAAGAATATAAAGTTCAGCTTGAAATCGTTGATAACGAATCTTCAAATGATAAAGCAGTTACTGCTGCAAGTGAACTTGTAAGCAAAAATGTATCAGTTGTTTTGGGATCTTACGGATCAGGCGTTTCAATCGCAGCAAGCGATACTTTTGCAAACGCAGAAGTTCCTGCAATCGGAATTACTTGTACAAACCCTCAGGTAACACTCGGAAACAGCCATTATTTCAGAATCTGCTTCCTCGATCCATTCCAGGGAACAGTTCTTGCTAACTTTGCATGCGATAAATTTGCTGCTAAAAAAGCGTATTGTCTTGCAAAACTCGGTGATGACTATTCAGTAGGATTGTGCAACTACTTTATCGAGGCTTTCAAAGCACGCGGTGGAGAAGTTGTTTACGAAACATTCCCAGACGGAACATCTGACTTTGCAGCTTATGTTGCAAATGCAAAAAATAAAGGTGCTGATGTATTCTTCTCACCAGTTTCAATTGAAGCAGCAGCTCTCATCATTGAACAGGCTAACACACAGGGAATGCAGATGCCGATCCTCGCTGGAGACACATGGGATTCCAACGTTGTTCTCGCAGCAGCAAAAGGAACAATCGTTAACATCAATGTAACAACATTCTTTATGGAAGGTTCTACAAACGAAAATGTAGTAGCTTTCGTAGACGGATTCAAAAAATACATCAATACAAATGCAACAGCAAAAACAAATAATGGTGGAGATGATGAAATCTCTGCTGTTTCTGCAATGGGATTTGATGCATATTACACAGCACTCGAAGCACTCAAAAAAGCAGGAAGCACAAAAGGTTCAGACCTCATCGCTGTTCTTCCTTCTGTAACATACGAAGGTGTTTCAGGCGCAATCGCATTCGACGAAAACGGCGATGCAAAACGTGATGTTGCTTACGTAAAAAAAGTTAATAATGAAACTGGAAAGTGGGAATTCGTAGCAATCCAGACTGTTTCAAAATAGTATTTAACAAATATTAATAATACTTTCAAAACATACAGCTCCCGTCGAAAACACGGCTCAAAAAAAGGCTGTGCTCGCGGGTGTAGTAGAGGGTATAACTGCGGCGCAGAATTTTTTTTGACCCGCGTTTCCGACTCCGCTGTATGTTTTGAACATCTGAATAATGTTTGAAAATATTATTTAGATGTTCAAATAGATAAACCTATGACCAAGATTTATGGAAGTTTTGTTTTAATACTTTCATTTATGAGTCATAAATTTATCACTATACATACAAAACTCGTGCGTAGTCGGAAGCGGGGCACAAAAAAAATTCTGCGCCGCAGTCCTGCTGCTCTGGCACACCCGCGAGCACAGCCTTTTTTTGTGGCACGATTCCGACGATAGCACGAGGTTTGTATGTCTAAAGAGAAAAAAATTTTAGGATCAACAAATGGAATTTATTAAAACAAATCTTCCATACATTTTAGCCGGAATCTCTACCGGCGGTCAGTATGCGCTCATCGCCATCGGCTACACAATGGTTTATGGAATTTTACGATTGATTAACTTTGCTCACGGCGATGTTTTTATGGCTGCGGGACTTATTATGATTTATTCTTATACGGTAATGCCTTTGTGGATTTCAATTCCATTTACCATCATATTAACGGTATTACTTGGATTTTCTGTTGAACGAATTGCGTACAAGCCGCTTCGAACAGCGCCTCGTATGTCAATTATGATCAGTGCAATCGGTATGAGTTACCTTTTGCAGAACCTTGCTTTGTATATTACAGGTGGACTTACAAAATTCTTTCCGTCGATTCCTTGGATCAGTGATTCAATTACTATCTTTGGAGCGATTACAAAAAGAGTTACTGTAATCACGCCGATTTTAACTATAATTCTTGTTGTGTCGCTTGTTTATCTCATCCGTCACACAAAAATCGGAATGGCAATGCGCGCCGTTTCGAAAGACTTTGAAACTTCTGAACTTATGGGAATTAAAGTTGATACTGTAATCAGTTCGACTTTCATCATCGGTTCTTTTCTTGCTGCAATCGGATCACTTTTGTTCTTCTCAAATTATCCTGGTGTTACTCCGACAGTAGGAGCAATGCCTGGACTTAAAGCATTTGTTGCAGCTGTATTTGGTGGAATCGGTTCGATTCCGGGTGCTGTAATCGGTGCTTTCATCATTGGAATTTGTGAGAACATTATCAAAGGTTTGGGCTGGACTACATTCAGTGATGCGTTTACTTTTGTTTTGTTGATTATTGTATTGATGTTTATGCCGACTGGTTTGTTCGGTGAAAAACAGACAGATAAGGTGTAAGTCATGAATAGTAAATTTAACAGCAAAAAAATATTTGATTACTCAATCGGCTTTGGTCTTCTTGCAGTTCTTTTGATTACGATTTCAATTCTTGAAAATGTAATTCCACGAACAAGCATGCTTTTTACTGTTCTTAAAAAAGGTGCAATCTATGCGCTCGTTGCAGTTTCGATGAACCTCTTGAACGGCTTTACAGGTTTGTTCTCACTCGGACAGGCAGGCTTCATGCTCCTCGGTGCTTACACATACGCAATCTTTACGATTCCACTTAAAGCACGACCTCAGGTTTATCAGTACTTTGACGGTGGAATCATTCAGTTTACGATTCCTGTTTTTGCAGCGATTATTCTTGCAGGAATTGTTGCAGCAATTTTTGCATATTTAATCGGGCTTCCTGTTCTTCATTTGAAAAGTGATTATCTTGCAATTGCAACTTTAGGATTTGCAGAAATCATCCGTGCAATTTTTCAGTGGGATAAAATCGGTGTCGTTACAAACGGATCAAATCTTTTGAGAAGTTATCCTGTTTTCAAATCGACTTTGTTTTATTTTATTGTGAGTGGAATTTGTATAGCCGTGATTCTGCTTTTGATTAATTCAACTTATGGAAGAGCTTTTAAAGCAATCCGTGATGATGAAGTTGCAGCCGAAGCAATGGGAATCAATCTTGCAAAACACAAACAGCTTGCATTTGTAATTTCTTCTTTCTTTGCAGGAATCTCCGGAGCACTTCTTGCAATATTCCAGACAACAATTCAGGCAAGTCAGTTTAAATCTGCAATGACTTATGAAATTCTTCTCATCGTAGTAATCGGAGGAATCGGTTCTGTAACAGGAAGCTGTATTTCTTCATTCCTTTTTATCGCATGTTCTGAATGGTGGCTTAGATTTCTTGATGACGCAAACAAGAATCTTGGTTCACTCCAGATTCTGCGCCCGGGTTTCAGAAAGGTAGTTTTTGCAGTCGTAATCATGTGTATCGTTCTTTTTTATCAGAAAGGAATTATGGGTGAAAATGAATTTTCAATTGGAAGAATCATTAACAGAATAAAAAAACTTTTCAATAAGAATGCAGCTCCTGTTGAAACAAAAAAAGGAGAAAGCAAATGAGTGATAACGTTTTAAAATTGGAAAATGTAACAATGCAGTTTGGAGGCGTTGTTGCTGTAAATGATTTAAGTCTTGAAGTCAATAAAGGTGAAATTGTTTCTTTAATCGGACCAAACGGAGCCGGTAAGACAACAGCATTTAATGTTGTTACCGGTGTTTATGCTCCGACAAATGGTGCCGTTTATTTTAACGGAAAAGAAATTGTTGAGAATTTTCCACGTGGAAAAATGAAAAAGCTTTATTCAGGAAAAGATGAAGGAAAATTTACAAGACATCTTGAACCGACACCAGACAAAATTACAAAACTTGGAATTGCGCGTACATTCCAGAATATCCGTCTCTGGAAAAGCCAGAGTGTATTTACAAATGTACTTATCGCAAAACATCTTCGCCGTACATCAAATGTTTTTACTGCAACATTCCGCTTAAACACTGCAGAAGAAAAAAGACAGAAAACAGAAGTTGAAGAACTTTTAAAAATTCTTGGTCTTTACGAAGTTAAAGATGAACTTTGTACTTCGCTTCCATACGGACTTCAGCGTCGTCTTGAAATTGCACGCGCTCTCGCAACAGAACCAAAACTTCTTCTTCTTGATGAACCTGCTGCCGGAATGAATCCACAGGAAACTGCAGAACTTACAGCATTCATTAAAAAAATCCGCGATGATTTTAACCTCACAATTCTGATGATTGAACATCATATGGATCTCGTAATGGATATTTCTGACAGAATTTATGTTTTGAACTTTGGCGCATTGATTGCAAAAGGAACTCCTTCAGAAGTTCAGAATAACAAAGAAGTTATTGCCGCATACCTTGGCGAACCGGAGGAAAAATAATGCTTACTATTAAAGATTTACATGTTTCTTATGGTGGAATTAAAGCTCTCCGCGGAATCAATGTTGATGTAGAAGACGGAAAAATCGTAACTTTGATCGGTGCAAACGGTGCCGGAAAATCAACTCTTCTCAGAACAATTTCTGGTCTTGTAAAAGCAGAAAGCGGAAGCATCAATTTTAATGGAACTGAACTTACTTCTCTTGCAGTAAATAAAATCTGTTCACAGGGAATTGCTTTGAGCCCTGAAGGACGTCGTGTTTTTACAGATTTATCTGTTGAAGAAAATCTTAAAATCGGCGCATATCTCAGAAACGATAAAAAAGAAATCGAAAAAGATATGGAATGGGTTTATGAACTTTTCCCACGCTTAAAAGAAAGAAGCTGGCAGTTTGCAGGAACTTTGTCCGGCGGTGAACAGCAGATGCTCGCCGTAGGACGCGCATTGATGTCGAGACCAAAAATTTTAATGCTTGATGAACCTTCGCTCGGACTTGCGCCTCTTGTAGTTCAGCAGATTTTTGAAATCATCAAGACTATCAATAAAAAGGGCGTTACTGTTTTACTTATCGAACAGAATGCGAATATGGCGCTCAAGATTGCCGATGTTGCTTATGTTATTGAAACAGGTGAGATCGTTCTGAAAGGAAGCGGTAAAGAACTTCTGGAAAATGAAACAGTAAAAGAAGCTTATCTTGGAAAGAAAAAATAATTTTTCTGTCTGCTGTTTTATAAAAATTCCATCAACAAAAAATGGAGAAAATTATGAATTACATTAATCTGATTGTTTACGGACTTTTGATTCTTTCGTTTATTCCCGGAATAAAAATTGCCCGAAAAAATAATTTTAATGAAGATTATTTTTCTTTTGAAACGACTTCCTGCTTAAAAGGAATTCTTGCTTTCTGTGTAATTTTTCATCATGTTTCGCAGAAAGCTGCTTTTCATGCAACAGGATCAATGTCATTTTTTGAACATATCGGATTTGTGTTTGTCGGAATATTTTTCTTCTGTTCAGGTTATGGACTTTATAAAAGTTTTATTACAAAAGAAAATTATCTTGACGGATTTTTGAAAAAAAGAGTTCTTCCACTTGTAATTTCCTATTACATAATGATTGCTTTTTATGCAGTTTATTATTTAATTACAAAACCAGGGTTTTCAGTTTCTGAATGGATCTGTAAACTTTCTGGTCTTACGATGATAAACAGTCAGGCGTGGTTTGTTTATGTAATTGTGATAATGTACCTTGCGTTTTATTTTATTTTTAAAAATGAAAAGCTTCGTGAAAATGGAATTGCATTAATGCTTCTTGTTGCAATAGGGCAGGGACTTGTTTACATAATCGGAAATCATTTTCCGTGGTATCTTGGAGAAAGTAACTGGTACAAAGCTCCGGGGGCTTTTTCAAATGTAAGCTGGTGGATGAGACCTTGCGCTCTTCTTTTTTCCGGTGAATGGTGGGTTGAGTCAACATGGGCTTTTGTGTTTGGAATCTGGTACTGTAAAAACGAAGAAAAAATTCTTGCGTATCTTAAAAAAAATTATCTTGTAAATTTCATCGTATTTACAGCTGTCTTTATTCTTGCAACTTTTGCGACACTTCACTTTATCTGGGATGTCGGATTCTGGTCTGATATGGGAGGAGATTTAGGAACAGGAAAAAAAGCAGCAGGTTATATTCTTCTCAATCTGTACTGCGTTTACACCTGTTTTTATCTTGCACTTATCATGCTTAAAGTCCGCGTCAATAATAAGTTTTATGCGTTCTTTGGAAAAATGTCTCTTGAAATATATCTTGTTCAGGAAATTTTCCTCTTTACTTTTAATCCGTTGATTCAGAAAGGAAGAAATCCTGTATTTAAAGCGAATAACATAAATCTCTTACAGTATCTTGCACTTGTTGCAGTCTGTGTAATCGCAGCTTCATTTATTTACAGATTTTTAAATGTCATTGCAACAAAAAAGTTAAAATCGAAAAAGAATTAAAACTTATAAAATAAAAGGCAAATATTAATGACACTTCCAGACGGATTGTACGAATTTGTAAAACCTGACCTCGATAGAAAAGATTTTATCCAGAAGGAACTGTTAAAGTCAGGAATCAAATCAAGTGTAATTATCATTGACGGAAAATCTCATATTTATGTTGACTTTCCAAAACAGCATTACAATCCGAAATTTAAAATCAAGACTCTTGTTGCTCATTATGACCGCGTCCCGAATACTCTCGGCGCAAATGACAATTCATCAGGTGTTTTTGTTCTGCTTGATGCTGCGCGCCGTCTTTCTCAATTTGAAGGTGAACACAATACAAGAATCATTTTTACCGACGGTGAAGAAGAAGGCCGCTTTGGAATAAAAGGGCAGGGAGCTTATTCTCTTGCATCGAGATTTAAGGAATTGAATTCGATGGACGGCGAAGTTTTTGTTTTTGATTCTGTAGGCCGTGGTGATGTTCCGGTGATTGCAGAAGTGGAACTTGCAGAAAACACAGACAGAATATTTGCAAAAAAATATCTGAATTTCCTTTCTTTTACAAAGAACCTTGTTTCTAAATATTCCACTTTACAGAATGTAATATTACCGGCAAGTTTTTCTGATAACGCAGGATTTATCGCAAACGGAATTCCATCTGTCTGCATCACAATGCTTCCAAAAGATGAAGTCTTAAATTACATGACATCCCTTGCCCGTCTTCCGGGCCTTCGCGAATCAGTAATGAACAGAAAACTTGAAGATGTTCCCGAAAAAATAAAACCGGAGTATATGCTTCGTGAATCAATTCCGCTTACATGGAAATACTTTCACACGCAATACGATAATATCACAACACTAACTCCGGTATCGTTTGAAATCATGAAAAAAATTACAGACGAAATTATTAAAGTCCAGATTCTTTGAAAAAATTATTTATCTAGGTGTCTGACAAGTCTTATTCCATGACCTACACGGTATGCGGCATTAGATGCCTGTCTTGAATATCCTTCTTCAGCATCCAATCTGCATTCACATTCTGATGATTCATGAGTACCTCCGCGAAGTCTTCGTGCATCATTGACTGTTGTTATATGTACATCAAGATAGTAACCATCTTGTCCTATTGTTTTACCGTAGTGAGTAACTTTATCTGAACGATAATCGTTGCACCATTCCCATACATTTCCGCTCATATCATAGATTCCAAGTCTGTTTGCTTTTTTAGAACCGACCTGTGCAGTCATATTTGAGGTATTGTAATGAGCTACTTCTGATATAGTGTCACTTCCACTGTATATATAATTCCAGATCATTTTTTTATTGGCATCCTGTATATTCGGGTCTCCGCCTCTTGCGCAGAATTCCCATTCACATTCTGTCGGCAGACGATATCCGGTTGCAGAAAGATTAATATTTACTTTGTTCCATTTTTCGAAAATAAGTTTTGCCTTTTCTCTTTCTGTTTCACTTGAAGCATTCAGAGAATCCTGGGTCGGAACAGCACCAAGTTTTGAAATCCATTTATCAGGATCTGTTTCTTCTTTTCCATCAATGGTATATGAATATGCCGGAGTTAAGCCACATAAACTGCTTAATTTGTTACAGAAAATAATTGCATCAAACCAGTTTATGTCTGTTACAGGATGATCCATACCGGCATTAAATACAGTTCCTTCTTCTGGTAAGCTTCCCATAACAGCCTTATAAAATCTTTTTGTTACAGGATATTTTCCCATTGTAAAAGGACTTAATTTATATTTTGAATCAAAAATTGAAATAATTGTATTAGTACATGCGTATGTTCCATAAGGTACTGCAATAACTTCCTGAGTGAATGGAATAGGTGATCCGTTTATCCTGATTTTGCCATCGGTATCCATCCAGTTTAAATTAATTGCAGGATCTCCCTGATCTGCATTTTCAAATGCAGTACCAATGAGTCCGCCACCATACTGTAAAGTATGAGTATGGGCAGTTGACTTAAGAAGTGCAGTTGCTTCTGTATTTCCTGAAATTATATAAGTGCTTCCTGCACTGTAAGTTTTTGTGCCTATCTGCCAGCCGTCAAATCTGTAGTTTGTGACAGGAATTACATCTGGTAAAGTTACTGCTTCTGATTTATGTTTTCCTGTGAGCTGTGCTGTATTGCATTTTCCATAAGATGAAACGATAAAATTAATTGTATACACTTTTAGAGTAAAGTTTTTTTCACTTACTTCACTTGTTTCCAGACCGTCTTTATATGCAATTGCTTTTATTGTAGTGTTTTCCTTTATTTCTATTGGTGCTGAGTATTTTGTACTTGTTTTATCCGGAGCTTTACCATCTGTGGTGTAGAAAATTTCTGCATTGCTGGTTTTAGTAAGAATAGTGATTTTATCACCATAGTCGATTGAGTCAGATGATGAGAAATAAGGTTTTGAAACCTTATTGTTTTTAGTCCATTGGGCTTTAAGTATAATGTTATCTGTTACTAAAAAGCCTGGGGTAACTTTAAAGCCTGAAATTTCCCAGAAATCAAATTCATAATCATTAAAAGTAAGAGGTTGTAAATCTTCCTCTTTAAGGGTATAACCTGCATATACTTTTTTCTGGCGTGGTGTAGTACCATGTTCCGTATAATAAGAAATTGTGTATTCTGTAAATGGATCTGGAGGATTTGAAGAATTATCAGAGTTTGGTGAATTACATCCAGCAAAAAATAGTATGGTTGAAACAATAAAAACGCTTTTAATGAAATATTTTATTCTCATCTAAACACACCGCCATAAAATTAAGATAACTCATAAATTATATTTTAGTTTATTTCAAATGGCAATAATTAATTTTTTTTTATCTCTAAATAGTCTATTCACAATAACTGCTTAATTGTAAAAATCTTAAATATTTGTTAAAATCATAAAATCGTAATTTTAAGAGGTCTTATATGAAACTTTGGCAGAAAGGTGCTTACCTTGTTAATGGAAAATTAGAAGAAAATTATGCTGGCGGTGAAGAAGCCGGACGCAAGAATACAATGGCTTATTCGATTCTTCAGAAGCATAACACATCTGGAGATGACACAAAATTAAAAATCAAATTTGACAAAATCACATCACATGATATTACATACGTCGGAATCATTCAGACAGCCCGCGCTTCGGGACTTGAAAAATTCCCTCTTCCATATGTTTTGACAAACTGCCACAACTCGCTTTGTGCAGTAGGTGGAACAATCAACGAAGACGATCATATGTTCGGTTTGACATGCGCTCAGAAATACGGCGGAATTTATGTTCCACCACATCAGGCTGTAATCCATCAGTTTGCACGCGAGATGCTTGCTGAGTGTGGTGCAATGATTTTGGGATCTGACTCTCACACTCGCTATGGTGCTCTTGGAACAATGGCAATCGGTGAAGGCGGCGGCGAACTTGCAAAGCAGCTTTTGAACAAGACTTATGATGTTGCTTATCCTGGAGTTGTTGCAATTTATTTGACTGGAACTCCTGTTCCTGGTGTTGGTCCTCAGGACGTTGCGCTTGCAATCATCAAGGCTGTATTTGATAACGGTTATGTTAAAAATAAAGTAATGGAATTTGTAGGACCTGGAATTGCAAACTTAAGCGCTGATTTCCGTATCGGAATTGATGTCATGACAACTGAAACAACTTGTCTTTCTTCAATCTGGAAAACAGATTCTAAAGTTGAAGAATGGTACGCAGTTCACGGTCGTCCAGATGCTTATAAAGAACTCAATCCGGGCGAAGGCGCATACTATGACGGCGCAATCGAAATCAATCTTGACGAAATCCGTCCGATGATTGCCATGCCGTTCCATCCGTCCTGCGCTTATACAATCGATGAAGTTAATAAAAATCTTATGGACATTCTTGATGCAACAGAAAAAAGAGCAAAAGTTTCTTTCGGTGATAAAGTAAACTTTACTCTCAAGAATAAA
This sequence comes from Candidatus Treponema merdequi, assembly GCA_018064525.1. GTDB lineage: Bacteria > Spirochaetota > Spirochaetia > Treponematales > Treponemataceae > Treponema_D > Treponema_D merdequi. The sequence goes on along the minus strand of JAGHVB010000028.1, from coordinate 34,042 downwards.
GTTATCGATAATAAACTTTATGTTGATCAGGGTGTAATTGCAGGTTGTGCAGGCGGTGGATTTGAAAACATCTGTGCTGCTGCTGACATCTTAAAAGGAAAAGATACTGGAAACGGAAAATTCCTTTTGAACGTATATCCTGCTTCTATGCCAGTTTATCAGGAACTTATGAAAAACGGTGCATTCAGTGCACTCGTAAGCGCAGGTGCAATCGTTAAGACAGCATTCTGCGGTCCTTGTTTTGGAGCAGGTGACACACCGGCAAACGGCGCATTCTCAATCCGTCACTCAACAAGAAACTTCCCGAACCGCGAAGGATCAAAAATCCAGAACGGACAGCTTTCTTCAGTTGCTCTCATGGACGCGCGCTCAATTGCTGCAACTGCCGCAAACAAAGGTTTCTTGACAGCAGCTACAGAATATGACACAGAATTCTCAAACAAAAAATATTTCTTTGACAGTGGAATTTACGAAAAACGCGTTTACGATTCAAAAGGTGTTGCACATCCGGAAGTTGAAATTCAGTTTGGACCAAACATCAAAGACTGGCCTGAACAGAAAGCACTCGGTGATGACCTTCTCGTAAAAGTAGTTTCAGAAATTCACGATCCTGTAACTACAACTGACGAATTGATTCCGTCTGGTGAAACTTCTTCATTCAGATCAAATCCACTTGGTCTTGCAGAGTTTACTTTGAGCCGAAAAGACCCGGCATACGTAGGACGCGCAAAAGCAGTTCGTGATTTGACAGATGATGTAAAGGCAGAAATCAAAGCTGCAGTTGATGCTCTTTCTAAAAAAGATGCAGAACTCGGAAAGAAAGCAGAAAAAGCACAGACTGGTTCTACAATTTTTGCAGTAAAACCTGGAGATGGATCAGCCCGCGAACAGGCAGCAAGCTGTCAGCGTGTACTTGGCGCAAGTGCAAACATCGCAAACGAATACGCAACAAAACGCTACCGTTCAAATCTCATCAACTGGGGAATGCTTCCATTCATTTACAAAGACGGAGACAAAAATCTTCCGTTTGCAAATGATGATTACGTATTTATTCCAGGCGTAAAAAAGATGATCGCAGAAAAACTTCCATCAATCACAGCGTATGCAGTTAAGAAAGATGGAACTGTGAAAGATTTTGAACTTTCAGTAGGCGACTTAACAGACGACGAAAGAAAAATTATTCTTGCCGGCTGTTTGATTAATTTCTACAGAGGATAAGTTAATCGTTTTTCTTAAAGGAGAATTTATATGACAAGAAAGAAATTAATCAAAACATTGCTTGTAAGTTCTCCAATTGTTTTTGCAGTTGGATTATTGCATTTCAGTCTTGTAAATAATTTCAAATATGATGAACTTGGAGTTTGTCTTCTTGCAAGCTTAATTCCGGGTGCTTTTGTATTTGGTGTTCTTAAGATTGTTGATGTCTTTTTAGGACTTAGCGGAGTTAAATACAAAGTTTATAAGCCTTATGTAATTGCGGGTTTAATTACTTTTTTTGCAATGTGTATTGCGATCTTTGTTGTCATAATAGATAAAAATACTGTTGCAGGTGCTTTTAAAAAAGCAGGCTTTGAATTCTGTTTTCATTATGTTCTTTCAGCATTATCTCTTTGTTTATTCTTGTGGGGAGTTGATGACGAAAATACAAATTCTGAAGACCAGATTCTTGTAGGACTTATCAGAAGAGTAAGTAAAAAAGCAAATCACGACAATCTTCCTGTAAGTCTCAGAAGATTTTTAGAGCCTGAAATGTATTTTGATGATAATTACGGAAAAGAACTTTATTTTGCAAATGAAGAAAATCTTCAGAAGAAAGCAGAAGAAGCTGCCATTGAATTTATCAATGAAAATAACCTTGTTAATGAAACAAGCTCAGAATGGTTTCTTTCAAGGGTCGATTTCAACTGCAGGGATTCTTATGAAGAACCATTGACTTATCATATGAATTTTATCAAAAGAATTGTTCAGAAAGTTACGATTAATTTTATTCCACTTCCTGACAGAGAATACGAAACAGAATCTTTTAAGTTAATCTGTTCATTCGATTATAATCAGAATAACGCAGAAGATCCTTTTGAACTTACTTCAATTGAGGAAGTGTGATATAATATAATAAAATCAAATATATTAATTTTCTTTCAGGAGAGGGAATATGAAACGAAACATTTTATCTTTAGCAATTTTATCATTAAGTTTTTTCTTTTTCACAGTGCCTGCTTTTTCAGAATCTGATGAAGATGCAGAAGCTCGTGCAATGCTTGAAGCATTAAAAAACAGACCTGCAAGAAGCAGCGGTGTGCTTGATGACGAAACGCGAAAAAAGCTTCTCGAACAGCAGAATGCAGCTTTTGAACAGCAGAAAATTGAAAAACAAAGAGAAGAAGAAAGTAAAAAATTAAAACAGTATGAAGGAAGTAAATATCTTGAAAAACTGCATTCAAAAATTAAATCTTCTATAAGTACTAAAGATATCGATTTCTTATATAAGAAATATGATTCTGCAAATTCCATATATTATAAAAAATTACCGGAAATAAAAACTCCGTTTGCTGCATATAAGACCTGGATGATTGACTATAGCCCTGAATCAATGCTTTCTTTGACTAAAGACTCGATTGAGTTTAGTTATGTTAATTCTGATGGCGAGAAAGTAGAAGAAGAAATTAAGTTTACAGTTATTTCAATAGAATACTATCAGTTTTCTAAAACCGGAAAAGAAAAATTTAATGATGACAAAATCGGTTTTGAATATGTCATTAAAACAAAAGAGCTTGGAATTATTCATATCTGGTGCAGCGATTTCTGGCAGACATCTAAACAGCAGACAAGAGTTTGGTTTGAAGCAGCCGGTGAACTTGAATTTGATGATTTGATTTATAAACGCTATTAAACTGAATTCTGTTCTTTTTGTTAAAATTATGTTTTTTAGAAAACTTGTGTTATAATTTATAAACGGAGTAATTGTTTTTATGAAGCAGAAAATAGCTGTTCTTTGCTGCGGGTGGGCACATTTATATTTAACAAAGTTTTTTAATGGAATGAAGCGCGCCCTGAAAGATAGCGATACTGATGTCTATATTTTCAACGGCTATAATTATACAGAATATTCCGGATTTCCAAATTTTACAGGCTATTCAATTTTTAATCTTATAAATTACGAAGATTTTGATGGAATTATCATATTAAGCGATCTCATCAATAATCCACGCATCCTCGAACGCGAACGTCTTCGTATTCTAAAAGCCCAGAAACCCGTCATTTCAATTAATAAAATGCTTAATGGAATTACAACATTAAAAGTTGATAACTATACGAGCAGCATTGAAATGATGGACCATCTTGCGACAGTTCATGGCTGCAAGGATTTCGGTTACATCGGCGGAAAAGAAACTTCGATTGACCTTGCAGAAAGATATAAAGCATTCAGGACTTATCTGACAGACAATAAGCTTCCGATTAATCCGGATCATATTTTTACAGTTCAATCATGTTCATACGAAAATGTATATGCATTTTTTGATGACTATCTTGGAAAGGGCAAGGAACTCCCAGAAGTTTTGGTTTGTGCAAATGACATCGTTGCTCTTGGAGTTTACGAAATCTGCAAGAAATATTCGATTAAGATTCCGGATCAGATGAAAGTTATCGGATACGATGATGAATATTTTGCAAAAAACCTTACGCCTGGACTAACTACAGTTCAGTCAAAAATCGAAAGCATTGGTGCCGAAGCGGCAAAGAGAGTTCTGTTTTTCAATGGTGAGACACGCGTACTCAAAGCGAAAAATGTTCCGGTTTACAGATGTTCGTGCGGATGTGACCACCACGATTCTCAGAACCGCGGCCATGACTACCTTGAGCTTGTTACAGGAAAAAATAAATCCCTTGCTTTCACTTCGCAAATGGAATCACTCGAAGAAGTATTTACTGAAGCGCCAGATGTATTTACTCTTTTGACAAACCTCGAACTCTTTTTTGCAAAGTCGCATAACTTTGAAGGAAGAGACTTCTGCATTTTCTTAAAATCAGACTGGACTTCTGTTTTGATTAACTCAGAAGAAAATCTTCCTTTGAGTCTTACTTACGGAAATCAAGTTCAAGCTATTTCTGCAATTTCAAATAACGAAAAATATCCTCGCGTAATTATAAATACAAAAGACCTCGTTCCAAAAAATATGATTACTGAAGGATCAAATATGTTCTTCATTTTACCGATTTACTATCATTCATATGTATTCGGCTATTATGTTGCAAAAAACAATTTTTCACTTCTTGATAACAGTTACGGCTATACATGGACACGCAACTTTGGAACCAGCATTGAACGTTTCAGAAAACGAAACATGTACAAGCAGATGAGTCATGAGTTTTTAAAGCTTTCAACAAAAGATGCTCTTTCTGGAATGTTAAATCGTGTAGGAATGGATAAACTTGCAAAACCATTTTATGCTGCAAACAAAAAAAACGGACTTACAACAGTTCTGTTCTTTGTTGATATAAATTCAATGAAAACAATCAATGATAAGTTCGGGCATCTTCATGGTGATCTTGCTGTTAAAACGATTGCGGCTTCGGTTTTACAGGTCGTTCCTAAAAACTGGATGTGCGTACGCTATGGTGGTGATGAATTTTTAGTTGTTGGTAACAGTAAAAATTATAATGGTGAAGATTACTGCACAAAAATTGAAGAAGTTGTATTGCAAAAAGCTTCGACCATGCATCTTCCTTATAAACTTTCTGCATCTGTAGGAACTATAAATATTCCGGCAAATTCTGATCTTACTCTTGAACAGGCTGTCGAGAAAGTTGATGAAATAATGTACGAAAAGAAACAGCAGTTCCATAAAGAAAATGGAAGAGAAGTGTAAAATTACAGAATATGGCGGCTGACATAAAATTTAATAAATAAAAGGATTTAAATTATGTATGAAGAAGAAATTAAAAATGTGAACGATGTAGAAAATCAGAATTCAGAAGAACAGACTGATACAGTGTATCAAACAGAAGGTCCTGTTCTGGAAGATTTCAAATATCCTGGTTTCCTTGCTGCAGTTTTATGCTCTATAGTAGCGGCGTGTTTATTAGGTTTTAACTTTTCTTTGATTTACGGAGATGGTAAGTATTATCCGAAACTCTTTGGAATCGGATTTGTTTTTTTGGGATTTGCAATCGGTTTTCTTGTTTCACCTGGTGAAAGAATAATGAAACTTCCTTTCGGTTTAAGTTTTAAGGAAAAACTTAATTGTGCCTTTAAAACCGGAAATTCGCTGGATAACGCAATTCATTTTTTATTTGCAGCACTTTGTTTTGTAATTGCTGTTGTAATAATTATAAAAGAAGATTTTTATTTGTGTCTTCCATATACTTTAATTGTTGTATGTATCGGTTCCATAACTTTATTTTTTAAGACGATAGTTTTATGGATTATGGATTCAGGAAAATCACTTGAAGAAAAAGAGGATCTGAAAAATGATGAGACAAAATTTAATTCTCCTGCCTATCGTATATTTTCAATTTGTATTTCTGTATTAATTACAATTTTATGTATGAATTATATTAATGAACAGAAATATCTTATTGCTTCAAGCTTTGGTGTTAAAAAATATGCTTATACTGAAAAACTTCACCATTCAAAAGTTTTTGACAAATATCTGAAAGATTATCTTGATAAAGATGTTCCGTACAGACTTTGTGAAAATGAAAATGGAGAAGATATTGATTTTATTATTGATGTTGATGAGCTTACAAATGGAGTAACTGCTGGTGATAATTCAGAAGAATTGTATGTAAGTGCATTGAGAGCCCCGCTTTCAAAACTTATTTCATATGTTATGTCGGGTGAAGGACAAAAAACTCTTATTTTCAGTTCTGAAAAAGATTATTCAGAATACAATAAAAATTCTTTTGAAAATAATTCTTATGTCAAAAAATATTTTGAAAATAATCCAGTAGATCTTGAAGCGGCGTTTGATGAATACAGTAATTTTTGTTCAATGCTTTCATATTTTAAAAATGCAGAGCAGTCAGATATTGATACCCTTATACAAAATGATACAGCAGTATTTTTAGAAGCAAAAAATATTGCATGTGTTATTAATTATCCTAAAATGAATGATGAATTTATTTACATCTGGGATCTTCCGCATTTTACTGAATATTATAACAGTGCTTATAATACAGATTATGAACCAGAAGATTTGATTTCAGATTATGATGAATGTTTAAGTACTCTTGATATAGGAATTACAAAACTTGGAACATTTTTGTATTACGCATATCGTGAAAGTGAATATACAAGCGGTTTAATATTGAATTATGGAACTGCAGATTCTGAAACATATTCTGCATTAAGAGTTGATAAAATTATTTCTAATTTAACTCAAAATGAAGAATATAACAGTATGATAGAAGAATACTTAAAAGCAAGAGAAGAATCTGATAATTCTGATTCTGAAGAGAGTGCAGGATTATAATCAGTTCTGTAATTCTTCTTTTGTAATTTTATAGACGCTGCCACAATTATGGCAGATTACTTCTATCGGATCAGGCCCGTTTTCGATTATGTCAGCAAATTCGTTTTTTGGAAGATATTTTATCTGTCTGATAAAGTTTTCCTTTCTGCATGGACAGTCGAAAACGATGTCGCGTTCCAGAACAACCTTCGGATTGAATTCCCTGAAAAGACCATAAACTACATCATCTCTGTCGCCTTTATCAGAAAACCATTTTCCGATTGAAGGCATTGCTCTAAATGCATTTTCTGCACGCTGCAAAAGTTCATCTTCTGCCATGTTTGCAAAGTCTTCAATTTTATCTGAAGAGTTATCATTGCTTGGTTTGTCAGAAGGTTTTTCTTCAACTTTGTGTCCGCCAGTTACTGGTATTGCCTGTAAGAAAAGTCCGCCGGCTCCAATTACACGGCCTTTGCTGTCAAACTGAATGCTTGTGTTAAAAGCTGTGTTTATCTGTTCTGACTGTGAAAAATAATATGTCAAATCTTTTGCAATATTTTTATGAATTATTTCTACAGATGAAACCATCGGTTCTTTTGCGCCTTCCGGGAATCTTGAAACTGTTAAAGTTCCGCCGTCACCAAAGAAAGGGGCAAGATCCCATGACTCAAGTGGTTTATCAATCGGAATATTGTCATTTAAAAGAAACCCGCGTACATAACCTGTGCTGTCAACTTCTACAGAAAAACCGCGTGCTTTTCCGTTTGTTTCATATCTGAAAGTCAAATGTTCTTTTCCTTTCATAGTCTGAATCATAAGTGCAGCGCACAAGATTCCCTGACCGAGGACCATTGTTTCAAGAATACCGAGATTATGCTGTGCACGCATCTCGTTTATTAATTTAGTTCCATTAAAAAAAGCACCGCGAAAGCGTCCGTCAGCCATGATAAAAACGCTCATTCCGTCTTTTTCAATTGAGTTGAGTGATGCAAGCAGTTCTTTGTCAGTAATTTCTTTTTTTATCATTTTATTCCTCTTTGTTCTGACTTACCCATTCTGCGTAATATTTTGGAAAATCGATAACTGCATTTTTTTCTTCAAGATTTTTTAAAACAAATGGAAGAAGAACATCTTTTTTTATTGTTTTCCAGTCTGAAGAATACATAAAAGGTGCTTTAATCTGTGAACTTGATGGAATTTTTGCAAGAAGGCATTTGTAATAAATCGGAAGAACATGTTCGTTAACTTCTATGAGTGATGAAAAACCATTTGCAATTCCAAATGTATTTGTATCAAGGTTCATGTCGATTTTTCTTTTAAGCATCATTTCCTGTGCTTCTTTTGTCATAAACCACTGGATGAATTTTTTACAAGCTTTTTTATTTTTTGATTTTTTATAGATTCCAATCATCGAAGCGTTTTCGAGTACTGTAATTTTTGTAGAAGAAGAGAGCCACTTGAAATCCATTTTATCTATCTGTTCTTCAGATAAAGATAAAAGAGAATCGCTTGAAGCATAGGCAAAAAGAGATTTTTGCTGAAGAACCTGTTTATTATATGGAGTATAAAGATATTTGAATGAAAAATCTTTTTCATCATTACATGATGTATTGATTTCTTTTGTCCAGCTTTTAATGCCTTCAAGTGCTGATTCAAACTGTGGAATGTTAAATTTGATTACTTCATTCTGGTAAGAAAATGTTATACCTTCAGAGGCAATTATTTCATAAAGAAAATCTGCATTCCACTGTGGAGCAAAGCCCATTTTTAAGTAGATGTTGTCTTTATTTTTAAGGTTAAACTTTGAAGAACATTCTTTTATCTGGTCAAAGGTGATTGAGTCGTTTCCTGAAACATATTCAGAATTTGCAGTGTCATAGACGAGTGCACCAAGATTAAAGTTTACAGGAAGTAAAAACTGAGTGTTTCCTTTTTTTCCGAAGTCCAGAAGGGAAGTGTAAAAACTCTCCTGTTTAAGTCTGTCTGAAAAAATACTGTTTAATGACGAGAAATAGTGCTTTGAAATTCCACTTGAAAGATAACTTCCTGCGCAGAGGTCAGGATTTGTGTGACCTTTTTCTACAGGAAGAGAACTGATTATGTCAGATCTGTAAACAGCTGCGACTTTTACATCATCTTGAGTTGAATTGAAAAGTTCTGCGTAAGAGGCAAACTCAACATTATCTGTCCATAAGATGAGCACCTCCGAGTTGTTTTTTGAACAGCCTTCAATAAATAAGATGCTTAAAAAAGCAAGGAGGCACTTTAGACAGATATGTTTTTTCATAATTCCTCAGCTACTTTGTAGATAGTTTCGTAAACTGTTAAAAGTTTGTCAGTCTCAATGCTGCTGAATGCAACGCGCAAAGTTTTGTTGTCGATTGCAACAGTTCCGATTCCATTGTGATGCAAAAGTTTTACACGAAGGTCATAAGCTTTTTTAGATGGAACTTCGAAGCTCATGAAATATCCTGAGTTGAACGGAAGCGGATTGAGGTTTGAACATTTATGTGTGTTAACAAAGTTTTTAACGATGTCGTATCTTTCTTTGAGTACTTTTCTGAATGCGAGTTTCTGTTCTTCGATTGCAGGATCTTTCATTGCTTTTAAAAGCATGCTCTGTCCTGGAGTAGAAGCACATGAAACAGATGATCTGATTACACCCATGAGTTTTGTAATGAGGGCAGTGTACTGTTCTTCTGTCATTTCAGGGTTTGCAAAAGTCAGGAAACCGCTTCTGAATCCCCAGACGAAATCTTCTTTTGTAGGACCATCGATTTTAACTGCGAGAATATTTTTATGTAAGTCAGCAGTTCTTGCAAAAAGAGATTCCGGATAGATATCTTCTTCGTAATTGAGGCCAAAGTAAGCATCATCACTGATTGCAAGCACTTTTGCTCCATTTTCTGCAACTTCTTTCAAGATGTCACAGATTTTTGCAGCTTCTGCTTTTGTCGGACTGTATCCTGAAGGATTCTGCGGAAAGTTCAAAAGAACGCGTACAGATCCTGATTTTGCTTCTTCTTTTACGCAGCTTTCAAAACTTTCCATGTCAAACTTTCCGTCTTTGAAAAGATTGAACTGCTTAAAACCTGCTCCGCGGCGAGTTTCTGCGATGAGCGAGTAGTTGTCCCATGAAGGATCTGCAGCGAGAAGAGTTTTTTCTGAGTCGAGAAAGAGGTCAGAAAGGTATGAAATTCCGGCTGTAAGTCCTGGAACTAAAACAGGAAGCGAGAATGATTTATTTTTAAGAGACGGATTTTTTTGAATGAGTTTTTCTTTCCACATCTGGCGGAGTTCTGCATTTCCGGCAGTCGGAGCGTAAGCTACGAGTTCTGCATCTGTGAGTTTGTCTGCATATTTGTGTATGCAGTCGAGTGTAACCGGATGGCCTCCGATAACTGCCATACCGATTGTACCGTTAGCTACAGTTCCAAGTTTCTTAGCTTCGCCGCTCTGAGCGATGATTCCGTTTGGAAAAAAGATTCTTGTTCCTAAATCTGAAAAAAGGTTCTGGGCAATTGTGCCTCGTAAAACGTTATTTAATTCTTGTGCTAAAGGGTTTAACATGATAAAGTGGATTATACAAAAAATGTCTGATTCATGCAATCAGAAAACTGCAATATATAGAATAAATTGCAAAAGTTTGGTACATTTTTCATATAAATTAAATAAGTTTTTTCAGATGGGGATTTTTTTATGGAAAAATACGGAAATATTACAGAAGCAGATTTAAATGAATGCCGTGCTCTCGCAGACAGATGCCGCGAAGAAGCTTCAAAACGCCTTGTAGGCCAGTCTCAGGTTATAGATGGAATTTTAACAGCCCTTGTTGCAGGCGGACATGTTTTACTTGAAGGTGTACCGGGACTTGCAAAGACACTCGCTGTAAGGACTTTTGCAGAAATCTCCGGACTTGATTTTAAGCGCATTCAGTTTACACCTGACCTTCTTCCGGCCGATTTGACTGGCACTTTGATTTATGAACAGTCGAGCGGAAGATTTTCTGTAAGAAAAGGACCTGTATTTACAAACGTAGTTTTTGCAGACGAAATTAACCGTGCACCTGCAAAAGTTCAGTCAGCACTTCTTGAAGCAATGGCAGAGCGCCAGGTTACAATCGGAGAAACTTCACATAAACTTCCTGAACCGTTTTTTGTTCTCGCAACACAAAACCCTATCGAACAGGAAGGAACATATAATCTCCCGGAAGCAGAGCTTGACCGTTTTCTGATGAAAGTTGTAGTTCCATATCCAACTCCAAAAGAAGAAATCGAAATCGTAAAGACATGTGGAAACGCAGATCAGGTAGAAGTTAATCAGGTTTTCAATGAAAGAAGTCTGAACAAGTGCCGTGCACTTCTGGATAAAATTGTATGCGATGATAAAATCATTGAATACATCGTTTCAATTGTAAATGTAACACGCCCGATTGAAAAATCTCAGGCAGAACTCAAGAGCCCTGTAAGCTTTACAAAAGCAGGTGACGACATTACAAAATACATCACTTATGGTGCGTCACCAAGAGCAGGAATTGCACTTCTTCAATGTGCAAAAGTGAATGCACTTTTTGCAGGAAGAAGTTTTGTTTTACCCGAAGACATCAAGGCTGTTGCTCCTGCTGTTCTTCGTCACCGTCTTATTCTTTCTTATGAAGCAAGTGCTACCGGTGTTACAGCAGATGATATCATTTCTAAGATTCTCGATTTTATGCCGTTACCGTAACAGGTTTAATTCTTATTTATTTTAAGTGAAATATGGCAGAATCAATTATCGGAAACAAAGATACGCTTATTCAGAAAGCGGCTTTGCTCAGAATTACGACAAAAACTTTGGCAAATACTCTTCAAAACGGTTCATTTAAATCGCTTTATCACGGTCAGGGAATTGAATTTTCCGGTGTCCGTGAATATCTGCGTGGCGACGATGTTCGTACGATTGACTGGAACGTTACTGCGCGCAGTGCAAAACCTTATGTCAAAATTTTTGAAGAAGAACGGGAACTTCAGATTTTTCTTGTAATTGACAGATCTCTTTCAATGCAGACAGGTTCAAAAGGAAAAGCACGATTGAATACTGCAATGGAAACTGCTGCGTTATTGACACTTGCTGCAGAAAATAATGCAAATCCTGTTGGAGCTGTTTTGTTTGGCGGTGAAATTGAATTTGTATGTTCACCAAAAAGCGGAGCTACTCAGACAATGATTCTTTTAAGTCAGTTTGATAAAAAACCGGAACATACAAAATGTGGTTCTGTTCTCGCAAATGCTTTGACTGGTGCCGGAAAAATTTTAAAAAAGCGTTCACTTGTTTTTGTTATATCAGATTTCAGAATGCGCGGCTGGGAAAACGGTCTTACTCATCTTGCACAGAGACATGATGTTGTCTGTGTAAAAATCGGTGATCCGTCAGATTATAATCTTCCGGAAATGGGAGCAATTCCATTTGTAGATCCTGAAAACGGAATCAGAAAAGTGATGCCTACAAATTCAAGAATGTTCAGAGCTGCATGGCGTGAAGACGGACGAATGAGAACTCAGCGTTTTTCTGATACATGTCTCAGACATGGAGCCTATCCTTTAAAAATTTCAACAACAGAAGACTGTTTGACATCTCTTTCAAATTTTTTCATGTCGAGGGATTTGCAATGAAAAAAAATCTTTTGAGCATTTTAATGCTTTTAACTTTTTCATTTTTTACTTTTCCTCAAGACTATGAAAATGCAGGACAGGTTTTGCTTCCGATAGATGTTTATGTCGGTGATCATGCAGAAATCAGGTATACTTTCAGATCTGCGATTGATTTTTTTGCAGGCGATAAATCTGCTGAAAAAAAAGATTTAAAGAATCCATTTACCGGTCTTGAAGAAAATTTCAGTGTACTAACAGCAGAATTATATCAGAATGATATGGAATATACAGTTCGTTTTGTAATTATTCCATGGAAAACAGGAAATATTTCTTTTCCTTCTTTCAACCTGAATGAAGCACTTGGAATTGTTTCTCATTCAGAAGATAATAAGATATCAGATTCAGTTAATGCTGAAGATGAGTTATCTGCAGCTGATCCTGAATTTTACGTTGCTCTTTATCCGATTCAGATAAAGTCAATCGTCGAAAAAACAAATAATCATCAGATGATGCCGCCTGTTCCTCCTGTAATTATTCCTGGAACTACTTATGTTATATTTTTGATAGCACTTGGTGCAATTATAATTCTGATTGTTTTCTTCAGGGTTCTTTTAAAGTTTAATGCAATAAAACGCAAATGGAAACTTTATCTTAAACGCCGTGCCTATAAAAAGAATGCAGAAGATGCATTGAAGAAAATTAAAAAACTTTATAAAAATTCAAAATGTTCAGACATTGAGTTCTGTACGGCTTTACAGAATATTACAAGAAACTATCTTGAGTTTAGATTTGATTACAGATTTACTGCAATTTCATCCAGCAGAATTCGTGAAGCATTTGAAAAAATCTGTATTGGTGATATTCCGTCAGATATTGCATACTCTGTCGAAGATCTTGCTTCAATGTTTACAAGAACGGATTACATAAGATATGCACACGATTCCATTGACTCTCAGCTTTATCCACCTTCAGAACATCAGGCTGCTCTTGCAAAAACAGAAAGAAAATCTTTAACCGAAATGATTATAAAAGCAATTGATTGTTTTGAAACAAGCGAAGGACAGGAGGATTGATTATGACAGTTGATTTTATGAATCCATCTGCTTTTTTATATTTAATTTTAATTCCTCTTCTTTATGCGCTTAGAAAAATTAAAGTATTTAATAAAATAGCTCTTCCTCTTACTTTCTCTGACTGGAACGGCTGGGTTTTTACATGGAATGATAATTTTCGTAAAGTGATTTCTTTTATCTGTGAAGCTTTTTGTTTAATAAGTTTTATTATTACAGTAATTGCTTTTGCAGAACCTGTAGTTCATCATCAGGAACGCGTTTATACATCACGAGGAACAGATGTTCTTTTTGTAGTAGATACAAGTCCATCAATGGCTGCCCGTGATATAAACGGAATGACTAGAATTTCTGCTGCCATATCAACAATAGAAAAACTTGTTCAGATAAATCCAGGCGCATCTTATGGACTTGTTGCCATGGGATCAGAAGCTGCTGTAATTGTTCCGCTTACAAATGACAAAGATACATTTGTTAAACGCCTTTCTTCATTAACAATTGGTCTTATGGGTGAAGGAACTGCAATCGGTACAGGACTCAGTTCTGCGGTCTATCACATTAAGTCTACAAATTCAAAAAGAAAATGTATCATTCTTTTGACTGACGGTGAAAATAATGCAGGTGAAATTCATCCTGAAACTGCAAGTGCGCTTGCCAAAAAAAATGGAATAATTCTTTATACAGTCGGAATTGGAACAAAAGGAACTGTTCCTCTTGAATATATAAATCCGATAACAGGAAAAGTTTATTCAGGATATCTTGATTCTAATTTTGATTCATCGGTGCTTGAAAAAATTGCAGCTAATGCCGGTGGCAGATATTACAGCGTAGAGTCTCTTTCTGCAATGAGCATGGCGCTTTCTGCAATTATCAAAAAACAGGATGTTGTTCAGAGTTATTACATCAGAACGATTGATGATTATTATTATGATAAAATTCTGCTTGCTGCGATGATTTGTATTATTTTTGCATGGCTTATTAAACGACTTTATTTAAAGGAGTTTATCTGAAATGAATATAACATTTTTACGTCCGTATTTTTTATGGTTTCTTATAGTAATTCCTTTTGCAATTTTTTATCTTTTTGACAGATGTAAAAAAATTAAAAAAATATCATCGTCTTTTATTAACAAAGAAAATTATGATGTCTCAATTTATAAACCAGATGAAATTTTCATAAGGTTATGGTTAAAAGGAATTTTCCGTCTGCTTGCATGGGTTTCATTAACTCTTGCACTTTCTGGAATTTCGTGGGGAAGTGTTTCTACACCGGTTCAAAAAAATGGAAAATCCTGTGCTTTTGTATTTGATATTTCTTACAGCATGATGGCAGAAGATGCTCCGAATAATCTTACGAGACTAAAGGCAAGCAGTGAATATGCAAAAATGCTTATGGAGTACATGGATGGAATTTCAATTTCATGTATTCTTGCAAAAGGTGATGGTGTTATTGCAGTTCCACAGACAGAAGATTTTGCAAGTGTATATTCAATTCTCGATATTCTTTCTCCGGAAATGATGAGTTCTCAGGGAACAAGTCTTGGAAAAGGAATTGAAATGGCTTTAAAATCTTTTCCATCTTCTTCATCTAAAGCCCCCGTTATTTTTCTTTTTACAGACGGTGATGAAACAGATTCTCTTTTACAGCCGGCTCTAAACAAAGCGATCCGTTCCGGTATATCTGTAGTAATAATCGGTTTCGGTTCTGAACGCGAGACGGAAATCACAGCCGGTGATGGTGAAACTGTCGTTAAGACTGCTCTTCGTGAAGATAAAATTAAAAATATATGTCTTGAAGTGAATAAAAAAAATCAGTCAGGAAAAGATTTTTCTTTTATCAAGACAGCACATGCAAAATTCATAGATGCTTCAGAAGTAAGTTCTGCAGTGAAAGTTATTTATGAGCTGCGGAATATTCCGCAGAATGTAAAGCAGCTTACTGCTCATGATATTCTGAATACATTTGCAAATCAGGAAGACATGGTTACAGTTTCGTATGAAGTACAGAGTGTAGACAGACACAGCTTTTTTATAATTCTTGCTGTAATTCTTTTTACATTGAGTCTTGTTGTTTCAGAATTTTCTGCGAAGAATTTCAATATTGTATCTGCGTCTGCAGTATTTGTTTTAGTTCCATTATTCTTTACATCATGTTCAGCAAATTTCAAAGACGCAAAAAATATTCTTGAGAGTACATGGAACTGGTATCAGAAAGATTATAACAAAGCTATAAGTGGTTTTACAGAGACAATTGCTGATGCAGAAAAAAATAATGATGAACTTACAAAGCAATATGCACTTTATGGTTTAAGTGTTACGTATCTTATGCAGAATGAAAAAAATGCAAGTATGGAACGACTTGAACAGATCAGTCCGGATGCTCCGTTAAAAATTAAATTTGCATCATATTATAATGCCGGAATTATTGCGCAGCGGGAAGGTGATTACGAAAAGGCTATAAATTGTTTTAAACTTGCTCTTGTTGTAGTTCCGGATGACATCAATGCGAAAATCAATCTTGAACTTTCAGAAGTACAGGAAACTCAGAAAGCAAAAGAAGGAATGCAGGAAATGATTCCAGCTTCTGAAAATAAAGACAACGAATCAGATATAGAAAAAACTATCTTTAACCGAATGCGGGAGAATGATCAGAAACAATGGAAAAATTACGAAAATCAGGACAGAAACAATTCTGTAATAGATTATTAAAAATTGCAGTAATTTTATTTTTATTTTCTCAAAGTGCATTTGCAATTACTTCGCAGGATATAAGAAAAATTGTAATTAAACCGGAAGAAGATGTTTTTTTTACAAATCAGGAAGTAAAATTTATTCTTGAAATTCCGGAAGTGGAACCGGCAGACGTTCAGACACAGCTGCAGACAATGAAAGAAGGTGTTACTTTTATTTCTTCAAGAAGACTGGAATATTTTGCAGATGACGAAACGACCGGAACAAGAATTGAATTCTGGTTTACTTTTAAAGATCCGGGTGTTGCAGAAATTCTTCCGCTCATAACAAAAGTAAAAGGTTATAATTATTATCTTCCTTTTCAGAAAGTTCAGGTTTATGAAAATCCAAAAACAATTGCACCAAGAATTATTGTTGAAATCAATAATAGAGAAACTTTTTATTCTACAAATGAAAATTCCAAACAGACAAAATATTCAATTACTTCCGAAGTTACAAAACCGATTGAAATAAATCTGTATATTCAATATGCAGTTCAAATAAAACAGTTTGGTTATGAACTTCCAAAAGATTCTCTTTTTCAGGAAATAGAAAGATTTGAAATGGTAAAGGGAAAAAATCGTTTACCTGATTTTTCTCATGAAAAAATTCCGCTTATAAATTTTAAATGGACTCCCCTTAAAGAAGGAAAATTTTCTCTTCCAAATATACGACTTCTGGCAACAGCATACAGTGGCCGTAACGTTGAACTTGGACTTCCTGATTGTGTTGTTTCAATAACAAAAGCAAAAGCCTCAGAAGAAAAACCGGCTGATGAAAATTCCACATTATTTGCTTATGCACTTTCAAATCCGACTGACAGTTTTTTTGAAACAAATGAAATAAAGGCAACACAGAAAGATTTTGAAAAAATTGCTGAACTTCGTTCAAAAGAAAAACATTCGCTTTACAATTTGTTGAATTACAGAAAGGAAAGAATAAAGCTTGAACAGAGTATTGGAATTGCAGCAAGCAGATCTGAAAAAAGTGTTTTGCTGTGGACTTTGTTTTTCGGATTTTTCATCTTATCTGCAGCTGTCTCTGTTTTTTTAATTTTATGTAAAAGAAAAGCATCTGCACTTATAGTTTTTTGTTTTGCATTTATTTTTGCATTAATAAGTCTGGTTCTTGGTCTTATGGTTTCTGAAAAACATGGCGTTGTTACAGGTGGAACGATAAGTCCTGTTCCGGAAGATTCAGCTTTATCAAGTACAGCTGTCACTGCGGGAACTTGTGTAAAAATTAAAGAGCAGACTGATAAATGGTTTTTTATTGAATACAATGAAAATGCAGGCTGGATAAAAAAAGAAAATTTAATTCTTGTGGAATAGAAAATGACATTTGCAGAGAGTTTTGAAAAATATCTTGATACACATTCAACTGTTGATAAAGATGAGACATTAAAAAAAATTTCTCAAAATAAAAAAATTACATCTCCTGATTACATAAAAAATCTTCCTGTTGATGCGGTTCTTGATTTACATGGTTTAACTCGTGATGAAGCGTGGTCAGGAATAGATATTTTTGTTGAAGACTGTACGAGACGCGGATTTAAAAAAATCATGCTGATTCATGGAAAAGGAAATCATAATTCAGATTCAGACTGTATCCTCAAGGATCTTGTCAGACTTTATATTGAAAAATCTCCGCGTCTTGGAAAAAGCGGCCATCCGGATAACAGGAATGGCGGAACTGGTGCGACCTGGGTTATAATAAAACAAAACCTTAGTAAATAAGTTCAATTTATATCAAAATAGTTAACTCGGACTTTATACAAACGGGTAGTTCTGGATTCTATTTTATATAGTATCTTTTCAAAAAAGCAAAAAATATATATAATTAATAGGTTTTAGTACAGTGCCTTGTTGGGGGTATTAAAGCTGTAAAAAAGTGATTTCTTTACATATAAAAGTGGAATAATTTTATGAATGACAATGAAAAAACTAAAATCAAGTTTTCCATCGGATTTAAACTTGTTTTAATTATTTCTATTCTTGTTGTAGTTTCTTTAGGAACAATTACATTCTTGGTAAGTACTATCGTCGGTGAAGACGTTAGACTTAAAGCCGAAAAAAATAACCTCGCAATTGCATTGAGTACCGGAACGACAGCTGTGAATGAATTGACGACAGTTCGTTCAAATGTTTTCCTTATGCTTGATATGCTTAATGCTTCAGGTGGTTCTGGGGTTTTAAGCAGACAGACAACAACTTACTTTTTTGAAAGAAATCAGAATATTGCAGCTGTTATTATTCCTGGCAGCAAAGAACTGATTAACAACAGATATTTTATTTCAAATGAAATTGAAACTTCAATTGCAGGAGATTTTTTAACTGCACATCAGAAAGAAGTTTCTGAAGCTGAGCAGGGAGCTTCGATTATTCTGAATGCTACTCCGAACTTTGGTGTTCCAATGATTGCCTGTATTTATCCTTGGAAAGATTCTGGATTTGATCAGGCTGCAGTTATTTTCTATGCTGCAGATACTCTTGCTGATGCATTTGGTACAACTGGTTCAGGAAGTGAAATTTTTATGGTCAATCATGAAGGTGATCTTCTTATCCATTCAGATTTCAATCTTGTAAAAGCTGCATCTAATATGTCAAAGATTCCTCTTGTAAAATCAATGCGCAATGATACAGCGGACAACCGTCAGGAACTTTTTAAGACAGAAGATGGAACAGAATATTTTGGTGCCTATTCAAAACTTTCAGTTGCAGATGTTGCCGTTCTTGCAATGATTAAAAAAGATAAAGCACTTGAAGCTGTTAACCAGCAGATCATTCAGAATATCAGAATTACAATTGCAGTTCTTTGTCTTTCAGTTCTGTTCATCTGGATTTATTCAAAGACTTTAAGTAATCCTCTTAAGAGACTTACTGCTGTTGCAAATGAAATCAAACAGGGTAACTTTAATACAGATCTGTTTGAACAGCTTGATAAAAAGAAAAATAAAACACGAAAACCTCGTAATGATGAAATCGGTGTTCTGATTCAGAGTACAAAAGACGAACGTGAAATGCTTAATACTGTTTCACGACTTACAAACAAAGGGGTTGCAAAAGCTATCGTCAGAAAAGAAATTGACTTTGAACCTCATTTAAAGGATATTACGATTTTCTTCTCAGACATCCGCGGCTTTACTGCGATATCAGACGGATTTAATAAAAGATTTGGTGAAAAATCTGCCGGAGAAATCATCAGCTTCCTTAATGACTATATGAGCCGAATGGTAAACTGTATTACAATTTCAGGCGGAAACGTAGATAAGTTTGAAGGTGATGCTATCATGGCGTGCTGGGGTGTACTTCGTGATGATTCACTTGAATTTGAAAAAATGCCTGATTCAAATCCTCAGAAAAAAGAACTTGCTGCAAAACATGCACAGCATGTTAAGAGCGATGCAATCAATGCTGTTCGTGGCGTTCTTGCAATGCGTTATGCGCTTATGGTTTACAACAAAGAAGCTGAAGCATTTACAAAAGCTCATGAAGGCGAACCGATGGCAAAGTATAAGCCGCATATCAGAATCGGTTCCGGACTTAACTCTGGTCGTGCAACTGTCGGCTTTATGGGTTCTTTTGATAAAATGGAATTTACATCAATCGGTGATGCAGTAAACCTTGCAAGCCGTACTGAAAGTTCAAATAAACCTTGTGGTACAGATATGCTTATTACAGAAGACACATATAATTTAATCAAGCAGGATTATATCAAGTGTCCTGAAAATAATTTCACTATTAAACCGGAAAACCAGAAAGATGAAATTATCGTAGAAGTAATTCCTGTAACATTTGAAGTAAAAGGAAAGGGTAAACAGCATTTCTATGGTGTTGTTAATATGCCTAATTTTAATATTGAAGAATTCTTTAAGACAACAGAACCTGATTTTAAAGTTGATCCTGATTGTGTTAAAGCAATTGGACCTCAGGGCCCAAAAACACTGGCAGAAGTGAGAACACTTCTTGGAATTCCAACACCTGACTTTGGCGGAGTAAACCTCGATGCAGAAGAAAACAAAGTTACAGCTAGCTGATATACTTTTTGTACTTGTCTGTCTTGCTGGAGCTGCAATCAGTATTTATCGGTTTGAAAAGGTTTATTTTCAGGCACTGGTAAAGCACGATACTCCGATTGCGACAATTACTTTTAAATATAAGACAGCACAGCGTCAATTCTGGGATGAAGTATTATGGGATCGACTCAAACAGAATTCACCTGTTTATGAAGGTGACCTTGTGCGAACTGCACCTCAGTCATCTGCGACAGTATTCTTTTCTGATGGTAACATCATGGAACTTAAAGAGAATACTCTTGTACGCCTTAATTTAAAGAAAGACGGTTCAAAAGAAGTTGACTTCATGGAAGGTAATATCAGTATGGATAGTGCCGAAAGTGGATTCTCAATTAAGGCAGGAAATTCTGTTGTAACACTTGATAAAGGTTCTTCTCTTGATGTTGGACGCGGTAAGAATAAAGCATTCAGCATTCAGGTTCAGAATGGTAGCGCAACTTATTTTGATGGTGAAGGAAATATTCAGATTGACAATGGAAACGGTATTGCTGTAGATGAAAGCGGAACTGTTAAGCAGGGAACTCTCATGGTTAATTCTCCGTCAATTCATGAAAGATATCTTAATCAGTCTGGTGAATTATTCCCTGTAGATTTCAAATGGTCAGCTTCTGTCAGTGATGCAGTAATTGAACTTTCAGATACTAAAAACTTTAAGGAAATTACAGAATCATATCATATCAAAGGTGCATTCAATACAACATTAATGCTTGATGAAGGAACTCATTACTGGAGGCTTTCAACAAGTGCAACAGATGAAAGTCTTGCAGAAGTTGCTCTTGGAAAAATTGAAGTTTTCAATACTCAGGCTCCATCGCTTATTGCACCTGTTCAGGATTATGAAGCAACATATAGAACTAAAACTCCTTCAATCCGATTTATCTGGAAAGAAAGTGATTATGCAACTTCATATCAGATTGAAATCAGTAAATCTGAAGATATGATAAATCCTGTTTTTGTAAAACGAATAGCAAATAATTCATTCTTTGTTTCAAATCTTACAGCCGGAAGATATTACTGGCGTGTTACTCCATATTATGTAATCAACAACACCGGTTTAAAAGGTCCGTCAGAAGTTTCTTCTTTCCTTATTAAGCAGAGTGGTGAACTTGAAGCACCAGCACTCCTGCTTCCTGCAGAAAATGGAATTGTAAATACAAGAATGCCTCTTAAAAACGGAACCCGTGCATATTGTAAGGTTAACTTTTCATGGAAAGACTGTCCTGAAGCAACAAGCTATCAGATTTTACTTTCGAGAAATCAGAATGTAACAAATCCTCAGTTCAGTGCTAATACTTTTGATAACTATTTTATCATTAACACTGAGAATATTAATATTGAGAACGGAAAATGGTACTGGAAAGTTGTAGCAAAAGATGTTGAAGGAAATGTTTCTTCTTCTGAAATCAGGGATTTTGTTGCAATCGATGCGGATATTGAACAGAGAACATTGTTCCCTGTTGATGGTTATAGACTTTCAGATTCACGATCTCAGGATATACGTTATGTATTCAAATCGAATATTCCTGGTGAAAAGATTTTTGAAATTTCCCGCGATGCACAGTTTACTAATGTCATTTATTCACAGAAGACAGTCAACAATTCTGTAAATGGCCGATATCTTATTCCAAATACTTATTACTGGCGCATCAGGGCAGAACTTGGTGGTTTGACTTTTGCAACTCCTGCAAAAACTATTGTAATTGAACCTCCGATGGCGGCTCCTGTATCTGCAGCACCTTATGACAGAGGTGTTGCTCTTGTAAGACCTCGTGTTCCATACGAGTTTAAGTGGAATCTTGTAGATGGAGCAGATTATTATCAGATAAAAATTTATCAGTATGGAAATAAAGATAAAGTTTTATATGAACGCAATTTGATCGAAGCTGACAGTCCGTTTACTGCAAGTATAAAAGTTGATCTTGAAAATTTTGCTGAAACATCATATGGACTTTCATTACAGGCTTTCCGTGAAGAAACTCCTGTAACTTCACGTGCATCAAGTTATGTTGGTGACTATACTTTTAACCTTGTAAAGATTAAACCGATTGCTCTTATATCACCACAGAATTCTGTTAATATTGACGGTATTGCAGCAATAAAACATCCTTCTGTTGTAAAATGGAATTATGTCGGAACAACATCAAAATCTGAACTTCTTATTTATAAAGGAAAAATTGAACCTGCAAGTCTCGTTCACAGAATAGAAAATCCTGAAAAAACAGTTCAGCTTCCAAGACTTTATGAAGGAAAGTATTTCTGGACTGTAACAGGTATGACAGATGACGGCTACGATGTGTCTGCAGATGAATACAGAGTATTTACCATAGGTGCAATTCCAAAGTTACCGGAACCTCAGATTGTCATGCCAAAAAATAAAATGAACTTTAACAAAGAGTATTTTATTACACAGAGAAAAATTGATTTTGAATGGCATTCAGTTTCTGGTGCAGACAGATATGTTTTTAAACTTTATGATAAGTCTAGAAAAGTTGTTTATGAAAAGGTTTTTGAAAAGAATGTAACTAAATTTACAATCGATGACTTTTCAAAAATGTCTGTCGGAAACTTTACATGGACTCTTGAAGCTCAATCAATGTATGAAGGTTATTTGTTCCAGAACGGAAATATTGTTAAACAGACATTTAAGATTGATCTTCCTAATATAAAAACACCTAAGACTTTTGATGCAGGAGTTCGTTATGGAAAGTAGAATTGCTAAGACGATTTACATCTTCATACTTGCTCTTACTTTGTCATTTGTTAATGCTGTTTCTTATGCACAGACTTATTATATAACGGAAGATGAAAAAGGAAATCAGACTCTTTTTCAGACTTTCAGCTGGGAAAAAGATGACAGTGTTTTTAAATATGAATTTATAATGGAACATCTTGTAAAGGGTAAGTATGTAGAAATAGAACATAAAGAATTAAAAGAAAATTCCATCGACTTATCACTTGTTAATGGAACTTACCGTTACAAACTTCTCGTTTATAACTATCTTGGATTTCTCGAAGTTGAAACTGACTGGATTCCTGTTGAAATCGTAAAAGCGTATCAGCCAAAGATTTTCGATGTTGGGCCTGGAACAATATTCCTTGAAGAAGAACAGGACGGAATTTATACTGTTTCAGGTTCTGAACTTTCGAGTGAAACTGAGTTTTCTCTTATCAAGGGTTCTAAAAATCAGGACGGAAAATTAAAGGCTGAAATTCTTGAATATGATGACAAACATAAAAACAGAGTAAAGATTAAATTTGATCCTGAGAAAATTGATGTCGGACGATGGACACTGGTTGCAAAAAATGTCGGCGGTTTAAAAGGATTTAAAGATGATGTATGGGTTAAGTGGAAAAAGGCCGTAGACTTTAATGTTTCTGCAGGATGGGCACCACTTTTCTTTGTAGCATCACCTGACATTAAAAAATATTTTAATACTGATATGATGCTCCTGTCTCCTGAAGTAAAGATGTCATTCTTCCCGATTAAAAAGAGATTTGGTTATTTTGGAATCGGAGTTTCAGGATGTTTTTCCGGAATGGAATATAAACCGGAAGGGTATGATCTTTCCACATTATTCTTTACAGGTAATGTAGATTTTATTTATCAAAAGTATATAGTTCCAAAAAAAATCTGCTTTGATGTTCATGCAGGAGCCGGTATTGTTGGATTTACTGCAATGCAGTTTAAATTTCCACATGATATTAAATCTGAAAATTTTACATCACTTAATATTGCAGCTCATGCAGGTGTCTCTCTTGATTATTACTTCTTAAAGCGCCTCTATGGTGAAATTGGCTGCGATTTTACATACGCATTCATAAAAGATATGCAGCTGATGTTTGTTCAGCCACAGATATCTGTTGGTTGGCAATTCTAGACTCCTGGCTTCACTTGTAGTCAGATATCTATTCTTCGAGCCGATTTTGCGACTGGCTGCGACGAGTCGCAGTTCACTTGTGTAAGGCGTTTGGTGAAGGGGTGAGTTAGTTGATTGTGGCGGCGATTACGGCTTTGATGGTGTGCATGCGGTTTTCGGCTTCGTCAAAGACAACTGACTGAGCTGATTCGAAAACTTCGTCTGTTACTTCCATTTCGGTGATGCCGAATTTGTCTGCAATTTCTTTTCCGATTTTTGTATCGAGGTTATGGAATGAAGGTAAGTCGTGCATGAATATGGCTGTTGGTTTTGCCATTTTCATGACACTTGAATTTACCTGATATGGTTTTAAGTCTTTAATGCGTTCTTCCCAGACTGCATCAGGTTCTCCCATAGATACCCAGACATCTGTGTAAATTACATCTGCGTCTTTTGCAGCTTCTTCTACATTTTCTGTCAAAGTAATTGAGCCGCCTGATGTTTTATTCCACTCATTGCATTCTGCAACAAGTTTTGAATCTGGGAAATATTTTTTATTTGTACATGCGACGAAGTTTAATCCGAGTTTTGAAGATACGATGCAGAGTGAGTTTCCGATGTTGTATCTTGCATCTCCAAAGTAAACGAGTTTTTTGCCTTTTAGGGAACCCAGGTGTTCTCTGATTGTGAGCATGTCGGCAAGCATCTGAGTCGGGTGGAATTCGTTAGTAAGGCCATTCCATACAGGAACGCCTGAATACTTTGCGAGGTCTTCTACGATTTTCTGTTCAAAACCGCGGTACTCGATTCCTTCATACATACGTCCGAGAACTCTTGCTGTATCTGCAATACTTTCTTTTTTTCCAATCTGAGAACCTTCTGCAAGGTAAGTTGTCATGATTCCGAGATCATGTGCTGCAACTTCAAAAGAACAGCGTGTTCTTGTACTTGTCTTTTCAAAGATGAGAGCGATATTTTTTCCGTGATGAGTATCGACAGCGATGTGATTTTTTTTCTTATTTTTCAGATCAGCTGCAAGGTCGAGAAGATAATTGATTTCTTCCGGTGAAAAATCCTTTAATGTTAAAAAACTTCTTCCTTTAAGACTAATACTCATAAATTTCACCTCATTTATAAAAATATAAAATGATTATATATGTAAATGAAAAATTATTCAATATTGTTGTATAATTATGCAAAAGAAAATTAGTTTTTCGCAAATTCCATATAAAAAATGCATATATATAAAATTAGAGAATTTTAATTTTTCTTTACTTATATTATTTATTACTATATAATTAAAGAATATTATTGAAACAGAGAGGTTTGAAATGAGCGAAATATACATCAGTTATAGTGGTGCAAATGGGTTTAAGAGAGCAAATGATAAAGGTTCTCTCGGGGGAAAAGTTGTTAGCTATGCAGATTTTAAGGGCTTAAGCGCAGATATTAAACCAGGTTCTGCAGACGAATATGGAATCATTCTTGATTCAGCAGACGTTCAGGAATTTATTGCTAACTACGAAGAAGAAAGCATTTTTACTGACGCAGAAAAAGCATAGTGATTTTACTTTTTTAATCACTGACAAAAGAAAATAACTCAAGGTTAATTTTTTAAATCATGGAAATTAAAATTCAAAACCTCGTCCGTACTTATCATCAGAATGATAAGACGGTTGAAGCTGTTAAAAATGTTAGTTTAAATATTCCATCAAATACAGTTTATGGAATCATAGGAAAAAGCGGAGCCGGAAAGTCAACTCTTGTCCGGCTCATTAGTTTATTGGAGAAACCGGATTCAGGCGAAGTTTATTTCAATGATAAACGGGTAGACAGTCTCGATAAAAAAGAAATGATTGATCAGCACCGTCATATGGGAATGATTTTTCAGAACTTTAATCTTTTGTCATCAAGAACTGCTGCAAAGAATATTGCGTATCCGCTTGAGATCTGTAAGACTCCAAAAGAAGAAATCAATAAACGTGTAAAAGAACTTCTCGAACTTGTCGGACTTTCTGACAGAGCCGATGCGCCTATCAGTACTTTGTCCGGCGGACAGAAGCAGAGAATTGCAATTGCGCGCGCTCTTGCAAATAAACCTGAAATCCTTTTCTGTGACGAAGCAACAAGTGCGCTCGACCCGCAGACTACTCGTTCCATTTTGCAGCTCATCCGCGACATTCAGAAAAAAATGAATCTTACTGTCGTTATGATTACGCATCAGATGGAAGTTGTACGCGACGCGTGTGACAGAGTTGCTGTTTTAAATGACGGTGCAGTTGTAGAAGAAGGATCTGTATCAGATATTTTCTCTAATCCAAAATCAGAAACAACAAAAGATTTCTTAAGTCATCTTAATCCGATTGCTGATGAAAATGGTCAGGAAGATTCTTCTGATGATTCAATTGTCCGCTGGAGTCAGCATGGTGGAAAATATACTCTCCGCTTTATCGATGAAAAAACAGGCGAGCCTGTAATCAGTACTGTTTCGAAAAAGTTTGATGTTACTTTTAACATCAGGGCTGGAGGCATTCAGCATTTAAAAGAAAAAGACATCGGAACTTTGATTGTTGATATAAACGGTGAAGATGCAGAAGTTGAAAAAGCAATTGAATATATAAAGACGATTGGCGTTAATGTAGAAATTACGGGAGGAAAAGCATGAGTGCAGCTATCTGGGATTTTTTGTTGATGATTGCAGAAAAAATCGGCGAGTTCTTTGCTTTCATTTTTTCTCCGCTTGAAGAAGTGATTGCTCCTGCAACATGGACTCTTGTTTCTACTGCAACGCTTGAAACAATAATGATGGTAATCTTTTCAACATTGTTCTCGGTTATCATCGGACTTCCACTTGGAATTTTATTGTGCGTGACAGATCCTGTTCATGGAATTATTCCAAAGAAAGTTTTTAATCAGATATTGAACAGAATCGTTGATATTTTCCGAAGCTTTCCATTTTTGATTTTGATGGTTCTGCTTCTGCCGCTTGCACGCTTTTTTATCGGTACTGCAATTGGAACTGCAGCAACTGTCGTTCCGCTTTCGATTGCGGCAGCTCCTTTTGTTGCACGCGTAATTGAAACAGCGCTCAAAGAAATTGATCCTGGCGTAATTCAGGCTGCACGCTCAATGGGAAGTACAAACTTTCAGATCATTATAAAGGTAATGCTTCCTGAAAGTCTTCCAAGTCTTGTAGATGGAATTACTTTGACTATCATCAATCTGATTGGATATTCTGCAATGGCTGGAACGATTGGTGGCGGTGGTCTTGGTGCTCTTGCGATTCAGTATGGATATATGAGGTTCCGTGGTGATGTTCTTCTTGTGTCTGTAATTGTTATTCTGATTATGGTCGGCATTGTACAGATTACGGGTACTTCGTGGTCTTCAAGAATCATGAAAAAGAGATAGGGGTTAAAAAATTCCATTTAAACCGTGAAACAAGCGTATTCTTATTAAAGATATGGTTTATTGACACGAGCCCGATTAGACAGTAACTTATCATTCATAGATTTATTTTTATAATGAATCTTGATAAAAATTATATATAGGAGATTAAAGGTATGAAAAAAATCGCTTCTATCGTATTGGCTTTGGCTTGTACAGCAACTCTTTTTGCTGCACCAAAGAAAAACTCAAATGTAATTAAAGTTGGAGCTACTCCAGAACCTCACGCAGAAATGCTTAACCTCATCAAAGATGATGTAAAGGATGCAGGTTTTGAACTCAAAGTAATTGAATTTACAGATTATGTAACTCCAAATGAAGCTCTTGAAAGTGGAGAAATTGATGCTAACTTCTTTCAGCATCTTCCATACATGGATTCATTCAACAAAGAAAAAGGTTTCCATCTTGTAAACGCAGGTGGAATTCATATCGAACCAATTGCTTTGTATTCTAAAAAGGTTACAAAGCTCGCTGACCTCAAAAAAGGTGCAGTAATCGCAATTCCAAATGATCCTACAAATGAAGGACGCGCTTTACTTCTTTTACAGGAAGCAGGACTCATCACACTTGATCCTAAAGCCGGAATCGAAGCAACACCGATTGACATCAAGAAAAATCCAAAGAACCTTAAGTTCAAGGAAATCGAAGCTGCATCTCTTCCACGCGTACTTGTAGATGTAGATGCTGCAGTTATCAACGGAAACTATGCAATTCCTGCAGGACTCGTTGCAACAAAAGATGGACTTTTTGTAGAAGGTTCTAAATCACCTTATGTCAACATCATTACTGTTAAAAAAGGAAATGAAAATGATGCTGCTGTAAAAGCAGTTGTAAAAGCTCTTCAGACTCAGAAAGTTAAAGACTGGGTTGCAAAACGCTATCCAAACGGCGAAGTAGTAGTAGTATTCTAATTGCCTGACGGTAATTTTATTATGGCCCTTAATCGTAAGGGGTTTTTAAAAGTCACGCTTGATACAGCGTGACTTTTTTTTTGTTTAGATATACTATTTTTTATATGTCAATTTCATATCAGATTTTCAGACAGCTTATTATCATGCTTGTAATTGCTGTCTTAGGTTTTGTTTTTGCAAAATGCTGCAAAGTTGGTGATAAAGAAGAAAAATTTCTGACAAAGCTTCTTCTTCTGTTTATTAATCCTTGTTTAACTATGATTTCTTTTAACGTTAAGTTTGAAAAAGAAATGCTTGCAGGATTTTTGCTTTCACTTTTTCTTTCATTTTTTATTATTTTCCTTTTTACCGTTGCTGCAAAGATTATATTTCAAAAGGACAAAATCAATTTTGATCTTGAACGGCTTTCAACAGTTTTTACAAACTGCGGTTTTGTCGGCATTCCGTTGATTAAGGCTGTGTTTGGAAACGGCGGAGTTTTTTATCTGATGGGCTTTATATCAGCATTTAATGTAATGCTTTGGACATATGGAATTATCACAGTCGGCAGTAAGATTGATTTTAAAAAAGTCATTTTAAATACAAATGTTCTTGCTGTCATTGCAGGGATTATTGTTTTCTGTCTTCCTGTAAAGATTCCTGAAATTATCGCAAATCCTGTTTCGATGATCGGAAACTGTAATACTGCTGTTTCGATGATTTTACTCGGAATCTTTTTTGCGCATGAGTTTTCTGGTGTACGTGAAAAACTTTGTGGAATTTTGTGGACTTGCTTTGTGCGACTCGTATTGTGTTCTGTGATTGCCGGTGCAGTATGTTTTGGTGTGATTTACTGTTTGTCACAGATCAGCGGTATTAATGTGGAACTTGTAAAAATGATCTGTTCTATTATTTTGATCGCAAGTATGTGTCCTGCTGCAGTTTCTGTTTCAAGTTTTGCATGTCTTTTTGACAAAGACATCATGTTTGGAAATCTTGTCGTATGTTTTACACATGTACTGTGTGTATTAAGTATTCCGGGATTTATGATAATATTTGAAAAACTGTTATTATTGGTTTAGATAATATTTTATTATACATTTTTAATTGCAGCTTTTATATCATCAAGCGTAAAGCCCTCACGTTCATTTTGTGATGCGATGAGGGCTGCTTTATTTATGACACTTTCGATCTTTGCACATGAAAATCCGTTAAATAAATCTGCAAGAATTTCGGGAATACATTCTTGAGATGGAGTCTTTTTATTGAAATACATTCTGCAAAGTTCGATACGGGCATCTCTGTCAGGATATGGAACTGAAAATTTTGCATCAAAGCGTCCAGGACGGACAAGAGCTTCATCGAGTGCCTGAATGCTGTTTGTTGCAGCAAGCACTAGAACGCCTGAGGTCGGTTCAAAACCATCGAGTTCATTTAAGAGGGCAGTTACGATTCTTGTATTTTCAGTTTCGATTGCACTTCCTGAATAATTTCTGTGTGTTCCAATGCCGTCAAACTCATCGATGAATACGATACAAGGTGCCTGCTTTCTGGCTTTTTTAAAGAGAAGTTTTACTTTCATAGGGCCGATGGCCATGAACATGCTTTCAAAATCTGTTGCTTTTGCCGGAATGAAATTTACTTTTGCTTCACCGGCTAATGCTTTTGCAAAAAGTGTTTTTCCGTTTCCAGGAGCTCCTTCAAGAAGAATTCCTTTTGGCATTCGGATTCCACGCTGTGCATATTCACGCGGATGCTGCATGATGTCAATTATCTGAATCATGTCTTTTTTTAATTCTGTCATTCCGACGACATCAGAAAATTTTACTCCTGTCTTGTGCTGTACGTGGAATGTGTTCGGTGAGATAAATTTCCTGAATGCAAAAATGAGTGCTCCAAAGAAGACTGCATAAAAAATAATATCCAGAATAAGTGAAATAATCTGATCAGGATTTTTTTCTGTTTTTACTTCGACATTATGTCTTAAAAGAAATTCTTCCAAAAGCGGTGAGTGCGGATTTTTTGTTTTGAAAACTTTTCCGTCTGTTGATTTGACTGTAAGTGAATTTTCTTCAATATTAACTGATCCGATTCTGTTAAGTTCTACAAGCTCATAAAAACTGCTGTACGGAATATCTGAAATGTTTTTTTTGTCAGAAAAAAAGCTGTCATAAGAAAACCATGCTGCGCATATTAAAACGATTAAAAATAAAAAAATAATTCTTCTGTTCTTTTTCATAAGAGAAGTATACATAAAAATTCACATTATTGATATAAGTTATGATATAATTATTTTATGATTTATGATATTAATGACAGCCCTTCAGTGAAGGAAATTATTATTTTTTCAATTCAACAGATTCTTGCAATTGTAACAGCGACTATTGCAGTTCCTCTTGTAGTAGGAAATGGACTTACGGCGTCGGCAGCACTTTTTGGAGCAGGTGCCGGAACTTTGGTTTATTGTGTTTTTTCAAAATTTAAAAGTCCGGTAATTGTCAGCAGTAATTTTTCCTTTTTAAAAAGTATGCTTGTAGCCTTTGCAGGCGGAGTATCAATGTCTGCAGGAATGGCCGGTCTTATAATCGGAGCATTTTTTACAACTGTCATTTACGCAATCCTTTCATTTACAGTTAAGAAAACCGGAGTCGATTTTATTAAAAAACTGATGCCACCGGTTGTTATCGGTCCGACTGTTGCAATTATTGGACTTTCTCTTTCTGTAAATGCGATAAGAAATATTTCACTTTCAAATGTTTCTTTATCATATTCAAAGACAGCAATTGCCTGTGGACTTGTTACAATGTTTGTAACGATGCTTTGCTCAATTTATGGGAAAAAAGGTTTTAATCTTATTCCATTTTTAATAGGGCTTCTTGCAGGTTTTACCGTCGCACTTGTTTTTTCTTTAATTGGAACTTACTGTAATATTGATTTCCTTCAGATAATGAATATTTCGTTGTTTAAAGAAAGACTCTTTAAGAATGGAATTTCAATCAGTACTTTTTTTTCTGTTCCGGATTTTATTTTTATTAATGCCTTAAAGGGAATAAAAGAAATTAAAATTGAATATGTCATCGCAATTTTTGTTGCATACGTTCCTGTTTCGCTTGTAGGATTTGCAGAACATATTGCAGATCATCAGAATCTTTCAAATATTATCGGACATGATCTTTTAACAGATCCTGGACTTGATAAAACTTTGATGGGTGATGGAGTAGGTTCTTTTGTAGGAGCGTTCTTTGGCGGATGTCCTAATACAACTTACGGTGAATCTATTGCGTGTGTTGCACTTACTCAGAATGCTTCTATCATTACAATTCTGGTATCTTCCATTGGTTGTATGATTTTATCTTTCTGTACTCCGATTATGGTATTTTTTGAAGCAATTCCATCATGTGTTGTAGGTGGAATCTGTATAATTCTTTTTGGATTTATCGGAGCATCCGGATTTAAAATGATTCAGAATGTAAGTCTTGATGACAATCGAAATCTGTTTGTAGTTTCTGTAATTCTTATCTGTGGTATTGGCGGGTTAAAGCTTGATTTTGGTAAAGTTGTAATAACTGATATTGCAATGGCTTTAATTCTTGGAATCATTACAAATGTGATTCTGCATAAAAAGAATAAATAGGCAGACAGTTTTTTCTGGTTTTATATTAATTTAATTAAAAATCTCATTGATTAAAATTTTCATTTACAACTGGTCAGTTATTTGATATAATCAACTAACTAAAAGTGGAAAATTATTGCATCCATATGATGCCTTTATTGAGAGAGGTGGCGGTGGTGCAAATTCCACTTAAAAAAATCTTAACTGGAGACAAATATGAAATTTGGCCATTTTGATGATGCGAAACGTGAATACGTTATCGACACTCCAAGAACTCCTTATCCTTGGATCAACTACCTTGGAACACAGGGTTTCTTTTCTTTAATTTCTAATACAGCCGGTGGATACAGCTTCTACAAAGATGCACGTCTTCGCCGTATTACACGCTATCGCTACAACAACGTTCCAATCGATATGGGCGGACGTTATTTTTATATCAATGATAATGGAACTATCTGGAACCCAGGTTGGTCTCCAGTAAAAACTGAACTTGATGCATACGAATGTCGCCACGGTATGGGCTACACAGTAATCACAGGTAAAAAGAATGATTTGAAAGCTCAAGTTACATTCTTTGTTCCACAGGATTACGATGGTGAAGTTCAGCAGGTTGTTCTTACAAATGAAGGCAAAGCAGACAAAACTTTCAAATTCTGGTCATTTGCAGAATGGTGTCTTTGGGATGCACAGGACGACTCAAACAACTTCCAGCGCAACTTCTCTACAGGACGCGTTGAAATTAAAGATTCTGTAATTTACCACAAAACTGAATACCGTGACCGCCGTAACCACTACGCTTTCTATTCTGTAAATGACAAAATTGACGGATACGATACAGACCGCGATTCATTCATCGGCCTTTACAACGGATTTGGGGACCCACAGGCTGTAAAAGAAGGAAAAGCTTACAACTCATTTGCTGATGGTTGGGCTCCAATTGCTTCTCATTACAAAGAAATCACACTTAAAGCTGGCGAAACAAAAACTTTGGTATTCGTTCTTGGTTATGTTGAAATGCCACAGGATCAGAAATTCGAAGCTGACGGCAAGACAATCAACAAAGTAAAAGCTTTGGAAATGATTGAAAAATTCAATACTCCAGAAAAATTTGCTGCTGGAATGAAAGAACTTAAAGCATACTGGGATCACCTTTTGGGCATTCTTACAGTTGATACTCCAGAAGACAAAGTTAACCGCATGGTAAACATCTGGAACCAGTATCAGTGTATGGTTACATTCAACCTTTCACGTTCTGCTTCTTACTTTGAATCTGGAATTGGTCGTGGTATGGGATTCCGCGATTCTAACCAGGACGTTCTTGGTTTCGTACATCAGATTCCAGACCGTGCAAAAGAAAGAATTATCGACATTGCTTCTACACAGTTCCCAGACGGTGGATGTTATCACCAGTATTCTCCACTTACAAAGAAAGGTAATGCTGATATTGGTGGTGACTTCTCTGACGATCCACTCTGGCTCATCCTTTCAGTTTCTGCTTACATTAAGGAATCTGGCGACTGGGGAATCCTTGATGAAATGGTTCCTTATGACAACGATATGTCAAAAGCCGAGCCTTTGCTTGAACACCTTAAAGTTTCTTTCTACCGCATCGTAAACAATCTTGGTCCACACGGACTTCCACTTGCAATGCGTGCTGACTGGAACGACTGTATCAACCTTTCTTGTTTCTCTGACACACCAGGTGAAAGCTTCCAGACATATACAAACCCTAAATTCAAAGCAGAAGGCGGATATTCTAAGATTGCTGAATCTGTATTCGTAGCAGCACTCTTCACATTCGCCGGACCAAACTATGTTTCTATCTTGAATCATGTAGGTAAGGCTGATGAAGCTGCAAAAGCTCAGGCTGAAATCGACAAGATGAAGAAAGCAATGATGGATTCTGCATGGGATGGAAACTGGTTCATTCGTGCTTATGATGCAAACGGTGAAAAGATGGGTTCTAAAGACTGTGAAGAATCTAAAATCTTCATTGAACCACAGGGCTTTGCAATCATGTCTGACATCGACAAAGATGCTACAGAAAAAGCACTTAAAGCTATTGATGAAAACCTTAACTGTGAATTCGGTCTTGTACTCAACTACCCTGCATTCACAAAATACCATGTACAGTATGGTGAAATTTCAACATACCCACAGGGATACAAAGAAAACGGTGGTATCTTTACACACAACAATGCATGGATTATCTGTGCTGCAGCTTATGCAGGAAAAGGTGACCAGGCATTCAAATACTACTCAGAAATTGCTCCTGCTT
>JAGHVB010000076.1 GCA_018064525.1 Candidatus Treponema merdequi | reverse complement strand
AAGGAATTTGATGGAAGTGCATTTAAAGATGGTGCTGTATGGACAGATGTCTTTGAATGCCAATCATTGCTATTATCTGATTATTGTTTTTATATTTCTGGAAATAAATGGAAATATGGTATCAGTTTTTTTGCTTTAATAGAGGAACAAACTCCAGAACAAATTATATATTCTGTGCATAAATCATATGTAAATAGTTGTTTGTATGATAAAAGATATGATTCAGATTATTGTTTTAATAAAGATTAGTATATTTATTAGATAGAAATAAGCCGTTTAAAATTATTTTTGATATTGATGGTGATTATCTAAAAATGTATTTACAGCAAGATAATAAAAAAGAATTTATACAAACTTATGTTAAAACTTCAGCTAAGGCTCTTTATCAAATTGAAGAATGGATTAAAAATAAGTCTAATGATCTTTCAGAAGTATCATGGCCACGACATACCGAAAAATCATCTGAAATCGATGTAATTAAGGAAATATCAGCTGTACAAACAAATTCTGCAACAAATATTGAAAAAAACAAACTAATGTCCGTAAAAGAAAATCTAAAACTTCGTTCTGGGGAAGCTACAACAACACAAGTTCTTACCGTAATGTCAGCTGGATCAAAGGTAAAAGTTCTTGAACTTGGTAAAGCCGAAATAATCGATGGGATTAATTCCAACTGGGTAAAAGTAGAAGTAATTTCCGGCAAAGACCGTGATGGGAAAGAAATAAAAAAGGGGATAACTGGCTGGTGTTACGGCGGTTATTTGCAGTAAGAAAAAACGTATAACATAGTTTTCAAAGCCGACAAACCAGACGAGCTGGTTTGCGGTTTAAAACAATGTTATGCTTACACGCCACTGGCGTGGTAAAGAAGGAAATAAGTTATGTGGATAAAAATAATCATTTTTTTTGCTATTTTTATAATTGCTTTTTTCATATACAAATTTATTTCTTTTCAATTGGAAAAAATTACAGACGAAAGTAAAAGAATTATAAAAGAATGCAAAACAGAAGAGGAACAAATAAAAAAACTGAATACTTTAAAGAAAATAGATATAAAACGAGCCATCATTTGTTATTTCGTTTTTATAATAGTATTTATTATTGTTGGTATCTTTCTTTTGTTAATATTAAGAAGCATAAATCATTAGAATTTCAAAGAATATTATTATATCTACTTGACAGATATATCTGTATAACAGATAATATGTTTATGATTAAGTCATTTGCAGATTCGGAAACAGAAAAAATCTGGAATGGAAAAAAATCACCTAAGCTTCCGCCTGAAATTCATAAAAGAGCTTTTGCAAAATTAGTGATAATAAATTCAGCGGAAAAGGAAGATGATTTAAGGATTCCTCCAGGAAATAAATTTGAACATCTTCTTGGAGATTTAAAAGAATATTGTTCAATTAGAATCAATGATCAATGGCGAATACAGTTTAAGTTTCTTAATAATGAAGCTTATGAAGTTCAGATTGTGGATTATCACAAATAATGGAGGCAGATTATGGATGACAGATTTGAATTACCAACAGTAGGCGAAATTTTAGTAGAAGAATTTCTTGAACCATTAAATATTACTCCTTACAGACTTTCAAAAGATTTGGGAGTTTCTTCAAGTTCAATTCTGGATTTGGTTCATGGGAAACGAAAAATCACTGTTGAAATGTCTCTGAGACTTTCAAAGTATTTTGGAACAACTTCAAAATTCTGGCTTAATATGCAGAATGAATTGGATTTGCGAGAAGCTGAGATTAAGTTAGAAAAAGATTTGGAAAAAATTCCTAATTGTAAACAGATAGCATAACACAGTTTTCAAAGCCGACAGCGGCACGGTGGCCGCTGCGGTTTAAAACAATGTTATGTGGATGCACCACTGGTGCACGAAGGTAAAAGTGAAAAAAGTATTTATATATTTATGTATTTTTATAGTATTAATGTTTTCTTCCTGTGTTAGTAAAGATGAAATATATTTTTTGAAAACATATGTTACAAATATCAATGAACAGTATAGTAAAGTGGAAATAGATTTTTCCTACAGTAAAAAAAATTATGTTGTTGTTGATCTAAAGGGAAATAATTCAGAATGTTATATTAAAATAAGACACGCTGGTAAAAAAAGTGATTCATCATATAGATTTAAGATGGATAGAAGTATAGAAAAAATTTACATAAATAATAATTTAGTTTGGGTAAAAAAATATTTCTTTCTTCCGGCAAGTAATGATTGGTCATTAGATCAGTATGAATTAATAGATGTTGTCGAAGTAAAAAATTCTTATTATACAATAGTAGTAGAAACTTCAGGATTTCGCGAAAAAGTTCGTATTGTAAAAATTTATAAAGGTGATTTGCAAAAAGCTTATAATCATGAAGAAAAAATTGAATATTATTATCCAGAAATTGAAGAATATATTGATGATGAAAATAAAGTTTTACAATCAATACAATTTGATAAAGTTAATCTTCAATTAATAATAGAATATACTAATGGTGAAAAAAATATTGTTGATTGTGAAGGTAAATTAGAATAAAAACACATAACAAGCAGTTCAAAGCAGATTTGCGGTCGAGCCGCAAACTGTTTAACTGCATGTTATACGTACAGCCACTGGGCTGGAAATGGAAAAAGAATGAAAACAAAAGAAGTAATTATCGAACAGCAAAAAGATTTTATTCAGGAAATGAAAAATAAAACTCTTGCACTTATTAATTCAATTGATAAGTCTGAGATTGAAACGATTCTTCTTTCGGGGAGTGTTTCGCGGGCGGATTTTTTTCCTCTTAAAAAAGAAAATGATGAATATCGGGGGCACGTCGATTTAATCATTATGCGTAAAAAAGGAAGTTGTGTGGCTGCCGAAGATATTTTTGGACCGGACAATGATCCGCCGATTCCGTATCATTGTATAAAAGTTGATCATGTGTGCTATGCAATTTTGTTTACAGATTTTATCGATACCGAAAAGTTTTTGCAGCTTGATGAACCAAGAAAGTTTTCGGTACTGGAATCTCAGATTTTGTACGATCCGAATAATTCCTACAAAAATGAGCTTGAAAAAATAAATCAGCTTGTAAAAGAAGATTTGAAAAATTATCTTAATAATGCGCTGGGCTATATTCATTATCTTATTTCTGATTACAAGAAAGACCGCTGGTATCGCCGGGAGGCATTTATCCAGATGCACGAAAATCTGAATACGGCAATCCGTGCAGGGGTAAGGGCTTTGTTCTATATAAATGGATTTTATTCGCCGGCAGAAGACAGGGCTGTTTATTATTCTCACAGTTTGAAAAAACTCCCGGAAAATTACGCAGAATTAATTTCACAGTCCTGTAATCAAATCACAGATTCAGAAGAAGACTATTTCAGGCGAGAGAAAATCTTCATGAAAAATATAGTCGGTTTTATTGAAAAATCTACATCTTGTAAATAAGCGGAGTTGTTTTTGGAAAATATTTTATTAAATGTCTGGATAGAAATGAAAAATGGGATAAAAGTAAGACTAATATCCAATGATGTATATAATTCAGAAGACAAGTACATTTTAATAATGGAAATAAATACAAATGGAATTTCCAAAAATATCAATTTGCTGGTAAAAGGACAGAAAGTATTTAATGCTTCTGGAAAATGCTTAGATTTTGGTGATGCATATCCGTCAACTACAGAATATGGTAAAATTATGATTACTAAGCAGTTTATAAACGCTTGGTTAGAATAAAAAACGTATAACAAAGGTTCGTAGCCGACAGCGGGGCAAGCCCGCTGCGGTACAACCAGTTGTTATGCTGACGGCTCACTGAGCCACTTTTTTTGTGGTATATGGGGCGAAAAATGAAAACAAAGAAAATCATCATCTGCATTTTGGCATTTTGTGTATTGAGCGTGGCGAGTGCGGACGGAAAGAAAAAAGCAAGCGAGTTTGCCTACAGCGGAAGTGACGACATCGACAGCGTTGCCTGGTACGAGAAAAACAGCGGAGATAGAACGCGCGAAGTGATGACAAAAGCTCCCAACTCGCTCGGACTGTACGATATGAGCGGCAATGTCTGCGAATGGTGCTGGGATTTGTACAAAGGAAAATACTACGAAGAAAGCCCTGAGAAAAATCCGCGCGGTGCTGATTCTGGGGATTGCAGAGTTGCAAGAGGCGGAAGTTATATTGACAGAGCTATTTTTTGCAACAGCATTTTCCGCCGAGCTTGCACAGATACAGGACTCGGAACAGATTTCGGCTTCCGCGTGGTAAAAAACGCAACGAAAGACACAACCGTTGGGGACGATTTTGTTTTTGTGCAAGGCGGTTCGTTTGTCATGGGAAGCGATGAGATACTGGAAGATGAAACGCTAGGTAAGAGGGGGTTAATAAATGAATATTATTTCCCAGCGCACAAAGTGAGCGTGGATAGCTTTTATATGTGTATCCACGAGGTAACGCAGGAAGAATACGCTCAGTTCTACGCGAACACCAGCGAATTCAAGGAAGGCGGTTCATACCCCGTGGAAACAGTGAACTGGTACGATGCAGTTTTCTACTGCAACGCACGGAGTCGAGATGAAGGGCTTTCGCCGTGTTACTATGTTATTGACGATTCAGACTTGCACAGGCGGGTGGACATCTACACAATGCACGATGTCTACTTCGGCGAAGGTGGAAAGGACGCCGAAATCCACTGCGACTGGAATGCCGATGGCTACCGCCTTCCCACCGAAGCTGAATGGGAATATGCCGCAAGAGGTGGAGCCAAATGAGAGCAAAGAGAATTGATAAGGAATATTTTATAATCGGGTCAAGCCCGATTATAAAATGAATTGAACTTTAGGGCGGTGACGAGGAAGCGGTTGTACGCGACTTTCGTCGCTAAGGATTTGAGAAACAGAAGCATTGCTTCTAAAAATATACGGATTTTATTTCCAAAAGTATAAAAGGCATGTAAAATCTGTATGAAATATTACAGCCTAACAAAAGCTTCAAAGCAGATTTGCGATCAAGTCGCAAACTGTTTAAGATTATGTTATGTGGACGCCCGCACTGGGGCACTTTTTTAGGAAGGGAAAAAAATGAAAAAATTAATTTGTATATTATTCAGTTTAACAGTTTTAATCACTTCAACATTTGCGGACAAAAGCCGGTTTTATGAAAATGGAAAAGTAATCGATACAATGTATGTTGATTCAGTGGACGGATTACGTGTTCGAGACAAGCCCTCGCTCAAGTCGAACAGACTCTGCGCTCTTCAGCACAGGCTTCCTGTCAAAGTCGTAGCGATTGGGCGGGAAGAAACAATTGACGGAATCTCTGCACCTTGGGTGGAGATTTTGATTCCGCGATATGAATGGAAAGGCGACGAAGCGGAGTTCGGCTGGGTATTCGGCGGATATTTATCGAAAGAAGTGTCGGAAAAATTTGCTGTTCCTAAGACGAAGGAACAGCTGGAATTTTATTTTAAAACTCATTCATTGTTTACCTCATCTGGAAGAACACGGTATGACCATACAGTGTATCTTGATTTAAAAGAAAATGCTCTGGTATTTAAAATGAAGCCTAATGATATGTGGGGAGGCGAGATTACTATCAATTCAAAGAATGAATTTGTATATTTGGATAAATATTCTGCTACTGAAAATGTAAAATTTATCATCACCAGTATTGATGATTATGGTTTTGAAACAGATGCCTATGATTTGTGCTATACGGATTGTCATTTGATATGGAAGTGTGAAGAAAGCGTTGACGGATTGGGAGTTATTAACGCAAATATCTTTTTCGACTCGCCAAGCTTGTATTTTACGAATTACTTTGCAGCGATGAATAAAATCTATTTTAATGATTACTGGAGATGGCACGGTGTT
The DNA here is from genome assembly GCA_018064525.1 of Candidatus Treponema merdequi. Classification (GTDB taxonomy): domain Bacteria; phylum Spirochaetota; class Spirochaetia; order Treponematales; family Treponemataceae; genus Treponema_D; species Treponema_D merdequi. The sequence goes on along the minus strand of JAGHVB010000076.1, from coordinate 3,800 downwards.
CCTTGCAGATACAAAGAATCAGGCTGGAAAGATTTGACGGAAGATAATCTTGTCGAAGAACTCATAAAATCTGGTGTCTCTGCAAAATACACAAGCTACGAGCAGCAGTACCATGACTACTGGAATCCAATTATGGCGGCGCACCAGAAAAAAGCCGACGAGATGAAATACAATTAAGAAAACATCAGCTGCTCCGTCAGGCTCCGCAACTAATGTTTGTATAAATAAAGTAATGACCGCATCTGTAAACATGAAACTACGTTCAGGTGAAGCATCATCATCAAATGTAATAACTGTGATGTCTGCCGATACAAAAGTAAAAATCCTTGAAATTGGGAAAGCTGAAAATATTGATGGTATAAACAGTAACTGGGTAAAAAGTAGAAATTCAGACTAATGCAAAGGATAGAGATGGTAAGCCTATAAAAAAAAGGTACTTTGGGCTGGTGCTATGGTGGTTATTTGAAGTAAAATATCACATAACAAAGGTTCGTAGCCGACAGCGGGTCGAACCCGCTGCGGTTTAAAACAATGTTATGTTGACGCCCGCACTGGGGCGCTTTTTTAGGTGAGGTAAAAAAAGTATGAAAAAAATAATTTGTATATTATTCAGTTTTGCAGTTTTACTGGCTTCGACCTTTGCTGATAAAAGTCAATTTTATGAAAATGGCGAAGTATATAATATAATGTATGTTAATTCTGAAGATGGCTTACGCGTCAGAGATAATCCATCACTCAGATCAAATAGAATTTGTGGATTAACTCATTGTTCACCTGTAAAAATTATTTCAATTGGAAAAGAAGAAACAATTGATGGTATAACGGCGCCTTGGGTTGAAATACTGCTCCCGTTTTCTGAGTGGAAAGGTATGGAACCAGAATATGGCTGGGTTTTTGGAGGTTATCTTTCTAAAGATTTTCCGGAGGAGAACGATAATATCAACACTCTGCGGGGAATTGAAAAGACACTTATTTATAACTTGTGGAAAATACAAGTTTATTATGATGAATTTGCATTACTCAAATTTTATGCAGATGGTTCAGCAAAAATTTTAAAATATGGTGAAGAAATTTGTTCATTCAAATACAAAGTACTTGATAAGCAAACAATAAAAATAAATATTCCTTCAAGAGTTGTTATTAGTGAATGGCCAATAGTGAAAGATGAAGACGGCGCGATTGTTAAAGATGCACATCTTGATAAAAAGAGTGTGCATTCAGGAACATTTAAATTTTCATTTAGAAAAGATTCAGACAAGCAGATTGTTTTTACTTTAGATAATTGTGCTTTGCATGGATTTAAAACAAATTATGATTTTGCCTTTTATCAGGAACTTGGGGAAAGGTATCGTGAAATTTGTAATAAATTTATACCCATAAGCACAGATTATGATTCTGAAAGCTATTGGTCATATTGGGATTCGATTATGAAAGAGCATCAAAAAAAAGCTGATGTGATGAGATAAAAACACATAACAAAGGTTCGTAGCCGACAGCGGGTCGAGCCCGCTGCGGTACAACCAGTTGTTAGGCGGACACCCGCACTGGGGCGCTTGTGTTAAGAAACATAAAAATATGCCGATTTATAAATGAGGTATAAAATGGATATAGAGAAAATTTGTAATGAAGTTCTTGATGAGCTTAATCCTTGCTACGATATAGAACAATCTTTGAGAAATGCTTTTATCACAGTTATAAAATATTTAAATCAATTCCCGGAAAATCTTTCAGTTCGTTCAAAAAATAATATTCCTGATGTAAAAACAAAAGAAGGAATAGAACAATTGGCTGTTTCGTATTTTAATGGGTTTCATTCTCCTACAGTTCCGAAACTGCCTCAGACTGTACCAGATGAAATGGTAAGTTTTATAATGGAAATTGTTTTTAATCATACAAAGCAAGAAACAGAGGAAATAAAAATAACTCATTTGGAATCAATGGCTTCTGAAAATGCTGTTGGAGCACTTTTGGAAAGATATTTGGATTCTGTTTTAAGAGAAAAAGGTTGGGCTTGGTGTTGTGGAAATTTTGTAAAAGCTATCGACTTTATAAAATTTGACAATGGTGTTTGGTTTGAATTGCAGATAAAAAATAGAAGTAATACAGAAAACTCTTCAAGCAGTAAAATTAGAGAAGGTACTTCAATTCATAAATGGTATCGAACAGAAGCGAAAAGTGGCGAAACAATGTGGAATAATGTTCCAGAGCCAATGAAAGGAATGAATCTTTCAGAGGAAGGATTTAAAAAGTTCGTAGAACAATATTTGAAGAAAAATATAAATCTTGGAAAAGGAAATTAGGATAAAAAAAGTCGTGAAAATCAAGTTTTCACGACTTTTTTCTTTTATGCAAATTCTAGTTCTGGTTGAGTTTCATTTTTATGCAAACGTTTTTGCATAAGTTTTTTAATAGAAACATCATCTGTATATGTGTAACGAGAAAAAGGAAAATTAACAGGTGGTAAATCTAATTCTTGAGAAGAAACAAGTTTTACAACCTGCTTTCCAATTGCATATCCCAGGCTGATTGGAACGGCATTTCCAATTTGCTTGTAAATATCTTTTATTTCTCCAAAAAATTTCCAATCATCTGGAAATTCTTGAATTCTTGCATATTCTTGAATACTAAGCGGCCTGTCTTTGTCCGGGTGACATAAATCTGTAGCAGGCATTGTTGGATCTGTTACAAGAGTCGGAGAAGGTTCATCCCAACCTACACGGCGGAAAAATCCAGTTTTTCCGCCACCGAGTTTAAGTTTTTCGCCCATTGCCTCATATTGAACTTCCTGTGGCAAATGCTTCCAATATTGTCCTGCTTTAAGCATTCTAAAATATTTCAAACGCTTTTCTGGAAATTTCATTGCTTTTTGTTCATCTTCTTTTAAGTCAGAAATAACTTCTCTTACAGTTCTCCATTTTGGCAATCCAAAGTTTCCAAATTCATCATTTGTTGGTGGTAAATATGGTACTTTTTCCCCATCCCGAGAACAGAAAAATACAACGCGTTCTCGTTTTTGTGGAGCGCCATAGTTTGCTGCATTATAAAGATTAAAAGTTACGGTATAACCGCCTTCCTCTAATTTATTCAGAATATAAAGTAAAGCTCCGCCTTTTTTTTCTTCTGGTGTTTTCGGTGCAAAACCAAAACGTTTTTCCATTTCTTCACATTCAAAAGGAGCTGATAAAATTCCTCTTACATTTTCAATTACTGCAAATTTAGGACGAAGTTCAAGTATTCTGTCAATAAAAGTTAGAAAAACATTTCCGCGTTTATCCTGGAAACCTTTTCTTTGTCCTGCAGTACTGAAAGCCTGACACGGAGGTCCGCCTATAACCAAATCAATTTCCTGATTTTCTGAAATATTTGCAAATTTTCTAATGTCTTTTGCACTGTAATTATTTATATCACCGATAAGTCCAATATTTTGTCGGTTTAATAAAATTGTTTTTCTTGCATTCGGTTCAATTTCTGATGCCAAAAGAGGATGAATTCCAGCTTTTTCTATTCCGTAATCCAAGCCCATTGCCCCAGAGAAAAAACTCAATGCGACAATATTTGGAACATCTGAGTTTTTGCGAACTTGGTCTGGTATATCCTTACTTATTTTAAATAAAGTTTCATTATCATTTAAAACTTCGGGATTTATAACCCAGGTTTTTCCAACTTGTTCTGCAGGAATTTTTCCATCTCTAATAAGTTTTCTTGTATATTGTGGAGTACAATTTAATTTAATAGATATATCTTCAACTGATAGGTACTGCTTATTTGTTTCCATAAGGAAAATATGAATAATCCATTGC